>NZ_BKAJ01000127.1 GCF_007992495.1 Reyranella soli
GATGCATCGACAAAAACAGGTCCCTCGACTACGCCGCCCTGCGGGCGGCTTCGCTCGGGATGACGGTTACACATCCAGCCACACCGCGGCCATGTTGGCCTCGACGCCGTCGGCGGTCAGCGAATGGTCGTGCACGCGGACATTGTGGATGGTGAGGTAGAGCGGCGAGTAGAGCGGGATGTCCGGCACTTCCTCGGCGACGATGCGCTGGAAGTCGATGAACATCTGCTTGCGCTTGACCGGATCGTTCTCCACCGCGGCGCCCTCGAGCAGGGCATCGACCTTGGGATTGTCGTAGTGCGAGCCGTTGGAGAATGGCACGCCCTTCTTGAAGTTCTTCGACCAGTAGATGCGCTGCACGCCGACCGTCGGATCGAACAGGTTGGAATGGCCATTGAAGGTGAAGTCGAACTCGCGGTCGGTATAGACGCGCTTCACGAATGCCGATGGGTCGGCCGCCCGCACCTCGACGGCGATGCCGATTCGGCCCAGGGCGGCACGCAGGAACTCGCAGGCGCGCCGGCTCTCGTCGCCGATCGGGTTGTAGTCGAGCGGCACCTTGAAACGGACCTTATTGGTACCGCGCGGAAAACCCGCCTCGTCGAGCAGCGCCTCGGCCTTCTTGAGGTCGAGCTTGTAGGGACTGGGCGTCGGATCGTGGAATTCCTTCAGGCCCGGCGCGATCGGCGAATAGCACACCGTGCCGTAACCGAAGGCGACGGTCTTGATCAGCAGCTCGCGGTCGATCGTGTGCGCCACCGCCTGGCGCACCTTGAGGTTCTTGAAGAACTGGCTGTCGAGATTGAACTGCAGCGTCGACACATTGTACGAGTAGCTCGTGCCCTTGGTCTCGAAGCGCAAGGTCGGCACCTTCTTCAGGCGCTCGAGATCCGACAGCGCCACCGGCGTGCGGTAGCCGATGTCGGCCGAGCCGTTCTCGAAAGCGATGGAGCGCGCCCCCGGATCGGGCAGGAACTTGCAGACCATGCGGTCGATATAGGGCTTGGGCGCATCCCAGTAATCGGGATTGCGCTCGTAGATGATGTGGCTGCCGCGCACCCATTCCTTGAACTTGTAGGGTCCCGTGCCGATCGGCGCATTGCCGTTGGGATTGGCCAGCGGATCGGTGCCTTCATAGATGTGACGCGGCATCATCGGCGCTTCGGCCGCCGTCAGCGCCTTGATCAGGTAGGGCGCGGGCTTGGAGAGCTCGATGACGGCGGTCAACGGATCGGGCGTCTTGACCTCGGTGACATTGGCGAACGTATTGCGCCCGCGCGGATGGACGGTCTTCAGGAGCTGGATCGAATAGGCGACGTCGGCCGATGTGAACGGTTTGCCGTCGTGGAACTTCACATTCGGCCGCAGCTTGAACGTATAAGTCTTGCCGTCGGGACTGACCGACCACTCCGTGGCGAGCTGAGGACGAGGCTTGATGTCGTAGTCGTACTCCAGCAGCCCTTCGGTGACCTTGGCGCTGACGGTGAGCGCCGGCGTCGCCACAGTGGTCAGCGCCACCAGGGTCTGCGGCTCGCTGTTCTGCATGAAGGTGAGCGTGCCGCCTTTCTTGGGTGTCGGTGTCGGCGTCTGCGCCCACGCGCGGCCGCCTGCAAGCGCCAAGGCGGATGCGCCAGCCAAGGCGGCGCGGCGCGTCGTGCGGAATTTCGCTGTCATGTCGTGGTCCTGTCCATCCAAGGGAAGCCTAGCGCGCCCAGCCAATAACGATGCAGCAAAATGCAGGCCAGCAGAGATGCATATTGAATGGGGCTGCGATCTTGGAGTTTCATTCTCTCGATACCGGGAATATTAGAATTGATTTTCGGAGATAAGGTGGGCTCGTCGAAATAAGAGAATTCATGGCGGGACCGACGTGCGAAGATGACGAGAAGGGGTTTCGAATGACATTGCCTGCGGCAACGCTCGACCACGTGGTCATCAATGCGCGCGACGACATGGATCGCGCAGCCGACATCTATCGGCGGCTCGGTTTCACGCTGACCGAGCGCGGCTATCATTCGCTGGGCTCGATCAACCATCTCGCCATGTTCGGCACGGATTACCTCGAGCTCATCGCCGTGCCCAAGGGCGCCACGACCGGCCGCATGGACCTGATGACCTTCCCCTTCGGGCTGAACGGCCTGGTGTTCGGGTCCGAGGATTCCGCCGTCACCTATGAATCGCTCGCCAAGGTCGGCGTGCCCATCGATCCGCCGGTCGAGTTCACACGGCCGGTCAAGGTCGCCGGCAAGGAGCACGATGCACGCTTCCGCACGGTGCGCATGAAGGCAGGCGTCGTGCCTTATGGCCGCATCTACTACTGCCATCACTTCACGCGCGAGCTGGTGTGGCGCGATGAGTGGCGCCATCACGCCAACGGTACCGTGGCCGTCGTGCGCGCCCTGATCGTCGAGCCCGATCCGGCGGCGGGCGCCAAGCTCTACGCCGACATGTTCGGCGTCGAGGCGGTGCGCGACATCAAGGGCGGCAAGAGCGTCGTGATCGCCAACTCGCGCTTCGACATCGTCACCGAGGCCGAGCTGAAATCCCAGTTTGGCGATGCCGTGCCCGATGCCGAAGGCCGCAAGGCCTACATGGCCGGTCTCACCTTCCGCACCGTCTCCGTCGCCAAGGCGGCGCGAGCGTTGCAGGAAGGCAAGATCGAGGGTGCGGTCCAGACGTCGGGGCGGCTGGTCGTGCCGGCGAAGCAGGCGATGAATGCCGTGCTGGAGTTCATCGAATAGGCCGCCATGGTGACCATCACGCAAGACAACCAGGGCGACGCGATCTCGCGCGACGTGCCACGCGAGTCGCTGGCGCTGATCGACGCCGGCGGCAACGGCAGCGAGCGCCTCTACACCTACGACGACATGTTCCGCCTGAGCGGTGCGGTCGCGCGCGGCCTCTCGAAGCGCGGACTGAAGCGTGGCGATCGCGTCGCCATCCTGTCGGCGAACCGCGCCGAGTTCCTGCTCACCTTCCTCGGCACCATGCAGGCCGGCCTGGTCTCCGTGCCGGTGAACTACAAGCTGCCGGCCGAGACGGTCGCCTACATCGTCGATGACTGCGACGCCAAGCTGGTGATCGGCGACGATACGCGCCTCAAGCTCGCGCCTGACAGCGTGCCCAAGGTCTCCTTCGACAAGGACTTTGCGGCGCTTCTCGATGAGGGCCCGTTCACGCCGCTGAAGATGCAGCCCGAGGAACCAGCGATGTTCCTCTACACCTCGGGCTCGACCGGACGGCCCAAGGGCGTGGTGCTGTCGCACTATTCGCACCTCTGGGCGATCAGCCAGCGCGTGCGCCGGCCGGTGCCGCAGGGCCAGCGCTCGCTGGTCGCGGCGCCGCTCTATCACATGAACGGTCTTGCCATGTGCCAGACCACGCTGAACCAGGGCGATACCATCGTCCTGCTGCCGCAGTTCACGACCCGGGGCTACATCGAGGCCGCTGCGCGCCATCGCGTGCAGTTCCTGACGTCGGTGCCGACCATGATCGCCATGATGCTGCGCGAGAAGGAGCTTTTGGCGACAAACGATCTCTCGGCAGTCGAGGCCGTGCGCATGGGCTCGGCGCCGATCACCCAGTCGCTGATCGACCAGGTGCGTACGGTGTTCCCCAAGGCCGCCATCGGCAACGGCTACGGCACCACCGAGGCCGGTCCCGTCGTGTTCGGCCCGCATCCCGACGGCGTCCCGCAGCCCGAGCTGTCGACCGGCTACCCTCATCCCGAGGTCCAGCTACGCCTCGTGCGCGACGGCAAGGAGGTCCAGGGGAATGACGCCGAAGGGGGCGTCCTCGAGATGAAGTGCGGCGCACTGATGACGCACTATCACAAGCTGCCCGAGGTCACGGCCAAGGCCATGACGCCGGATGGCTACTACCGCACCGGCGACGTGTTCCGCCGCGACGAGAACGGGTTCTTCTTCTTCGTCGGCCGCGCCGACGACATGTTCGTGTGCGGTGGCGAGAACATCTATCCCGGCGAGGTCGAGAAGATGCTGGAGCGCCACCCCGGCATCCATCAGGCGGCCGTCATTCCGATCCCCGACGAGCTGAAGGGCCACAAGCCCATTGCCTTCGTCGTGCGCGCCAACGGCGCCGACCTCGACGAGCAGGCGGTCAAGAGCTACGCGCTGGCCAACGCGCCGGCCTACCAGCATCCGCGCCAGGTCATCTTCATCGACGAGATGCCGCTTGCCGGTACCAACAAGATCGACAAGCGCCAGCTCGCCCAGCACTTGGCCAAACAGATCCCCACCGGAGGAGAATCCTAAAAATGAAAGCAGCCGTCGTCCGTGAGCATGGCGCTCCCGACCGTCTGACCTACGAGACCGACTTTCCCGACCCGACGCCCGGCGAGGGCGACGTGATCGTGGCGGTCAAGGCCTCGTCGCTGAACTACCACGACGTCTTCACCCGCCGCGGCATGCCCGGCATCAAGGTGCCGATGCCGGCGATCATGGGTTTGGACGTCGCGGGCGAGATCGCCGAGGTCGGCCCGGGCGTCACCGGCTGGAAGAAGGGCGACCGCGTGCTGGTCGACCCCATCAACCGCGTCGAGGGCGGCCTGATGGGCGAGACGGTGCATGGCGGCCTGGCCGAGCTCTGCAAGGCGCGCGCGCACCAGCTCGTCAGGATCCCCGATGGCGTGAGCTTCGCCGATGCCGCGGCGCTGCCCGTGGCCTACGGCACGGCGCTGCGCATGATGACCACCAACGGCCATGTGGCGAAGGGCGAGAGGGTGCTGATCCTGGGCGCCTCGGGCGGCGTCGGCGTGTGCTGCCTGCAGCTCGCCAAGCTGGCCGGCGCGGAGGTCATCGCCTGTGCCGGCACCGACGCCAAGGCCAAGCGCCTGATGGAGCTCGGCGCCGACAAGACCATCAACTACATCACCCATGACTTCCAGAAGGAGGTCTACGAGCTCTACGGCAAGCCGACGCGGCGCGGCAGCGGCACCGACCGCGGCGTCGACGTGGTGGTGAACTACACCGGTGGCGACACCTGGGTGAAGTCGCTGAAGGTGCTGAAGGTCGGTGGCCGCCTGCTCACTTGCGGCGCCACGGCAGGCTACGCGCCGACGGAGGACATCCGCTTCATCTGGACGTTCGAACTGAAGGTGCTGGGCTCCAACGGCTGGATGCGCTCCGACATCGAGGAGCTCCTGAAGATGGTGCAGTCGGGCAAGCTGAAAGTGCTGATCGACAAGGTCTTCCCTCTGACGGAAGCGCGCGAGGCGCTGCGCGTCATCGAGGATCGCGAGGTGTTCGGCAAGGTTGTGGTGGCCCCATGAGCGAAAAAGAAGGAAGTGACAAGATCGTGCCGCCGATCAAGGACGTGCTGCAGAGGATGCTCGACAACTCGCCCTTCATCGCCTTTCTCGGCCTGAAGGTGACCGAGGCCGATCCCGCCAACGAGCAGGTCACCATGACCTGCGCCATGAGGCCGGAGTTCGAGCGCGGCAAGGGCACCGGGCAATGGCACGGCGGTCCGCTGGCCGCGATCATCGACACGGTCGGCGACTATGCGCTGATCATGGCGCTGCGCCGGGCGCTGCCGACCATCAACTTCCGCGTCGACTATCTCAGGCCCGCTATCAAGACCGACTTGATCATCACCGCCAAGGTGCGCCGCGCCGGCAAGAGCGTGGGCGTGGTCGATGTCGACGTGTTCAACGAGCAAAAGGCCCTTTTGGCGATCGGCCGCGCGACCTATTCGACGCTGCCCGCATAAAGCCACAGCCCTGGGTTTCTAATCCAGGCTATGGCAGCCACGGTGACCAGGGTTTCACGTCGCTCGTTCGGGGCCGGTCTCTTGACGGCCGGCCTGGTCGGCAAGGCCGCCCTTGCGCAGGAAACGCCCAGGCGGGGCGGCACTTTGGTCGCGACCTTGGGCGGCGGCGAGCCGCAGGCCTGCTACGTCCCCTCGGGCGGCGGGCCATCGCCCACCTTCTCCTCGTCCAAGCTGCTCGAGCGCCTGGCCAGTCGCCGCATGGATGGCGAGTTCCAGGGCGAGCTCGCCGAGGCGTGGAAGCCGGCGGCCGACTTCAAGTCCTACACCGTCAGGATCCGCAAGGGCGTGAAGTTCCACGACGGCCATGACATGACCACGGCCGACGTCGTCTATTCGATCGACGAGATCTGGAAGAAGCACGCCACGGCGGCTGCGCTCACCGACTTCGCGGGCGTTGCCGCGCCCGACACCGATACCGTCGTGGTGAGCTTCAACAAGCCGGTGCCGGAATTCTTCTTTTCCTCTCTGCTCTGCAGCCCGGCGAACTACATCCTTCCCAAGCACGTCTATGCCGGCAGCGATCCGCTCACCAACCCGGCCAATGACGCGCCGATCGGCACCGGCCCGTGGACGTTCAAGCAGTGGGTACGCGGCAGCCATTTCGAGTACGCCAGGAACGAGGGCTACTGGCGCCGCGACACGCCCTACCTCGACCGGCTGATCATCCGCTACGTGCGCGATCCCGCCGGCCGCGCCGCCGCCCTGGAGGCAGGCGACATCCACATCGGCGTGTCCAACCCGGTGCCGCTGCCCGACATCAAGCGGCTGGCCGCGACGGGCAAGTTCGTCGCCACGCCCAAGGGCTACGAGGAGGCCGTGTGGTCGACCACGCTGGAATGCAACCTGCGCAACCCGGTCTTCGCCAAGCACGAGGTACGCCAGGCCATGTTCTTCGCTGTCGACCGCAGCCTGATCGCCAGGACCGTCTACTACGGCTATGCGCAGCCGGGCACGGGTCCGATCTTCTCGCCCAACAAGGAGTACTTCGCGGCCGACACCTTCAAGACCGCGTTCGACCCGAAGAAGGCGGCCGCGCTCCTGGATGCGGCGGGCTATCCGAAGAAGGCCGGCGGCAAACGTTTCAAGCTGAACCTGGTGGCGGCCGGCTGGCTCCCCGAGAACGCCAAGATCGGCGCCCTTGTCGAGCAGGGTCTCGAGGATATCGGCGTGGACGTCACCCTCACCGTCCCCGACCGATCGACCTCGATCAGGCGCATCTACACCGACTACGATTTCGACCTGGCGATCTCCAACCAGGCCAACCCGTCCGAGCCGGTGCCGGCCACCACCCAGTACTTCACCTCGGACGGCATCAGGAAGGGCGTGCCCTTCCGCAACGCCTCGGGCTTCCATACCGACGAGGTCGACGCCCTGGTCGAGAAGATCAAGGTCGAGACCGATCCTGGCCAGCGCAAGGCCCTGGTCGCCGAGTTCCAGAAGATCGTCACCCGGGAGTGCCCCAACCTGCCGCTGGTCGAGATCGAGTCCCTCACCGTGGCCAGCACCCGGGTGCAGAACCACTCGAACGATCCCAACTTCCTGGCCGCCAGCTGGCACGACTTGTGGCTGGCCAGTTGATCGCCGGGCAGTCATCATTGCGACGATGACGATACGTTCTGCCGCGGTTCTGCTGGCCGCCTTGCTCCCTTCGGCCGTGGCCGCCCAGACGATGGGCTTCGCCTGCCCCGATCCCGGCACGACCTTCACCTACGACAGCGGCACCAAGGTGGTGGCCAAGGGCCGCGACGGCATGGACTGCACCATGGAGATCGTGGGCGGCAAGCCCTACAAGCTGCGCGCGCTCCTGTTCGACAATCCCTCGCCCGACGGCGCTGACACCACCGCCTACATCAATGCCCTGAAGCCGGAACGGCTGTGGCCGCTCGCCGTGGGCAAGAAGATCGAGGCGGACTTCAGCAGCGGCGGCAAGACCTGGCATTACATCCTGAGGGTGGTGCAGGCCGAAAAGCGCACCGGGCCCGGCGACGCCATGATCGACACCTTCCTGATCGAGATGCAGGAGCAAGGGCCTGCCGGGCAGCGTTCGGTGTCGCGCTGGTGGATCTCACCGGCCGACAAGTTCGCCATCCGCTACGACTATAGCGACGGCAGCCGCGCCAACCGCGCCGTTGTGACCAGCGTCACGCGCTGAACGGCGAGCGGGATCGCGTTCGCTGCGCGTCTCGGAAAATCACCGCAAGCCATTGATGCTTTGGGTCCTTCCAGCGCTGGCGGCGGCCGGGCACTGTCCGCTAAACAGGGACAGCAACGACAATGCGCGGTCCTCGGCGCGGGTGCGTTGGCGGCCGAGTGCATGCAGTGCCGTCATTGTTGGCGAGGTTTCCGAGGTTCCTGAGGTTTCCGAGAAAGGTCGTAGCGGTGCCTCGGAGGCCGACCCACTATCAATGGGGCTCGTCGGGGAATTCGGACATTTACGCTAATTTCGCTATTGGTTTTTGAACGCGAGGAGAGGCCGGCGCGGCGTCCGCCGGGCGCGATGGACTTCGGATGAACGATGCATAGAGCGACGCCGCCTAGAAGCGGGTGTCCTGACAATAACTCAAGTTCTTAATTGCGTCAACTAAGCTAAGGCAGCGCTCCGATCATCTCGCGCAGGTTCTTGGGCCAGACCGTCGCCTCGGTCTGCGCCAGCTCGTCGAGCGACCACCAGCGATGCTCGACCATGACCTCGCGCTCCAGGTCGGTCCAGTCGGCCTTCGACAAGGCATTGTCGGTGACGCGGACCACGAAGAAACGTTCGTCCTGCACGACGTGCTCGCCGTCGGGCAGCTGCAGCACCACCTCACGGCGCGCGACTTCCGGGCCGACACTGTCGCGCCGCAGGCCGGTCTCCTCGACCAATTCGCGCAAGGCCGCCTGCTCCAGAGTCTCGCCATCCTCGACGCCGCCGCCCGGCGTGCCCCAGAAATCCTGTCCGGCGAGCGGACCGCGTTTGTAGACGAACCGGAACAGCAGGATCCGGCCCGCCTGGTCGAGAATCAGAAACCGGGCGGACAGTCGCCGGCGCATCACAGGATCCGGCTCAAGCCGGGGATGCGGCGGAACACCAGCCCGGACAAGGCGAAGGTCGCGACGGCGGCGCCGGCCGTCAGCAGCAGGGCTTTGACGAGCGCGGGTGCGGCGAGCGCATGGAGCAGCAGGGCGAGCGCGATCAGCACCGGCGGATGAAACAGATAGACGGCGAAGGCATTGTCCGAGAGGAACCTCGTCCGCCGGCCCTGATGGTCGAAATATCGCCGGTAGAGCGCCAGCAAAGCGAAGCTCATGCCCACGCATACCAGCGATTCCCAGAGCGACTTGCCGGCGCTGACCGGATTGACGCCGCCATTGTATGGCGTCGTGTCGTGATCGAGCGCACCGCCCGCGACGATCAGCACGGCGAGCAGCGGCAGGGACAGCAGCAGCGCGCCGATCGCCCAGCGCGAGGCCAGGCGCTGCGGCAGCTCATCGAGCCAGCGGCCGCGCCAGGCGATGACGCCTGCGGCGAACATCATGATGTATTGCGGGACATCGCCGGGATGCATGTTGAGCACCGAGACCGTCTCGGGCACGCCGATGCGCACCACGAACGTCGCCAGCGCCATGCCGACGATGAAGGCAAGGACGGTCTGGCTACCGGGCTGTCCGACGGGCTTCGCGACTCCCGGCCAAGCCTGCCGCAACAGCGCGTAGGCGAGCGACAGGAGAAATGCGCAAAACCACATCGGTCCCGTCTCGGACAGCCATTCGCCGTCGCTGAGATGGACGATCCATTGGTGGCCGAAGCCGCCGCCGCCCCATGTCCGGGACAGGAAATACTGCGTCAGCGGACCGATCACGAGCATGTAGAGCAGCGTCGGCACGCCGAGCCGCAGCAGGCGGTCGCGGCTGAAGCGGGCCGATCCCTTACGGTCGAAGGCCGGTGCGGCGAAATAGCCGGCGATGAAGAACAGCAGCGCCATGAAGAAGGCCTGCAGGAACGTCTGATAGAGGCCGAAGGCCAGGATGGTGCCGAAGCCCGCGTCACCGCGGTCGGTGTAGTACCAGCTGCCGAACGGGCTGTAGGTGTCGGCCGCATGCATGCTCAACACCAGCAGGATCATGGTCCAGCGGATGTTGTCGATGAAGGCGAGCCGGCGCATGCTTGGTTAGGCGATGCTCGCCAGCTCCGTGTTGGCGCCGCAGATCAGCGTGGCGACGCGTTCGCCGGCAGCGCGCCGATAGGCGCCCGTCATCAGAGCCGCCACGCCCGCTGCACCGGAGGGCTCGGCGACGACATGCAGCTCCTCCCACAGGGCACGCTGCGCCTTGCGCACCGCTTCGTCGGTCACCAGCACCGATTCAGCGACCAGATTCTGTGCCACCTCGAAGTTGGGCGTGCCGATGCGGCTTGCCCCGAGCGCGTCAGCGGCAATACCGGAAATCTTCACGTCGACCGGGTGGCCGGCCTTCAACGCCTCGTGCAGCGTCGGCGTGCCTTCGGTCTCGACGGCGACGATTCTGATGCCCTGGCCGATGGCGGCGGCGCAGCCCGCGATCAGCCCCCCGCCGCCGACCGCCACGAGCAAAGTGTCGAACGTCGCCTGCTCGGCGAATTCGAGCGCGACGCTGCCGGCGCCCGCGAACACCACGGGATCCTCGTAAGCCTGGACCACGAGCGCGCCGGTTTCGGCGGCGCGCTTGTCGCTGGCCGCCCTCGCTTCGGCATAAACAGCGCCGACCTGGTGCACGACGGCGCCGTAGCTCTTGAGCCGCGCCACCTTGGCGGGCGAAGAGATGGTCGGCACGAAGATCTCAGCCTTGTGTCCGAGCGCACGAGCGGCGTAGGCGACGGCGACGCCGTGGTTGCCACCCGAGGCCGCGATCACGCCGGCGGGCGGCACCGTCGAGGCGAGCAGTTTGTGGAACGCGCCACGGCCCTTGAACGTGCCGCTTACTTGCAGCGATTCGAGCTTCAGCGCCATCGGTTGGCGATGGCCAAGCGATCCCCCCGGCAGCTCGATCACCGGCGTGCGGCGGACATGCGGTCGGATGAGGCTCCAGGCGGCCTCGACGTCTTTGCGGCCGATCATGATCAGAGACGGCAGGCTGCGACGTGGCGCAGGTAGTGGTCGAAGTCCGGCGTGGTGGCGCGCGGGTCCTTGGCGGCCTCGTCGTAGCGGCGCAGGCGCACGGCCTCGGCATGGTGCGGGTTGGCGCGGAAGGCTTCGATCTCGTCGGCCGACATCAGCCCACCCTGCAGCTTCAGGCTTCTAACCGAATCGGGCGCGAGCTTGCCGAAGTAGTCGGACTCGACCGTGCAGAGGTAACGCTTGGCCGCGACATGCAGGCGGACCGGCTCGCTGACCGCAGGACCGAAGCGCTCGGCGAGCCACTTCGCCCCCAGCTCCTCGTGCACGTCGTCGAGGCCGCGCGAGGCCGGATCCTCGCCGAGTTTATGGATCATGTGGCCAACATCGTGCAGCAGCGAGGCGAGCACGGTGGCGGGCGGCGCATCGTCGGCCTCGGCATGGGCCGCAGACTGCAATGCGTGCTGGAGCTGGTTGATGGCGCTCAAGCCGTAGCGCTTGGTGGCGCGGCCGACGAAGATGTCCAAGAGTTCCTGGCGCAGGGGATCGCTCATGCGCTCTTCTTATCACGAACCACCGCATAACCGGGAATCATAGCCAGTGCGGCTTTCAGGGGATCGGGCCGCCACGCGCGCGTAACAAAATCGCCATGCATGTCGAGGCCGCCGCACGGCACGAAGGCCACGGTGCCGGGATTGAGCGTCGCGGGCAGGGCCTTGACGTAAGGCACGCGCTTCTTGTCGAGCATGCCCTGCAGGGCCGCGTTCTCGTCCTTGGTCGACTCGGTGTAGGCGCTGAGCAGGAAGGCCTGCCGCCGGCGCGCCGCCATCCAGGCGGCGTACTTGTCCTCGTCGCCGTAGAGCGCATCCAGCAGGATCGCGCCCTTGACCCGGTGATTGGCGCCACCACGGTCGAGGGCATAGGCCGCCGACAGGTAGCCGCCGCTGTAGGCCACGAGCACGACCGGCGCGAGGTTGAGCTGCCGGCCGGCACCGCGATCGCCGTAGAGCCGCATCAGCCGCTCGGCCGCCTCGTCGACATAGGCGGCGAAGTGGCCGGGCTTCCAGAAATTGCCGGCGCTGGAATCGGCGGCATCGACGGCGAGCTGCGGCGCCACCAGGGCGATGTTCTGCCCGGACTCGGCGATCTGCCGCGGCACGGCCTGGCGCACCATCACGTCGCGCTCCAGCGTGGCGCCCTGGCCGTGAAAATAGAGCACGATCAGCACCGGACGTTGCGGATCGAAGCCGGCCGGCAGATAGAGCAGCGAGCGGCGGTCGTTGTAGGTCGGCTGCTCCCAGTAGACCGTGCCGCCCAGGCTGGTATGGCCGAGCTGCCTGCCGTTCTTGACGTCGAGGAACGGCTTGTTGCTGCCGGGAACGGCACTGCGATAGGGAAAGGCCGAGGCGTTGAAGGCGACGAGCTGCGTCTTGCCGTCCTTCAGCGGCTGCGGGCCAAAGGGCTTGGGCGTCGCGGCCGCCTTCGCAGGCGTCTGCTTGCTCGGCTTCTTCTTTGTCGTGCGGGCATGCGCGGCGGTCGGCATCAGCAAGGCCCCCAGCAGCAGCGCCCGCCGCTTCACGCCGCCGCAGGCCGGCCCACCCCCACTGCCTGGGGCTTGAGCGGCATCAGCACGGAGAAGAACGCCGGCAGGGCCACGAGATAGGCGAAGGCGCCGACCAGCACCACGGCGGGCAAGCCGAAGCTCGTCGCCACGATTGGCACCAGCGCGGCGCCGATCACCGAGAAGCAGCCGTTGATGCCCCAGGCCCACAGGAACATGTGGTCCTTGCCCAGGCGACCCAGCGTGGTCATGGCCGTCGGCATGGGGAAACCCATCAGGAAGGCCGGCGGCAGGATCAGCAGCAGGCAGAGCACGATGCGCAGCGCGTAGGGCAGCGTGCCGATCCAGTCGAGCGCATAGTCGATGGTGAAGGCGTAGAACGCCAGGATCGCAAAGATCGCCAGGAAGATCCTGGGCATCACGCTGCGCGCGCGATCGAGGAAACGCTCGGAGAAGAAGCTGCCGATGCCGGAGAAGACCAGCATGCCGGTGATCAGCACCGAGGCCGACACCGTGGCGTTGGAAAGCGCCAGGATGAAGTGGGAGATCATGCCCACCTCGACGATGATGTAGCCCAGCCCCAGGCACAGGAAATAGATCATCGTCCCGAACTTGCCGGGATAGCGGCTGAAGATGGTGCGCCAGCCGAAGATCAGGGGGAACAGCACCAGGGTGAAGGCGAAGATGGCGGCGATGCCGAGCGTCGCCCACAGGAGCAGATAGCCCCACTCGTCCTGCACCAACTCGAGCCGGTCGGTGAAGTTCAAGAGGTCCTTCACCTTGATGTAGGCGGCGAAGTACGGCTGGTGGTTGGTCAGCACGCGGGTGTCGAAGACGTACTCGTCCGCCACCTTGTTCCAGCCGCCGTTGATCAGGTAGTGCCACGCCAGCCGGCCGAGCACAGTCGCGGGCACGCGCGGCCCCTCTTGCGGCGCCGCCTCATCCTTGGCTTCGACCTTGGCGTCGGCACCGGTCGTGGTCATGCCCGGCGGCGGCTTGTCGTTGGGCTCCTTTTCTTCCGACGGGGCCGTCGGATCGGCCGGCGCGCCTTCGAAGAAGAACTGGTCGTGGTAGTCCTGCAGGATCTGCTTCAGATCGGCGGTGTCGACCTTGATGCCGGGATAGTAGATCGCGTCGAACGACATCGCCTTGGTGTGGGCGTTGAGCTTGGCAATCTCTTCCGGCGTGAAGCCGCCACGCTTGTAGAGCACGGTCGCGGTCGAAAGGTACGACGATGCGACGTAGAACTTGTTGGCAATGCCGTTCGAGTCCTTGTCCAGATAGTCGACGATCTGTGCTGCCTGGGCCATCGTTGCATAGAGCTTCAGCACCGACTTGGGCGGTTCTTCCTTGTTCCACAGCGTCACCGAGAGAATCCCGCCGGGCTTCAGCGCCCGCATGTAGGATTCCATCGCCTCGCGGGTATAGGAGTACTTCTCGACGATGGAGAAGCCGCCCGGGCTCGACAGGCCGGCCGAATCGGCCAGCGACAGGTCGATGACGTCGTAGCGGTTCTTGGTGTGGGCGACGTAGAGGCGGCCGTCATAGTCGATGACGGAGACCTTGGGATTGTTGAGGATGTCGCCAGTGAAGTCGCGCAGCCCCTTGTCCTCGCGGAACGCCGTCAGGATCGCGGGATTGCCCTCGGCGACCGTGACATGGGCCGAGCCCGCCTTCAGCGCCACCGCGGTCGAGATGCCGCCGCCGAACTGGACGACGAAGGTGTCGGGGTTCTGCTTCAGGATGTACGGGTAGTACATCGACAGGTACTTGAAGTACGCCGTCTCGTTCGCCGGCAGGTCCTTGATGATGCCCGACGGTCCCTCGGAATCGATGTAGAGGCCGAGATAGGCGTTCTTCGGCATGGTCGGCAGGTTGAACGCCGCGTTGTCCGACTGGCCCGGCGCGAAGTGCAGGTACGAGCTCGAGTAGATTTCGAGGTAGCCGAACGGCGAGGCGCGCTCGTAGGTGCGCTGGTTGTCGGGGAACTTGCGGGCGTAGCTGACGCCCTTGTAGTCCGACACGGCGAGCTTGGGGATGCCGAGCACGCCCGGCGCCGTGTAGTGCACCGCCGCCGACAGGATGGCCACGACCACGATGGCCAGGATGCCGCGCCGGTCGCCCAGCGCCACGAACCACAGGATGCCGCCCGCCAGCCACAGCAGCAGCGGCGCCATGATCAGGTCGTCGGGGCGGAAGTAGTACATGGCGAGCAGCACGGAGAGACCGCACAGGCCCGAGCCGACGAGATCGGCGAAGTAGACGCGGTTGAAGGACTTCTGCGCCTTGAGGAAGACGACGCCGAGATAGAGGGCGCCCGCCAGGAATGGCAAAAAGTAGAGCACGAAGTTGGCAAACAGGCGCCACTTCTGCATCGGATCCGACACCAGGAAGATGGCGTTGAACGGCACCTGCTGGGCGGCGAGGTTGCACACCACCATCAGCGGGCCGAAGGCCAGCAAGGCACCCTTGACCGCACCTACCCAGTGGCGTTCGAACCAGCCCTTGCCGACGCACATCACGGCGCTGGTCAGGCCGAAGCCGAACATGGCGAGGCTCACCACCAGCGAGCCGAAATGGGCCCAGCTGCCGACGGAGAACACGCGCATGATGCCGATCTGCAGCGCAATGATGCTGCCGGCGACGAGGCCTACGGACAGGTAAAAGGTAAGCGGCGGGCGATGGTCGAGATCGACCGTGACGGTCAAGGGGGGACTCCGTTGTTGGGCCGTCGTTGCGGCCGAGGTGGGCTGCGCGTGCAGTGCGCGCAGCCCCTCAACGCACCCGCCTAGCGGTTATGCGTACCGACGATCTTGTCGCCTTCGAGCTTGGTGAAGGGCACGAACGGCACGATCTTGCCGCCGTAGATGTCCTCGCGGGTCGTTGTGATCGAGCCGTCGGCGCCCTGGGTCTTGGTGACCTTGAGCACGCGCTGCGCGCCCGGCGGGCCGACCGGGATCACCATCAGGCCGCCCGACTTGAGCTGCTGCAGCAGCGGCGGCGGCACGTGGTCGATACCGCAGGTCACGATGATCTTGTCGAAGGGGCCGGCCTCTTCCCAGCCATAGTAGCCGTCGGCCGCCTTGGTCTTGATGTGCTTGAACTCGGTGTAGCCCTTCTCGATCAGCTTGTCGTAGAGGCCGCGGGTGCGGGCCGCCAGCGGGGCGATGATCTCGATCGTGTAGGCGTTCTCGGTCAGGTTGGCGATGTAGGCCGACTGCACGCCCGACCCGGTGCCGATCTCCAGCACCTTCTCGCCGCGCTTGACGTCGATCACGTTGGTCATGCGGCCCTGGACGTGCGGGCCGGACATGGTCACGCCATAGCCGATGTCGAGGAAGGCGTGCTCGTAGGCGCGCTTGTGGATCGCCGGGTTGATCGCCGAGAACTCCTCGCGCGGCGTCAGCAGGAAGGCGCGGATGGTCGCCTGGCCCCAGATGTCCTTGTTGCGGACCAGGGCCTGGAAGCGGTCCCAGCGCTGGCCGAGGAACACCGGATCCTCGCCCCGGGACTTGCCCCAGGCGATGAAATTCTCGCGCGTGTCGGTCGGCGGATTGAGATCCCAGCTGTAGGGCTTGATGCTCGCCGCCTGCGCGGTCGTCGATACAAAACCGGCGGCAGCCAGCGCCGCGCTGCCGGAGACGAAGGTGCGTCTCTTCAAGATAATCCTCCTTGGCGCGGCCCCCATTGAAGGAGGGGAAATCCGGGGCAACCGCACAACGAATTGATACGGGAAATGTGGCGGATTTGCCAGTGCGCCCGTGTTACGGGAAACCTAAACGATATTTAATGAACGCCGAGGAAACCCGTGAAACGCCTGCTTTCCCGCCGCTCTACGCTCGCCGCTGCGACCATTCTGCCGGTGGCCAATCTGTTGCCTCGCGACGTGGCGGCCGACGGCCCGTGGAAGCCGAGCCAGGGCATG
Organism: Reyranella soli; assembly: GCF_007992495.1. GTDB lineage: Bacteria > Pseudomonadota > Alphaproteobacteria > Reyranellales > Reyranellaceae > Reyranella > Reyranella soli. The sequence continues at coordinate 16,346 of NZ_BKAJ01000127.1, forward strand.
CGCATCGTCGTTCCGGCCGCTCCCGGCGGCACGACCGACATCGTCGCCCGCCTGCTGGCGGCCTACCTGCAGCAGGCTTGGGGCCAGTCCTGCGTGGCCGACAACAAGTCGGGCGCGGGCGGCGTCATCGGCTCCAACGAGGTCGTGAAGGCCGCCGCCGACGGCCACACCGCCCTGATGGGCAATATCGGCCCGCAGTCGATCGCCTACTCGCTCTACCGCAACATGCCCTACGGGCCGCAGAGCCTGGCGCCGGTGTCCTGCGTGATCACCGCCCCCAACGTGCTGGTGGTCCATCCCTCGGTGCCGGCCAAGACCGTCCCTGAGTTCGTCGCCTGGCTGAAGGCCCAGAACGGCAAGGTCTCCTACGCCTCCTCCGGCACCGGCCAGTCGCCGCACCTGTCGGGCGCCTGGTTCCTGCAGCTCACCGGCACCAAGGCCGAGCACATCCCCTATCGCGGCGCCGCCCCCGCCCTGCAGGACCTGACGGCGGGCGTGACCCAGTTCTTCTTCGACAACCTCACGACCTCGATCGAGTTCGTGCGGGCCGGCAAGCTCCGGGCGCTGGGGCTGACCTCGGCGCAGCGCAATCCGCTGACGCCCGACCTGGTGCCGATCTGCGAGACCATGCCGGAGCTGAAGCCGTTCGACGTGTCGACCTGGTTCGGGGTGTTCCTGCCGGCGGCGACGCCCAAGCCTGTCATCGAGGCCTACAACGCCCAGATGAAGGGCTGGCTCGACGATGCCAAGACAAAGGAGCGCTTCTCGACCATGGCGGGCTTCCCCGCCTACGGCACGCCGGCGGCGTTCGACAAGTTCGTCGCCGCGCAGATCGCGCTTTGGAAGGGCGTGATCGACAAGGAAGGGCTGAAGCTCGACGTCAACTGATCACATGATCTGGTTGACGACACCGCCATCGACCCGCATGGCCGCGCCCGACGTCCCGGACGCGGCCTCGCTGCAGAGATAGACGCCCAGCGCCGCCACCTCGTCGGCCGAGGTGAATCGGCGGAGCAGCGAGGTCGGACGGAAATCGCGAAAGAAGGCGGCCTCGATCTCGGCCACGGTGATGCCGGCGGCCTTGGCCCGCTCGGCGCGCAGCCGGTCGGTGTTCTCGGTGTGGGTCGGGCCGGGCAGCAGAGCGTTCACCGTGACGCCGGTGCCGGCCAGTTCCATGGCGAAGCCGCGCGAGATCGCGAGCTGCGCGGTCTTGGTCATGCCGTAGTGGATCATCTCCTTGGGGATGTTGAGCGCCGATTCGCTCGACACGAACACGACGCGCCCCCAGCCACGTTTGGCCATGCCCGGCGCATAGTGACGCGTGAAGCGCACGCCGCTCATGACGTTGACCTCGAAGAAGCGCTGCCATTCGCCGTCGTCGATCTCGAAGGCCGGGTTGCGGCCGTAGATGCCGAGGTTGTTCACCAGGATGTCGACCTCCGGCACCTTGTCGAACACGGCCTTGGCGCCGGCGGCTGTGCCGCCGTCCGCGACGATGCCCGTGACCTTGGCATCGGCGACCGCCTCCTTGATGCGCGTCAGCGCGGCATCGACGGTCGCCTGGCTGCGGCCCGTCACGACGACGCTGGCGCCTTCGGATGCCAGTCCCTTGGCGATGGCAAGACCAATGCCGGCCGTCGAGCCGGTCACTAATGCATGCTTGCCGGCAAGCCCCAGATCCATGTCACCCTCACCCGAATTGCGGCCGGCGATCTGACAACGTGCGGTCCATGCGCACGGACGTGCCCTTCACGCGATAGCCGATGCGCTCGTAGAAGGCGTGCGCCCGCTTGCGGTCGACACGGCTGTAGAGCGATGCCGACGGAAGCTTCCGGCTGCGTGCCCAGGCCTCGGCCTCGCGCATCAGTGCTTCGCCGACACCGCTGCTGCGGGCTTCGCTGTCGACGACCAGCGCCTGCACGACGGCTTCACACGGCTTTTCGAGCGCCGGCCGCTCGAAGACATGCAGGACGCCCACCACGGTACCGTCGATCTCGGCAACGACGATGCGATGTCCATCTTCCGCGAGAACCCGCTCGAAGCGGGCGCCGAACGCCGCCTCGTCCGGCGCGTCCGCCAGTTGCCCGATCAGGCGATGGACGGCGGTGACGTCGGCGGGGTGCGCGTCACGAACGATCATGTGTACTTGCGGACGTCATCGATGACCTTGCCGTCGTTGGGCAGGCTGCCGGGCTGGGCGAACTCGACCTTGCCGCCGACCTTGCAGACGGTGCGGATGGTGCCTTCCATCGCCTTCTCGAGATCGGCGGACGGCGACGGCGCCTCGACCTTGAGCGTCATCGTGTCGGCCTGGTTGACCCAGTCGATGACCAGGCGCAGGCGGCCCAGGCCCGGATGCTTCTTGGCGATCTCGGCGATTTGTTCGGGATCGACGAACATGCCGCGCACCTTGGTGCGCTGGTCGGCACGGCCCATCCAGCCCTTTATGCGCATGTTGGTGCGTCCGCAGGGGCTGGGGCCCGCCAGCACCGCCGACATGTCGCCGGTGCCGAAGCGAACCAGCGGATAGGCGCGGTTGAAGGTCGTCACCACGACCTCGCCGACATCGCCCTCGGGCACCGGATCGCCGGTGCCGGGGCGCACGATCTCGACGATCACGCCCTCGTCGACCGTCATGCCCTGGATCGACTCAGATTCGTAGGCGATGGTGCCCAAGTCGGCCGTGCCGTAGCTCTGCAGGCAGGTCATGCCCTTGTCGATGAACATCTGGCGCAGGCTCGGCGGCAGCGCCTCGGCGCCGACGAAGGCATGCTTCAGCGAGGAGATGTCCTTGCCGAGCTCGGCCGCCTTCTCGATCAGGATCTTCAGGAACGACGGCGTGCCGACATAGCAGTCGGGCCGGATGCCGGCGATGGCGTCGAGCTGCAATTCGGTGTTGCCGACGCCGCCCGGGACGACGGCGCAGCCCAGCGCCCGCAAGGCCGATTCCATCATGATGCCCGCGGGTGTCAGGTGATAGGAGAAGGTGTTGTAGACGATGTGCCCCGGCCGGAAGCCCGCGGCATGCATCGCCCGCGCGCCGCGGAAATAGTCGGGCTCGTCGGTGTCGATCTCGTAGATCGGGCCGGGCGACATGAAGACGTGCCGCACCTTGCTCATGGGCACGGCGATGAGGCCGCCCATCGGCGGGTTCTTCTTCTGCACCTCGCCCAGCATGGACTTGCGCAGAACCGGCAGCCTGGCGAGCGCCTCGCGCGAGGTCACCGCGGCGGCATCGACGTCCTTCAGCCAGTCCTTGAAGAACGAGGCATTGGCCTTGGCATGGGCGATCTGCTGCGGCAGGGCCTGCATCAGCGCCTTCTCGCGCTCGGCCGGCGTGCGGGTTTCCAGCGTGTCGTAGTGCTTGGACATGGGCGCTTCCTTTGGCTTTGCGGCACGGTAGCCGCCGGGCCGGCCTTTTGCCAAGGCAGCGGAAAGGCCGAGTTGGCTTGAGAGATGCGCTAGGCGTCGCATAGGGCTAAACGGCGCTCGATCCGTTCGAGCCTGTTCTCGACCCGATCGATTCGGCCCGATTGACCGGCAAAGTCACCATGCAAGTTAGCAACTTCGCCGCGGAGGTTAGTGACCGAGACTTCCAAAGAGGTCAGGCGTCCCTTGACGTCCTTCATGTCCTCCCGGAACTCGTCAAACTCCGATCGGATGGCGCGCAAGTGCTCAAGAATCAGGTCGTTTCGCTCGTCCGCCATGGCCTCCACTTCAGGCTTCGCGCAACCGCAGTCGATGCTCGACCCGCTCCAGACGACCCTCGATACGGTCGATTCTCTCGGATTGGCCGGCAAAATCGCCATGCAAGTTCGCCACGGAGACCTCGACGGAGGTCAGGCGCCCCCTCATGTCGCGCACGTCCGCGCGCAGCTCGCCCATCTCCAGCCGAAGGATGCGCAGATGCTCGAGAATGAGGGCGCTGGTCTTGTCGGTCGTCATGACCCGCTCTTGCTATGCCTGCATACCCGTACGGTCAATCTATCGTCGGTTGCAAACGCCCTGATCTTGCCAGCCACCGTCTTCGGCGCTTATATCAGAGTTCGAATATCTTGAGGTTGCCGATGTCGAATATCCGAATTTCCTACGAGACCTTCCAGAAGACCGCGCCTGGCGCGCAGGCTGCCCTGCTGGCCATGGGCAAGAGCACCGAGGAATCGGGTCTCGACAAGACGATCGTCGAGCTCGCCAAGCTGCGCGTGTCGCAGATCAACAACTGCGCCTTCTGCCTGCAGATCCATCTCAACGTGTCGCGGCGGCTCGGCCTGCCGCAGGAGAAGCTCGACCTGGTGGCGACCTGGCCCGAGGCCGGCATCTTCTCCGACAAGGAGTGCGCGGCGCTCGCCTGGGCCGAGACGCTGACGCGGCTCGACGGGCGCAGCGTGCCGGACGAGGCCTATGAAAGCGTGCGCCGGCACTTCAGCGAGAACGAGGTGATTGCACTCAGCGTCGCGGTCGCCAACATCAATGCCTGGAACCGGCTGGGGGCGGCTTTCCGCTTCGCGCCGCCGATCCCGAAGAAGGCGTCGGAGAGCAAGGCGGCCTGATTTTTTCTAAGACCGATCCACGATTGGTTGAAGCTGCAGCCCCGCCTGCCTACATGCGGCGGCGCGAGGCCACGTCCTCCCCCAATCGAATGGGCACATGTCCGGGACGGCCCGGCTCTGGATAAGGAGAGCCGATATGGCGTGGGTATATCTGGGCGTCGCGGGCCTGCTGGAGATCGTGTGGGCTTCGGCCATGAAGCATTCGGAGGGCTTCACGAAGCTCTGGCCGACCATCATCAGCCTTGTGGGCATGGTCGCGAGCATGATCCTGCTGTCGATCTCGATGAAGACGCTGCCGCTCGGCACCGCCTACTCGGTGTGGACCGGCATCGGCGCCGCCGGCGCCTTCATCTTCGGCATCGTCATCCTGGGCGAGCAGGCGAGCTTCGGACGTATCGCGGCGGCCGTGCTGATCGTGAGCGGCCTCATCCTGATGAAGCTGTCGGATAATTCGGCTTAGTCGCGCAACAGCGTCGTCCACTCGTCGTTCATGTAAACTCCATCGCTTCGATTGCCTCGACCAGCTTCTGCATATCAGCGGCGTAGAAGCCGGCACTGTTCAGGGTGTTGACTTCGACGACCTTCAACTGGCCGCCGACCCGACCCACGTCAAGCACGTAGGCGCGATGCGGCTGCCACGCCTGCTCGGCCATGGACTGAGCGAACGCACGCACATCCTCGTCCACGTTGCTTTCATAGATGACCGTCTCGTATCGCCGATACACTGAGGCCGTCACCAGCTTGCGGTCGACGATCCAGCATCGAGTCTCCTGAGCGATCTCTCGCGGGGGAGAGATCACCAGACGCGTATCCGTGGTCACGTCGAGACGTTCATCGGGCTTGGCGGTGTCGACCATCCGCTGGACCTTGTCACGCCATTCCATGAACTCTTCCCGACCATAGACCTTGGCTGGGAACGCCTTGGTGTCGCTGGCCGGGCGCACGAACGAGGGATCACGGAAGTAGTGCGGCGCATCCTGTAACGAACAGACCACGCAGTCCGCGTTCAACATGTGGTGCTTCCATGCGACTAGGAAATCCTCGTGCTGGAGATGGCCCACGTCGAAACAGCCCGGCACCCAGCCCTTCTCGCGGGCGACGTGGCGCATTGAGTAGGAGCCGATCACGATCACGTTCCCCTCCGGAGAGATGTCGGGGATGATCTGGCCGACGATCGGGACGACCTGATGCAGGCTGTGCGGGATTCCCCACCGCGGCAGGTGCTCGGCGAGGAATCGCAGACCGCTTTCGTAACGCAGATCGTCTTGGATGACCCAATGCATCAGGTTCTCGCGATGTAGTAGCGCAGGACCTAGCCATGTCCCACTCCTCCTCGACCCTAAACCACGGGGTTAGGGCGAGGAATCGCATCCAGATGGGGGCCCCCGAAGTCACTCTACCTGCGAGGTAATTGCCTAATACCCGCCGCCCGCCAATGCTCGACGGCATGTGGACTGCCCTTGCCTTCGCCATCGTCGGCGCCATTCACCTGATGCCGGTCGCGCCGGTGTTCGTTCCCGAGACGCTGTCGCGTCTCTACGGCATCGCGCCCAGCGACACGACATTGCTGGTGCTGATGCGCCATCGCGCGCTGCTGCTGGCGCTGGTCGGCATCCTCTGCCTATGGGCAAGCTGGGCGCCCGGCGTGCGGCCGGCCGCGCTGCTGGCCGCCGCGATCAACGTCGTGGGCTTCCTGGGCTTCTATGCGCTCTACGGCAATCCGGCGGGCGCGCTGCGCACCATCGCCATCGCCGACCTCGTCGCGCTGCCGCCGCTTGCCTTCGCGGCGTGGATGACGCTTATGCGCACCTAGGCGCGCGGCCTCGACCTCGCAACAAGCGACTTGTTTTCGTCGCTTGGCCGGCGACGTCGACGAACGGCTTCAACAATGTGAGAGATGGCAGCTCGCGCCGGCCTCGCAGTCCGAAGCTCGGCAGCGGTCAGCGGCGCGTCGTCTCTTGCCCGGCCCCGCCGACTCTGCTCAGACTTTTTCATGGGCATCCTCAGAGCCACCGCTTGCGCCGCCGGTAGTGCTTGACGTCGCGGAACGAGCGGCGGCCCTCGCCGCCGATGCCGAGATAGAACTCCTTCACGTCCTCGTTCTCGCGCAACGAGGCGGCGTCGCCGTCGAGCACCACGCGGCCGTTCTCCAGGATGTAGCCGTAGTGGGCATAGCGCAGGGCGACGTTGGTGTTCTGCTCGGCCAGCAGGATCGAGACCTTCTCCTGCTCGTTGAGGTTCTTCACGATCTCGAAGATCTCCTCGACGAGCTGCGGCGCCAGCCCCATCGACGGCTCGTCGAGCAGGATGGTGTTGGGCCGGCTCATCAGCGCGCGGCCGATCGCCGTCATCTGCTGCTCGCCGCCCGAGGTGTAACCGGCCTGGCTGGCGCGCCGCACCTTGAGGCGCGGGAAGTAGTGATAGACCTTCTCGAGATCGTCGGCGATCTGGCGGCGCTTGCCGCCATGGATGAACGCCCCGGTCAGCAGGTTCTCCTCGACCGTGAGATGGCCGAAGCAATGCCGGCCTTCCATCACCTGGATGACGCCGCGCTTCACCAGGTCGTTGGGCGACAGCCCGTCGACACGCTCGCCGCGGCAATGGATCTGGCCCTTGGTGACCTCGCCGCGCTCGGCCAGGAGCAGGTTGGAGATCGACTTCAGCGTCGTCGACTTGCCGGCGCCGTTGGCGCCCAGCAGCGCCACGATCGATCCTTCCGGCACCGTGAGCGACACGCCCTTCAGCACCAGGATGACGTGGTTGTAGATGACCTCGATGCTGGCGACGTCGATGACGTTGGCGGCCGCGGCAGGTGCCGGCGTTGTAACGCTCATACTGCCCCTTTGCGAAAAGTCCTCACCCTGAGGAGCAGCGCGTAGCGCTGCGTCTCGAAGGGTGGGCCACAGCAAGACTGTGGCCGTCCTTCGAGACGCGGCCCTTCGGGCCGCTCCTCAGGACGAGGTTTCCTTTGATCTCAGCTCTCCTTCGAGCAGTCGCGCGGCGTGATCTTCTTCTCGGTCGCGTACTTGGCGGCCGTTTCCTTGACCATCGGCGCGAGGATCGAATCGTCGGCCGTGTACCAGTCGGAGATCACGTTCCACTTCTTGCCGTCCCACTGGTGGACGCGGCTCAGCCGCGTGCCCTCGTGGTCGGAGCACGAGACCTTGATCGGGCCGATCATGCCCTCGAAGCCGAGCTGCTTGATGCGGTCGGCGGTGAGGTCGAGATGCTCGATGCCCCAGCGCACCTGCTCGCCGGTCATCGGCTTGTTGCCGAACTTGGCCATGGCGGTACGGATCGACTCGGTGCCCAGCATCGAGTTGATCAGGCCGCGATTGTACAGCACCGAGCCGATCTCGTCGGGCTTGGCGAGCGACTTGCCCGGTCCGATGACGTACTTCTCGAGGTCGGCATAGACCGCCGACTTGCCGGCGGGATGCTGCAGCATCAGCGCCTTGTAGCCCGCGCCCTTGTCGCCGGCCGGCACGACGTCGGGCTCGGCACCCGACCACCACACGCCGATCATCTTGTCGCGCGGATAGTTGACGTTGCCCGCCTCGGTGACGGCGGCGGAGTTCATGACGCCCCAGCCCCACAGCAGCACGTAATCGGGCCGCTGCTGGCGGATCTGCAGCCACTGCGACTTCTGCTCGCTGCCCGGCGCCGGGACCGGGATGGGCAGGAACTCGAAGCCGTACTTCTTGGACATCGCCTCGAGCGCCGCGATCGGCTCCTTGCCGTAGGGCGAATCGTGATAGAGCAGCGCGATCTTCTTGCCCTTGAGCTTGTCGAGGCCGCCGATCTCCTTGGCGATGTGCTGGACGGCGACGTTGGCCGCGGTCCAGTAGGTGCCGAGCAGCGGGAAGTTCCATTCGAACACTGCGCCGTCGCGGCTCTCCGAGCGGCCGTAGCCCATGGTGATCAACGGCACCTTGTCGCCCGGCGCCTTCTCGGTCAGCGCGAAGGTGATGCCGGTGCTGAGCGGGCTGAAATAGGCCGCACCCGTCGGACCCTTGCCCTTGAGGCGCTCGTAGCATTCGACGCCACGGTCGGTGGCGTAGCCGGTCTCGCATTCCTCGAACGTGATCTTCACGCCGTTGATGCCGCCGTCACGCTCGTTGAGCATGGTGATGTAGTCGCGCACGCCGTCGGCGAAGGGAATGCCGTTGGGGGCGTAGGCGCCGGTCCGGTAGACCAGGCCCGGGATGAACTGCTCGTTTTGCGCCTGAGCGGCCGTTGCGACGATGACGCCTGCCGAGGCGATCGCCGCGCCGAGCAGCGCGAGCTTGCGAAGACCCATTCGTTTCCTCCTCATAAGTTGAACGGTCCCCGAAGGCCGTCCTTGTCCCAAAACCTAGACCGTCCCGCTCAGTGCGGAAAGGGCCACAACCGAAGCTTCTCCTTCGCCACCGACCACAATCGCGCGAGCCCGTGCGGCTCGACGATCAGGAAAAAGATGATCAGGGCGCCGAAGATCATGGCCTCGAAGTGCGAGACCGTGGCGGTGCTGATCCTCCAGCCGAACAGCGCGCCGAACGGCGGCAGCGCCTGGTTGAGGAAGATCGGCAGCAGCACGATGAAGGCCGCGCCCAGCACGCTGCCCAGGATCGAGCCCAGCCCGCCGATGATGATCATGAACATGAGCTGGAAGGAGCGATCGATCGAGAAGGCCGCGGGCTCCCACGAGCCGAGATAGACGAAGGCCCACAGGCCGCCCGCCACGCCGATCAGGAACGACGATACGGCGAAGGCGGTCAGCTTGGCGTACATCGGCTGCACGCCGATGATCTCGGCCGCGATGTCCATGTCGCGGATCGCCATCCATTGCCGGCCGATATGTCCGCGCACGATGTTCTTGGTGGCGATCGCCAGCACGACGGTGAAGACCAGACAGACGATGTAGTTGGCGGTCGGCGACGACAGGTCGACGCCCAGGATCTCGAGCGGCGGGGCGTTGATCGAGCCCGACGGCGTGTAGTTGGTGAACCACTTGATGCGCAGGAAGGCCCAGTCGGCGAAGAATTGCGCGGCGAGCGTGGCGCAGGCGAGATAGAAGCCCTTGATGCGAAGACTCGGCACGCCGAAGGCGATGCCGACACCGGCCGCGACGAAGCCGCCCAGCAGGATGCAGACGAACGGATTGAGGAACGGCAGGCGGATCGCGAAGTTGTAGGCGGCGTAGGCGCCGACCGCCATGAAGGCGCCCGATCCCAGCGAGACCTGGCCGCAATAGCCCATCAGCACGTTCAGCCCGATCGCCGCCAGCGACAGGATCACCACCGGGATCAGAACGGCGCGATAGACGTATTCGCTGGCGACGAACGGTACGACCAGGAAGGCGATCAGCAGCAGCGCCAGCATGGCGATGCGGTCCTGGGCGATCGGGAAGACCGCCTGGTCCGCCGCGTAGCTCACCTTGAACTGGCCGGCCTCGCGATAGAACACGACCCGCCTCCCCTATACGCGCTCGATGATGCGCTCGCCGAACAGGCCCTGCGGCCTGACCAGCAGGAACAGAAGCGCCAGCACATAGGCGAACCAGATTTCTATGCCGCCGCCCATCATTGGCCCGAGGAAGACCTCGGCAAGCTTTTCGCCGGCGCCAATGATCAGTCCGCCGATGATGGCGCCCGGCACCGAGGTGAAGCCGCCCAGGATCAGCACCGGCAGCGCCTTCAGCGCCAGGAGCGTCAGCGAGAACTGCACGCCGAGCTTGCTGCCCCATACCGCGCCGGCAGCCAGGGCGACGAGGCCCGCCACCAGCCAGACGATGAACCAGATCTGGTTCAGCGGGATGCCGACCGACTGGGCGGCCGCGTGATCGTCGGCGACGGCGCGCAGCGCGCGGCCGATGCGCGTCCTCTGGAAGAACAGCGCCAGGCCCGCCACCAGGAGGCCGGCGATCACGGCGGCCCAGATGTCGAGCTCATTCACCAGGATGCCGCCGTCGAACACCGATTCGAGAATGAAGATCGGCTCCTTGGGCAGGCCTATATTGAGGGGATAGACGTCGGCGCCGAACACGGTCTGGGCAAGGCCTTCGATGAAGAAGGTCATGCCGATCGTCGCCATGAACAGGATGATGCCTTCCTGGTTCACCAGCTTGCGCAGCACCAGCCGCTCCGACGCCCAGGCGATGATCGCCATGACGAAGGCGGCGAACAGGAAGCCCGCGACCAGGGCGAGCCAGAACGGCCAGTGCCATTCCTTCTGCGCGATGTCGAGCGTGCGCACCAGGGCGAGCGCCGCGGTCAGCACCATGGCGCCCTGGGCGAAGTTGAACACGCCCGACGCCTTGAAGATCAGCACGAAGCCCAGCGCGACGAGCGAATAGAGCACGCCGGCGAGAAGGCCGCCGATCAGGACTTCGAGGAAGAAACCCATTATGGCGCACCCCTCTTCGACAACATTGCTGTCATCCCGAGCGCAGCGAGGGACCTTTGAGGCAACAGGAAAGGTCCCTCGCTGCGCTCGGGATGACAGCGTTCGCGATCGGATCGCCGTGCGTCAAACATGCTCAATGACTCACCCCGAGATAGGCGTCGATGACCGCCTGGTTGTTCTTGATTTCATCGGGTACGCCGTCGCCGATCTTCTTGCCGTAGTCGAGGACGACGACGCGGTCGGAGATGTCCATGACGACACCCATGTCGTGCTCGATCAGGCAGATCGTGGTGCCGAACTCGTCGTTCACGTCGAGCACGAAGCGGCACATGTCCTGCTTCTCCTCGATATTCATGCCGGCCATCGGCTCGTCGAGCAGCAGCAGCTCGGGCTGGGCGGCGAGCGCGCGGCCGAGCTCGACGCGCTTCTGCAGGCCGTAGGGCAGCTGGCCGACCGGCACCTTGCGGATGTGCTGGATCTCGAGGAAATCGATGATCTTCTCGACCGCCTGGCGATGCTCGATCTCCTCGCGCGCCGCCGGGCCGACATGCAAGGCCTGCCAGAAGAGGCCGGTCTTCATGCGCAGGTTGCGTCCGGTCATGATGTTGTCGAGAGTCGACATGCCGCGGAACAGGGCGATGTTCTGGAAGGTGCGGGCGATGCCCTGCTCGGCCGCCTCGTGCGGGCGCATCTGGCTGCGGCGCACGCCCTTGTAGGTGATGGCGCCTTCCTGTGGATGATAGAAGCCGTTGATGCAGTTCAGCATCGACGACTTGCCTGCGCCGTTGGGCCCGATGATGGCGCGGATCTCGCCCTTGGCGATGTCGAAGCTGATGTCGGACAGCGCCTTCACGCCGCCGAACGACAGGCTGATGTTCTCGACCGACAGCAGGACTTCGTTGAAGGAACGCGTACGCGCGGTCATTGCCGTCAGCTCGCCTTCCGCAGCGGTACCGCGCCGCCGGCGCCGGGATGGGGCGCCAGGTCGCGGATCTCGACGTCGCCTTCGATCGAGCCCTTGCGGCCGTCCTCGAAGGTGACGTCGACCTTGATGTGGGCGGACCGGGCGTTGCCGTAGAGCGCGTCGACCAGGGGCTTGTAGCGCTCGCCGATGAAACCGCGGCGCACCTTGTTGGTGCGCGTGAGCTCGCCGTCGTCGGCGTCGAGCGCCTTGTGCAAAATCAGGAATCGGCGGATCTGGGCGCCGGCCATGCGCGGATCGCCGCCGAGGTCGCGATTGACCCGCTCGATCTCGCCCTGCACCAGGTCGTAGACCTCCTTGCGTGCCGCCAGCTCCTGGTAGCTCGCATAGGAGAAGTTGCGCCGCTCGGCCCAGTCGCCGACCGCCGTCATGTCGATGTTGACGAACACCGCGACGAAGTCGCGGCCATGGCCGAACGCCACCGCCTCGTTGATGTGCGGGAAGAACTTCAGCTTGTTCTCGATGAACTTGGGCGCGAACAGCGTACCGTCGTTCAGCTTCCCGACATCCTTGGCGCGATCGATGATGCGCAGGTGCCCGCGGTCGTCGAGGTAGCCCGCGTCGCCGGTATGGACCCATCCGTCGGCGGTCTTGGTGTCGTTGGTCGCCTCAAGATTCTTGAAATACTCCTTGAACACGCCGGGGCTGCGATAGAGCACCTCGCCCGAATCGGCGATCCTGAGCTCGACATTGGCGACCGGCTTGCCGACCGTGTCGGGGAAGACCTCGCCGTTGGGATGGATGGTGACGAACACCGAGGCCTCGGTCTGGCCGTAGAGCTGCTTCATGTTCACGCCGAGCGCGCGATAGAAGTTGAAGATCTCCGGCCCCACCGCCTCGCCCGCCGTGTAAGCAACGCGCACGCGGCTCATGCCCAGCGTGTTCTTGAGCGGCCCGTAGATCAGCAGGTTGCCCAGCCCGTAGAGCAGGCGGTCGAGCAGCGACACCGGCCGGCCATCGAGCAGGTTGGGCCCGACCTTGCGCGCCACCGCCATGAAAAACTGGAACAGCCGACGCTTGATGAAGCCCGCGTCTTCCATGCGGATCGTCACCTGGGTGATCAGGTTCTCGAGCACGCGCGGCGGCGCAAAGTAATAGGTCGGGCCGATCTCGCGCAGATCGGTCATCACCGTCGCCGCCGATTCCGGGCAGTTCACGACCAGCCCGACGACGTAGCACTGGGCATAGGAGAAGATGTGATCGCCGACCCAGGCCATCGGCAGGTAAGAGAGGAGCTCGTCGCCTTCCTTCAGGCCGTCGAAGTCGCCGCCGGCCTTGGCCGCCCAGATCAGGTTGTCGTAGCTCAGCACCGCGCCCTTGGGCCGACCGGTCGTGCCCGAGGTGTAGAGCATGATGGCGTCGTCCGAGCCGCGGCCCCGTGCGACCTCGGCGGAGACGAGATCGGGCGTCGCCTCCAGCCGCCTGGCGCCGCGCGCCTGCACCTCGTCGCTCGACAGCAGGCCCGTGTAGTGCCTCAGCCCACGCGGGTCCTGGTAGATCACGACCTCGAGCGTCGGCACCTTCTTCTGGATCTCCAGAAGCTTGTCGACCTGCTCCTGGTTCTCGGCCAAGGCGAAGCGCGCACCGGCATGCTCGACAACGTAGGCGAGCTCATCGGCCACCGAATCCTGATAGACCGGCACCGGCACGCCGCCCAGCGACTGCGCGGCGCACATCGACCAGTAGAGCAAGGGACGGTTGTCGCCGACCACGATCAGACGATCACCGCGGCGGAAGCCGAGATCGGCCAGCCCCGCGGCGAACAGCCGGATCTCGGCCGCGACATGGCCCCAGCTGTGGCTCTGCCAGATGCCGTATTCCTTCTCGCGATAGGCCGGCCGGTCGGGGCTGGTACGGGCGCGCTCGGCCAGAAGCTTGGGAAACGTGTCCCGAGCGTCGGTCGCGCTATCGGCCGTTCCCGTCGTCATCCCTGCTCTCGCTCCCTGGGACCGCCTTCATTTGATTGCCCGCTGATTTTTTGGGCTTTTGCGGCGCTCCAGTGACCACATAGCCACAGTCAATTTGCGCCGGTCAAGCCGGCCGCCGGCCGCAGGCGCAAGGTGAAGACGGCACCGCCGGTCGGCCGGTTCTCGACCGTGACGCTGCCGTCGTGGGTCTCGGCGACGCGGGCCACGATCGCGAGCCCCAGGCCACGGCTTTCAGCCTTGGTGCGGTCGCGCCGCCAGAAGCGCCGGAAGATGCTCTCGCGCTCGGCCTCGGCCACGCCCGGCCCGTCGTCGAGCACGCGCACCGTGCCGTCGGCCGAGACCTCGACCTCGATCGACCCGCCGACCGGGGCGTGACGAATGGCGTTCTCGATCAGGTTGCGCACGGCCCGGAACAGCGCCTCGGAATGGCCGACCACCCAGACCGGCTCCTCGCTGCCGCCCAGCGCGATGTTCTTGGACTGAGCGACGGCGACCGGCGCCATGAAGGCGACGGCCTCGGCACAGACCGCCTGCAGGTCGGCGCGGGCGTCGCCGGCGACGATGAAGCTTTCGAGCTCGGCAATGTCGAGCACCTGGTTGACGATGTGCGTCATGTTCTCGAGATCCTTGCGCAGCTCCTCACGCAGGGGGCCGGGCTCCAGCGAATCGACGCGGGCGCGGATGATGGTGAGCGGCGTGCGCAGCTCGTGCGCCATGTCGCCGGTGAAATCGCGCTGGGCGCGAAAGCCCCTCTCGAGGCGATCGAGCGCCTGGTTGACGGCATGCACCAGCGGCATGATCTCGGTCGGCATCGCGGTTTCGGGCAGGCGCACCTCGGTGCTGGTCGGGCCGATCGCTGCCGCCGTGGTCGAGGCTTCGCGCACCGGCTTCAGCGCCCGACGGAAGATCATGATGTCGATCAGGAGCAGCGCCAGCAGCAAGGGGAAGGTGATCCAGGCGACGCTGGGGAAGAACGAGGCGACGATGTCGTCGATGATGACGTCGCGATGCGACAGGTCCTGCGCCACCTGGATCAGGTAAGTGCGGCCATCCACGGTGCGCGCCACGCTGACGCCGAACAGCACCGAGCCCGTGCTGCGCCGGCGCATCTGCCAGTCGCCGCTGCGCGTCTCCTTGGGCGGGAACAGCGCGCTGCCGTCGTTGCGCGACGAGAACAGGACTTTGCCCTCGGAGTCGAGCACGGCGTAGGAATAGAGCCCGTAGCTGCCGGCATAGAGCGGCTCCAGCTCGGGCGGGATGTCGAGCACCACGCCGTTGGCGTGCGGCCTCAGGAAGCCGCCGATCGTCACCGCCTGGCTGCGCAGGACGTCGCGATGCAGGCCGTTGGCCGCCTCGTTGAGCAGCCAGTAGAGCGCCAGCGGCATCACGATCGAGATCACGCCGATCGCCACGACGTGCAGCGCCACGACACGCGAGAGGATCGAACGGAAGCGGTTCACCCGTCGGTCACCCGTTGGTTATCCCGGTCTTTTCCTCGGCCATCAGGTAGCCGACGCCGCGCACGGTATGGATCTTCACCGTGGCGCCGTTGTCGGCCAGCATCTTGCGCAGGCGATGGACATAGACTTCGACGGCGTTCGAGCCGACATCGCCCGACAGGCCGAACAGGTGGTCCTCGAACAGTCGCTTGGGCGCGACGTTGCCGCTGCGCCGGAGCAGGATCTCCAGCACCGCGGTCTCGCGCGCCGGGAAGGCGCGCACCACGCCGTTGATGATCACCTGGCGGCCCTCGGTGTCGAGCGCCACGTTGCCGAAGGTCAGTCGTCGGCCGAGCAGGTTGTCGGAGCGCCGCAGCAGGGCCTGCAGGCGGGCGATGAGCTCCTCCATGGCGAAGGGTTTCGCCATGTAGTCGTCGGCGCCTTCGCGCAGGCCGGCGACGCGGTCGGTGACGCCGTCGCGCGCCGTCAGCACCAGGACCGGCGTGGAATCGCCGCGCCGGCGCATGTCGCGCAGCAGGTTGAGGCCGTCTTCGTCGGGCAGGCCGCGGTCGAGGACCATCGCGGCGTAGCGCATGGTGGCGAGCGCGTGCGCGGCGTCGGCGGCCGTGCGCACGGAATCGGCGGAGAAGCCGCCCTGCGCCAGGCCTTTCTTCAGCAACGCGACGAGCTCGATGCTGTCCTCGACGAGAAGGACCCTCATCGGTGCGGTCCTCCTTTCCGCCTGATTGCCCCTGACACGATCCTAGCACGGCTTGCCTTCTCACAACGCCTGCCGACGGTTACATCTGATGGGGTGACGACTTCAGATGAACTTCTGGACCTCGGCGACCGCCGGCTGCGGGTGCGCCGGCTGGTGCCGCAGCAGACCGACGGGTTCGAGCGCACGACCCTGGTGTTCCTGCATGAGGGGCTGGGCTGCATCGAGATGTGGCGCGACTTTCCGCAGAAGCTCTGCGATGCCACGCGCACGGCCGGCATCGTCTATGACCGCACCGGTTATGGCGGCTCGAGCCGGTGGCCGGCCGACCCTGGCCAAAAGTACATGGAGATCGAGGCCGACGAGGTGCTGCCGCGCCTGCTGCAGACGCTGCGAGTCGAGGACTGCGTGCTGGTCGGCCACAGCGACGGCGGCACCATCGCGTTGAACTACGCCGCGCGCGATCCCGAGCCATTGCGCGCCGTGGTGACGCTGGCCGCCCATGCCATCAACGAGCCGGTGTGCGTGGCGAGCATCGTCGCGGCGCGCGAGGCGTTCGCCACGGGCGACCTGCGCCGGCGCCTGATGAGGTATCACGGCGACAATACCGACGGCGCCTTTCACCTGTGGTCGGACGCCTGGGTGGCGCCGGGCTTCGAGCCGATGGACGCCGACGGCCGCCTGCCCGGCGTCGTCGTGCCGGTGCAGGCGATCCAGGGCGAGGACGACGAATACGGCAGCGAGCTGCAGCTCGGCATCATCGCCGGCAAGGTCGGCGGCTATTGCGAGACCCGCCTGGTCCCCGACTGCGGCCACAGCCCGCACCTCCAGCAGCCGGCGTATGTGCTGTCGGAGATCACGAGGTTCATCGCGCCGCTGGCGGTGGTGGTCTGAGTCTTCCAGACCGCCGGCCTCTGGCCAGCATCATAGTCTTCGGAGCGCGGACCTCCAGGTCCGCTCATTATCTTCTGGACCGCGCGCTCATGAGCGCGCGGGAGGCGCGCGGTCCGGAAGACGAAGATTATGAGCGGACTTGGAGGTCCGCGCTCCGCATGAGCCGGCCAGAGGCCGGCGGTCCGGAAGATCAAAGCCGCTTGAGCTCGCTCGCGGCGGCCCAGTTCAACTCGGACACGGTCGGGCAGCGGGCCTGGGTCAGTTGGAGCTGCTCGCGGGCGCGTTGCTTGTCGCCGCGGCGGAGGGCGTCGATGCCGATGAAGAAGGAGGCCGCGCACTTGCCGTTGGTGCGGCTGGCCGCCTCATCGGTCTCGGCCGTGACCTCGAGCTCGCCGGCAGACATCTTGCCCAGCAGAAACTTGGCGATCGGCGCCGGCCATTCGCTGAGATTCTCGTTGCCGACATCCTTGGCCAGCAGGGCGCGCGCATCGCGCCGGGCACGGACCTGCGCCGCGTAGCGCCACAGGAGCGGTCCCAACCGCGCCCGGAAGGACGGCCGGCCGGCCAGGGTGGCATCGAAATCGTCCGCCGCCTGGGCGTACTGGCCGAGATCGAAATAAGCATGGCCGCGATAGTAGAGCGCGCTGCGCCGATCGGCCGGCGAGGTCGAGCCGGCCAGCGCCTCGTCGAGCAGGGCAAGCGCGCGCTGGAAATCGGCGAGCTGCATGTAGACGCGGGCCTGGGCGATCACCAGCCAGGAATCGCCCGGCTTCTGCTGCAGGGCGCTGTCGAGGGTGCGCAAGGCCGCCGCACGATCGCCGCCGCCGGCCAGCTCCGGCAGCGTGCTCGACAGCACCAGCTGCCAGGCCGTGGGCAGGACCTTGCCCATCGCAGCGATGTCCTTCTGGCTGTCGGTCTGGCGGCCGACCCGGTTGAGCTGATAGGCGCGGATGCTGAGATAGATCGACCGGTCGAAATCGGAGAGCTTGGAGCTCGCCAGGATCTTGTTCAGCGCCTCGAGCGTCGAATTCCGGGCATCGGACGGCATGTTGGGCTCGACCGGCAGGCGGCCGAAGTCGCGCGCCGACGGATCCCAGGCCTCGACGGCATTGCGCTGCGCCGACGCGCCACTGCAGGCGGTCACGAGCAGTGCAAAAGCCACAAGAATCCGGGCTATTTTCGGCTGCATGCGGGCAATCTGGCACAACGGACCGGTGACCGCATCCGCCGATTGCCTGTGCCCTTCCATGCCCCTATTTTGCCACCCGCCCGCACGCGATCGACCGTCAGGAGTATCATCATGGCCGCCGCCCATCCCAACAGCTTCAAGGCTCGCAAGACACTGAAGGTCGGCAGCAGGAGCTACACCTATTTCAGCCTCAAGGCCGTCGAAAAGCAGGTCGGCGACCTCAGCCGCCTGCCGTTCTCGCTGCGCGTGCTTTTGGAAAACCTTGTCCGTCATGAGGACGGCACGACCGTCAAGAAGACCGACATTGCCGCCTTCGCCGATTGGCTGAAGAACGGCGGCAAGTCGGTCAAGGAGATCAACTTCCGCCCCGCCCGTGTGCTGATGCAGGACTTCACCGGCGTGCCCGCCGTGGTCGACCTCGCCGCCATGCGCGACGCCATGGGCAAGCTCGGCGGCGACGCCAAGAAGATCAATCCGCTGGTGCCGGTCGACCTCGTGATCGACCACTCGGTGATCGTCGACAATTTCGGGAACACCGGCGCCTTCAAGGCCAACGTCGCGCTGGAGTACGAGCGCAACCTCGAGCGCTACCAGTTCCTGCGCTGGGGCCAGATGGCGTTCGACAATTTCCGCGTCGTGCCGCCCGGCACCGGCATCTGCCACCAGGTGAACCTCGAATACCTGGCGCAGGTCGTGTGGACCAAGAAGGAAGGCCGCGAGACGATCGCCTATCCCGACACGCTGGTCGGCACCGACAGCCACACCACGATGGTGAATGGGCTGGGCGTGCTGGGCTGGGGCGTCGGCGGCATCGAGGCCGAGGCCGCCATGCTCGGCCAGGCCATGCCGATGGTGATTCCCGATGTCGTGGGCTTCAAGCTCTCCGGCAAGCTGCGCGAGGGTGCCACCGCCACCGACCTGGTGCTCACCGTTACGCAGATGCTGCGCAAGAAGGGCGTGGTCAACAAGTTCGTCGAATTCTACGGCGAGGGCCTCGACGACCTGCCGCTCGCCAACCGCGCCACCATCGCCAACATGGCACCGGAGTACGGCGCCACCTGCGGCTTCTTCCCGGCCGACGAGATCACGCTGGGCTACCTCAAGACCACCAACCGCGGCCCGGCCGCCAAGCTCGTGGAGGCTTACGCCAAGAAGCAGGGCCTGTGGCGCTCCAAGAAGTCGCCCGAGCCGATCTTCACCGACACGCTGCATCTCGACCTCGCCGAGGTCGAGCCGAGCCTCGCCGGACCGAAGCGTCCGCAGGACCGCGTGCCGCTCTCCCAGGCGGCGTCGCAGTTCGTCACCAACATGGAGAAGGAATTCGACCGCAAGGACGATGGCAAGCGCGTGAAGTGCGAAGGCACCGACTACGATCTCGGCCATGGCGACATCGTCATCGCCGCCATCACCTCGTGCACCAACACGTCGAACCCGTACGTCATGCTGGGCGCCGGCCTGATCGCGCGCAACGCGGTCAAGCACGGGCTCAAGGTCAAGCCGTGGGTCAAGACCTCGCTGGCGCCGGGCTCGCAGGTCGTCACCGAATATCTCGCGGCCTCGGGCCTGCAGAAGGACCTCGACAAGATCGGCTACAACCTCGTGGGCTACGGCTGCACCAGTTGCATCGGCAATTCCGGCCCGCTGCCCGATCCGGTGACCAAGGCGATCAACGATGCCGACCTCGTGGTCTGCGCCGTGCTGTCGGGCAACCGCAACTTCGAAGGCCGCGTCAATCCGCTGACCCGCGCCAACTACCTCGCCTCGCCCATGCTGGTCGTGACCTACGCGCTGGCCGGCTCGATGAAGATCGACATCACCAAGGATCCGATCGGCATCGGCAAGGGCGGCAAGCCCGTCTACCTGAAGGACCTGTGGCCTTCGAACCTGGAAGTCTCGAAGCTGGTCGACAAGTACGTCACGGCCAAGGCCTTCAAGAAGCGCTATGCCGACGTCTTCAAGGGCGACAAGTTCTGGCGCAGCATCAAGACCAAGCCGACCTTGACCTATAGCTGGGACGACAAGTCGACCTACGTGCGCAACCCGCCGTACTTCGACGGCATGGGCAAGACGCCGGGCAGCATCGCCAACATCGAGGGCGCACGCCCGCTCGGCCAGTTCGGCGATTCGATCACGACCGACCACATCTCGCCCGCCGGCTCGATCAAGAAGGACAGCCCGGCCGGCAAGTACCTGGGCGAGCACGGCGTCGAGGCCAAGGACTTCAACCAGTACGGCACGCGGCGCGGCAATCACGAGGTGATGATGCGCGGCACCTTCGCCAACATCCGTCTCAAGAACGAGATGGTGCCGGGTGTCGAGGGCGGCTTCACCCACCACTTCCAGACCGACCAGCCCGAGCCGATCTACGACGTGGCGATGCGCTACAAGAAGGAGCACACGCCGCAGATCCTGATCGCCGGCAAGGAGTACGGCACCGGATCGTCGCGCGACTGGGCGGCCAAGGGCGTGAACCTACTCGGCGTGAAGGCCGTGGTGTGCGAGACCTTCGAGCGCATCCATCGCTCGAACCTCGTGGGCATGGGCGTCCTGCCGCTGCAGTTCAAGGACGGCATGACGCGCAAGACGCTGAACCTCACCGGCCACGAGAGCTTCGACGTCGGCGGCATCGATGGCGGGCTGAAGCCCGGCATGGACGTGCCGCTCACCATCCATCGCCGCGACGGCACGAGCGAGAAGGTGGTCCTGACCTGCCGCATCGATACCGCCGAGGAGATCGAGTACTTCAAGAACGGCGGCGTGCTGCACTACGTGCTGCGCAATCTCGCGCAGGCGGCGTAAGAAATAACGGCCATGGCGACGGGGTTGGTCAGTCACTTCGTCGCCATGGCCGGCAACAATGCCTGGTCCAATCACCGGCTGCTGACGGCCTGCAAGGAACTGACACCGGCCGAGTTCGCCGAGCGGCGCACGGGCTTCTTCCCGTCGCTCCGGGCGACGCTGAACCACATCCTGTGGGTCGACATCTATTATATTGACGCGCTGCATCGCGATCCGACGGTGCTCAAACGCTACGACGACCCGCCGCCGGACTTTCCCGACGCCCATCAGCTCTATGATGCGCAGCGCAAGAGCGATCGGCGGCTGATCGATTTCTGCGAACGCCAGACCGACGCGACTCTGGCGGAAGGGCTGGTGCGGCCGCGGCCCAACCGCACGCCGCCGCCCAGCAGTATCGCCTCTATCCTGGAGCATCTGTTCCAGCATCAGATCCATCATCGCGGCCAGGCGCATGCGATGCTCAGCAGCACGTCGGTCAAGCCGCCGCAGCTCGACGAGTTCTTCCTGGCCGGCGAAGAGGATCTGCGGCGCGACGAGCAGCGGCTGCTCGGGTTGCCGCAACGCTGATGCGGCCGCGTCCCTCCTTCGCCGGTGCTGCCGTGGAAGTGAGCGACCTCGGCCGCTCGGTGGCGTTCCATCGCCTGTGGCTGCCCATGCTTGGCTTTCGTCGCGTCTGGGCAGGGCCCGACCGCGTGATGTGGTCGCGCGGCTACGATCACTTCGTCATGCGCCAGGCCAAGGAAGGCATCTCCTACGGACCGGGCGCGCTGTGGCTTGCCGTGTCGGCCGAGAGCCGCGCCCAGGTCGACCAGGTGTTCGCCGAGCTGCGCGACGCCGGCGCGGAGATCCTGCAGCCGCCCAAGGAGCTCGACTACTTCGCGCCCGGCTACTACTCGGTGGCGTTCCGCGATCCCGACGGCGTGCCGATCGAGGTGGCGCATCGCTGGGACGAATTGCCCGAGGTGGCCGACGCGGAGCAGGTCCAGGTGCCGGGCCACGGCGTCACGCTGGGCGGCTACTTCTTCAAGCCTCAGGCCGGCGCGCCGCCTTATCCCGCGGTGATCCTGCTGCACGGCTTCGCTGGTCATGCCCACAACATGGTCGGGCTGGCGCGGACCTGCACGGCGAACGGCTACGCGGCGTTGGCCCTGTCACTGCGCGGCTGGCTGGGCTCTGACGGCGAGAGCGACCAGGGGCTGCGCCAGCCGCTCGACGTGCTGGCAGCGATCGACTGGCTGGCCAAGCGGCCGTTGGTCGACAAGGACCGTATCGCCGTGGTCGGCGCCTCGATGGGTGGCCAGGTGGCGCTGCTGGCGGCCGCCCACAAGCCGCCGATCCGTGCCGTCGCCTCGTTCTACGGGCCGATGGACCTGTCGCGTTGGCGCGAAGCCAATCCCTTCATCCGCGACTATCTCGACGATCTCTGCGGCCCCGAAGGCCTGCCGGTGCGCTCGCCGATCCTGCGGGTGGCACAGATCGACGCACCGGTGCTGCTGGTCCATGGCGATCGCGACGAGAACGTGCCGGTCGACCAGGCGCAGGCGATGGCCGAAGCATTGAAGAGCCATGGCAAGGAGGTCGAGACCTTCATTGTGCCAGGCGGTACGCATTTCTTCACGGAGCAGCAGAACGCCGCCGCCCGGCGTAAGCTCTTCGACTTCCTGCGCCGCCATCTCAATCGGAGCTGATCTTTCATGCGCGTGTCCGAAGCCATCAACTCCCGCCGCTCGATGCGCGTGTTCAAGGCTGATCCCGTGCCGCAGGCCGATATCGAATGGATCATCTCGACCGCGAGCCGCGCGGCGTCGAACGGCAACCTGCAGCCGTGGAAACTCTATGTCACCACGGGCAAGGCGCGGCAGCGGCTGTCGGCCGCGATCCTCAAGGCGATGGACGACGGCGACAACGGCCCGGGCGCTGAATACAACGTCTATCCGAAGGAATTCACGCCGGTGTACGACCAGCGCCGCAAGCTGGTCGGCAAGCAGCTTTACACCCTGCTCGGCGTGCCGCGCGGCGATGCCGCCGGCATGCTGAAGCAGTTCCGCAAGAACTACGATTTCTTCGACGCGCCGGTCGGCATGATCCTGTGCGTCGAACGCCGCATGGGCAACGGCCAGTGGATCGACTGCGGCATCTTCCTCGACCAGCTCATGCTGCTGGCGCGCGAGAAGGGCCTGCATACCTGCCCGCAGGCCGCCTTCAGCCGCTACCAGCACGTCGTGCGTCGCGAGCTGAAGATCCCCGACGACGAGGTCGTGATCTGCGGCCTGGCGCTGGGCTACGCCGATCCCGACGAGGTACCCAACAGCCTGATCACCGAGCGCGCGCCGCTCCAGGATTTCACGACCTGGTTTCACGAGTAAAACCAGGGCACCAAAGTCGAATTGCCGAGGCCGGCGCGAGCGGGCTAAAACCCGCTTAATTCGCGGCAAAAGCCGACGGGAGGGAACCATGGCCGATGAACTGATCGACGTCAGCGCCGACTGGGCCAAGCGCGCCTATGTCGACGACGCCAAGTACAAGGCGATGTACGAGGCCTCGATCAAGGACCCCGCCAGGTTCTGGGGCGAGCACGGCAAGCGCATCGACTGGATCAAGCCCTACAGCGACGGCGCGGTGCGCGACGTCGACTATACCGGCAACGTCCATATCCGCTGGTACTACGACGGCGTTCTGAACGTGTCGGCCAACTGCGTCGACCGGCACCTCGCCAAGCGCGGCGACCAGACGGCGATCATCTGGGAAGGCGACGATCCGTCGAAGTCCAAGCACATCACCTATCGCGAGCTGCACGCCGAAGTCTGCCGCATGGCCAACGCGCTGAAGGAGCTCGGCGTCAAGAAGGGCGATCGCGTCACCATCTACCTGCCGATGATCCCCGAGGCCGCCTACGCGATGCTGGCCTGCACGCGCATCGGTGCCATTCATTCCGTGGTGTTCGGCGGCTTCTCCCCAGACAGCCTCGCCAACCGCATCGTCGATTGCGAGAGCAACGTCGTCATCACCGCCGATGAGGGCCTGCGCGGCGGCAAGCCGGTGCCGCTCAAGGCAAACACCGACGAGGCGATCAAGAAGGCGCCGGGCGTCAAGAAGGTGCTGGTCGTCCGCCACACCGGCGGCAAGATCGGCTGGGATGCCGGCCGCGACGTGTGGTGGCACGAGATCGCGGCCAAGGTGCCGGCGGAGTGCGCGCCCGAGCCGATGGGCGCGGAGGATCCGCTGTTCATCCTCTACACGTCGGGCTCGACGGGTAAGCCCAAGGGCGTGCTGCACACGACCGGCGGCTACATCGTCTTCGCCTCGATGACGCACCACTACGTCTTCGATTACCACGACGGCGACGTCTACTGGTGCACCGCCGACGTGGGCTGGGTGACCGGCCACAGCTACATCGTCTATGGACCGCTCGCCAACGGCGCGACCACGCTGATGTTCGAAGGCGTGCCCAACTATCCCGATTCCAGCCGCTTCTGGCAGGTGATCGACAAGCACCAAGTCAACATCTTCTACACCGCACCCACCGCCATCCGCGCCCTGATGCGTGAAGGCGAGGCGCCGGTAAAGAAGGCGACGCGCAAGAGTCTCCGCCTGCTCGGCTCGGTCGGCGAGCCGATCAATCCCGAGGCATGGCTGTGGTACTACCGCGTCGTCGGCGACAGCCGCTGCCCGATCGTCGACACCTGGTGGCAGACCGAGACCGGCGGCATTCTGATCACGCCGCTGCCCGGCGCCACCAAGCTCAAGCCGGGCTCGGCAACAAAGCCGTTCTTCGGCGTGCAGCCGGTCATGGTCGATGCCGCCGGCGACGTGCTGCAGGGACCGGCCACCGGCAATCTCTGCCTGATCAATTCGTGGCCGGGCCAGATGCGCACGGTCTATGGCGACCACCAGCGCTTCATCGATACCTACTTCAAGACCTATCCCGGCAAGTACTTCACCGGCGATGGCGCGCGCCGCGACGAGGACGGCTATTACTGGATCACCGGCCGCGTCGACGACGTGATCAACGTCTCGGGCCATCGTATCGGCACCGCCGAGGTCGAGAGCGCGCTGGTCGGCAACGTCAAGGTGGCCGAGGCCGCCGTCGTGGGCTACCCGCACGACATCAAGGGCCAGGGCATCTACGCCTATGTGACCTTGAAGGCCGGCCAGCAATCCTCGGAGGACCTGCGCAAGGAGCTGGTCGCTTGGGTGCGCAAGGAGATCGGACCGATCGCCACGCCCGACGTCATCCAGTGGGCACCTAGTCTGCCCAAGACGCGCTCGGGCAAGATCATGCGCCGCATCCTGCGCAAGATTGCCGAGAACGACTTCAGCAACCTCGGCGACACGTCGACCCTCGCCGATCCCGCCGCGGTGGACGATCTTGTGAAGAACCGAGCGAAGTGAACCCGACGATCCTGCAACTGGCCGCGGACCTCTCCGCCGGCCGCACCACCTCGCGCACGCTCACCGAGCAGGCGCTGGCCCGCATCGCCGATCCCAAGGGCGAAGGCGGTCGCGCCTTCATTAAAGTCTGGCGCGACCAGGCGTTGGCCGCGGCCGATGCCAGTGACGTCCAGCGCAAGGCGGGCCTCGTGCCCTCGCCGCTCGCCGGCATCCCGGTCTCGATCAAGAACCTGTGCAATGTCGCTGGCGAGACGACACTCGCCGGCTCCAAGGCGCTCGACGATGCGCCGCCGGCCAAGGCCGACGCACCGGTGGTGGCGCGGCTGCGCGCGGCCGGCGCGGTGATCGTCGGCAGCACCAACATGAGCGAGTTCGCCTTCTCGGGCGTAGGCTTCAACCCGCACTACGGCACGCCGGGCAATCCGGCCGACCGCAAGCGCGTGCCGGGCGGCTCCTCGTCGGGCGCGGCGGTCTCGGTCGCCGACGGCATGGCCGTGGCGGCGCTCGGCACCGACACCGGCGGCTCGGTGCGCATCCCTGCCGCCGTCTGCGGCATCACCGGCTTCAAGCCGACGGCGCGGCGCGTGCCGATCGACGGCGTCGTGCCGCTTTCGACCTCGCTCGATTCCATCGGCCCGCTGGCCAATTCGGTCGAATGCTGCGCCATCGTCGATGCGGTGTTCGCGGGCGAGCCGATTTCGGTGCCCCAGCCGGCGCCGCTCGCCGGCCTGCGCTTCGCCGTGCCGATGCACTTCGTGATGGACGATCTCGATTCCACGGTCGCCGCCGCCTTCGAGCGGGCGCTGAAGGCGCTGTCGGGCATCGGCGTGAAGGTCGAGAAGATCGACCTGCCCGAGCTGAACGAGCTCAACACCATCAACGCCCGCGGCACCTTTGCCGCTTCCGAGGCCTATACCTGGCACCGCACGCTGATCGAGCGCCGCGGCAAGGATTACGACCAGCTCGTCTACCCGCGCATCATGCGCGGCAAGGAGATGAGTGCCGCCGACTACATCGACCTGCTGGCGGCGCGCGCCGACCTGCAGAAGCGCGTGTCGGCGATCACCTCGAACTACGACGCCGTCGTCATGCCGACCTGCGCCATCGTGGCGCCGACCCTCGACGAGGTCTCGACTCCCGACGGCTTCACCAAGAAGAACATGCTGCTGCTGCGCAACACCACCGTCGGCAACTTCCTGGACCGCTGCGGCATCAGCCTGCCCTGCCACGCGCCGGGCGAGCTGCCCGTCGGCTTCTCGCTGATGGGCGAGGCGATGGCTGACAAGCGCGTGCTGGCGATGGCGAGGAGCGTGGCACCGGTGGTGCGGGCGCACTGATCTTCCGGACCGCCGGCCTCTGGCCGGCCTC
>NZ_BKAJ01000128.1 GCF_007992495.1 Reyranella soli
CTGTGCAGAGCTACTAGTCTAGTCGTTGGCGCCCTCGACGGCCCCGATGACGGCAGCCGTGACGTCGGCGGTGCCTGCCGTACCGCCGAGATCGGGCGTGTGAAAGCGCTTGTCGGCGGTGACGCGCTCGATCGCCCGCATCAGGCGGGCGCCCGCCGCAGCTTCGCCGAGATGGTCCAGCATCATGACGGCCGACCAGAAGGTGCCGACCGGATTGGCGATGCCCTTGCCCATGATGTCGAAGGCCGAGCCGTGGATCGGCTCGAACATCGAGGGGAAGGCTCGCTCGGGATTGAGGTTCGCCGTCGGCGCGATGCCGAGCGAGCCGGCCAGCGCCGCGGCCAGGTCGGACAGGATGTCGGCATGCAGGTTGGTCGCCACCACCGTGTCGATCGACTGCGGCTTGATCACCATGCGCATGGTCATGGCGTCGACCAGCATCTTGTCCCAGGTGACGTCGGGGAACTCACGGGAGATCTCGACCGCGATCTCGTCCCACATCACCATGGCATGGCGCTGGGCGTTGGACTTGGTGACGACGGTCAGCAACTTGCGTGGCCTCGACTGCGCCAAGCGGAAGGCGAAGCGCATGATGCGCTCGACGCCAGGCCGCGTGAACATGGCGACGTCGGTGGCGGCCTCGAGCGGCGAGCCCTGATGAACGCGGCCGCCGACGCCGGCGTACTCGCCTTCCGAGTTCTCGCGCACGATCACCCAGTCGAGCTCCTTGTCGTTGACGCTGCGCAACGGCGAGGTGATGCCGGGCAGCACGCGCGTCGGGCGGACGTTGGCGTACTGGTCGAACGGCTGACAGATCGCGAGCCGCAGCCCCCACAGCGTGATGTGGTCGGGAATGTCGGGATGGCCCGCCGAGCCGAACAGGATGGCGTCGTGCTTTCGGATCAGGTCGCGCCCATTCGCGGGCATCATGCGGCCGTGCTTCTTGTAGTACTCGCCGCCCCAATCGAAATGATCGACCTTGAAGGCGAAGTTGCCCTCGCGCTTTGCCAGGGCCTGCAACACCTCGACGCCTGCCGAAATGACCTCGGTGCCGATGCCGTCGCCGGGGATTGCCGCAATCGAATACGTCTTCATCCAGTACCGCCTATCGTCGAAGCGAAAGCTGTCACCCCGGCCTTTGAGGCCACAGGAAAGGTCCCTCGCCGCGCTCGGAGTGACACCGGGTTCGTAGTCTACTTCTGGCTGGTGTGACAATGCTTTGGGTGGCAAGGTCGTCGGAAACGATTTCAACAAGTTCGTAAACGAACGAGTCCGGGAGGCAAAATGCTCAAGATCAGTCGCCGCACTCTCGCGGCCGGTGTCGCTACGCTTGCCCTGCTGGCTGCTGCGCCCGTACTGGGCCAAGGCAAGACCCTGAAATTTGTGCAGAACGGCAACCTGACGATCCTCGATCCGATCTGGACGACGGCCTACGTCACCCGCGACCACGGCTACATGATCTACGACACGTTGTTTTCGACCGACGAGAAGAACGAGGTGAAGCCGCAGATGGTCGACAAGTACGAAGTGTCGCCCGACAAGGCGCTGTGGACCTTCACCCTGCGCGACGGCTTGGAATGGCATGACGGACAGCCGGTGACGGCGGAGGATTGCGTCGTCTCGATCAAGCGCTGGGCGGCGCGCGATTCGATGGGCCAGAAGCTGATGGAGTTCGTCACCGACGTGAAGCCGGTCGACGCCAAGACCTTCACCATCAAACTCAAGGAGCCGTACGGCCTGGTGCTCGATTCGCTCGGCAAGCAGTCGTCCAACGTGCCGTTCATGATGCCCAAGGCGATCGCTGCCACCGATCCGTTCAAGCAGATCGACAGCCAGGTCGGCTCCGGCCCGTTCATCTATCAGAAGGACCAGTCCAAGCCGGGCGAGAGACACGTCTACCTCAAGAACCCCAAGTACAAGCCGCGAGCGGAGCCCGCCTCGGGCCTGGCCGGTGGCAAGGTCGCCAAGGTCGACCGCGTCGAGTTCGTCGACATGCCCGACCCGACGCAGCAGGTGAACGCGCTGATCGCGGGCGAGATCGACATGATCGAGAACGTGCCGCACGATCTGCTGCCGTTGCTGAAGGCCGACAAGAACGTGCAGACCGTCAATTGGAACCCGCTCGGCCAGCAGTTCATCATCCGCTTCAACCACCTGACCAAGCCGTTCGACAATCCGAAGATCCGCCAGGCCGCGCTGCTGGCGATGCGGCAGGAGGACTACCTCAAGGCAACGGTGGGCTCCCCGGAGTTCTACAAGGTCTGCACCGCCGCCTTCCCTTGCGGCACACCCAACGGCGTGGAGCTCCAGGGTGACCTTTTGGTCAAACCCAACTTCGAGAAGGCCAAGGCACTTCTCAAGGAAGCCGGCTACGACGGCTCGCCCGTGGTGCTGATGCAGTCGACCACGCTGCCCGTGCTGACCAACATGGCGCCCGTCACCAAGGCGCTGCTCGAGCAGGCCGGTTTCAAGGTCGACATGCAATCGATGGACTGGCAGACGGTGGTCACCCGCCGCACCAAGAAAGATCCGGCCACGCAGGGCGGCTGGAGCGCCTTCCATACCTACGCCATCGCCGCCGACATCCTGAACCCGATCTCGGCCCAATGGATGGTCGCCCAGCCCGACAAGGCCTGGTTCGGCTGGCCCAACGATCCGGAGCTGGAGAAGCTGCGCGACGCTTATGCGCGCGAGACCGACCCCGTCAAGAACAAGGCACTGGCGGTGGCGGTGCAGAACCGGATGCTCGAGACCGCGCAGTACGGCTGGCTCGGCATCTGGTACGGACCGGGCGCGTCGCGGAGCAACGTCGTCGGCTGGCTCAAGGCGCCGGTGGTGGTGCACTGGAACATCGAGAAGAAGTGACCGAGAAGAAGTGACAGCCCAACGCTTGGCCGAGGGGGCGCGGAGCGATGTCCGCGCCCCCGACGGCACCCGCCTCGCCGTCTACGAATGGGGCAATGCGGCGGGGCCGCCCGTCGTGCTCATGCACGGCTTCGCACAAAGCCATCTCTGCTTCGAGCCGCAGTACCGCAGCGCCCTCGCCGAACGCTTTCGCCTGGTCGCCTTCGACATGCGCGGCCACGGCGAATCGGGTCAGCCGCACGATGCGGCCGCCTATCAAGGCAGCCGAGTCTGGGCCGACGATCTCGCCGCGGTGATGGCGGCCAAGGAGCTGAAGCGGCCCGTGCTGGTCGGCTGGTCGATGGGTGGACGCGTGATCCGCCAGTACCTGATCAACTACGGCGAAGCTCAAATCGCCGGTATCAACTTCGTCGCCTCGCTGGTGATCGAGGAACCACGCTTCCGCGGGCCAGGAGCGCCCAAGCCCCTGCCCGACCACCTGACACTCGAGGCAGAGATCGACGTTGCAATCGACTTCCTCGACGGCTGCTTCGGCAAGAAGCCGAGCGAGGCCGTGTTCCGTCGAGCACTTGGCTACAACGTGCGTGTGCCCGCCTCGGCGCGCCGCGCGATTGCCGGGTGGTCGACGCCGGCGGCGCTCACGATCGATGCGCTGCGCCGCATGACGGTGCCGGTCCTGATCACGCACGGCCGTCAGGACACCGTCGTGCTCCCGGCCGCAGCCGAGATGGCCGCCTCGACGATTGCGCACGCGCGACTGTCATGGTTCGACGATTGCGGGCATTCGCCGTTCGTCGAGGACGCGGCCCGCTTCAACGATGAGCTGGCGGCGTTCGTGATGGCTAGTCAGCAGCCTTAGCGATCTCGTCGGGCATGTAGGTGCGCGCCAGCGTGACATAGCCGTCCGCGACCCGCTTGAAGTTTGCGAAGTCCTCCGCCGTCAGGTCGCGCATCTTCCTGGCGGGGTTGCCGGCCCACAATTCGCCGCGGCGCACGATCTTCCCTGGGGCCACGAGCGCGCCGGCCGCGACCATGGCCTCGCTCTCGACCACGGCGCCGTCGAGCACCATCGAGCGCATGCCGATGAACGCGCCGTCCTGCACCTCGCAGGCATGCAGGAGCGCCATGTGGCCGACCGTGACGTTGCGGCCGACCACCGTCATCAGTCCGCGCGCGGCGACATGCACCACGGTGCCGTCCTGCAGGTTCGAATTCTCGCCGATGCGGATGCCCGGACCGTCGCCGCGCAGGATCACGCCGAACCAGATGCTGGCATTCGCGCCGATCTCGACGTCGCCCACGAGCGTGGCGTTGGCCGCGATGAAAGCGGAGCTCGCGACCTTCGGGACGAAGCCCCTGTGAGGAACGATCAGACCGGACATGAGGTTGGGCAACTCGAGATGACGGGCGCGTGAAGAGCGGCGTGGTACATGCACAAAGAGGTCCTGTCACTCGGTTTCGCGGCGGCAAGTGACGCACCCGACTACATGAATTTTCAAAGACTCCATGAACGGCGCGCCGCTGCATGCCCACTTCTGCGCAGAGAGAGCCGACCATGATCCGGCGTTTTCGAGATCATGACTTTCTGTGAGTAACGAAATGCGTTTTGTATCCCCTCGTTCGATCGTCTCCCTTGCCGTTGTCGTGAGCGCCGGAATGATGAGTTCCGCCATCGCGCAGAATTCCGCCACCTCGCCGAACAACGCCGATCTCAAAGCGCGCTGCAATCAGCTCATCTCGATATATGACTACTATGGTGCCGGGCGCAGTGAAAATTCAGATGGCGCGCGCAATCACGCGCGCATCGGCGCCGGCGTCGATTGCCAGGAAGGCCGCTATGCCCAGGGTGTCGCCGCGATGGAGACGCTCCTGAAGCAGAAGCATTTCGATGTACCGCCGCCCGTCACCGGCGTTGCCGAGCAGCCGTCGAGGTAATCGACAAAAAGAAGGGCGCCTCGCGGCGCCCTTCTTCGTCGATACGGTAGCGCTTAGCGCTTGGAGAACTGGAAGCGGCGGCGCGCACCGGCGCGGCCGTACTTCTTGCGCTCGACCACGCGGCTGTCGCGAGTCAGGAAGCCGCTGGCCTTCATGGCGCCGCGCAGGGCGGGCTCGAACTTGGACAGCGCCTGGGCGATGCCGTGGCGCACCGCGCCGGCCTGGCCCGACAGCCCGCCACCCGAGACGGTGGCGACCACGTCGAACTGGTCGCGGCGCTGCGAGACGTCGAACGGCTGCTGGATGACCATCTGCTGCGTCGGGCGCGCGAAGTAGACCGTCTGGTCACGGCCGTTGACCGTGATCTTGCCGGTGCCGGGCTTCACCCAGACGCGGGCGACGGCGTTCTTGCGGCGGCCGGTGGCGTAGGCGCGGCCCTGCGCGTCGACTTCCTTCTCGCGGATGGCGGCGGGCGCCTGGGTCGGCGCCAGAGGCGCCTTCTTCAGCTCGGCAAACGATGAAAGTTCGGTAGCCATATCAGCCGATCCTCGAATTCTTGCGGTTCAGTGCGGCGACGTCGAGCTTCTCGGGCTGCTGGGCCTCCTGCTCGTGATTGGGCCCCTTGTAGACGCGCAGGTTCTTCATCTGCGCGCGGCCGAGCGGTCCGCGGGTGATCATGCGCTCGACGGCCTTGACGATGACGCGCTCGGGAAAGCGGCCTTCCAGGCGCTTGCCCAGGGTCTCGCCCTTGATGCCGCCGGGATGGCCGGTGTGCCAGTAGAAGTACTCGCGCTCGGCCTTGCGGCCGGTCAGGCGCACCTTCTCGGCGTTGATGACGACGATGTTGTCGCCGCAATCGATGTGCGGGGTGAAGGTCGGCTTGTGCTTGCCGCGCAGGCGCATGGCGATGATCGAGGCAAGGCGGCCCAGGACCAGCCCATCGGCGTCGATCAGCACCCACTTCTTCTGCACGTCGGCAGTCTTGAGATTGAAGGTTTTCATGGGTCTTTCTTCCGTGAGGCGGCGCTTATGGAGAGAAAGCCGCAGGCTGTCAAATCGATCTCGATAATCATTGTTTTTCAATATCTTATGATTACGGTATTATCATACCTCCCCAGAATAGCCCTTGGCATCGGGCCTTTTGCACGCCATAGAGGCCCCGCATTCAGACCGAGGACACTCATGAGCTTCTCTTCGAAGGTTTTCCAGACCCGCACCGTGAAGATGGCCGACCGCGAAGAGACCATCGTGGCCGGCGGCCGCAACCTCTTCCCGCTCCTGCCCAAGGCATTCGACGGCATCAAGCAGATCGGCGTCATCGGCTGGTCCTCGCAGGGTCCGGCCCAGGCGCAGAACCTGCGCGAATCGCTGGAAGGCACCGGCATCAAGGTCAAGGTCGGCCTGCGCGAAGGCTCCTCGTCCATGAAGGAGGCCGAGGCCGTGGGGTTCACGAAGGCCAACGGCACGCTGGGCGACATGTACGACGTGATCCGCGAGAGCGACATGTCGCTGCTGCTGATCTCCGACGCAGCCTTCGCCGAGAATTATAAGCAGATCTTCGCCGCCTTCCGTCCGGGCTCGACGCTCGGCCTCAGCCACGGCTTCCTGCTGTCGCACCTGCAGGCCCAGGGCGAGGACTTCCCCAAGAACATCAACGTGATCGCCGTCTGCCCGAAGGGCATGGGCCCGTCGGTGCGCCGCCTCTACGAGCAGGGCCGCGAGGTGAACGGCGCCGGCATCAATGCGAGCTTCGCCGTGCACCAGGACGTGAACGGCAAGGCGACCGACTACGCGCTCGGCTGGTCGGTGGCGCTGGGCTCGCCCTACACCTTCGAGACGACGCTCGAGTCGGAGTATCGCTCCGACATCTTCGGCGAGCGCGGCATTCTGCTCGGCGCCGTGCACGGCATCGCCGAGAGCCTCTATGCCCGCTATGTCGGCAACGGCATGGGCAAGGACGACGCCTATCTCAACACCTCGGAGTCGATCACCGGCCCGATCAGCAAGACGATCTCACGCTCGGGCCTGAAGGCCGTCTATGACGAGCTCGACGACAAGGAGAAGGCGGCCTTCCGCAAGGCCTACAACGCCTCCTACCATCCCTGCCGCGAGATCCTGGAAGAGATCTACGACGACGTCGCCTCGGGCAACGAGGTGCGCTCGGTCATCCAGGCGACACGCCGCCACGGCACCTATCCGATGGGCAAGATCGACAGCACCGACATGTGGGTGGTGGGCGAGAAGGTCCGCGCCAACACCGAGCGCAACTACGCGCCGCTCAATCCCGAGACTGCCGGCGTCTACATGGCTTGCATGATGGCCCAGGTCGACCTGCTCAAGGACCACGGCCACCCCTACTCTGAGATCGCCAACGAATCGATCATCGAGGCGGTCGATTCGCTCAACCCGTACATGGACTACAAGGGCGTGTCCTACATGGTCGACAACTGCTCGACCACGGCCAGGCTCGGCGCCCGCAAGTGGGCCGCGCGCTTCGACTACATCCTGAAGCAGCAGGCCTTCCCGGCGATCGACGAGAGCGCCGCCAAGGGCCAGACACCGTTCGACAAGTTCCTGTCGAACAACATCCACGAGGTCCTGAAGGTCTGCGCCGAGCTGCGTCCTTCGGTCGACATCGCCGTAGTGCCGACGCGGCGCGGCTGAGTCATCGGAGCGCGGACCTCCAGGTCCGCTCATGATCATGGTCTTCCGGACCGCGAGCCTCCGGCTC
>NZ_BKAJ01000129.1 GCF_007992495.1 Reyranella soli
GCGTGGCAGCGAATAGGTCAGCGTGGCGTGCGCCACGGGCTCGTCGCTGCCGTCGCTCCTGATCGTGAAATCGCCGACCGCCAGCGCACGGCCGAGCTTCATCAGGCGGCCCTCCCCGATCAGGTCGGCAGGCTCGGGCCTGCGCATGAAGTTGATGTTGAGGTTGGTCGTCACGGCCGCCGCCACCGGCCCCAACCGGCCCATGATCAGCAGGTAGAAGGAAAGATCAGCCAGCCAGACCAGGGTCGGGCCGGAGATCGTGCCGCCTGGCCTCAGATGCTGCTCGCTGGTCGGCAGCCGCACGCGGATCGAATTGTCGTCGAGATGCTCGATCTTGAGGTTGAGATGGCCGACCTGGGGGAAGTGCTCTTCCAGGAACCTGTGCAGCTCCTCGGGCGTCATCGCCGGCATGACGCCCCTCCCCCGTTGCCGTAGAATACAACCATGAGCAAAGCCTCCAACGAGCCGGTCCTGCTGCGCCGCGACGAGGGCCATGTCGCCGTCCTGACGCTGAACCGCCCGCACGCCATGAACGCGCTGTCAGGCGAGCTTATAGACGCGCTGCAGGCGGAATTCGACCGCCTGGCCAGGGACAAGGAGATCCGCTGCGTCGTCATCGAGGCGACCGGCCGCGCCTTCTCGACCGGCCACGACCTCAAGGAAGTGACGTCGACCCGCGACTACGCCTTCCACCACGACCTGCTGACGCGCTGCTCGGCGATGATGATGTCGATCAAGCGCCTGCCCCAGCCTGTGATCGCCAAGGTCCATGCGCTGGCGACGGCGGCGGGCTGCCAGCTGGTGGCGGCGTGCGACCTCGCCGTCGCCTCGACCGACGCCACCTTCGCCACCTCAGGCATCAACAACGGCCTGTTCTGCGGCACGCCCTCGGTGGCGGTCGGCCGCAACGTCGGCTCCAAGCGCGCGCTCGACATGCTGTTCACCGGCCAGCCGATCGACGCCGCGACCGCGCTGCGCGATGGCCTGGTGAGCCGCCTCGCCCCGCCCGACAAGCTCGACGAAGAAACGATGGCCTTCGCCCAGCAC
Organism: Reyranella soli; assembly: GCF_007992495.1. GTDB lineage: Bacteria > Pseudomonadota > Alphaproteobacteria > Reyranellales > Reyranellaceae > Reyranella > Reyranella soli. The sequence goes on from NZ_BKAJ01000129.1 coordinate 1,048, forward strand.
ATCGCCAGCCAGCCGCCGCAGCAGATCGCCTCGGGCAAGGCGATGTTCCACACCCACATGGCGATGGACCTCGAGCAGGCCTACGCCTACGCCACCGACTTCATGGCCGGCGCCATCCAGCGCGAGGACGCGCAGGCCGGCATCGACGCCTTCGCGGGCAAGAAGCCCAAGCCGGACTGGAAGGGCCGGTAGTCCCTCATCGGACCGCGGGCCTCCAGGCCCGCTCATGATCTTTGTCTTCCGGACCGCGCGCTGGGTCCCGTCTGACGCGACCTCCTTGCGCGCTCATGAGTCATGAGCGAGCTGGAAGCTCGCGGTCCAGAAGAGCATGACGAAGATGCATGGCTGCCTACAAATAGATGACTTGTCATCTATTTGTAGGCCATCTAATTGAAAGCGGTGCCTACCCGCCGCCCCTCCAACCGCGATTCCTTCGGCTCTCTACTCTCCCGTGCCGCCCGGCAGTGGCGCCGCGCCGCCGACCTCGGGCTCAGGCCCTTCGACCTTACCGAGGCAACGTGGCTGCCGCTGGTCCATATCGCGCGCGCGCCCGCCCCGCCGCGGCAAAAGGACCTCGCCGCCTCGATGTCGCTCGACGGCTCGTCAGTCGTGCGGCTCCTCGACAATCTCGAGGCGGCGGGACTCATCCAGCGCAAGGAAGGCGAAGACCGGCGTGCCAAGATCATCACGCTGACGCCGCGCGGTCGGGCCATTGCCGACAAGGTGGAGACGGTGGCCGGCCGCATCCGCAGCGATGCACTCGCCGGCCTTTCCGATCGCGACATCGAGACGACGGTCCGAGTCTTGCACCATGTCATCGGCGTGCTCGACGACGAGTCCCCGGCATGACCGCCGCCCCTCTCTGGCTGCTCACCCTGATCACCTTCTCAGGGACCTTGGCCATGCACATCTTCGTGCCGGCGCTGCCCGAGGCTGCCCGCGCGCTCGACGCCAGCATGGGCAGCATGCAGCTCACCATGAGCGTCTACATTCTCGGCCTCGCCTTCGGGCAGCTCGCCTACGGGCCACTGTCCGACCGCTTCGGCCGACGGCCGGTGCTGATGGCGGGCCTGGTGCTCTATGCCGCCGCCGGCCTCGCCGCCGCCTTGGTGCCCGACGTCCACAGCCTGATCGTCGCCAGGCTGCTGCAGGCTCTGGGCGGCTGCGCCGGGCTGGTGATCGGGCGCGCCATCGTGCGCGACACCGCCCTACCCCAGGAAGCCGCGCGCCGCATGGCCGTCATGAACCTGATGGTCGCCGTCGGCCCGGGCGCGGCGCCGCTGATCGGCGGCGCGCTGGCCTCGAGCCTGGGCTGGCGCTCGATCTTCTTCGCACTCGCCCTGCTCGGCGTGGTGAACCTGCTGTTCAGCTGGCGGCTACTTCCGGAGAGCAAGGCGCCGGCCAAGCCTGCCGCAGGCAACAGCCTGGCCCGAAACTACGGCCGGTTGCTCGTGTCGCCGTCCTTCCTGGGCTACGCGATTGGCGGCGGCTGCGCCACGACCTCGATGTACGCCTTCATCGGCGCCTCGCCTTTCATCTTCGCCCATCAGCTCCATCGGCCCGACTACGAGGTCGGCATCTATCCGGCGATCGTGCTGGCGGGCGTCTGGCTCGGCAGCGTCGCCGCGACGCGCCTGATCCCGTTGTTGCCAATCGACCGGCTCGCGGTGTGGGCCAACCTGCTGAGCGTCGTGGCCTCGTTCGCCCTGCTAGGCGGCATCCTCGCCGGCCATCTCAGCGTGCTGACCATCATGGTGCCCATGTTCGTGTTCGGCATGGGTGCAGGCGTGGCCTCGCCCGCCGCGATGACCCAGGCGATCAGCGTCAATCCGGCGGTCATCGGCTCGGCGTCCGGGCTCTACGGGTTCGCACAGATGGGCGTCGGCGCGATCTGCACCGCGCTGGTGGGCATGGGCAGCAACCCAGCGCTGACGGCCGCCCTCATCCTGGTGACCGCGGGTGTCATCGGACAGACCGCGTTCTGGCTGGCACTTCGCTATCGCGCACGGACGAGGCCCACGCGCTGAGAGGTCAGCGCCTCAAGACCCGTTCACCAGGTTGAGCGGCTTCTCGCCCCTACCCAGGCGCGCAATGTTGTCGGCGACGAGAGCGACGCGCTCGCGCACCGCTCCATCCGTGCCGCCCGACACATGAGGAGTCATCAGCACGTTCGGCAACTCGTGGAACGGCTGCTCAGCGGGCAGGCAGGGCGTGTCGTCCTGGGGATAGCGATACCACACGTCGAGTGCGGCACCGGCCAAACGCTGCTCGGCCAACGCGCGATACAACGCCGGACCATTGACGATCTCGGCCCTGGCGATGTTGACCAGATAAGCCTCAGGCTGCATCAGCCCGAGTTCACGTGCGCCGATCAGGCCACGCGTCGCGCCGTTCAGCGACAAGGCAATCGCGAGATAGTCTGCGCGCTCCAGCAGGTCATCGAGGCGCTCGAGCCCACCCAGCAGTTCCACTCCCTCCTCCGTTCCCCGGGAAAGGCTGCGTCGTATGGCACAGACCCGCATGTCGAAGGCGCGGGCGCGACGGGCCAGCGCCTGTCCGATATGGCCGTAGCCCAGGATCGCCAAGGTCTTGCCGGCCAGCTCGGGCGACAAACGACGCGGCCGGCCGGGCATCCACGGTCCCGGCCAGAGGCCGCGCCGCAGCTCCGAATCGAGCGGCAGGAAATTGCGCGTGAGGGCCAACATGGCGCCCATGGCGTATTCGGCGATGCTCGCGTCATGGCCGTAGGCAATGGCCAGCATGACGCCGGCCGGCAGCGCGGTGAGATCGACCCGGTCGAGCCCGGCGGCCGGCAGCTGCACCAGCTTCAGTCGCGGTCCGACGTCGGCGGCCATCCCGGCGGTGAAAGCGAGCGTCACCGGCACGTCGGCGTCGCCGAGCCTGCCGGCGACAGCCGATTCGTCAGGCTCGACGACAATGTCACAAGACGCAAGATGGCCGCGCACCAAGGGCGCGAAGGCGGCGGCGAAGGGTCCGGCAAAGACGACACGAAGCATCCGGCGACCTTGCGTCGCCGGATGTCCTGCCGGCAATTACCTGAGACGTAGTGCCAACGGCTACTGCCGCCAGTCGTCGCCCTTGCCCTCGATCTGGCGCAGCGCGGCGTTCCAGTAGGTCAGGCCGTATCCGGGATTGGCGCGCTGCTGCTTGGCGCGCTCGCCGTACTGGCGGATGACCTCGGGATCGATCGGCGCCGGCTCCTCGTCGAGACCGCGGGCGATCACCTCGACCTCGCAGGCGCGCTCGAGCATGTACATGCGCCGCAGCGCGCCCGGGATGGTGGCGCCGACCGTGAGCAGGCCGTGGTTGCGCAGCACCACCGAGTTGCCGTGCTGGCAGGTCACGCCCAGCGCATCGCATTCCTCCTGCGAGGTCGGCATGCCGTACTCGTGATAGACGAGGTCGTCGTAGACCGAGAGCGCGTCCTGGGTGATCGGGCGCAGGCCCTTCTTCAGCACCGAGACGCCGGCGCCGGCGCGCGTGTGCGTGTGCATGACGCAGTTGGCGTCGGGCCTGGCCTTGTAGACGCCGCTATGGATGGTGAAGCCCGCGGCGTTGAACTTGCCGTCCTTCGAGTAGACGTTGCCGTCGATGTCCATCTTCACCAGGCTCGACGCGGTGATCTCGTGGAACAGGTCGCCGTAGTTGTTGATCAGGAAGCAGCTCGGCTCGCCCGGGATGCGCACCGACATGTGGGTGTCGATGGTGTCGGTCCAGCCGTACATGTCGGTGATGCGATAGAGCGCGGCGAGGTCGCAGCGCGCCTGCCATTCGGCATCGGTCATGTTGGGACGGTCGACTTGCGGCGGCGCATTCATCGCTGTTCTCCGTACTCGGGTTCGCAGTGTTGACCTGATTTTAGTGCAACTCGCGGGCCAACGCGAGTGGACCGCTCTTCCGCCCATCGGCACACTAATTGCCTGTCGTCGTTCGACGGCAGTTATTTTGTTTTCGGGAGGTCAAACTGTGGCCGGCAAACCGTTTCATCTCGCGTGGTTCCTCCAGGGCTCGAGCGCGCAGGCCTGGGGCGAGGCCTGGACCGGGCATATCGGCACGTCGTGGATGGAGCCCGAGCTGTTCCTCAACATGGCGCGCACGCTCGAACGCGCCTGCTTCGACTACATCCTGCTCGAAGATTCATCTTACGTCGGCGAAAGCTTCGGCGGCTCGACCGAGATCTATCTGAAGAACGCCATCGCCGTGCCGCGCCAGGATCCGTCGGTGGTGGCGGCGCTGATGACCCAGGTGACGTCGCGCATCGGCATCGTTCCGACTTTCGGAACATACGCCTATCACCCCTACCTGCTGGCCCGCCTGGTGGCGACGCTCGACCAGGTGTCGGGCGGGCGCATCGGCTGGAACGCCGTCACCGGCAGCTCGGATTTTGCGGCTATGAATTTCGGCATGCAGGGCATGCCCGATCATGACCTGCGCTACGACATGGCCGACGAATACATGGAAGTGTGCCGCGGCCTGTGGGGCTCGTGGGAGCCGGGCGCGATCGTCGCCGACCGCAAGTCGGGCGTGCTGGTCGATCCCACCAAGGTCCATGCCGTCAACTACCAGGGCAAGTACTTCAGCACGCGCGGGCCGCTCAACTCAGGCCCGGCGCCGCAGGGCCAGCCGGTGATCGCCCAGGCCGGCGGCTCGCCGCGCGGCCGCAAGTTCGCCGCCGCCCACGCCGACACCATCGTCGTCCACGCCAAGGGCATCGAGGCGATGAAGGCCTACCGTGAGGACGTGCACAAGCACATGGTCGCGCAGGGCCGCAAGCCGTCGGACTGCAAGGTGCTGTTCCTGATCAATCCGATCATCGGCGAGACCATGGAAGAGGCAAAGGAGCGCAAGAAGAAGCGCGAGGCGATCGCCTTCGAGAAGATCGACGAGCGTCTGGCCCATTTCGGCAAGGTCACCAACATCGACTTCGGCACGTTCGATCTCGACAAGCCCCTGCCCGACCACGTCACGACCAACGGCCATCAGGCCAATCTCGATCAGTTCCGCAAGATGGCCAACGGCCGGTCGATCCGCGAGACCATGGCGAGCTTCAACGCCGTCGATCTGTCGGTCGAGCTCTGCGGCACGCCAGACCATATCGCCGCGCGCATGGGCGAGGTCATGGAGGAGGTCGGCGGCGACGGCTTCCTGTTCTCGATGCCCAACGTGAACCGCCGCACCCTGGCGGAGATCGAGGACGGGCTGATCCCCGCCCTGCAGGACCGCAGCCTGATGCGCAAGGCGTACGAGCACAAGCACTTCCGCGACAATCTTCTTGCGTACTGATCAACCAAAGAAAAGGCAGGCAGGCACATGAGCAAGCTTCGTTCGACCCGCTTCGGTCGCCGTACGACCCTGGGGCTCCTGGGCGCGGGGCTCGCCGCGCCGTTCATCCGTCCCGCCGCCGCGCAGGCGGCGTGGCCCGAGCAGACGACGATCCCCGACATCCTCAAGGGCTCCGGCGAAGTGCGCATTGCGGGCTTCGGCGGCACCATGAACGATGCGCAGATCAAGGCCTACTATGAGCCGTTCGAGAAGATCTCCGGCATCAAGGTGCGCGCCTTCCCCGGCTCCGATCCGACGAAGATCAAGGCCATGGTCGAGACCGGCAACGTCGAATGGGACCTGGCGCAGCTCAGCCGCGGCTCGATCATGAACCTCCAGAAGCGCGGCGATTATTTCGAGAAGATCGACTACGACATCGTCGATTCCGGCGTCGATCCCGCCTATCGCTTCGAGTACGGGCTGGAGATGCTGGTGTGGGCCCAGGTGCTGGCCTATCGCAAGGACCTCGTCAAAGGCGAGCCCAAGGGCTGGGCGGATTTCTGGGACACCAAGAAGTTCCCCGGCGAACGCGCCATGTACGGCACCACTTCCGGCGGATTTCCCGAGATGGAATTCGCGCTGATGGCAGCCGGCGTGCCGCCGGACAAGGTCTATCCGATCGACATAGACAAGGCCCTGGCAAGCTACGAGAAGATCAAGAAGGACGTCATCAAATGGTGGGACACTGGCGCGGTGCCCATCCAGCTCCTGACCGACCGCGAGGTCAGCATGACGACCGTGTGGAACGGCCGCATGGCAGCGCTGCAGGCGGCCGGCGTGCCGGCGGAGATCTCGTGGGCCCAGGGCCTCTCCAAGCGCGACGCCTGGGGCATCCCCAAGGGCGCCAAGAACAAGGCCAATGCCATGAAGTTCGTGGCCTACTCGACCATGGCGATCCCGCAGGCGCGCATCGCCTTCGCCATCCCCTACGGCTCGGTCAACAACGCGTCGAACGAGTACATCCCGCCCGACCGGCTGGCCGTGCTGCCGAGCGCGCCCGACATCAAGAAACAGCTCCTCAACTACAACTACGATTGGTGGATCGACAACCGCGAGGCGGCGGTCAACCGCTTCAATAAATGGCTGCTGAGCTAGCGGCCATGAACGGCGCAGCGCGCGGCGCCTCGGTGTCGCTCGCGGACCTCGAGAAGAGATACGACCGCACCAACGCGGTCGACGGGGTCTCGCTCGACATCCGCTCGGGCGAGTTCCTGACCCTGCTGGGCCCCAGCGGCTCGGGCAAGACCACGACCCTGATGATGATCGCGGGCTTCGAGACGCCGAGCGCGGGCGACATCGCCATCGACGGCACGTCGGTGGTCGCGATGCCGCCCTACCGGCGCAACATCGGCATGGTGTTCCAGAACTATGCGCTGTTCCCCCACCTCACGGTCGAGGACAACATCGGCTTCCCGCTGAAGCAGCGCGGGGTGCCCAAGGCGGAGCGGACGAAGCTCGTCGCCGAGGCGCTCGAGCTGGTGCAGCTGCCGGGCTATGGCGGCCGCTATCCGCGCCAGCTCTCGGGCGGCCAGCAGCAGCGCGTGGCGCTGGCGCGGGCCATCGTCTTCAAGCCCAGGCTGCTCCTGATGGACGAGCCACTGGGCGCGCTCGACAAGCAGCTGCGCGAGAACCTGCAGCTCGAGATGCGCCGCCTGCATGCCGACCTCGGCATCACCTTCATCTACGTCACGCACGACCAGGAAGAGGCGCTGACCATGTCCGACCGCATCGCCGTCATGAACGACGGCAAGGTGGCGCAGGTCGGCCGGCCCGAGGATCTTTACGATCGTCCCTGCAATCGCTTCGTGGCGGGCTTCATCGGCGAGTCCAACTTCCTGCCGGCCGTGGTGCGCGACCTGGAGGATGACGTCGTGGTGGCGGAGTGCGAGGGCGTGATGGTCCGCGCCCTCTGCCCGACGCTCCGCCCGGCGAGCGGTTCCAAGGTGACGCTGACGACGCGACCCGAGCGGCTGCGCTTCGCCGACGCCTGGAACGGCAACGCGCCGCAAAACCGCATGAGCGTCACGGTGACCGAGGCGGTGTTCGCGGGCGAGCGCTGCCGCTATCTGCTGCGTGCGACCGACGGCACCTCGATCGTTCTCAAGGAGCCGTCGAGTGCCGCGATCCGGCGGCGTCAGGTGGGTGATCAGGCCGAGATCGCCTGGTCCGTGGCGGATACGATCCTTGTCTGAGGCTGTCCTAAGGGAGCGCGGGCCTCTGGCCCGCATCGGGCTCAGGAGCGGGCCGGAGGCCCGCGCTCCCAATCTGATGCCGTATCTGCTGGCGGCGCCGCTGATCCTCTTCATGCTCGCCTTCTATGCCATGCCCGTGGTGGCGATGCTGATGCGTAGCGTCTCCGACCCGACCTGGACTGTGGCGAACTACGCCACCCTGCCGGACGATGCGGTGTTCCTGAAGACCTTCGCCAACACCTTCTACACCTCGCTGATCGTCACCCTGGTCAGCCTGCTGCTCGGCTATCCGGTGGCGATGGCCCTGGTGCGTGCGCCGCGCTGGGCGCCGATCATCCTGGTGCTGATCATGCTGCCCTTCTGGACCAGCGTGCTGGTGCGCAGCTACGCTTGGATGGTGCTGCTCGGCCGCCATGGGCTGTTCAACGAGGCGCTGATCGCCGCCGGCATGATCGACCGGCCATTGCGTATCCTCAACACGCCGCTCGCCACGCAGATCGCGATGAGCCACATCCTGCTGCCCTACATGATCCTGCCGATCGCCAATGCATTGCGCCAGATCGATCCCTCGCTGCTGCGCGCGGCGTCGGGCCTGGGCTCGCCGCCGTGGCGCACCTTCCTGCAGGTGACGCTGCCGCTTTCCATGCCCGGCGTGGCGGCGGGCGTCCTGCTGGTGTTCGTGCTGGCGCTCGGCTTCTACATCACGCCGGCCATGGTGGGCGGCCCGCGTGAGATCACCATCTCCATGCTGATCGCCCAGCGCGTCGACCAGCTCGACTGGGCCTATGCCGCCACGCTCTCGGCGGTGCTGCTGGCCACCGCGCTCGCCATCATCGGCGCCTTCTACCGCCTGCCGGGTGTCGGCAATGCCTTCCGGATGAACGCACGATGACGGGCCTCGGCATGATGGGGGCACGCATCCTGCCGGCGACCGTCGTCGGGTTGATCCTGCTGTTCCTTGCCTTCCCGATCCTGGTCGTGATCGTGGTGTCGTTCTCGTCGGCGACCTACCTCACCTTCCCGCCGCCGGCCTTTGGCCTGAAATGGTATGACGCCTACTTCGGCAGCGCCGACTGGCTGCGGCCGACCTGGCTCAGTATCTGGGTCGCCGCCGCCGTCGTCGTGGTGGCGACGCTGCTCGGCACGCTGGCGGCACTCGGCATCGCCCGCCTGCCGCGGGCGGCGCGGGTCGTGGTGGCAGGCCTGGTGCTGTCGCCGCTGATCGTGCCCGGCATCGTCGTGGCGATCGGCATCTACTACGCCTTCGCGCGCTATGGACTGGTCGGCTCGCCGGTCGGGCTGATCATCGCCCATACCTGCCTCGCCGTCCCCTTCGTCGTCACCAGCGTGAGCGCGAGCCTCGCCGGCATCGATCCGCGCCTCGAGCAGGCGGCGCTCAGCCTCGGGGCCACGCCGCGCGCCACGTTCTTCCAGGTGACGCTACCCCTGATCCGTCCGGGCGTGCTGGTTGGCGCGCTGTTCGCTTTCATCACCTCGTTCGACGAGCTGGTCGTGGCCCTGTTCATCTCCGGCTCCGGCGCCGTCACCCTGCCGCGACGCATGTGGGACGACCTGCGCTTCCAGATCGATCCCACGATCGCCGCGGTCTCGACGCTCACGATCGTGCTGACCGTGGCGCTGATGTGGGGCGCCCATCTCCTCAGGAAGCACGCCGAGCGGCAGGTCACCAAGCAGGCTTAACCCGACATCAGCCAGCCGTGCCCCGAGCTGCTGGTGAAATCGAGCTGCACGATCAAATCGTTGAAGTCGCGATCGCCGCCGCCCAGCGTGTCCTCCCAGCCCCAGGTGTTCAGCCCGTAGTTCCACAGATGGCCGACTGATCGGCCATCCACCGTCTCGTTGGCCTGGGCGAAGCCCCAGTAGTGCGCCCCGCTGGTGTGGTTCACGAGCTTCATGGCGATGATCGCGCCGGCATCGACGTCCATCAGTCCGGACTGGCCGTAGTTGCCATAGCCCGGACCGGCGAGCGCCGTGCCGCCGGTGGCAAGCTGATAGGCGCGGGCTTGCGCCGCCGCTTCATAGCCCGCGTCGCCCGGATGCAAGCCGCCGATCGAGCCGGCAAGATCGTCGGCGCGATAGAAGCTGATCGACAGGCTGTCCTCGCCGTTCTGGCGCACGCGCACGATGGCCACCGTGTCGTCGGCGCCGCCGGCCGTCTCGGCGACGGCCACCGGCCGCGCCACGCGCACCGCACCGTCCGCCGAAGTGAAGTCGGCGAAATCGAACGGGCTCGTCATCGACGCTTGGAGCGCCACGGTCGAATGGGCATCGATCGACACCGACAGCTGGTCACCCGCCCCGACGACGGATTGGCCGACCCAGCCCTGCCCCTGCTTGTCGAGCAGGCGCACGAGATGAGGATCGAAGTCCGACTGCAGCACCTGCTGTGCCAACCGGCTGGTCCAGGCGTAGGTGCCGGACGCCACACTCGCGAATCCCAGGGTCGATGCACCGATATCGATTTCGACACCGGCGCCCGCGGCCGACATGGTCTGGAACATCAGGCTCTGGTCGGCGCCGCTCGCCCAGCCCGATCCATCCGCATCGAGCATGTCGGGACTGGAACTGTGCGACATCTGCGAATGGGCGATCGCGGTCATGGCGCGCGCCAGCAGCGTGCCATTGGGCGAGCCCAGACCGGTCGTCAGGTCGTAACCCGGGCCGGCGAGATAGCCGTAGCCGGTGAGGGTGATCGGCAGGCCCTGGTCATCGATGACGGTCGCGCCGCCGGCCGATGCGCCGTTGAAGTAGGACGTGACGTTGTTGCCGAAGGTGATGTCGTTGAACGAGCCGGGAGCGACCGCCGCCGCGATATAGAGCAGATCGTTGGCAAACCCCAGATGCGGAAGGTGCTGGTCGACGAAGATGGTGTCGATCTGGGCCAACAGCGCCGCCCACATCGGCGTGGCCGCGCTGGTGCCCTCGTCTCCCCCTATCTTGGAGAAGTCGCCGTTGGGTGCGGCGTAGAACATGTTGCCGCCGGAATCGGCGGAGACGTCGGGTGCGCCGCGACCGGTGGCGTGGCCCGGGTTGGCACTGGTCGGCGTCAGGCCGAAGTCGGCCTGATACCAGGGCGTCGGCTGCGTGGTGTCGACGCCGCCGTCGCTGGCGCCGAGCAGCGGCGTGCGATGGCCGTTGGCGATGACGAAAGAATTCCACACCGATTCGAGGAACGTGTGCTGCTCCGCCGCCGATGCGGACGCAGCACTCGGCAGCATGGTCAGGCCGCCGGCGACCAGCCTCCAGAGGATGGCCAGATCGCCCGCCGTCGCGAGCCCGTGGAGCGACTGCTCCGCCGAGGGCTCGCTGGCGATGGTGGGATCGAGAGGCGCCGCGGCCATGGTCGTGAGCGACGTGCCGCCGACCAGCAGCATGAAAGGCGAGCTCGAGTTGATCGCCTGGTTGGCCCGGCCGTCGGCGAAGCCCCAGCTCGACCCCCAGTCGTTGTTGGCCTGCACCATCGTGACGCCGCGCAGTGCGCCGTCGATGAACAGCTCCTTGATGGCGTTGTAGAAGACCGAGGACGGATTGGTCTGCTGCAGGATCGAGAAGGACGACGACAGGATCGTGGGATTGTTCACCGTGTCCCAGAACGCGGTCTGGTAGGAGGTGAAGACGTTGGCGTGCGACGGCGCGGTGAAGCCGGAGCCGGCATACAGCCCGATCTTGCTGCCGGGTGCGGCCGAGGCGATGACGCCGACGTCGAGCGATCGCTCGCCATTGTTGCCGTTGGCGTAGCTCTGCCCGTTGGTGTTGCCCACAAGGTAGTACTCGCCATCCGGCGATACGCCAGCGGCCTGCCGGTAGGCATTCAGTCCCTGCTGGAAGGTCGGGCTGGTGCCCGGCATGGCAGCGCCGATGCCAGGCTCGATCAGGCCGACCGCGGTCGTTGGGATATCCTTGCCGGCCAGAGGAAAGTTATAAAAGTCCTTGGCGATGGCGCCGGGCAGATAGATCGACATCCGCTCGGTCGTCGACAGGTAGTTGCCGATGCTCTGCGGCCCCTCATGGAGGTCGGCCCGGGCGCCGCCCGACTGGTCCGAGACGGCAGGTGGCGTGCCGAACCACGGCGGCGTGTCGAACCACAGGCCCGCGACGTTCACGCCGGTGGGCACCGACAGGCTGCCGTTCCAGTAGTAGAGGGCCGCGCCCGCATACTCCGCCTGATAGAGCTTCGTGCCGAACAGCGATTCGAACTGGCTTGGCGACAGGCTCACCCAGATCGTGCGCGAGTCCTGTGAGGTGACGTAGCCGTCCGTGGCGCCAGTCGCGCTGCCGATGATGGTGCCGTAGCCCGCAAGCGTGGTCCGGGCGCTGTCGTAGTCGGCCGTGGTCGCGCCGTAGCGCGACCACAAGTCGTTGGCCTGCAGCGCAACCTGGCGTGTGGCCCAATTGCTGGAGAGCAGCGCCGTCGGATCGTTGGCCCGTGGCAGGATGAAGGCGACGTTGATGTTGTTGACGGCCTCGACACCGTTGACGCCGTAGGCGGCCTCGACTGTCGTCGCCGTGGTCGTGCCGTAGCTCGTCAGGTCGAGGAACGTCGAATTGGCAAGCGTCGGCATGGCCTCGGTACTCTGTACGCGTCGGGCCGATGCTATCCGCTGCTCACGTCACGATCGACAGCGATTGCCTGCATTGCTGCTGCCAACATCACATCATTCAGCGTTCATGCCTTTCATGAAGGTCGACGGCACGACGCTCTTCACGGACTGCGCGCGTTTGGCGAGCCAGTAGGCCTGCGCCGGCGGTACCGAGCCGAACTGCCGGTCGACGCCGAGCTTCTGCGCGGCGTCCATCGGCCAGTTGGGATTGTACAAAAGCTCGCGGGCCAGCGCGATCAGGTCGGCCCTTCCCTCCTGCAGGATCTGCTCGGCCTGGTCGGCATGCACGATCAGGCCGACCGCCATGCTCATGATGTCGGCATCGCGGCGCAGCCGCTCGGCATAGGGCACCTGATAGCCGTAGGTCACCGGCCCCGCGCTCACCACCGGCGAGCCGCGCATGCCGCCCGAGCTGCAGTCGATCACGTCGACGCCCTTGGGCTTGAGGATCTTGGCCAGCGCCACGCTCTGGTCGGGGCCCCAGCCGGCATCGTCCTCGACCGAGAAGCGCACGAACAACGGCTTGCTGGCCGGCCAGTAGGTGCGTACGCATTCGACGACCTCGATGCAGAAGCGCATGCGGTTGAGCTCGCTGCCGCCATAGTCGTCGTTGCGCACGTTGGAGAATGGCGAGAGGAACTGATGGATCAGGTAGCCGTGCGCGGCATGGATATCGAGCACGTCGAAGCCCGCCTCATGCGCGCGCCGCGCCGCCTGGCCCCAGCGCTCGATCACCTGCGGGATCTCTTCGCGCGCCAGCGCGCGCGGCGTCGGATCGCTCTCCGGCGCGTTCCTGGCGCTCGACGACACGAGTTCCCACTGGTCCCAGTCGTCGATGCCGTCCGGCTTGAGCGGCGCGCCGCCTTCCCAGGGCCGGAAGCGCCGCGCCTTGCGCCCGGAATGGCCGAGCTGGATGCCGGGCACCGAATTGTGCTGGCGGATGAACTCCACGCAGCGCTTCAAGCCGGGGATGAAGGCGTCGTCCCAGATGCCGAGATCGCCGACCGTGCCGCAGCCGCGCCGCTCGACCTTGGTCGATTCCATGATCACCAGCCCCGCCCCGCCCGCGGCGTAGCGGCCGGCGTTCATCAGGTGCCAGTCGGTGGCGAAGCCTTTGACGGCCGAATACTGGTGCATGGGCGCCACCACGACGCGGTTCTTCAAGGTCACGTCGCGGATTGAAATCGGTTCGAACAGCATCGGCTGCGCCATGTATACTCCCCCACCATGTCCGTGAATCACGACCGCTACGACGACGCCTACCTGCGCCGCATCCTGCGCGAGACCAAGACCATCGCAATGGTCGGCGCCTCGGCCAACTGGAATCGTCCGAGCTATTTTGCAATGAAGTACTTGCTGGACCGCGGCTACCGCATCCTGCCGGTCAATCCCGCCGCCGCCGGCCAGGAGATCATGGGCCAGAAGGTCTACGGCTCCCTCGAGGAGCTGCCGCAGAAGGTCGACATGGTCGACATCTTCCGCAACTCCGAGGCCGCCGGGCCGATCACCGATGCCGCCATCGAGCACGGCGCCAAGGTGGTATGGATGCAGCTCGGCGTGCGCAACGACGCGGCTGCCGAGCGCGCCGAAAAGGCCGGACTGAAAGTCGTCATGAACCGCTGCCCCAAGATCGAGCACTCGCGGCTCAGCGGCACCATCGAGTGGCACGGCATCGCCAGCGGCGTCATCAGCAGCAAGAAGCGGGCGCTGTAGCGATGCCCTCGCCGACCGACTCTTCAGCGAGCTCTCGCCCGATACCAAGCCGGCAAAACCAGGCTTCAACCGACGCGTCTTCACATCAACAAGGGCAGCGCCATCCAGTGCGATTTGACCACCGGCATCGTGAAGCTGGCGCCGGGTACCTATCAGATTTCCGGTCATTCCATGGTCGCCTATTTCACCAAGGACGACCCGCCGGAGACGATCGTCACGCGCTCCCCCGCTTCGGCGGGATATTGCCGGCTGCGCAGCTTCGATCCGAATCGCGCCGTCGACCCGGCGAACCTGCGTGGACTGCCCAACGACGACCCCAGTGTCATCCGCGTCGGCAGCCCGAGCACGGCCAACCTCGTGCCCAGCCTGTTCGACGCCTTCTACGAAGCCGACAAGCCCGCCCAACTGATACTGGAGCATCAATCGGGCTCGAATCCGCACCAGATCTACCTGCGGATCTTCGTCGAAAATTCCAAATGGCATGCCTTCGCCCGGATCAGCATCCGGCGGATCTAGACTGACGTTGCATCGACGGTCGCCATCAGCGTCTCGGTTTCGCTCGGGACGTTTTCCGCCAAACGGGCTGCGGCGAGGATCGGAAGCCAACCGAGGATGTCATTCGGCGACAGGCCGCTTTCCGTCGCATAGGCATCGAGATAGGCCGACGCCCACGTTGGCTCGACCCCTCTCATGAGCAGGTAAGAACGGCAGGCATCTGCCGCCGGCTCACCACGCGTCGCATCGAGCCAGTCGACGATGCACGCGTTGTCCGGCTCGCCCATGACGTTGAATGGATGGAAATCGCCATGGCAGAGCCTATCGCCGGCGGGCATGTCGGCTAGCCGGTCCAGCAGCCTGCCTTGCCGGGCCGCTCCCAAGATCGTCGCCCTCCGGATGCGGTCCATCAAGCGAGGTTTCAGATCCGGTAGCAGCACGGCTTCATGCCGGTGAATCGCCAGTTGCAAGCGGACCATTGCCTTCATGTAGACGGGCAGCGCCTCTGTGCGCCCGCCCATCGCCTCCGCGAAGCTTGGCCCGTCAGCCCGGGTCATGATGACGCCCCATCGCTCGCCGACCGTTCGGACGCCGAGCGTCCGCGGCGCCGGCACGTCGAACGCCTCGATGATCGCGAGGATGGCGGCCTCGCGAAAGGCCGAGCGCTTGGCGATACCAAGCCTGTAGAGCTTCAATACTTCCCGTCCGTACTCGAAGACCTCTGCCTCTTTACCCGATCCAATGAGACGGCCCGGTTCCAGTTCACTCATCGTGATCCTCGCGCTTCGTCACATGAAAAGCCGCCGCCGACCCCGGATACTTCTTCAAGCAGACCTTGTAGCATCGCCCAAAATGAGGAAACGCATGAAGTTCGGCATCTTCGACCATATGGACCGCGCCGGCGCCGATCTCGGTCGGCAGTTCGACGAGCGGCTGCGATTGATCGAGCTCTACGAGCGCTCGGGCTTCCATGGCTATCACCTGGCAGAGCACCATGCGACGCCGCTTGGCATGGCGCCTTCACCCAGCGTGTTTCTGGCCGCCGTGGCGCAGCGCACCAAACGGCTGCGCTTCGGGCCGCTGGTCTACACCGTGAACCTCTACCATCCGCTCCGCCTGATCGACGAGATCTGCATGCTCGACCAGATGAGCGGCGGGCGGCTGGAGCTCGGCATCGGCCGCGGCATCTCACCCTACGAGGTGGGCTACTACGGCATCGATCCGGCCACCGGGCCGGAGCGTTTCTCCGAGGCCATGGAAGTGATCCTGAAGGGCCTGACCGAGAAGCGGCTGAGCCACGAAGGCAAGTACTTCACCTTCAAGGACGTGCCGATGGAGATGCAGCCGGTGCAGCGGCCGCATCCGCCCCTGTGGTACGGCGCCAACTCGCTGGAGAGCGCCGATCGGCTGGCCAAGCAGGCCTGCAACACCGTGGTCGGCATGCGCGCCGACGGCGTCGGCCAGTTCGCGGCGCGCTATCGCGCGGCATGGAAGGCGCTCGGCCGCGCCGACGAGGACCTGCCGCTGATCGGGCTCAGCCGCCATGTCGTGGTCGGCGACACCGACCGCGAGGCGCAGAGCGCCGCCAAGCGGGCCTTCGCACTGTGGTACGACGCGCTGATCCATCTCTGGCGCGCCCACGGCGTCGGCCTGCCGCGCCAGATGATCCCGGCCGAGTTCGAGCCTGCCCTGGAAGGCGGCTACATCGTCGCCGGATCGCCCTCGACAGTGCGCGACCGGCTGAAGAAGGACAACGACATCGCCGGCATCAACTATTGCCTGTGCCGGCTGGCCTTCGGCGACCTGTCGTTCGAGGAGTCGTCGCGCTCGATCGAGCTTTTGGCCAAGGAAGTGATGCCGGCGCTCTGAGTGGAGCGCCGACCTCCAGGTCCGCTCATGCTCTTCCGGACCGCGCGCGCTCATGAGGCGCGCGAGACGCGCGCGGTCCGGAAGAGCATGAGAAGGCGCCCAAAAAAGTCGAGGCCCGCGGCCCCACCTACGCGTGAGCCGCGGACCCCGTCCCCCTCCGTGAAACACGCCCGTCGCTGTGGAACGCGGTTCGGGTCGTGCCCCCCTCCTTGAAGATCTGATGTGCTGCTGAGAAGAAACGATCAGGTGAGAAAAAGCCGGCGGTGGTGGGGCCACCGCCGGCTCTCTCGAGAGGATCAGCTACGCCGCCCGGGGAGAGATAGCGACGAACCTGGTCATCCCCTCCCGATAGACTTTCATCAGCACCGGCTTACCGGTCTTCTTCGCTTCCGAGAGCTTCTCGACAGCCGTCTGCGGGCTGTCGACCGCGTCACGACCGACCTGCTGCAGGATGTCGCCCTGCTTGAGGCCAATCTCGTCGGCCGGGCTGCCCGGCTCGACCGCGGCGATCGCCGCGCCCTTCACCGAGTCGTCCAGCTTCATGCCCTGGCGCATCTCCTTGGAGATCGGCGCCAGCGACACGCCGTAGGACAGCGGCTCGGCCTTCTTGTCGACCTGCTTGCCGTCCGTGTCGTCGGCGCTCGCCTTGACGATGCCGCCCTCTTCCTTGTCGCCGCGGATCTTGGCCATGACGGTCATGTCCTTGCCGTCGCGCCACAGGCCGATCTTGGCGGTCGTGCCGGGCTTCATGGTCGAGATCATGCGGGTCAGGTCCTTGATCGACTCGACGTCCTTGCCGTCGACGCTCTTGATCACGTCACCCGACTTGATGCCGGCCGCCATCGCCGCGCTGTCCGGCGTGACCTGGGCCACCAGGGCGCCCTTGTCACCGTCGAGCGACATGCTCTTGACGAGCTCCTCGTTCAGCGGCTGGATCTGCACGCCGAGCAGGCCGCGCTCGACCTTGCCGTTGACCTTGAGCTGGGCCACGACACCCTCGGCCAGGCTGGACGGGATGGCGAAGCCAAGGCCGACGCTGCCGCCCGACGGCGAGAAGATGGCGGTGTTGATGCCGATCACCTTGCCGTCCATGTCGAACAGCGGGCCACCCGAGTTGCCGCGGTTGATGGCGGCGTCGGTCTGGATGTAGTCGTCGAACGGGCCGGACTGGATGTCACGGCCGCGCGCCGACACGATGCCGGTCGTCACGGTGCCGCCCAGGCCGAACGGATTGCCGACCGCCATCACCGGCTGGCCGACGCGCACCTTGCTGGCGTCGCCGAAGGAGACGTACGGCAGCGGCTTGCTGCTCTCGACCTTCAGCAGGGCGAGGTCGGTCTTCTCGTCGCCGCCCATCAGCTTGGCCGGGAACTTGCGGCCGTCCGACATGCTGACGACGATCTCGTCGGCCTTGCCGGCGACGTGATAGTTGGTGACGATCCAACCCTTCTCATCGATGATGAAGCCGGTGCCGACGGCCTGGCCCTTCTGGGCCGGGCGCTGCGGCTTGGCGCCGGGCTTACCCGGCTGACCGGGCTGCATCGGCATGCCGAAGCGCTCGGCAAACTTCTGCATGAACTCTTCCATCTGCTTCTGCTGGTCGGGCGACATGCGGCTCTCGCGGCTCTCGTCGTCGCCAACTCCGCCCTTCATGGTCACGGAGACGTTCACCACCGCCGGGGTCACCTTGGCGGCGAGGTCGGAGAAGTCCTGCACGCCCGACATGGTCGGCGCGGCAGCCACGGCCGCAGGCGCCGTGAACATGGGAGCAATCAGCACCGGCGCGGTCAGCGCTGTGGTCAGCGCCAGCGCGGTGAGAATGCGGGACTTGGTCTTGGTCATCTAAGCTACCTCCTGAGGGTCCGGGCTTTTCGCAGGAGGAATATGGGCGTGGCCCCATGGCGACCGGATGGCTGCTAAATTGAATGTTTGTATAGTTGTGGAACGTTGTTTTTGCGGGGAATTACAGGCAGATGCTGGTTCAAGCTCCCTCGCTACGCTCGGGACGACAGCCTTACCGATGAGCCAGCCGTGAAGATCCTCCTCGTCGAAGACGACAAGCAGACCTCCAACTACATCGCCAAGGGCCTGCGCGAGCACGGCCATGTCGTCGACCAAGCCGACAACGGCCGCGACGGGCTCTATCTCGCCACCGGCGAGAAATACGACGTCATGATCGTCGATCGCATGCTGCCCAGCATGGACGGCCTGTCGCTGGTCAAGGCCGCGCGTACCTCCAATGTGCGCTCGCCGGTGCTGTTCCTCACCACCATGGGCGGCATCGACGATCGCGTGGCGGGATTCGACGCCGGCGGCGACGACTATCTGGTGAAGCCCTTCGCCTTCGCCGAGCTTCTGGCGCGCGTCGGCGCCCTGGCGCGCCGGCCGCCGATCGTGGCGACGACCTCGCTGTCGGTCGGCGATCTCGAGATGGACCTTCTCGCCCGCACCGTGACACGCGCCGGCAAGCGCATCGATCTCCTGGCGCAGGAGTTCAAGATCCTGGAGTACCTGCTGCGCCATGCCGGCGAGGTGGTGACGCGCACCATGTTGCTGGAGAAGGTCTGGGACTTCCATTTCGATCCCAAGACCAACATCGTCGAGACGCACATCAGCCGCCTGCGCTCCAAGATCGACAAAGGCTTCGGCCGCCCGCTCCTGCATACCGTCAGGGGGGCAGGCTATGTCATCCGCGCGCCCGAGTAGCACGCTCGGCCGCATCCTGCGGTCGGCGAGCTTCCGGCTGACGCTGTTCTATGCCGCCTTGTTCATCGCTTCCGCCGGCGCCCTGTTCGCCACCGTGTACGTCACGGCGACGGCAGCGATGCAGAACGACATGGCGGCGGTGCTGCGCTCGGAGGCCTTCCAGCTCGCCGAGGTCCACAGCCGCACCGGGCTGAACGGCCTTGCCCAGCAGATCGCGCGGCGCATGAACTTCCGCACGCGCGGGCCGATCTTCTACCTGCTGCAGGCGCCCAACGGCCGCGTCGTGGTCGGCAACCTGCCGGGCATGCCGCCGGTCAATGGCGTCATCGACTTCGTGCCCAAGGCGGATACGCCGGCGCCGGACGCCGACGGCGAGCGCACCAAGCTCACCGGCTTCGGCCTGACGCTGTCCGACGGCTCGTTCCTGCTGGTGGCGCAGGACGCCGCGCGGCTCACCGACATGCAGCACGCCATCGTGCGCGCCTTCGCCTGGGCGGGCGGGCTTACGCTGCTGCTCGCCATCGCCGGCGGCGCGGTGCTCGCCAATTCCTTCCTGCGCCGGATCGATGCGATCACGCGCACCAACCGCGCCATCATGGAGGGCGATCTCTCGGCCCGCATCCCCGTGCGCGGCACGCACGACGAGATCGACCAGCTGATCGCCAGCCTCAACGCCATGCTGGGCCGCATCCAGCAGCTGATGGACGGGCTGCGCCAGGTGTCGAGCGACATCGCCCACGATCTGCGCACGCCGCTCGGCCGCCTGCGCCAGCATCTGGAAGACGCACGCGAGAGGGCCAAGACCACGGCCGACTACGACGCCGCCACCGATGCCGCGATCGCCGAAGCCGACGAGTTGCTGGAGACCTTCTCGGCCCTGCTGCGCATCGCCCAGGTCGAAGCCGGCGCCCAGAAGAGCGCCTTTGCCGAGCTCGATCTCTCCGCCCTGGCCCGCAGCGTCGGCGAGGCCTATCAGCCCGCCGCCGAGGATTCCGGCCACACGCTCGACATCCACATCGAGGATGGCGTGCATCTCACCGGCGACCGTCAGCTCCTGGCGCAGATGATATCGAACCTGGTCGAGAACGCGCTGCACCACACCCCGGACGACTCGTCGGTGACTTTGGCGCTGCGCCGGACCGGAGCGCGCTTCGACATCGAGGTTGCGGACAACGGTCCGGGCATTCCGGAGGCCGAGCGCGGCAGGGTATTCGACCGCTTCTACCGCCTCGACCGCAGCCGCTCGACCGCCGGCAGCGGCTTGGGCCTGGCGCTCGTCAAGGCGATCGCCGGCCTGCACGGCCTGTCGATTGAGCTCACCGACCGCAAGCCGGGATTGGGCGTCGTCGTGACCGGCACGGCGGCACGGTAGGTCTTTGCTGCGAGCGGCAAAGCAGCGACACTGCGGACCCGTTCAACACCGACGACTGGTCCGATGAAGAAACCGACACGCACCCGCCCCCTGCTCGCCTATGTCGGCAGCTACACGACACCCGAGCGGCACGGCGAGGGCGACGGCATCAACGTCTATCGCGTCGACCGTCGCACCGGCGCCTTCACGCACCTGCAGCATCTCGGCGGCCTGGAGAATCCGTCGTTCCTCGCCATCAACGCCGACGGAACGCGCCTCTACTCGGTGCATGGCGACCGCAGCGAGATCAATTCCTTCACCATCGATCCCGCCACCGGACACCTGGCGCCGCTCAATCGTCAGCCCACCGGCGGCTACAATCCCGTCCATCTCGCCTTCGATGCAACCGGCCGTTTCTTGGCAGTGTGCAACTACGGAACCGATTCCGTCGTCGCCTTCCCGCTTGCGGGCGACGGTAGCCTGCTGCCCTACCGCACGCTCACCACCGTGACCGGCACGCTCGGCCCGCATCGAATCCAGCAGCGCACCATGTGCGTGCATCACATCCCGCTCGACCGGACCGGGCGCTTCTTCTACGTGCCGTGCAAGGGCTCCGACGTCGTCATCGCCTACCGCCTCGACACCAAGCGGAAGATTCTGGTCGAGGCCACGCGCGTGACAGCTCGTCCGGGCGCCGCGCCGCGGCACATCGATTTCCATCCCACTAAGGCGCTGGCCTACGTCATCAACGAGCTCGACTCGACCCTCACGACCTACCGCCAGGACCGGCAGAGCGGCGCGCTCACGCCGTTGCAGACGATCCCGTCCACGCCCTCGGACTTCACCGGCTACAGCACGGGCGCCGAGATCTGGGTCGATCGCGCCGGCCGCAATGTCTACGTCTCCAACCGCGGCCATGACAGCATCGGCGTGTTCGGCATCGATCGGGCCAAGGGGACGCTGTCGCCGCGCCAGTGGGTGCCGACCCACGGCCGCACGCCGCGCTTCTTCGCCTTCGATCCCGACCAGCGCTTCCTCTACGTCGCCAACCAGGACAGCCGCTCGATCGTGGGCTACCGCGTCGGCCGCGACGGCCGGCTGGCGCCGACGCGCATCCGCGTCAGGGTCGGCAGCCCGGCCTGCATCGTCTTCTCACCGAGCTGACTTTTCCTGCCGGAAGATCGCCGCCCGGACGATCCGGTTCGCCTGATCCGTGCCCTGCTCCAGGTCGACCAGCAGGTCGGTGATCGGCGCGCCGCGATGGAGCCTGCGGCGTGATTCCTGGTTGACCTGGGCCAGCGTGCCGAGCTCGGCTGCCATGTCGTCCGACACCTCGACCAGGCCGTCGGCCGCGGCGTCCGCGTAGGCTCTTTCGGCCCTCTCCAGGTTCACGGCCAGGCGGCTCCTGACGGTCTCAGGTGCGCTCTGGGAGCATTGATCGACGCCGGCAAGCGCCAGCAGGTAGTTTTCCAAGATGGGATCGACATGCTCCTTAGGGACAGGCGCCACGTCGATTCCCCCGCTGTTTGCCACACACATGAGATGATTCTGCCAAACCGGTTGTCGCGCTCTGTGGTATTTCTCACATTGCGTCAGGCAATTAGCGAAACTGCTGGCCCTACAGGGAGTTGAACCGTCCGGCCGCCATGTCATGCTGCACCGCACATGAGTGACGAGACCCCGCTTCGCAGCATCTCCCTTTTCGACGGCCTGACGGACGCCGAGCTGGCGGCGGTCGCGTCATCGTGCACCATCCGCACGTTCGAGAAACAAGCTCAGATTCTGGGTGAGCAGGAGGCGACGACGGACGTCTTCTTCATCCTGTCCGGCACCGTGCGCTCCACCAGCTACACCGCGGCGGGCCGCGAGGTGATCTACAACGAAACGGAGGCGGGCGAGATCTTCGGCGAGTTCTCGGCCGTGGACGGCCTCCCCCGCTCTTCGTCGGTCGTCGCCATGACCGACTGCCGCGTCGCCCGCATGACCAGGGAGAAGTTCCTGAAGATGCTCGAGGGCAACGGCAAGATCGCCGTTCGCCTGGTCGAGCTTCTGGTCACCAAGATCCGGTCGATGTCGGAACGCGTGTTCGAGGTGAGTGCGCTTGCCGTGCGCGAGCGGGTACGGCGCGAGCTGCTGCGGCTGGCCAAGGACGGCGAGGAATTCCGCAACGGCATCGTCATCCGGCCGGCGCCCACGCATTACGAGATCGCCGCCCGCATCGGCTCCCACCGCGAAGCCGTGACCCGCGAGTTCAATCGCCTGGAAGCCGAAGGCATCGTCGAGGTCCGCCGCAGGCAGTTGCGGATCGTCGACATCAAGCGGCTGCAGGAAGGCGAGGAGTAGAGACGAAGGACGACCACCTCCCCCGTCATACGGGGGAGGCCGGGAGGGGGCAGGCGCCAGTCGAGATCTCTCCTAGAAAAAGATCATGATCTTCGTCTATCGCCGGGACTTCTCTGCGGCTCTCCCCCTCCCGGCCTCCCCCGTATGACGGGGTATGACGGGGGAGGTGACATCTTTTGCGGGCTGTGGTCGGAATGCCGGTCTTCCAGCATGGAGCGTCAAGTGAGCGACAAGACCTACGGCTTCGAGACCCTGTCCGTGCATGCCGGCGCCGCGCCCGATCCGGCGACGGGTGCGCGGGCGCTGCCGATCTATCAGACCACGGCCTATGTCTTCGAGGACGCCGACCAGGCCGCCGCCCTGTTCAACCTGCAGACCGTGGGCTTCATCTACTCGCGCCTCACCAACCCGACCAACGCCGCGCTCGAGGCCAGGCTCGCCACGCTGGAAGGCGGCCGCGGCTGCACTGTCGCCTCGTCGGGCCATGCCGCGCAGGTGCTGGCGCTGTTCCCGCTGATGGCGCCCGGCGCGGAGATCGTCGCCTCTTCGCGCCTCTATGGCGGTTCGCTGCAGCAGATGCGCAACACCTATCCGAAGTTCGGCTGGGCGGCGAAGATCGTCGACGCCGACGACCCGGAGAATTTCAAGCGTGCCGTCACGCCCAACACGAAAGCCTTCTTCATCGAGAGCCTGGCCAACCCGGGCGGCGTCATCAGCGATATCGAGGCCATCGCCCGCATCGCCGAGGCGGCGGGCGTGCCGCTGCTGGTCGACAACACGCTGGCCACGCCCTGGCTGTGCAAGCCGATCGACTACGGCGCCACGCTGATCGTGCACTCGACGACCAAGTTTTTGAGCGGCACCGGCACCTCGATGGGCGGCGCGGTCGTCGATTCGGGCAAGTTCGACTGGGCCAAGAGCGGCAAGTTCCCGAGCCTCGCCGGGCCTGAGCCCGCCTATCACGGGCTCAACTTCTTCGAGAGCTTCGGCGACATGGCCTACACCTTCCACAGCCATGCCGTGGGCCTGCGCGACCTCGGGCCGAGCCAGGCCCCGTTCAACGCCTGGCTCACCATGCTGGGCATCGAGACCCTGGGTTTGCGCATGGAGCGCCATTGCGCCAACGCCCAGAAGGTCGCCGAGTATCTCGCCAAGCACCCGGCCGTCGCCTGGGTCAACTATGCCGGCCTACCCGACAACAAGTACCACCAGCTCGCCCGGAAGTACCTGCCCAAGGGCGCGGGCTCGATCTTCACCTTCGGCGTCAAGGGCGGCTACGACGTCGGCATCAAGGTGGTCGACAGCGTCGAGCTGTTCTCCCACCTCGCCAATATCGGCGATGCCAAAAGCCTGATCATCCATCCCGCCTCGACCACGCATCGCCAGCTCTCCGATGAGCAGCGGGTCGCGGCCGGCGCCGGCCCCGATGTGCTTCGCCTGTCGATAGGGATCGAAACGGTGGACGACATCATCGCCGATCTGGAGCAAGCTCTGGAGAAGGCGACGAAGAAATAGCGCCAGCTATTTCTCGTCGTCCCGAGCGGAGCGAAGCGTAGCCGAGGGACCCGAGCCAGATGCTGAGCAAAGCCGACAACGAGTTCCTGACGCAGAGCGGTCCCGGCACGCCGATGGGCGACCTGCTGCGGCGCTTCTGGATGCCGGCGCTGCTCAGCGAAGAGCTGCCCGTACGCGACGGACCGCCCAAGAAGATCAAGATTCTAGGCGAAGACCTTTTGGCCTTCCGCAGCACCGATGGCCGCGTCGGTATCGTCGAACCGCACTGCCCGCATCGCGGCGCCAACCTCTACTACGGCCGCAATGAAGAGTGCGGCATCCGCTGCGCCTTCCACGGCTGGAAGTTCGACGTCGACGGCAACTGCGTCGACCTGCCGACCTCGCCGCCCGAATCCACATACAAGGACACGATCAAGCTGCTCGCCTACCCGACGCGCGAATGGGGCGACATGATCTGGGTCTACATGGGCCCGCGCGAAAAGATCCCCGAGCTGCCGCAGCTCGAGATGGGATTGCTGCCGGCGTCCAGCCGCTACGTCACCAAGAAGTGGCAGGACTGCAACTGGGTGCAGAGTGTCGAGGGTGCGCTCGATACCGCCCATTTCTCCTTCCTGCATGCCGTGCTCGCCAAGGATGACGTCGCGGCGCGAGCGGCGCTCGCCAAGGCGGCGATCGCCGATCAGGCCACGCCCGACGATCGCATCCGCTGGATACACAACGATCCGCGGCCAAAATTCACCATCCTCGGTCACGATGCCGGCCTGCTGATCGGCGCCGCGCGCAAGACCGACGGTGCCGATCTCTACTGGCGCATCTCGCAGTTTCTGATGCCCAATCACGCCTACACGCCGACGGCTTTCCCCGGCGAGATCTATTACGGCCAGTGCTGGGTGCCGGCCGATGACGGGTCGTGCTGGATCTACACCTACTGCTGGCACCCCGATCGGCCGCTCAGCAATGCCGAGCGCGCCAAGTTCGACGGCGGCTTCAACGTGCATGCCGAGGTCGACGACGACTACATGCCGCTGCGCAACTTGCGCAACGACTACCTGATCGACCGCAAGGTGCAGAAGCACACGACCTTCACCGGCATCGAGGGCGTGAGCGAGCAGGACGCCGCCATCCAGGACAGCATGGGCCCGATCCAGGACCGCACCAGGGAGCATCTCGGCCCGACCGACGTCGGCGTCGTCGAGTTCCGCAAGCTTCTGATGGGCGGCGCCCGGTCGCTCCAGGCGGGCATCGAGCCCAAGGCAGCGGCCTCTGCCAACCGCTATGCCGTACGGGCCGGCGGCGCGGTCGCCGCACCGGCAAAGAATCTCGAAACCGTCATGGCCGAGCGCTTCGGCCACGCACGGGGTTACATCGGCCAGCAATACGGGTTGGGCGACTGATGCTGAGCAAGACCGACAACGAATTCCTCACCCGCAGCGGCCCCGGCACGCCGATGGGCGACCTGCTGCGCCGCTTCTGGATGCCGGCGCTGCTGAGCGATGAGCTGCCCGAACGCGACGGACCACCCAAGAAGATCAGGCTACTAGGCGAAGACCTCTTGGCCTTCCGCAGTACCGACGGCCGCGTCGGCATCGTCGAGCCGCACTGCCCGCACCGCGGCGCCAACCTCTACTACGGCCGCAACGAGGAGTGCGGCCTGCGCTGTGCCTTCCATGGCTGGAAGTTCGATGTCGACGGCAACTGCGTCGACCTGCCGACCTCGCCGCCGGAATCGACCTACAAGGACACGATCAAGCTGCTCGCCTACCCGACGCGCGAATGGGCTGACATGGTCTGGGTCTACATGGGGCCGCGCGAGCACATGCCCGAGCTCCCGCAACTCGAACTGGGCCTGGTGCCGGCGGGCGGCCGCTACGTTTCCAAGAAGTGGCAGGATTGCAATTGGGTTCAAAGCCTCGAGGGCGCGATCGACACCGCCCATTTCTCCTTCCTGCACAAGGTGCCGGCGCAAGACGAGAAGACCAAGCTCGAGATCTTCCGCAGCACCTCGGCAATCGGTGCCGGCCAGGAACTGGCGGATCGCATCCGCTGGGTGATGGACGACCCGAGGCCGAAGTTCGCGATAGCAGGCCACGACACCGGCCTGGTCATCGGCGCGGCGCGCAAGACCGACTCGGCCGACAAGTACTGGCGCATTTCCCAGTTCCTGATGCCCAACCACGCGTTGGTGCCGGTCGCTTTCCCGGGCGACGTCTATCATGGGCAGTGCTGGGTGCCGGTCGACGACGTCAACTGCTGGATCTACACCTACAGCTGGCTGCCCGACCGGCCATTCACCAATTCCGAGCGCGAGAAGTACGCCAAGGGGCTGAGCCTGCACGCCGAGGTCGATCTGAACTACGTACCCGTGCGCAACATTCACAATGATTATGGGCTCGACCGCACGAAGCAGAAGACGGAGAGCTTCACCGGCATCATGGGCGTGAGCGAGCAGGATGCCGCCATCCAGGACAGCCAGGGTCCGATCCAGGACCGCACCCGGGAGCATCTTGGACCGACCGACATCGGAATCGTCGAGTTCCGCAAGCTCATCATGGGGGCAGCGCGCGCCCTGCAGCAGGGCGATGAGCCGAAATCGACACGCGCTGCGAAGAAATACGCCGTGCGTTCAGGCGGTTGGGTCGCCGGTCCGGACAAGGATCTCCTTGCCGTCATGACCGAGCGTTTCGGACATCGGCACGGCTATGTCGGAAACGAGTACGGATTGGGAGAATAATTAGACCAACTGCGCCTGCTGCTCTATCGTCTCCGCGTCAAAATAGGGACTTCCGGGGGACTTCACAGTGACCGTCAAAATCTATGGGCCCACTGCTTCACGTGCGGCACGCGCGCTGTGGATCGTGCACGAGCTCGGCATACCGTTCGAGCACGTCGCCATGGAGATGAAGGATCTAAAGAACGCCGACTACCTGAAGGTCAATCCCAACGGCAAGGTGCCGGCGCTGGTCGACGGCGACTTCAAGCTCTTCGAATCGATGGCGATCAACCTCTATCTTGCCGCCAAGCACGGCAAGGACGGCTTCTTCCCGGCGAGCCTCGAGGACCAGGCGATCTGCCACCAGTGGAGCTTCTGGGGCATGACCGAGGTCGAGAAGCCGCTGCTCACCATCCTGATCGACATGTTCATGACGGCGCCCGACAAGCGCAAGCCCGAGGCCGTCGCCGAGGCGCAGAAAGCGCTGCCCAAGCCGTTCGGCGTGCTGAACGGCGCGCTGCAGGGGCGCGACTACCTGCTCGGCTCGAAGTTCACCGTGGCCGACCTGAACCTGGCGTCGATCTGCAGCTGGGCCAAGCCGATCAAGTTCGACTTCGGCCCCTTCCCCAACGCCGGCACCTGGCTCGACCGCTGCCTGTCACGCCCCGCCTACAAGGCGGCCCGCTCGACGAAGTAAACGGGAGCGCGGGCGTCCCACCCGCTCATGATCTTCGT
>NZ_BKAJ01000130.1 GCF_007992495.1 Reyranella soli
GCGGACCTGGAGGTCCGCGCTCCAATGAATCTATTCGGCAGGCTGAGGCGCCGCGACGCCAACAACGCGGGCCCGTTCGCCGGAGGGCAGCAGCAGCGCCACCAATGTAATCGCGACGGCAACGCCCGACAGGCTCAGGAACAAGAGCTCCAGGCTGCCGGTCGTCTCGCGCACCCAGGCGATCAGCATGATGGCAATTGGGCTCGCGCCCAGCGCGACCACGAACTTCGCGCCGAAGCCCAGCCCGTGGTAGTGGCTCGGCGTATAGCGCGCGATCAGGATGTTCTCGATCGGCCCCGAGGCCGAGCTCAGCACCGCCGAAGCGATGGCGCCCAGCAGCGCCAGGTATCCGTTGCCCATGGCGAGCGCCAGCATGGCCGGCACCTGCAACGCAGAGGCCACGACATAGGTCGACTTCAGCGGATAGCGATCGATGATCGTGCGGCCCATGGCGTACTGGGCGATGCCCGAGACGACGTAGATCATCGAGGTCGCGAGACCGACCCACAGCACGACCTGCGTGGCCAGGCCCCACGACGCCAGCAGTGCGCGCAGGCT
This sequence comes from Reyranella soli, assembly GCF_007992495.1. Lineage (GTDB taxonomy): Bacteria > Pseudomonadota > Alphaproteobacteria > Reyranellales > Reyranellaceae > Reyranella > Reyranella soli. Next base: position 559 of record NZ_BKAJ01000130.1, read on the forward strand.
CGCGATGTCGCCCGCCAGCCTGGTCTCGAAGACCAGCGCCGCGCCGAACATCACGGCCGCCCAGACGATGCCTTCGAGCGCCATGGTGACGGAGAGCACCGAGAAGACGCGCCAGAACTCGCGCTTGCCGGTCTGCATGCCGGCGGTCACGGGCATCGGCCGGTCTCCGACCTTGCCCTGCCGGATCTGCCAGGCGAGCAGCACACCGACCGCGACGCAGACGATGCCCGGCACGATGAAGGCGGCGCGCCACGAGGCGAGCGAGATCAGCACGCCGGGCACGATGCCGTAGAGCGCGAGGCCGGCGCTGCCCCACAGGCCATTGACGCCCATGGCGTGGCCCTGCTCCTTGGCGGTGCGGATGATCCAGCCGATGCCGACCGAGTGGTAGATCGCGCCGAACACGCCGAGCCCGCACAGGGCCAGCATCAGGGCGAAGGTGTCGCCCTTGGCGACCAGGCCGCAGGCGATCGACGACAGGCCGAGCCCGACGAACATCACCACCATCATCAGCGGCGCGCCGAAACGGTCCGATGCCCAGCCTGCCGGCAGGGACATCACGCCGAGCAGGATGGCGGACGGCGCATAAAGCTCCAGCAAGCGCTCGGGCGCCAGGTCCCAGGTCACGGCCAGGGTCAGCACGATGACGGCGTAAAAGGCCGTCATCATGTGCATCAGCGCATGGCCGATCGAGGAAAAGACCAGGACGCGCTTGCCCATGGCCAGTTCAGACGCAACTTTCATCATGGCGCCTGTATCGGGCCGGAACCGGACCTGTGCAAGCCGGCTTGCGGCATCGCTGCCATTCGCGCTAAAGCCCCCTTGCCGCGGCGATCCTGCGGCACCGGTCGGGGCGTAGCGCAGCCTGGTAGCGCATCAGTCTGGGGGACTGGGGGTCGCAGGTTCAAATCCTGTCGCCCCGACCATCTAATCCCTGAAAACCAGGCCTTTTCGGCTCATCGTCCGCCGGACGGTCTGTGGAAAAACGGCACCGAGTGGCGGCGAAATGCGCCGTTCGGTACCGACTCTCCCGAAAAAGTCCCGAAGTGTGTTCGATGGTCGTTCACATCTTCGATTGCCAGCACGTTCGCATCCGCTCGACACAGAACTCGATTATCTGCAGCCCAAGCGGGCTTGCCGCGCTCGTCGTAGCGCTAGACCTTCTCCATGCGGAAAGGTGCTGAACTGGCCGAGCTCGGGCGGCATGACGATGGTCGGGAATTCCGGCGTCAGCGTGCGGGTGAGATCGACGACGTCGATGTCGCCTTGGGCGATCGCGCCGGCAAAGGCCAACAGGTTGGAAGAAGCCATATCGCTGCTTCCCGCTCACGAGCCGAGCTCGCGCGCGAGCGCCTTGGGGCTGACGGGCTTCCAGCCCGCCCCCTCTCCGTCCACTTTGCACGCTTCGGCCGGCGGCCGAACTCGCCCCGCGGATTTTGAGGAAATTTTTTGCCGGGGGTGCATTCAAAGTGCGGGGGTGCGGTCCAGGCCCGACGGGCCGAAGCTGCTTGGCGGGGTACGGGGGGTCATCGACGGGATTCCCGGAACGCACGTCGCCCCCGATCGCCAAACGCACGTTCAAGCCGAGACGCTCACACAAGGCCGCGAGCGTCCCCCCCCCAACGGGCGCTCCTGCAACCTCCAATTCCCGTGGGTTAGATTTAAACCCGCGGGAAATTGCGGTCCAAAGGGCCCATGTCGTCGAGCGAGCATGGACAGAGCGAGAGTTAACACTGTAGAACGACCGTAGCGAATTGTTATGAGGCGCTCTCGATGCCAACCAAGCCCGCTGCATTCGTCTCCTACCTCCGGGTATCGACGGCCAAGCAGGGCGCCAAGGGCCTCGGAATCGAGGCTCAGCGTGCCGCGGTAGAGACGTTCGCCGCCCAGGAGTCGGCCTCGATCGCTGCCGAGTATGTCGAGGTCGAGACAGGCAAAGGAAGTGATGCGCTCGAGCGACGGCCCCAGCTCGCCGCAGCACTGGCCCACGCCCGGCGCCTCAAGGCGCCCGTGCTGGTCGCCAAGCTCTGCCGCCTGGGCCGTGACGTGCATTTTATCTCGGGCCTAATGGCGAACCGCGTACCCTTCGTGGTGACGGAGCTGGGCGCCGATGCCGACCCCTTCCTGTTGCACCTGTACGCCAGCCTTGCCGAGAAAGAGCGCGAGATGATCAGCCAGCGCACGAAGGTGGCACTTGCTGCAGCCAAGCGCGCAGGCCGCAAGCTGGGCACTGCCGGCACCCCAAAGGCCGCAGCGCGAGCAAGGGCAGCCAGGTCAGAGCAAGCCAGGAAGGCCAACGCCACGACGCGAGCGGTGATTGCCGAGATCCGGCGTGCTGGCGTCACGACGCTCAAGGCAATCGCCCAGGAACTTGAATTGCGTGGTGTGAGGACTCCCGCCGGCCGGTCTACATGGGCGCCCGCCCAGGTCTCTCGCTTGTTGGGCTGACTGTCCACGTGGACAGTGAGGCGGCGGCAGCACGATCGCGCCGGCTCACCGCAGCGTGACGCATAACGCGGTGTGACGGGCCGCGACGCACAGAGCGCGCGCGGGCCGGTTTTTGGCCTAATCTCCCTGCACTAATCCGGGGGCGTCCTGATCTTCCCGCCTCAATGCTCCGTGGTGCTGGCTGCTGGTACGTCGATAACGACAGGGGCACGTTGGGGTCTGCTGGACAGGGCTCGCAATCCCTCCAGATGGGCAGCGCCAAGATCCACTACCAAAAGGTGGCTATCAATGGACTGGTTCGGCTTGCCGTCGAGACGGTCGGCTATTTCCCGTACTGCCCACGATTCGCCAGCCACGGCAGCTTCTACGGTGCGCTTGGCAATCACGTCGAGAAGCTGGGCGCCCTTGTGTTCGCCGTTCTTTTCGGCGCGCTTCCTGACCGCTCGCTGTAGGGCATCACGAAAGGCTTTTTCACCCCATGCGCCGCGTGGTCGTCCTGTTCCCATGGTGCCCAAGCCTACCACACTGCGTCGGGTTTAATAACCGCTAGCTCTTTGCCCCCTTGGCGTTTCTGGGCGCTGCCATCCGCAACCGCAATCGCAATCCTTTTGGTGGGCTCCGCCTCCCGGTTTTCTGTACGGCATATTCCATGGCCTAATTTCACCGATCGCCTTGATCGCTTCGCTGTTCACGGACGTGCGTATCTATGCCTTTCCCAACTCTGGCGTTGGTTATGATTTTGGCTTCATGCTGGGTGCCGGGGTCGTGCTGGGCGGTAGTGCCGCCATGTCTTCCTAACGGGCGGAAGGCCGGCCCGATCGGTATCCGACTCCGGGACCCTTGCGACACTTGCGATTGTTGCGACAGATGAGGCCGTGAACGGCAAAGCCGGATGTGCTCCAGTCTTGGGCGTGGGACGACATCGCGGCCCCCAAGTGGATCGAACCGCAGCTCACGCGCCTGGTGGACGAGGCGCCCGCTGGTGACGGCTGGGTCCACGAGATCAAGTATGACAGCTATCGCATGCACGCCCGAATCGACGGCGGCAAAGCCAAGCTGCTGACGTGCAGCGGGCTGGACCGGTCCCACCGCTACCGACGCACGGTCGAGGCGCTGCAGCGGCTTCCGGCCATTACGCGCCCGCTAGCATCCCCTTGGTATTACGACCGTTATTCGTTCCGTACTGATGTCCGCTAATCCACTCCCCTAATGGCGGGAATGTTCAATGTTGAACATTTTTAGCGGCAGTCGGTGACTATCCTAGCATTGTTGTGTCGCCGGAAGGGTGCGCCGATGCCGACCAAGCCAAGTGATCAGACAATTGCAACTCGCGGCGGAAGATACACAACAGGCGACGAGCCACATCGGACAATGACTCACGGGTCGACGCCTTAGCGCGCCCGTCGACTGTTCAGGCGGTGAACTGCCGGGGCGCAACGTTAAGGGCCGCCGTTAGCTATTCAACCGGTGCTCTCAGGTATTCGGCGTGGCCGGCCCGCGCACCCCAATGGCCACGGGCCGGTTTCACTCCCACACACACCACCTTGCAGAGATAGGTCGTGGGCTTCAGTGAGTCTGTTCAACATTGACCACTCTGCAAGAGAAAGACTCCCCGTGTCGGACGCGCCTGTCCGCAGCCTCAACGACGCACTTGCGCGTGCGGGCCAGCGTGCAGGAGAGCGGGCCGCGCGGTTGTTGCCGCGCGACAGTGGTGTGGGTCACTGCGGTCGCACTAAGTGAGAAACCACCCGCCCACCCTGTTTGGGGTCAGGGCTGCAAACCTCTAGCGTCGCTCTCCAGTGACCCTCACGATATTCTTTGAGAGGGCAAGCTGCTCAATCACGCTTGATTGAAGCAACCGCACCAAAACAGGGGTGTTGAAGTGGGCCTAAGGGCATGGGCTGGCAGGAAAAATGCATTGGGTTGAGATTGAAGCTAACGCAGCTTGCGCTAGCGCGTCTGATCGAAGGGGGTGCAGATGGAGAAATTGGGCGAATGCGAACTTAGGCCCGGAGATGAGCTGCGTGAGCGGGTTGCCCGGGCGTTGGCCAAGGTCGATCGACTTGAGGCTGCACGCGCGCGCGAGAAAGCTTACGCCGAAGAGCGAGCGGTAGCGAAGGCGAATGCCGAACCGCCCACCAAGCGGCCATGGTGGCGCCTAGGGAGGTAACCCCGATTATGGGTCGTCCAGGGGATTAGTTCTCCGGCGCCTCAGGTTAGCGCGAGGACAAGCCGGCGCGACAGGTCATCCGGGCAGCACCCTCATCAAGGCGCTGGTTCTTAACCCCGCACCAATTCTTCTTTCCGGTGAAAGAACCCTCTGGCCTGAGAGGCGTTGTCACCGTGCCGGTTATCCCCGTTTCCGGTGCGCCTGTCCCGACCGCTAGTCCCTAGATGGGTTCACGGCCGGGGTGGGCTGCAACAAGACTGCCGCAACTCTAGCGGCGTGGGTCGATCTTGCGGCCGGGCAGTTCACCGCTCGAGTGGGCAACTTTCCGCCTTGGCCGCTTTCCGGTCAGCCGATCCACGGCCGCAGGGTGGCGCTGCGGATCTTCGACCTCGTCCAGGCAATAGTCCTGCATGCCCTTTTCCTTGGTCGGCTCCACAACGCACACCCAAGCCTCGGAGCCACAACGGGAGCAGCTAAACCGCTTCGTCCGATAGTCCACGTCGAGCAGACCAGTGAGCCGCAATGCGGCGTAGCGCCGGCAGGTATCGCATCGCACCCACATAAGGCCGAACGTCTTTTGCAGGGCGCGGAAGGTGTAGGGCTTGTGCGGCCATGGCCCGGTCATGTCGACCGTAACGCTACGGGCCACCTCCGGTCTCGTGCATGCACGTGCTAGCACTGTGCGGCATGCGGGCGCGCTGCAGTGCATGCAAGCCAACGCAGGTCGACAAACAAGCTACTCGATCACCTCGTCGGCCATAACAAGCATTGACGGCGGCAGCGTGAGCCCAAGAGTCTTCGCTGTCTTGGCGTTTACAATGAGCTTAAACTTGGTCGGCTGTTCGATGGGGATGTCGGAAGGCTTGGTGCCGTTCAGGATCTTAATGACCTGCACGGCGGCACGCCGCCCGAGTTCGTCGTTGCCATCTTCTCCATATGTGATCAGACAGCCCACTTCACCCCAGCCGAACCACTGGGCGCAAGC
>NZ_BKAJ01000131.1 GCF_007992495.1 Reyranella soli
AGGCACCGACGAAGGCGCGCCGGGCTTCCGCGCCCAGTACAGCAAGAATTTCTTCGTGGGTTATCTGCGCGATCCGCTGGGCAACAAGCTGGCCTTTTTCTGCACGGCTGCGGATCAAGCCGCTTAGGGCGGGTCACCAGGTCGTCTCCACCCCCGCGAAGTGCTCCGAGAACCACTTGACGCACGACGCAAGGCCGCGCTCACCTGGGCGCTGCGCTTGTGGCCGATGCAAACCGCGGGGCGAAAAATGAACCAACAAAGCTTTGACTTCATCGTCGTCGGCGCCGGCTCGGCCGGCTCGGTGCTGGCCAACCGGCTGAGCGCCGATCCCCGGAACAAGGTGCTGGTGCTGGAAGCCGGGCGCGAAAGCCATCCCTGGTCGTGGATCCCGGTCGGCTTTGCCAAGCTGATCGACAACCCCGCGGCCAACTGGCTCTATGCCTCGGAGCCCGAGGCGTCGACCGGCCAGCGCCGCATCCCGATCCCGCGCGGCAAGCTTTTAGGCGGCTCGTCATCGATCAACGGCATGGTGTTCGTGCGCGGCCAGGCGCAGGACTACGACACCTGGGCACAGCTCGGTAATCGCGGCTGGAGCTATCGCGAGGTGCTGCCGATCTTCCGCGACATGGAGAGCTTCCAGGGCGATGCCGACGAGGAGTATCGCGGCCGCAACGGGCCGCTGAAAGTGACCGAGAGCAACGAGAGCGGCGCAATCTACGAGGCGCTGATCAAGGCCGCCGGCCAGGTCGGCATCGCCTACACCAAGGACTACAACGGCGCCACGCAGGACGGCATCGGCATGACCCAGGCGACCATTCGCGGGGGTCGTCGCATGAGCACCGCGGTCTGCTACCTCGATCCCGCCCGCAGCCGGCCGAACCTGACCATCGTCGCCAACGCGCTGACCGAAGGCCTGCTGTTCGACGGCAAGCGCTGCGTCGGCGTGCGCTACAACGTGGCTGGCCAGCAGCGCGAAGCGCGCGCCACGCGCGAAGTGGTCGTCAGCGCCGGCTCGATCAACTCGCCGCAACTGCTGGAGCTCTCCGGCATCGGCCAGCCGGAGCGGCTGAAGGCGGCCGGCATCGAGGTGCGCCACGAGCTCAAAGGCGTGGGCGAGAACCTGCGCGACCACTACTCGCCGCGGATGAAATGGACGGTGCCGCCGGCGCTCGGCATGACCTACAACGACAAGATGCGCGGCCTCGGCCGCGTCGGCCAGGCGCTGCGCTACGCGCTCAACCGCAAGGGGCTGCTCGGCCTGCCGGCGGCGCCGATCCGCGCCTATATCCGCACCCGCGCCGGGTTGGAGGCGCCTGACGCGGCGATCTCCTGGATCCCGTTCCTGGTGGGCGAGAACTTCCAGCTGGCCAAGACCTCCGGCGTCACCGCGATCACGAACATCCTGCGCTCGGAAAGCACCGGCAGCATTCATGTCACGTCGAGCCGGCCGGACACGCCGCCGGCGATCCGCTTCAACTTCCTGAGCGCATCGCTCGACCGCGAGGTGACGCTGGAAGCGATGCGCATCACCCGGCGCATCATGACGGCACCGGCCATGGCGGGTATCGCCACCGACGAGATCGCGCCGGGGGTGAACATCAACGCCGATGACGAGCTGCTCGATTGGGTCAGGAACAACGCCGAGACCACCTACCATCCGGTCGGCACCTGCAAGATGGGTGCGGACCCGATGGCGGTGGTCGACGACCAGCTTCGTGTCCGAGGCCTGACGGGGCTACGCGTCGCCGATGCCTCGATCATGCCGACGCTGACCTCGGGCAACACCAATGCGCCGTCGATCATGATCGGCGAGAAGGCCGCGCGGATGATGCTGGCATCGACCGTTCAAGCCGTCGCGGCATGAGCGAGTCCGGCGGCGCACTGGGACATCTGAGGTCGGGTAAGACCGACGACGCGAATCGCGATGCTCAAGTACGAACGGCGCGCGAACGAGTAAACGGCCCTCGCAGCGAGGGCCGGAAACAACCGTTTGAAGTTTGCGAGAGAATTTGGAGAATGGTGCCCAGGGGCGGCATGCAACTAGTGCGCAAAATCAAAGGCTTACAGCGCGAGGGCCGGAAATGTAAACGGCCCTCCGGCGTCCGCCCTTGTCTCGGCATCGCAGACGACCTCATCGGCAAGCCTAGCTATAGCCCCGTTTGGAACCCCTTGGACTTGAAGTACGGCGCCGCTTCAGGCCCGGACAAAAAGTCGATAAATGCTTTCGCCGCGGCGGCTGATTGCGTTTCAGCGCCGACGCCGCCGGTGAACAAGGTCATGCTCCCAAGCTCGCCCGGCAATGGACCAACCAATTGTGTGCCGGCAATCGGCACGATCTCGGAGGCCTGCGCGATGCCGAGTTCCACCTCACCCTTCGCCACCAGGTCCGGCGACTGCGCGCCGGGCACAAGCGTTGTCTTCGCCTTCATCTGCTCGGCGATGCCGAGACGCTCGATTGCTCTGCTTGCAACCACTCCGCTCAGGCCGCCCTTGGCCGGATCGGCGTAGGAGATCGAACGGGCTGAAAGCAGAGTTTGCTTGAACGCTTCAACCGTTGAGATATCTGGCTTCGGCACGCCGGCGCGGGCCGCAAGCGCAACCGGCGTGCCGGCAACATTCACGAGGTTACCAGGGGCCAGCTTGTTCTCCTTCGCAAGGTCCTCCATCATCGACCGCGTCAGGATGATCACATCGGCGCGGTCGCCATCGATGAGGCGTTTCTTCTGGACCGCTGCCAAGTTGAAATCTACGACCAGTTTGTGGCCCGTCTTCTGCTCGAAAATCGGGGAAAGCTCGTTGAGCGCGACTGTTAGCGCGACCGACGTAAATACCTTGACCTCAGCCGCGTGACCAACCGTCGTGGACAAGATCAAGCCGGCTACTGCCGCAGCAACTCGCATTAGAACTCGCGCGTTCATTGGTACCTCCCTGCACAATTCAATGTTGTGCGATTAGAGGCCATGAAGTCCCTCGCGACAAGGCGGACTAAGCGCTACGAGCGGTAAAACCGTGCAGCCCCGTCCTCGTCAAGCCATCGAGCTGCCATGCTCCGAAGCGCTTCGCCCTCCTCGATCATCGGCACTGTGGGTCTCGGCAACCTGCTCGAGCCTGGCCTCGATCGCGGCCGCCCTAGCCTGATCCGCTCGCACGTGACTCGGACCGCTTGCAACCGCTTCGGCCGGTTCCGGTCCGTTGCTCGCGTCTGGTCATAGCGCGGGGACGATGGCACTTTGGCCACGACATCGAACGAGGGAGACGTCATGGCGATGCGCATTCTCTGGCCAAACTTACCCGCTCGGCTTGTAACGGTCGCGACCGAAGCGGTCGGCTCCGGGTTCGAGTTGCAGTTCCATGAAAAATTCGAGGATGTCAGCGACGAGCAATGGGCGAAGGCGGACGCGGTCGTCGGCGGGTGCCCTCCGCCATACATCGACAAGCTGAAGGCCTGCCGCATCTTCGTGAAGTACGGCGTCGGCTACGACGACGTCGACATCGAGCGTTTCGGCAAACTGGGCATTCCGGTCTGCAATGTGCCGGACTACGGCACGCGGGAGGTCGCCGACCACGCGATCGCCCTGATGATGACCCTCGCGAAGAGCGTCGCCTATCACGATTCGGAATTGCGCGCGGACCTGAAGGGCAACTGGCGCCCGCAGCACAATCCATTCGGACGCCGTCTGTCGGTTTGCACGTTCGGGGTCGTCGGTATGGGCCGGATCGGCACCGCGGCGGCGCTCCGCGCGAAAGCCTTCGACATGGACGTGGTATTCTACGACCCCTACCAGCCGAATGGCTACCAGTTCGCGATCGGCGTGCGCCGCGCCGACACGCTCGCCGAACTGATGGGGCAATGCGACTTCGTCAGCATCCACACGCCGCTGACAGCCGAGACGCGCGGCCTGATCGGCGCCGAAGCGTTCGCCGCCGCCAAACGGGGGGTGATCCTCATCAACACCGCGCGCGGACCCGTGGTGGACATCGACGCGCTGCACGACGCCATGAAGGACGGCACGGTGCAGGCGGCCGGCCTGGACGTGCTACCGGAGGAGCCGGCGAACGCGCAACGGCGGCTGATCGCGGCATGGCAGAAAAACGAGGACTGGATCCGCCATCGCCTGCTGCTGACACCGCATTCGGCGTTCTACACGCCCGAGAGCTTCCGCGATAACCGGGGCTTCGCTGCCCGCACCGCGGCGCGCTATCTGCGCGACGGACGGCTGGAGAACTGCGTCAACAAGCAATTCCTGATCCCGAAGGTGTGAGGCAGTGGCAGCAACGGGACAGGACCTAGTCTGACGCGGACTGCAGGTTGCCGTGCCGCGCGTACGACGGATAGACCGTCGCCCCTCAGAAACGCTAACGATGAGGCGAAGCGGTTGGCCTTCCGCGTGGGCCTCTGCCTACACCTCGTAAACAACCGGCCAGGACCCACCGCCGCACTCCTGTTGTGACCCAACATTAACAGACGTTGGACCAGGCTTTTCGATCTGCCAGACTTCCTTGTCGTTAATCGGGGGGAAGCGGATATGGCGCGCTTCGACAACAAGGTAGTGCTTGTGAGCGGCGGGGCGCGCGGCCAGGGTGCCGCGGAGGCCCGCCTGCTGGTAGCGCAGGGTGCGAAGGTCGTAATCGGCGACCTTCTGGACAATCAGGGCCAAGCACTGGCTGTCGAGCTCGGACCGGCTGCGTCCTTCGTCCGGCACGATGTGACCTCGGAAGCCGATTGGGCCCGCGCTGTCGAAGCCGCCCAGAAGCTCGGCGGCTTGCACGGCTTGGTCAACAACGCCGGAATCTACCAGCCGGCCGCGCTGATGGAGACCGACGACGCGCTCTGGCAGCGGCACATCCAGATCAATCAGTACGGCTGCTTCCTCGGCATGAAGGCGGTAGTGTCGGCGATGGAGCGCTCGGGCGGCGGGTCCATCTTGAATATCTCGTCAGTCGCCGGGCTCAAGGGCTCACCTGGGTCCTTCGCCTATGCCGCGACCAAATGGGCGCTGCGGGGCATGACCAAGTCGGCAGCGATCGACCTCGCCGGCCGCAAAATCCGGGTGAACTCGGTTCATCCCGGTCCAATCGACACCGATATGATCGCGTTTCGCACGCCCGAGCAGCGCGAGGAGCGGATGAAGCAGGTGCCGATGCACCGTCACGGGACGCCGGAAGAGGTTGCGCAGCTGGTGGCATTCCTGCTCTCCGATGAGAGCAGCTACATCACCGGGGCGGAGATCGCTATCGACGGCGCTTCATCGGCCTAGCCCTCCAGTGGTGGGCTGCCACGCGCAATTCCGTGTTTGACTCGTTCCCGTGCAAGTTGGTGCGCGCATCCGCGGCCGCCAGAAGCTGCTCGCCGCCGATGACATGCCAAGCGGTGGCATTCGCATGACATACCAATGGACCGTCGAGATCGAGGGCAAGGAGCGTCCGGCCTGTGTTGCCGAGACCATGAGCATCGCCTACGCCAAGACATAAGCGACCGCGCTATGCGTCGCCGCAGCCCTTCCCGCCCGGCCCCCACCGGCGATGACGGTGGCGTGCTCCATAGGTCCGGCCGGTTGTTCCTGACGTTTCCCAACGTCGCTCGACGGATCTTCGGGCTGACAATGGCGGAGGATTGGAAACCCGGATCCAACTCCCCCAGCACTGACTTTGGCTGCAGGCAAAGGCTCGGAGTTGGAAGCGCGAGTTTGCCATCTACGGCCTCAACCGGTTGCCTACTTGATCGCCAGCAGTTCGACATCGAAAATCAGCGTGGCGTTGGGCGGAATGACACCGCCTGCGCCGCGCTCTCCATAGCCGAGCTGCGGCGGAATGATCAGCGTTCGCTTGCCGCCAACCTTCATGGTGGCGACGCCCTCATCCCAGCCGGCGATGACGCGCTTCATGCCGATGGGAAACTCGAAGGGCGAGCCGCGGTCGACGGAAGAATCGAATTTTCGGCCTTTCTCACCCCCTTCGGAGAGCCAGCCGGTGTAGTGCATGACACAAGTCTGACCGCTTTTGGGACTGGCGCCCGTTCCGACGGTCGTGTCGATGATTTTGAGGCCGGTCTCGGTCGTCATGGCTTTTCCTTGCGTTTGCGCGGCGGCCGGACGGGCGGCGGCGAGAGTTGTGATTGCGATCATGACACGGCGGGTCACTTGCATGTGGCGGCTTTTCCTCGGAGGGGTCGCGGGCTGAGCCAGCGATACGAAACAATTGCGAGGAAGCCAACTCCGATCGCGGCGGCGCACGCCGCTGAGCGGTGACAGATTGTCGTTTCGCCCGTTCAGGGCGCCGTCCGCAATAAAATTACGCCGCCTGGTCGCGGCCTGACGCGCTCACCTCTGAGACCACGCCGAGGGCGAAGGAGGCCCATCCACGACACCAGCCGAGCTTTTCGATCGTGCCTGCCGCACGCTGTTTGGCGAGCCGTACGTGGCGCAGACTGCTGCGCGGCTCGGCGTGGACAAGAACGCCGTCGGCAAATGGCGTGACGGAAGATCGAGGATCCCGCCGCCGGACCGGCTAGAGATCTCGATCATGATCGAGCTTCGGCATCAGGAGCTATCTGATTTGAAGTCAGCGGTCTTCGCGATCCCGGAGGCGACCGTACGCATCTATGAAAGCGACATTGGAGGCATTCCGGCTGGCGCGTCCCCCGATGGAACGTTCCCGGTTGTCGAGTTCACCGCCGGCACCAATGACGATTGCCGCGCCGGGCTCTGGGGCAAGCTACGCGATGACGAGCGCGGGCTTCCCAAGGGGACGCGGGCCTACCGGCTAACGCGCAATGGAAAGACAGGCGACCCCATCCCCCCTGACCTCACGAAGGTGAGGCTCCGGCCTTTTCGCGTTCGACCGCTTGTTGATCAAGGAACGCGCTACGAACGAATAAACATCCCTCGCAGCGAGGGCCGGAAACAACGTTTTGATAGTGCGCGAGAACTTGGGAAAATGGTGCCCAGGGGCGGGATCGAACCACCGACACTGCGATTTTCAGTCGCATGCTCTACCAACTGAGCTACCTGGGCATGCCGTTTCGGTTGGCGGCGGGCTGTATAGGACGCGTCAGCTTCCCTGTCCAGTTGGTCCGCGGCCGCTGCCGGGCTCCTCTTCGCCCGTCCCTTCGTCGATCGGGACGCGATAGCCCTCCTTCAGCCAGCGACCGAGATCGATGTCGGCGCAGCGCTTGGAGCAGAACGGCCGGTAGTTCGCGGTACCTGGCTTTCCGCAGATCGGACAGTTGGCGGCCATGCGCACGGCGCGCAGCGGCGGTGTGGCGGGTCGGTCAGTCATCGGCCTTCTGCAGGGCTTCGAGCTGGGCCGCCAGAGTCGCGCCGCGTCGTGCGCGCGTCAACTCGAAGTGGCCGAGCCGGGTGAAGCCGTAGAGCTGGGTCGGCACCGGGTCCTCGGCAAGGGCCTCGGCCAGGGCGGCCTGCACCTTGTCGCGGTCGTAGGTGCTGCGCATGGTGACGAAGTCGATCACCACCGCACCCGCGAGGTTGCGCAGGCGCAGCTGCTGGGCGATCGCCGGCGCGGCTTCGAGGTTGACCTCGACCGGCCGGCGCGGCGCGCGGCCCTGACGGCTGCCGGCGCTGCCGCTGTCGACATCGACGGCGGTCAGCGTCTCGCCCGGTTCGAACAGCACTTCGACGCCGCTCTCCAGCACGATGCGCGGGGCGAGCGCGGTGTCGATCTGGCCCTCGACGTCGTCGATGTCGAAGGCGGGCATCGGCCCATTGTGCCAGCGCACGCGGATCTTCTCGCCCAGGCGGTCCAGCTCGTCCTGCAGCGCGCGCGCCATGCCGCGATCGTCGAGGATCACCTCCTCGAGCGTAGCGCCGTGATCGCGCAGCGCGCGGGTGACGGGGTCGCGCTCGCCCGGCATGCGGGCCGTCAGGTCGGCTGGCGGCTGGGCATCGAAGGCGTGCCGGCGAAGCTGTTCCCAGCGCTCCATGATCTGGCCGGCGTCGGCGCGCAGCACCTCGGCGCCGGCGCCGGCGGCGGCCGTGCGCAGCACGATGCCGCCTTCCAGCAGGCCCTCGACATGGCGGCGCAGGCGCTCGCGCTCGCTTTCGCCCTCGATGCGGCGCGAGAAGCTGACGCCCGCGCCGACCGGGTGATAGACGAGATAGCGCCCGGTGACCGCGAGGTTCATCGAGAGCCGCGGGCCCTTGTCGCCCTCGCCATCGTTGCGCACCTGCACGAGCAGCGGCGCGCCGGGCGGCGGCCAGTCGTCGATGCCGGCGCGATCCTCGGCGCGCAGGAAGCCGGAGCGGCCGATGCCGATATCGACGAAGGCGGCATCGAGCTCGGGCATCATCCGCTCGAGCCGGCCGAGGAACACGCTCTCAACGCGCGTAGGCTTGTCGCGGCGCACGATCTGCAGCTCGGCCAGCCGGCCATCCGCGACCAGCGCCATCAGGAAGGCGTTGGGCAGGACGTGGCAGATCAGGCGGTCGATGCGGCTCACGAGACGGCCTTCAGGAGGCCGAGCGTCTCGTAGAGCGGCAGGCCGACGACGTTGCTGTACGAACCGGAGAGGAAGCTCGCGAAGCGCGCGGCGCGGCCCTGGATGGCATAGCCGCCGGCCTTGCCGCGCCATTCGTCGCTCGCGATGTAGTCGTCGATCTCGGCCGGCTCCAGCCGCTTGAAGCGCACGACGGTCTCGACCAGGCGCGTGCGCACCATGCCGTTGGCCGCGCCGACGGCGACGCCTCCCAGCACGCGATGCCGGCGGCCCGACAGCAGGCCGAGGCAGACGCGCGCTTCTTTCTCGGTCTCGGCCTTGGGCAGGATGCGCCGGCCGCAGACCACGACGCTGTCGGCCGCCAGCACGACCATGCCCGGATGACGGTCGGCCACGGCGGCGAGCTTGGCCTTGGCCATGCGCAGCGCGTAGGCACGCGGCAACTCGCGCGGACCGGGCGTCTCGTCGATGTGGGCGGGATCGATCTTAGCGGGCTCGATTCCCACCTGGCGCAGCAGGTCGAGCCGACGCGGCGAGGCGGAAGCGAGGACCAGCGGCGGGATCGGCTGGGCGCTCAACGCCTACTTGAAACGGAAGGTGATGCGGCCCTTGGACAGGTCGTAGGGCGTCATCTCGACGGTGACGCGGTCGCCCGCCAACACGCGGATGCGGTTCTTGCGCATCTTGCCCGAGGTATGGGCGAGGATCGTGTGATCGTTGTCGAGCTTCACCCGGAACATCGCATTGGGCAGCAGCTCGGCTACCACGCCGGTGAATTCGATGAGGTCTTCTTTGGCCATCCGGCCTCCGGTTGGAGCGTTGAGGAATAAAGCGGCCGGAAAATGGGCTGAGAGACGGGTTTAGTCAACTCGACCAGGGGATTGCTTTCGCTTATACAAGGCGCGGCTGCGGACGCCCGGGGAAGGAAGGACCAGTCGTATGAACGCACAGCAGACGTGCAGCCTTTTTGCTGCCGCCCTGATCCTTGCCTCTGGACACGTTTTAGCCCAATCGGCGACGCCAGCGCCGGCCGCTCCGACGGCAGCCGCAGCTGCTGCCGGCCCCAAGACGATCGGCGTTCCCACCAACAGGCGGTATTCGTCGGCGCTGATCGTGCTCAACGCCAAGGCCGGCCGCCTGGAGGGCGACAAGCTGGTCCTCGACGGCGTGCAGCCGACCGCAACCCTGTTCACCAGCCGGCCCGTGCGCACGGTCGGCCACATGGCGACGCCGGAGATGGTCGAGATCTGGCGCACCGGCAGCTTCGCCAAGGATCCGCCCAACGCCACGGCCTCGGTGTTCAGCAAGGACGGCTCGTCGGTCGCCGACGTCGTGGTCGTGCTGAAGGCGGCCAAGCTCGAGGGCGAGAAGCTCACCTTCGACGTGGCTGTGCTGGAAGGCAGTCTGGGCAAGGCCGACGGTCCGGCCTCGGTGTTCATCGACACGATCTGGTTCGGCCTCGGCTCGAACGGCTTCAGCTACTACGGCACCAGCCAGACGACCGGCGGCGAGACGCCCAACATCGGCGACCCGCACGGCACCAGCACGTTCAGCGGCTGGTCCAACCCCTCGCCGACCCATCCCTACGTGCCGCCGCCGCAGAGCTACGGCACCGCGGTCGGCGCGCCGCCGCCGCCCGACATCGATCCGCGCTACCAGCAGCGCTACAACCAGCCGACCTGCGGCAAGCCCCCGCTGCTGCCGTGCTACTGAGGCCCGCCATGAACCGCATCCGTTTCCTGGCCGTCCTCGCCGCCCTCGCCCTGCCCGCACTGCCGGCCGCTGCGCAGACCGACAACCAGACCACCGCTTCGGGCGCGCCCAAGGTCATCGGCCAGCCGCAGCCGCCGCGCGTCGTGCCGTCGATGATCGTGCTCAACGCCAAGGGCGCCAAGCTCGGCGGCGGCAAGCTGGTGCTCGAAGGCGTGTCGCCCAACGCCATCATCTTCGCCGACCGGCCGGTGCGCTCGGCGGGCCACGCGCTCACCGCTCACCTGCTCGAGGAGTGGAGCGGCAACGACAGCTTCGCCAAGACGCCGCCCAACGCGACGGTGTCGGTGCTGATGAAGGCCAAGGCCGCGGTGGTCGATGCGGTCGTCGTGCTGAAGTCGCCCAAGCTCGAGGGCGACAAGCTCACCTTCGATGTCGATGTGCTGGAAGGCGATCTCGTCGGCGGCGATGGCGCTGCGTCCGTCTTCATGGACATCATCAACCTGCCGATGGCGCGCCGCACGGCGCATCGCGGCGCGTGGTATCACGGCTCGAACTAGACTTACGTCGTACTTACACGAAGCATTGCGCGCATGGATTCTGCCATGCGTGTAGCGACGCATGTTCGGCACATTTCAATCACAATCCCGACGAATGCTCCGCGCGCGTTTGTAACCGAGGAGTAGTTCCATGAATCGTACGCTTGCCACGCTCAGCCTGCTCGGGCTCTGCATCGCCTCTGCATCCGTTGCTCAGGCTCAGTCCGTTCCTCTCGCCGGAAATGGTGTGTCGACCGCCACTCAGCAATACAGCGCCATGCCGCCGCTGGCGCGCGATCCCAAGGGCACCGTCGCGCCGCAGAACGGCACGGCCGAGGAAGCCTATGTGAAGGAGCATATCCGCGGCGCGGGCTACAGCGGCGTCAACAGCCTGTACCGCGACACCGCCGGCACCTGGCACGCTCTGGCCTACAAGGGCCCGGCGGACGTCGAGGTGGCGCTCGACCAGTCCGGACACATCACCGAGACTGCGCACCAGTAGTAGTCACACTGACGGGCCTGAGGGTGCGCCGAAGCGCACTTTCAGGCGCGCCAACAGCTGATCGCGCATGCGGCGATAGGCGTCCAGCCGCATCTCGCGCGATCCTTCCACGGCGCTGGGGTCGGGCACCGGCCAGTACTCGACCTCGGCCGCCGTGCCGCGCGTGACTTCCAGCGCCTGATGATGCGCCTCGGGCGACAGCGTCACGATCAGATCGAACGAGCTCGGATCGACATCGCCGAACGTCTTGGCGTGATGACGATGGACGTCGATGCCGACCTCGTCCAGCGCCGCCGCGACGAAGCCGTCGACATCGGTTGCCCGCACGCCGACCGAATCGATGTAGGACGCCTGGCCGTAGAGCCGCTTGGCCAGCGCCTCGGCCATCGGCGAGCGCACGGAATTCTCGCTGCAGGCGAACAGCACGCTGGCGGGAAGGCCGTTCATCGCCATCACGACGTGATATGCAGGGCGCAGATGAGGGTGAACAGCCGCCGCGCCGTGTCGAGATCGATCTCGATCTTGCCCTCGAGCCGCTCGCGCAACAGCTCGGAGCCCTCGTTGTGCAGGCCGCGCCGGCCCATGTCGAGCGCCTCGATCTGCGAGGGGCTGAGCTTCTTGATGGCCGCGTAGTAGCTCTCGCAGACCAGGAAGTAGTCCTTCACCACCTTGCGGAAGGGCGTCAGCGACAGGACGATGTCGCGCAGCTTGTTGTCGTCGGCATCGCGCACGTCGAACACCAGGCGCTGCTCGAAGATGCCGATGTGCAGTCGATACGGACCGGGCGCGCCGCCGACCAGCACGAAGTCGTTCTCCTCGATGAGATCGAACAGCGCCACCGCACGCTCGTGCTCGACCTCGGGCGAGCGGCGGGCCACCGACTCCTCGTCGAGGGCGATGTCGATGATGCGGCGCGCCTTGTCCGGCATCGTTCGTCAGCCGCGGCGGTTCAGCCGGATCGACACCGACCGGCCGTGCGCACCCAGCCCCTCGGCCTCGGCCAGCGCCAGCGCCGCCGGCCCCAGCTCGGCCAACGCCTCGGGCGTGCAGGTGACCAGCGAGGTGCGCTTCAGGAAATCGGCGACGCTGAGCCCGCCCGAGAAGCGCGCCGCGCGTGAGGTCGGCAGCACGTGGTTGGTGCCGGCGACATAGTCGCCGATCGCCTCGGGCGTATGGCGGCCGATGAAGATCGCGCCGGCGTGCCGGATGCGCTGGGCCAGCGCTTCGGCGGGGCCCGCTTCCATCGCGAGCTCGACGTGTTCGGCGGCGATGCGGTCGACGATCGGCGCCGAGGCCGGAAGGTCGGGCACCAGGATGATGCAGCCATTGTCGCGCCAGCTCGCTCGCGCGATGTCGGCGCGCGCCATGACTGAAAGCTCGGTCTCGACGGCAGCGGCCACCCGATCGGCGAAAGCGGCATCGTCGGTGATCAGGATCGACTGCGAGGAGGCATCGTGCTCGGCCTGCGACAGGAGATCGGCCGCGATCCAGGCGGGATCGTTCTGGCCATCGGCGACGACCAGGATCTCGGACGGGCCGGCGATAAGGTCGATGCCGACCTGGCCGAACACGCGGCGCTTTGCGGCCGCGACATAGGCGTTGCCCGGACCGGTGATCTTGTCGACTGGTGCGACCGACTGCGTGCCGTAGGCGAGGGCGGCCACCGCCTGGGCGCCGCCGATGCGCCAGACCTCGTCGGCGCCGGCGATCTCGGCCGCCAGCATGACCAGCGGATTGAGCACTCCCCCGGGCGTCGGCACGACCATGACGATGCGGGCCACGCCCGCGACCTTGGCCGGCACGATGTTCATCAACACTGACGACGGATAGGCCGCCGTGCCGCCGGGCACGTAGACGCCGACCGAATCGATCGGCCGATAGCGTGCGCCCAGTCGCGTGCCGGTGGCATCGGTGAAGTCGACGTCCTGGGGCAGCAGCGCGCGATGGAAAGCTTCGATGCGCTGGGCGGCAAAGGCGAGCGCCTCGCGCTGCGCCGCCGGCACCTTCGCCGCGGCCGAACGCCGCTCGGCATCGGAGATGCGCAGGTTCGCGAGCTCGGCTCCCGGCCAATCGAACTTGCGCGTGTAGTCGACCACCGCTTGATCGCCACGAGCACGTACGTCGGCAATGATGTCGGCCACGACGCGGTCGACATTCTCGTCGCTGTCGCGATTGCGCCCGAGGAAGTCCGAAAAGTCCTTTTCGAAGCCCGGCGCCGCGGCGTCGAGCCTTTTAGGCGGCACGGGAAATCTCGCGGAAGCGGTCGACCCAGCGGCCGATTCGCTCCGGCTGGGTCTTGAGCGCGGCGCGATTGACGATGAAGCGCGAGGTGATGTCGGCGATGTGCTCGATCTCGACCAAGCCGTTCTCTTTGAGCGTGCGGCCCGAATCGACCAGGTCGACGATGCGATGGCTGAGGCCGAGCGAGGGCGCCAGCTCCATCGCACCCGAGAGCTTCACGCATTCGGCCTGCACGCCGCGCGCGGCGAAGTGGCGGCGCGTCACCTCGGGATACTTGGTGGCGATGCGTACATGACTCCAGCGCCGCGGATCGTCGCTGCCCGCCATCTCCGCCGGCTCAGCGACCGCCAACCGGCAGTGACCGATGTTGAGATCGATCGGCGCGTAGATCTCGGGATAGTCGAACTCCATCAGCACATCGCCGCCGGCGATGCCGAGATGGGCGGCGCCGAAGGCCACGAACGTGGCGACATCGAAGGAGCGTACCCGGATGATGTCGAGGTCGGCATGGTTGGTCGTGAAGCGCAGTTGCCGCGCCTCGGGGTCGGCGAAGGCGGCCTCCGGTTCGATGCCGGCGCGCGCGAACAGGGGCGCCGCTTCCTTGAGGATGCGGCCCTTGGGCAGCGCCAGGATGAGCTTTTCGTTGGCTTCGCCGGACACGACACTTTGCTCCAGTAACGAATGCCCGCCCCAAAGATCGAAGGCTTTGCGGGCTATTCGACCGGATGGGCGGGCTTCCACGGGGTGGCCCAAGGCTCCCCGACATCTCCCAAATGGCACGCAAGCCGACCGATTTCCAGCCGTATGGCCCGGCCTGCGGCGAACCGCAGCGTGACTGAACGGTCGTTTTCCTGGACCACGGCCAGCAGCTCGAGCATGCGGTCGGGCTGGTCGACCGGGATGTCCTGATGGCGGACTGCCGTCACCTCATTGAAAACAAGGGCGGAATGGGTGCGCGAATGGGCGGCCTCGACGCTCGGGTCGGCCTCCCAGCGGAAGCGGTTCAAAAGCAGAACGAAGCGCTTCTCGTCCTTGAAGTAGGCGCAGTCGCGCACCGCCACCAGCGCGTCCTGGACGGCCGCCGATATGACGTCGAGATCGTCCGCGTCCAGCGCCGAGAGTTTCAGCCCGCTCATTATCCCTTCAGCCGCTCGATGTCGGCGCCACAGGCGGCGAGCTTCTCCTCGAGACGCTCGTAACCGCGATCCAGATGATAGAGCCGGTTCACCACCGTGTCGCCGTCGGCCGCAAGGGCCGCGATGGCAAGCGACACCGAGGCGCGCAGGTCGGTCGCCATGACCTCCGCACCGCGCAGCTTCGGCACGCCGCGCACCAAAGCGGATTCGTGATGGATGGTGACGTTGGCGCCCATGCGCGAGAGCTCGGGCACGTGCATGAAGCGGCTCTCGAACACCGTCTCGGTGATCATCGAGGCGCCCTCGGCGCGCGTCATCAGCGCCATCATCTGCGCCTGCAGGTCGGTCGGGAAGCCGGGATAGGGCTCGGTCATGACATCGACGCCGGTCAGCGCGCCATTGGTCCGATGCACCCGCATGCCGTTCGGAGTCTTCTCGAGCGTCACGCCGGCCGAGCGCAGGACTTGCGCCGCGGTCTCGATCAGGTCGAGCCGGCCGCCGACAAGCTCGACGTCGCCCGCCGTCATGGCCACGGCCATGGCATAGGTGCCGGTCTCGATGCGATCGGGGATGACGCGATGCGAGGCCTCCTTGAGCGAGGTCACGCCGTCGATGGTGAGCGTCTCCGTGCCGATGCCGCGCACCGCCACGCCCATGCTGACCAGGCATTCGGCGAGATCGGTGATCTCGGGCTCGCGCGCGGCGTTGTCGAGCACGGTCGTGCCCTTGGCCAGCGCCGCCGCCATCATCAGGTTCTCGGTGGCGCCGACCGACACCTTGGGAAAGGTGAAGCGCGCGCCCTTCAGGCCCTTGGGCGCCTTGGCGACGAGATAGCCGCCGTTGATGTCGATCTCCGCCCCCATCGCCTTCAGGCCGGCGATGTGCAGGTCGACCGGGCGGGCGCCGATGGCGCAGCCGCCGGGCAGCGATACCCGCGCCTCGCGCTCTCGCGCCAGCAATGGGCCCAGCACCAGCACCGAGGCGCGCATCTTGCGCACGATGTCGTAGGGCGCCGTGGTCGAGGCGATCTTGCCGGCTTGCAAGGTCAACGTCGTGCCGCGATCGTGGCCGTTCTCGCCAGGCGCCGCGCTCACCTCCACGCCATGCTGCTTCAGGAGCTGGATCATGGTGGTGATGTCGGCGAGCCGCGGCACGTTGTGCAGCGTGAGCTTGCGGTCGGTCAGCAGGGCCGCGACCATCAGCGGCAGCGAGGCGTTCTTGGATCCGGAGATGCGGATCTCGCCCTTGAGCTGTTGGCCGCCCTTGATGCGGAGTCGGTCCATGCTCCCTCCTCCCGTCAGATCTTGGGCAGGGTGACGCCGCGCTGGCCCTGATACTTGCCGGCCTTGTCGCGGTAGGAGACTTCGCAGGGCTCATTGCCCTGCAGGAACAGGAATTGCGCCGCACCCTCGTTGGCATAGATGCGCGCCGGTAGCGGCGTGGTGTTGGAGAATTCCAGCGTGACGTGGCCTTCCCACTCAGGCTCCAGCGGCGTCACATTCACGATGATGCCGCAGCGCGCATAGGTCGACTTGCCGACGCAGATCACCAGCACGTCACGCGGGATGCGGAAATATTCCACCGTGCTCGCCAGCGCAAAGGAATTGGGCGGGATGATGCAGATGTCGGTGGTGCGGTCGACGAAGCTGTTGGCCGCGAAGTTCTTGGGATCGACCACCGCCGAATCGACGTTGGTGAAGATCTTGAAGTTGCTGCCCACCCGCGCGTCGTAGCCGTAGGACGAGAGCCCGTAGGAGATCACGCCGTCGCGCTTCTGCGCGTCGACGAAGGGCTCGATCATGCCCTTTTCCTGCGACATGCGGCGGATCCAGCGATCGGAGAGAATGGTCATTTGGCGGGGCTTTTGGGGGGCTGAGTTTCGGTCTTGGCGCCGTCCTGCCGGACACGGTTCTGGGCGCGTGCCTGCGCCTTACGACGCTTGAGGTTTTCCCGCAAGGCGGCGGCCAACCTTTCGTTGCGATCGCCCTTTTCGGGGACGGATTTTGAGGAGGCGGTCATGCCGGACAGGATACACCATTTGATGACGGGGAGGACGCGCAAGGCTAGCTTGACGGTCCATGTTCGCGTTCTCTTTCGTCTGGCCCTACATGGGCCTCGGCGCGGCCCTTCTCCTGGCTCTGCTCCTCTGCACCGATGCCCTGCGCAGCGACCTCAGGGTGTCGCGCTGGCAAGACCTCGTCTGGCTCGCCTGGTTGGGCATGCTGGCCTACCTGATCCACCAGTTCGAGGAGCACGGCATCGACTTGCGGGGCGCGACCTATGCCTGCCGAGGCGAGATGTGCCGCAACATGGGCCAACCCGACGTCCAGACCTGCCCAATCCCCTTTTCCTTCGTCAACGCCGTCAACATAACCTGCGTATGGGTGTTCGGTCCCGTGACGGCGCTGCTCGGCCGGCGCTGGCCGGGGTTCGCGCTGGCCTTCTTCTCCATCCCCTTCGTCAACACCCTCATCCACCTCATCCCGGTGGTAACGCAGGGCGCCTACAATGCCGGCCTGTTGACGGCGCTCGTGCTCTTCGTGCCGCTGTCGCTGTGGGCCTTCCACGTCGCCCTCTCCCGCTACCGGCTGGGCTGGCGCGCCGTCATCGCCACCATCGTCGCCGGCATCATCTTTCACGCGATCATGATCGGCTCGTTGCCCATCTTCCTCGCCGGCGGCATCGGCGTGTTCGTGCTCGACGCGATCCAGGTGATCAATCCGGCCCTCATCCTTCTCATCGTGATGTATCTCGGGCGTCGGCGAGCGATGCCGGCACCCTGACTGGCATATCCAGAAGCATCTGGGCGAAAGCCTTGGCCAACGGGTCGGCCTTGAGCGAGGCCATGCCGCCGCCGCCCAGCGCCTGGCGCAGCAGGAAGTTGAAGCCGTGGATGCCGGGCAGGCGCCAGCGCGTCACCTTGCCCTGGATGCGGTGGGCGAAGTACTTCGCCACCGCCTCTTCCGTCACCTCGGCGTCGAGGATGGGCTCGTACTCCGGCCGCCGCGCGAAGATGCCGATGTTGGCGTTGTCGCCTTTGTCGCCCGAGCGACCGTAGGCCAGCGCCACCAGCGGCACGGTCGCGGTCGCCGCGTTGGGGCCGGTGGTCGGCAGCGCCGGCGCGGCCGGCGCCTCGACCGGCAGGTCCGCCGTCGTGAAGCCGCCGCTCTTGGCCGCGCGCTCCATCGTGATGCTGCTTCCGTCCATCTCGATGGTCACCGGCACCAGGGCCTTGGGCACCAGGCAGGAGAACATGCGGATCACCGGCGAGGGCGAGGCGCGGCCGGCGCCGAAGCTGCCGGTCATGCCAACCACGCCACCGGTCGCCATCGGCGCGATCTCGCGGCCGAGCAGGCCCAACGCCTCCTTCTGGTCGTGCTTGGCGGCGATCTTGACCACGACCTCGCGGCTGTCCTGCGTGCGCGCATGCGGGCCGTAGGTCGCCTCGCCGCCGATGATCTCGATGCTGAGATCGCGGTAGTCGCCCATGTTCTTCTCGCGGAACATGCGGCGCGTCTTCTTGATGATGGCGTCGGCGCTCGCCTGGCCCTTGGCCACCGCCTCGCGCCCGCCCAGCATGAAGATGGTGCTGAGCTTGTAGCCGTCGGGCCAGGTGGTCGAGACCTTGTAGGTGTCGGTCGGCGGCCGCCCCTTGGCGCCCGACACGCGCACGCGATCCTTGCCGACTTGGCTGTAGGTCGCCTGGGTGAAGTCGCAGACCACGTCGGGCACCATGTAGGCGCGCGGATCGCCGATCTCGTAGAGCATCTGCTCGGCCACGGTGGCCGTGGTGATCAGGCCGCCCGTGCCGTCGGGCTTGCCCAGCACGAAGGAGCCGTCGGCCGAAACCTCGGCCACCGGGAAGCCCATCTCGTCATAGTCGGGCACCAGCCGCCAGTCGGTGAAGTTGCCGCCGTTGCACTGTGCGCCGCATTCGATGATGTGGCCGCAAAGCGTGCCGGCGGCGAGCCTGTCGTGGTCGTCCATGGTCCAGTCGAAAGCATGGATCAGCGCGCCCAGGGTCACCGCGGAATCGACGCAGCGGCCGGTGATCACCACATCGGCGCCCTCGCTGAGGGCGCGGGCGATCGGAAAGCCGCCGAGATAGGCGTTCATGCTGACGACCTTGCCCGGCAGCTCGGCGCCGGTGTCCATCTCGCGGATGTCGAGCCCGCGCAGCTCGTCGATGCGCGGCAGCAGGTCGTCGCCCAGCACGACGGCGACCTTGAGCTTTACGCCCGCCGCCTCGCACGCCTTGAGCACGGCATCGCGGCAGGCCTGCGGGTTCACGCCGCCGGCATTGGTGATCACCTTGATCTTCTTCTCGGCGATCTCGCGCGCAAGCGGCGCCATCACCACCTGCACGAAATCCGTGGCGTAGCCCAGCTGCGGATTGCGCATCTTCTGCGCCGCCATGATCGACATCGTGACCTCGGCGAGATAGTCGCTCACCAGGTAGTCGACCTTGCCGTGGCGCACGAGCTGGACGGCGGCAGTCTCGGTGTCGCCCCAGAAGCCGGAATGGCAGCCGATACAGACGGTCTTGCTGCTGTTCTGGGCCATGGCTACTTCCTGTTGCGATTGACGAACGCGCCCATGCGCTCGATGTGCTCGCCTTCCGCCACCGACTGGGCGAAGGCGTCGATGCCGGCCTGCACCGCCTCGTCGAGCGGCAGCCGCTCCCAGCGCCGCATCAGCCGCTTCTGCGCCCGTACCGCCTTGGGCGTACCCTCGACGATCGAGGCAACGCAGCGCTCGACCGCCTCGCCGATCTTCGCGGCCGGCACGACCTGCTCGACCATGCCCCAGCGGTCGGCCGTGGCGGCATCGATGTTCTCCGCCGTCAGCAGCAGCCACGAGGTGCGGCCCCAGCCGATCAGGCGCGGCAACAGGGCCGCCTCGACCACCGACGGCACACCGACCTTGACCTCAGGCATGCCGAAGAAGGCATTGTCGGCGGCGATGCGCATGTCGCAGGCCGCCGCCACTTCCAGGCCGGCGCCCAGCGTATAGCCTTCCATGCGGCAGATCACCGGCACGGGGCAGTCGCGGATGGCCTGGCAGAGCTTGTGGACGCTGGTGATGAAGGCGCGCCCGTCCTCGGAGGTCTTCATGCCGGCCATGTGGTTGATGTCGGCGCCGCCGATGAAGGCCTTGCCGCCGGCACCCGACAGCACGACGACACGCAGGTCGTCCTCGCGCGCCAGGCCCAGGAACGCCTCGGTGAGGTCGAGCAGCGCCGGCGGATTGAGCGAATTCAGCTTGCGCGAATTGTCGAACACGACATTGGCGACAGTACCGGCGGGCCGGCGATCCCAGGAAATGTCGACCTTATGCACGCCTGACGCCATGACGTTTCGCTCCGTGGCTCTTTGTTGGTGGGGGAATTTCATCTATTAGAGCGCCGCAGCAAAGCTTCACAAGAGCCACCCCAAGAGCCTATCCGCATGCCCGATTCCATCGACCTCGGCAGCTACTCGGTCTTCGTGCCGCCCGATCCTTTCGAGGACCATGTCGGGCCGTTCTACTTCCGCATCACCGGCGACGCGCGGCAGGCGGGCAGCGTGCATTGCGTGCTGCCGACGCACGAACGGCACGGCAACTATGCCGGCGGCGTGCATGGCGGCGCCACGCTGACCTTCGCCGACTATGCGCTCTGCCTGGTCGCCGGCCGCGCCGCCGACGGCGGCACCAACACCGCTTTCGCCGTGACGGTGAGCATCGCCGTGGAATTCCTCGATGCCGGCCGCGTCGGCCTGCCGCTCGAAGCCAGCGGCGAGCCGCTGCAGGTCACCGGACGCCTCGCCTTCGCACGCGGCAGCATCACCCAGCAGGGCAAGACCATCGCGCTGTGGTCGGGCGTCTGCCGCCACATCCCGCGCACCAAGGCCATGGAACGCAAGGACGCGTCGGCCGCCGCCGCGCCGGCCCTCGTCAGCCAGAGCGTTCCGGCCGGCTTCGAGTTGCTATCCAACGCCAGCGTCTACTCCCGTCATATCGGCCCCTCCTATGCCCGCAAGGAGGCCGACGGCGCCTCCCTGATCCAGCCCACCCTGCCGCACATGTGCAACTCGGGCGGGGTGCTGCACGGCGGCTACATGATGAGCTTCGCCGATTCGGCGGTGACCCGCGCCGCCGGACTCACCACGGGCATGGCGCCCTCGACCGTGGCCTTCGCCGCCGAGTTCCTGTCGGCCGGCACGCCCACCTCGCCGATCACGACCCGGGTCGAGGTGCCGCGCCACGGCAAGTCGCTCGCCTTCGTGCGCGGCCTGCTCGAGCAGGATGGCCGCAAGCTCCTATCCTATTCGGCGACCATTAAACTACGGTCACGCGATAGATAACCTAAGTTATCACGTCAAATCAGTCGATATAATGGGTTCGTCGCCGTCCGATAATTTTTGCGTGCCGTAGGGCGCCAAAATACGCATGAGTGCTGGCAGTGCCAGCACTGATCAAGGACAGGCGCTTCAGCGTCCCTGCCACTTCGGCGGCCGCTTTTCTGCAAATGCGCGCGGACCCTCCTGGGCGTCTTCGCTCATGTACACGGGCTCGAACAGATGCCGGCCGACGCGAAGGGCGGCGGATCTGCCCATCTCGGTCGAGAGGTAGACCAGCTCGCGGGCGGCCCGCACGGTCAGCGGCGCGTTGCGCACGATGGTCAATGCCATCTCCATGGCGGCGGCGCGCAGCCTGTCCAGCGGGACCACGGCATTGACGTAGCCGAGTTCGCAGGCCCGCCGCGCGCTGAGCGGCTGGGCGGTGAGCAGCAGTTCCATCACGATCCGCTGCGGCAGCATGTGGATCAGCGGCGTCGCCCAGGGAACGCCGCGGCCGACCTTGGGCTCGGTGATGCCGAACGACGCGTTCTCGCTCGCGATGCAGAGATCGCACATCTGCGCGAACAGCCAGCCGCCAGCATAGGCGACCCCGTTCACGGCCGCGATGACCGGCTTGGTGACGTGAATATTGTCACCGAGGACGGGAATGAAATCCCGCGGCGGCACCTGAAGCCCGGTGGCAGCCGCTTCCTTGAGGTCCATGCCGGCGCAAAAGGCCCTCTCCCCGCTGCCCGTCAGGATCGCAACCTTCAGGGACTCGTCCTGCTCGAAGCGTTTCCAGGCCTCGGCCAGGCCGTGGCGGATGCCAGAGTTGATGGCATTGAGCTGAGCGGGGCGATTCAGGGTGATGACGGCTACAGGTCCCTCGATCTCGAACAACACGTCTTCGGACATGACCAAGACTCCCTTCCCCTACTCTAGCGCCCGAGCTCGTACGGCCCGCCCTTTTCGATCGCCCGCTTGTAGGCCGGCCGGGCCTTCAGCCGTTCATGCAACGCCGTCAGGCGCGGATAGGCGCTGAGCGGGCCGCGCGCGGCGCCGGCGTCGAGGATGAAGGAGATGTGGATGTCGGCGGCCGAGAAGCGGTTGGCGACGAAGTAGTCGTTTCCGCCCAAGGCCCCTTCCATGTAGTCGAAGTGGTTCTTGAGCTCGCTGTCGATGCGCGGCCACAACGGCTTGCCGGCATCGCCCAGCCGGCCGACATAGAGCTTCAGCATGAGCGGCAGCATCGCCGAGCCTTCGACGAAATGCATCCAGTGCAGCCAGGCGCGGTAGTCGGCCGAATCGGGATCGACTGGCGGCGCCGGCTTGCCGTCGTCGTACTTGCGAACGAGGTACTCGATGATCGCCCCGGTCTCGGCCACCACGCGGCCGTCATCGACAATGACCGGCGACTTGCCCAACGGATGGACTTTCTTCAGCTCCGGCGGAGCCAGTCGCGTTGTGGCATCGCGCTGGTCCGGCACGACCTTGTAGGGCTGGCCGAGCTCCTCGCGCAGCCACAGGATGCGCTGCGAGCGCGAGTTGTTGAGGTGATGGATCTCGATCATGGGAGCGTTCCTGGGTTCTTCGTCATTGGACCGCGGGCCTCCAGGCCCGCTCAGGCTCATGAGCGGGCCTGGAGGCCCGCGGTCCAATGATTACTCTACCGCAACCCCGGCCTGTTCGGCGACGCGGTGGACCTCGGGGTCGAACAGCTCGCGCAGGCGGCGCACGGTCGACAGGTCCTCGGCCTTGGCCGCCCGCTCGACGGCCTCGGCGATCTGGCGCAGCGCCAGGGCGCCGATCATGCCCGAGGCGCCCTTCAGGCGATGCGCAGCGCGGGCGATCGCCGTGAGATCGTCGGTGCCCTTGATCTCGCGCGCGGCCTCACGGGCGGTCTCCAGGAACTCGCGCTCGACATCGGCCAGGGTCCGCGGATCGTCTCCGAACAGCTCGACGAGCTTGTCGCGATCATAGGTCGGGATGCGGCTCTGGTTCATTTGGCGCCTTTCAGCCAGACATCGAGGGTGGCTCGCAGCTGCTCGAGGCCGATCGGCTTGGTGACGAAACCGTCCATGCCGACCGCCCGGCTCCTCTGCTCCTGCTCCTCGTGGGTGCTGGCGGTGACGGCCAGGATCGGCGTGCGCGGCCTCAGCTCGGCCGCTTCGCTGGCGCGAATGCGGTGCGCCAGCTCGAAGCCGTCCATGGTCGGCATCTGCAGGTCGGCCAGCACCAAGTCGTAGCGGCCGGTACGCCACAGCTCGAGCGCCTCCTCACCGCCCGACGCCGAATCGGTCGTGGCGCCGGCCAGTTCGAGCTGCCGCGCCAGGATCTTGCGGTTGACCGAATTGTCGTCGACCACCAGCACGCGGCCGTTGAGCGGCGCCGCACGCGGCGGCGTGATCGCCACGGCGTCGGTTGCGCGGCCCACCGCGCGGGCGACGGCGCGCACCAGCGCGTCGCGGCGATAGGGCCGCGGCAGGTAGATTTCCGCGCTGGGGCTGGCGACGCGAATGCCGGCAAAACTGTTGTTGGGATAGATCCCGACTTCGGCGCCGGCATCCGCGAGATAACGGGCGATGGCGCAGGCCTCGTCGGCATCGGGCAGGGCGACGGCAAGCGACAGGCCACGCAACGTCGGATCAACGCGGGTCGCGGGCGGCGCCTTGCCGAGCCGCACGGTGACGACGAAGATCGAGCCCTCGCCCGGATGGCTAATAACCTCGATGCCGCCCTGCATGGCCTCGGCAAGGCGGCGCACGATCGACAGACCGAGCCCGGTGCCGCCGAAGCGGCGCGTGGTCGAGCTGTCGGCCTGCACGAACGGCTGGAACAGGCGATTGCGCTGCTCGTCGGTAAGGCCGATGCCGGTATCGGCGACCTTGATGCGCAGCAGCCCGTCGCCGCCATTCTCCAGCGACAGTCGCACTGAGCCCGTCTCGGTGAACTTGATGGCGTTGCCCAGCAGGTTGAACAGGATCTGCTGCAGGCGCAGCGGGTCGCCCAGCACGCGGTCGGGCACGTCGGCGCCGACATAGGCGACCAGGCTGAGGCCCTTGGCCACCGCCTGCGGCGCCAGCGTCTCGGCCGCGCCCTCGATCAGCTCGACGGTCGACAGTTCGATCTGCTCGAGGTCGAGGCGGCCGGCCTCGATTTTGGAGAAATCCAGGATGTCGTCGATGATCTTGAGCAGCGCCGACGCCGAGTAGCGCACGGTCCTCAGCGACTCGCGCTGCTCGACCGAAAGCTCGGTGCGTTCCAGCACGTCGATCATGCCCAAGACGCCGTTCATCGGCGTGCGGATCTCGTGGCTCACCGTCGCAAGGAAGGTCGATTTGGCCTGGTTGGCGCTCTCGGCGTCGCGCTGGGCGTCGATGGCGATGTCGCGCGCATGGCGCGCCTCGTCGTAGGCGACCTGCAGGCGTCGCGCGAGGTCCTCTTTCTGGTAGGCCAGCGCGATGTTGTCGTACTGCCAGCGATGGACGTCGCGCACATAGGCCATGAGATGGCCGACATAGGCGCCGCCGGCGATGCCCACGAGCTGATAGAACGGATCGGCCGAGGTCAGCAGCACGAACAGGAGCGGCGCCGTGGTCGCTCCGGCGAAGGTGTAGAAGGTCGGCGGGTGGGCGGAGCGGATCGGCACCGCCGTGGTGATGGTCGCCAGCAGCACCAGGCCCAGCAGCATGCGCTGCAGCTCGTAGTCCTTGGAGGCGAGCAGGTAGCCCGCGACGCCCCAGCACGCGCCGGCCAGCAGCGACAGCGTGGCGAACCACCAGCCCCAACGGATGGCCTCCTCGTCGGACGGATTGGCGCGATTGAAGTTCTTGCGCAAGACGTCGAAGCCCAGCGTGACGACGATGTGGGCCACGAACGGGCCGGCGAGCTCGATCAACTCGATCTGGCGCCAGTAGATGGCCGCAATCACCGGCCACAGCACGAACGAGAAGTAGCGGGACTGCGCCGAGCCCTCGAACAGGCGTCGGATAAGTTCGGCGCGGACGAAGGCCTCTTGGCCCGCCGTCGCGGCTGACTCGGCCTGGGCTACCGGCTCAGTCGCAATGGCAGTCATCGTCCTTCATCCGCGCCGATGCGCGGCGGCCCAGTTCGTCTCCCTTGCCCATGCGCCGATCGGCTGACCGACTTTGCCTCGCGGCAACACCGATCCCCAAGAGAGTCCGGATCGCTGGAACTAGGGATAGAGACGACCTCAGGTCGCGGCTCTAAGGGTGGGAAAGACATGTGTTGCGCCTGTGGCGAAATAGGCGAAGAACTGTATCAAATATATCAAGAAACGGCTGTATAACCTTGAGAAATCGTGATATTTTGTCATGATTAGAGAAACATTTATTTCGGATCAGGTCATGCTGCAACCCTCCATTCTTCTGGTCGAGGACGATGCGTTTCAGCGTAAGGCCGCCGAGACCTATCTGATGAACCACGACCTCAAGGTGATCGCCGTCGAGAACGGCGCGCAGATGCGCCGACAGATCTCACGCGCCATGCCCGATCTCGTCCTGCTAGATGTCCAGCTGCCCGGCCAGGAGGACGGCTTCGCGCTGGCCCGCTGGCTGCGCGAAAGCAACACCAAGGTCGGCATCATCATGCTGACGGCCGCGGGCGATTCGGTGGACAAGGTGCTGGGGCTGGAGAGCGGTGCCGACGACTACGTCGCCAAGCCCTACGAGCCGCGCGAGCTTCTTGCCCGCTGCAAGAGCGTGTTGCGCCGCTCGGCCAACAAGTCGACGCCGCCGCTGCTGGAGCGCGTGCGCATGGGCCAGCACACGCTCGACCTGCCCAAGCGCCAGTTGCTCGACCAGGGCGGCAGAGACGTCGCCCTGACCTCGGGCGAGTTCGACATCCTGAAGACCTTCGCCGAGAACCCCAACCGTCCGCTGTCGCGCGACTGGCTGCTGGAGACGACCAGCCACAGGAGCCGCGATCCGTTCGACCGGGCGATCGACCTCCGCATCACCCGCATCCGGCGCAAGATCGAGCCGATGCCTGAAAAGCCCACCGTCATCCGCACGGTGCGCGGCATCGGCTACATGTTCGTGCCGCCCGCGGAATAGTCGGACTAATTGCCTTGCCCGGTCAGGCGGCGAACCATCGACCAGATGGCGCCGATCTGCATGCCTTGCTTGGTCAGGAATTGAGCGTCGTTGGCGTAGCCCCACCAATTCCAGCACCCGTTCGGGTTGGTGTTGAAGGTCGACGAAGCGTTCTGCATCGCCAGTTCCGAAACCGACGTCGCGTGGGCCTGCGGGTAGAGCACGACGATGCGATTCGTGTCGGCCCACTCGTTGATGCCGATCCTGGTGTAGAACTCGTTGCCCAGGACTTCGGCCGACTGCAAACAGCCATGCAGGGTTACCGCCAGACGGCATAGCTGCGCAGCGCCCGCCTCGCAGTCCTTCGGCACATAGAGATAGCCGGAGTCCGACAAGCCGTTCGCCGCCGTCGCCGCGCGGGGCACGAACTCCGTCTGGTCGAACGCAATGATCCGGCCTCCCGGCCGATCAGCGGCGCCCTGCAGCTGGCCATAGATGGTCTGCAACATCTCGCCGGCCTGGTCGTAGCCACAATTGTTGATGAACGGCGAGGCATTGGCATCGCAGGCGCTGCCGAAGTTCTTCGTCACCCAGGAATGCCCGGCCCCCGCACCCGGCAGGTCGCGATCGCGGAAAGTGATCTGCGAGGCGGGCACACCCAGCGTGCGATAGAGGCTGGCGCCGAGCTCGACCGACTGCGGGGCAACGATCTTGTCGGCCTTGCCGGCAAAGAAATAGAGCCGGCTGCGCACGATATTCTGCGGCGGGTCGATCCAGCCGCGCGCCGCCAGGTCGGCGACCAACCTGGCGTACGAGTCGACGGGCCTGAGCAGGCTCGGCACGGACATGCAGGGTCCGACGGCGAGGCTTGCCAGAGCGGCTACCCCATCGCCGGCCATGCGATCCACGGCGCAGCCGTACGGTCCGCCGGCGACGATGCCGGCGCCCATGATCCCGGCGGAATGCGCGATGTGGAGCTGGTTGGCCATGAACGCGCCGGAGCTGATGCCCGCCACCGAAACCTGACCGGGATCGATCGGAAGACGCGCCAGCGGATCCGCCGCCAGCGCGCCGACAGGCGAGGCCACCGCCAACAGCAACCATGCTGCGGCGGCCCGCACGATGGGGCCGATCATGCCGGCGTGCTGAGCTGGGGAGCGCTTGGCTGGTGCACCAATGCGGCGGGCATCGCCGCCGGCTTCTCGGGGACTGCCTTCTCGAGGGCAGTCTTGAGCTCATCGAGCGCCGCCATCATGCGCGACTGCAGGATGTTTGCGACCTCGCCACTGCTGCGGGCTGCGAGCTCGGACAGGATGTTCGAATTCGCCTGGCTCTCCTGCATGGTCGTCTTGAGCGAGCCGATCTGGTTGATCGCGAGGTCGACCGGCGACGTCGAGCCGTTTGTCGATGGCCGAACCTCGAGGGAGCGACGAATCGTTCCGTCGAGGATTTCGGCCTGGCGCTGGGCGAGCACGCCCATGCCCTCGAGCATCTTCTGCTGCGCCAGCCCTAGGGCCTCCAAGTTGCGCAGCTCGATGGCCAGAAGATCGTAGAAATAGGTGAAGCCGGTGCCGAACAGGCGGGATGCATCTTCCATGCGCCACTCCATGATGGGCTGAACGGTGGATGGGAGCTTGCCGGAATGCAGGTCGCAGCCGCGAACGTGGCGCGCGAAATCGCCCGGCGCCAGCGAATTTTCAAAGACAAAGGTGCTTCGTATCCCCCGCTGAATGAGTGTAGAAACGGCAGGCTCCGGGGGCCCGTAGTTCAGTGGTTAGAACGAGCCGCTCATAACGGTTATGTCGCAGGTTCGAATCCTGCCGGGCCTACCAACCACTTACGGTTGTGTTACCGATCGTTTAAGAGAACCGAGAAAGGGCCGCATTTGCGGCCCTTTTTGCGTCTCGAGTGACACCAGAGACCAGCACATTCCAGCCTATATTGGCAAAATACCCGCTTTCGGGCCAAGAGTCTCTGGCCGGCCAAAAGGAAGTCACTACTCTACTTTCGATTGTAAATTATCTTCATGTTTTACTTTCGAATCCAGCCCGCCCCCTCTCCTAACCCTCTTGGCAGTCGGCGCGACTCGCATGCCCTATTGGCACGGCTCGAATCCAGTCCGCTCAACCAACCAACTCGCCGCCAACTCGCTTCTCACTTATCTCGTTACAGCTTTGGGCCAGGTTCTTGCCGGCAATGTGCCTATTTTTACGCCTATTATCCATGCGCCTAAGACTTCGGAAATTTAGGTAAGAATCTCTTGATGGTTTCGACCCGACCTAGCCAGGACACCGAAGGAATGGTCGGCGCCATTTTCACCTCTTTCAGCAAGCAGATCGGCCACGGCTGTCATAAGGGATGTGACATGCCGGCCTCTGCCCCCGTGTGCAAGCACAAGCAGCGCTGAGGCGCAGGGAGCCCTTTGATAAAGCGCCGAAACGGTCGTTCCCGGCATTACCAACAATCTAAGCCGTCTCGCTCGCCGAGGAGATTTCATAACTCAAAGTCTGAAGCAGAAAGAGACTCACCCGTTTTCCGGGGTGACCGCGTTTCCCCAATCGGGTTTGATCAGCTGCACTTTAGTCAGCCCCAACTCATATGACTCACGACATTCCATGGATGCGCCATTGGAAGGGCACAACCGCTAGCAGCTCGGTCAGGCCAACAGGTGAGCGGGCAAAATCTGAAGGCGTGTGAGAGGCGGGGGCAATGGTCCCGGCGCCACTTGGCAGCGCAGGCAGCGCCGGGAACTGGATCCGCCTCGGATCAAACGAGCGTGCCGAGGGCCGCCTCGATGCGCACCATCTGATCGGCGCCGATCAGGCCCTTCACGATGCCCTGAAAGCGCGGGTGGCCGGCGCCCGAGAAAATGTACTGCCAGCGATAGGCCTTCAGGAAGTGCCGGCCGACCTGCTCAGCCTCGGCAGGCTGCAGCTTTCGCCCGCAGTTCGCGCCGAAGTAAGCCGCGTCCGCCTTGGCCTGCACCTGCAGAATCGCATCGACGGCCACCACCAGGTCGATGAACTCGCCCACCGCCCGCTCGCGTTCCTCGCGGGAGAGCGTTGCGTCGTGACGCTTCAACTCGAGCTCGTCGAGGACCGAGTGCTGGGCCTCGTCCTTCCAGTGGAAGAGAAACACATCCTTGAACAGCTCCGAGAGCCCGTTGTCCGGCTCGATGCTCTGCCGATAGTGGAGCTGCACGAACAGCTCGATGTGAAGGGTGAGCACGAGCACCGACCATGTAGACTTGGCGAGCACGGCGCGGGCAACCGCGTCGGAATCGACGTCAAAGCGATAGCCCGCCGGCATGGTCTCGGCCATCATCGCCTCGATGCGCCGGAAAAGTATCTGATGCTTGATCTCCTCGTCGCTGAAACGCACCAGGGCCTCGAGCGCATTTTGGTCGCCCAATGTGTGCTCCCGGCTCACGTCGATGAGCTTGGCCGTGATGAAGCGCTCGACCAGCCCGAAGACGTTGGCATAGGTGCGGCCCTGGATCTGGCTGGCGAAGCGCATTTCGGCCTCGGAAAGCGCCATTTCCTGGACCAGCGACAGGCCGTCGGGCAGGTATTTCTTGGCGACGTCAAAGCGCCGCCCCCTGATGACATCGTTGTCGATGTCCCAGCGCACGGCCTTGGAGGCCGCGATGGCCCGCGCATATTTGGCGGTGTCGGCCATCGGAATAATGGCATTTGAAACGATGGCGTTCATGTCTGTCTCCATTCGATTGCATCATAGGCACGGACAATCCGTTCCGATGGGCTGGATGTATCTCTGGCAATCCGGGCGCGCTATGATCGGAACGCCGGAAGAAATGACGAAGGCTCCAAACGAGAACTCGCCCAATGGATGCGTTGTCAGACATTCTGAGAGTTGCCCGTCTCAGCGGCGGCGTCTTTCTCAACGCCGAGTTTTCGGCGCCCTGGTGTATGATCGGCCAAATGTCCGCGGAACATTGCGCTCCCTTTCTCGGGGCGGCGGTCAATCTCATTCCCTATCATTACGTCGTCGACGGCGAGCTCTATATCGCCGAGCCCAATCAGCAGGGGCAGCAAGTGAGCAGCGGCGACGTCGTGCTCTTTCCCCGCAATGATCTCTATCTGATGGGCAGCGACGTCAGCCTGCCCCCGGTTTCGGCCGCCTCCGTCATCGTACCCGACGGAGACAAGATGGTTCAGACGGTTCTCCACGGTGGCGGCGGGGATGCGGTCCACATGGTGTGCGGCTTTCTCGGCTGCGACAGCGGCCTCATCAATCCGATCGTGTCCACCTTGCCCTCAGCGATGATCCTGAAGGTGGAGGAGACGCCGGCGGCGGATTGGATCCGTTCGACCTTCCAGTATGCGGCCTATGAAGTCGCGAGCGGACGGACCGGATCGACAGCGGTTCTCTCCAAGCTCTCGGAGTTGTTGTTCGTCGAGGCCGTGCGGCAGTACGTGCAGAGCATCCCCGAAGGGCAAACCGGCTGGCTTGCCGGCTTGCGCGATCCGGCTGTTTCCAAAGCGTTGGCCCTCATGCATGCAGACATGGTGCGTGGCTGGAGCGTCGACGAACTCGGTCGCGAGGTTGGCATATCCCGCTCCGGCCTCGCCGAAAGATTCACGCGCGTGATCGGCGTTGCGCCGATGCACTACCTCACCGACTGGCGCCTGCAGGTCGCTGCGCAGAAGCTGCGGGACAGCGGTGATTCGCTGGGCCGGATTGCCGAACAGGTCGGATACGAATCGGAGGCGGCGTTCTCCCGCGCGTTCAAGAAGAAGTTTGGCGCCGCACCTGCCACCTGGCGGCGTGTGGGAAATGTCGGTGCACCCGCATAACCCGCCCTGGAACGCCACGATTAAGGGGGCACTGTTAGAATCCAGTCCGCCCAACCAACCAGTCTTTCTGCTAACTTGTCTCCCGCCTCCGGGGCGCCCGCCCGGCGAGCCACGAACCAAGTCGATCGACATATGGAGCCCCAGAAAATGCCCAAAATCTGCGACTTTATCGCGATGGCGGATTCGGGCCGTGGACAGGTGTCGCACCACGCCGGCGATGCAGCATCAGGCGATGCTTAGGTTTCGAATCATGTCTCGACTACCAACCACCGGTGGTTGTTTTTCTTCTATCAGTCGAAGAGCGAGAAAGAGCCGCGGAATGCGGCCCCTTCCACATGCGACTAAGGACTATGACCTACTCAGTTGTGGCCTCAAGGCGCTTTTTGGCGAAGTGTCTCCAGACGCCAAAGATCGAGTCACTACTCTACCTATGCGCGCTTTTCCTATTTTCTTCGTCAAGCAGGTCCGCTAGCCGGCGCAGAGGGTCTCGCAGACCGACCAGCCGGTGCGCGTCAGCCAGGAGTTCCCGCCCTGCCAGCGAAAGGACCTGCTGCATCACGATGTCGGACGACCGCATCAGGCCAACCAAGTGCTCTCCACGGGGACCATTCTTGCCCGAGATCCACCCTTTGACCGCGCGCTCGCTCGCACTTGTCCAGCCCATGATTGTCTTCGTGGAAATTCCGGGTGCCTCAAGGGCTTGCCTTAGGCTTTTTGCGACCGCCGCCGCATACGCCGAGCGCTGTTCTCCGCCCGCGGCCAAGGGCAACTCTTTGCCCGACTTATGCAATACTTTGCCCGTTTCCGGGAAAGACATCCGACACCTCCGTGGATAGCGTTCGGCTATTCAAGGGGCGTCAGTAAATGAGCGTTGCATCCGGCCCGGATGCTGGCGGAGGCCGTTTGCCTTCGTACCCGCCTGGAGTCCGAGGCCTACCCTACCCTCTTCGGCGAACCGCCGGCCCGACCTCGGACAAGGCGAAGCGGGCGGCGCAGTACGTCCGAATGTCCACGGAGCATCAGCGCTATTCGACCGAGAACCAAGCTGATGCCATCCAGAAGTATGCCGAGCAGAAGGGCCTACAGATCATAAAAACCTATGCCGACGAGGGAAAAAGCGGCCTTCGCTTCGATGGTCGCGAGGGTATCAAGGCGCTGATCCGAGACGTCCAGACTGGGAAAGCCGACTTCACCACCATCCTAGTTTACGACGTTAGCCGCTGGGGCCGCTTTCAGGACGCCGACGAGAGCGCGCACTACGAATACATCTGCAGAAGTGCCGGAATTGCAGTGCAATACTGCGCTGAGCAGTTCGAGAACGACGGAAGTCCGGTTTCCACCATCGTCAAAGGCGTCAAGCGGGCGATGGCTGGCGAGTATAGCCGTGAACTGTCCGCGAAAGTCTTTGCCGGTCAATGCCGCTTGATCGAGATAGGCTATCGCCAAGGTGGGCCAGCGGGCTACGGGCTGCGAAGAATGCTGATCGACCAGAACGGAGTTCATAAAGGAGAGTTGGCTCGAGGTGAGCACAAAAGTATCCAAACAGATCGGGTGATCCTAATCCCAGGAGCGCCAGTCGAGATCGAGACCGTCCAATGGATGTACCAAACTTTCGTCGAGGAAGGAAAGCTGGAGCAGGAGATCGCGTGCTTGTTGAACAGCCGGGAGGTCCTCACCGACGATGGCGGGCAATGGACCCGCGGCCGCGTCCATCAAGTGCTTACGAACCCGAAGTATGTGGGCGATAACGTTTGGAACCGCATCTCCTTCAAGCTCAAGAAGGTCCGGATCCGGAATGACCCGGAAAAATGGGTCCGAGCCAACGGCGTATTCGACCCCATCGTGGACAGGCATCTTTTCGATGCCGCCCAGGCCATCATCCAGAACCGATCACGGCGCATCTCTGAGAGCGAGATGCTCGATAGGCTTCGGGTGCTCTATCAGGAACGCGGCTTCCTTTCTGGACTCATCATCGATGAGGCCGACGGCTTGCCGTCGAGCTCGACGTATAGCGTGCGCTTCGGGAGCCTCGCCCGCGCTTATCAGCTCGTCGGATTCACGCCAGATCGTGACATGCGGTATGTCGAGATCAATCGGCAGCTCCGCGCCTTGCTTCCCGACATCGTTGACGAAACCATCTCCAACATCGCTCAGCTAGGCGGCCGGGTCATCCAGGACGACTCCAGCGAACTGCTGCTCGTGAACGACGAGTTCACGGTTTCGCTCTGCATAGCCCGCTGCCATGAGACCGCGGCTGGATCGCTTCGCTGGAAAATTCAGTTCGACACTAGCCTGTCCCCTGACGTGATCGTCGCGCTGCGCATGGATCGTGAGAACCAATCGGTCCAGGACTACTACATCCTTCCCCGCATCAATCTGCCTGGTGCTCAAGTGCGAGTGGGCGAGCATAACGGATTGGCTCTCGATTCCTTCCGGTTTGACACGCTCGACCAGCTTTACGAGATGGCCGCTCGGGTTCACCTGAGGGAGGTGGCATGAAAAGACGGCAATCCGCTTCGAAGGTCCAGCTAGTCCCGATCGACAAGATCGCCGTGATTAACCCGCGAAAGCGCAATCGCAAGGTCTTCGAAGGGATCGTGCAAAGCATCGCTCAGCTCGGGCTCAAACGTCCTATCACCGTCATCCGAAAGGCCAGTCCAAATGGCGAGGCCTTCGATCTTGTCTGTGGGCAGGGTCGCATGGAAGCGTTTAAGGTTCTCGGTCAAACCGAGATCCCCGCCCTCGTTATTGAGGCAACGACGCAAGAAGCACTTGTAATGAGCCTCGTGGAAAACGTCGCACGACGTCAGCACAGGGCTATCGACCTACTGCGGGATGTTGAGGGCATGAAGAGGCGTGGCTACTCAATCGACCAGATCGCCCACAAGACTGACCTGTCTCCTGATTACGTTCGCGGCGTCATTAGGCTGACAGAGAACGGCGAGCACCGTCTTCTCAGAGCTGTTGAAGCCGGCACGATGCCAATCAGTGTCGCAATGCAGATCGCTGAATCGCCGGATGAAGAGGTCCAAGCTGCACTTCAGCAAGCGTACGAAAAGGGCGACCTCAAAGGGCGAAAGATCGTGTTGGCCCGTCAACTCGTCGAGCAGCGGCGCCGCCGCGGCAAAGGTTTCGGGGCAACCAGCAAGAAAGGTGGGCCGCGGCTGTCAGCCACTGCTCTAATCCGGACCTATCAGCAAGATGTCGAACGCAAACGCCAAATGGTGCGGAAAGCCGAGACAACTCGGGATCGGCTGACCTTCGCCGTCCAAGCCCTACGCAGCCTTCTGGCAGATGATGGCTTCGCATCTCTCCTACGTAAAGAAGGTCTTGATACCCTACCCCGCAATCTCGCAACACGTTTGCAAGGCACCTCATATGCCTGATGGGATGGCGCCAGCTCCGGTCGCCAAGGCCTTTGCTGATGCGACCATCAGCATCCCGCTCGACGAGATAACGACGCTTCATCCCGTCACCGATACCGTGCGCGCGTCCCGCAAGTATGCCCAGATAACCGCCTCCGTTCGGGAGGTTGGCCTTATCGAGCCGATCGCCGTCTCCATCGACCCGCGTACACCCGGCAGGTACATGGTGGTAGACGGTCGCCTTCGCCTGGAGGCCTTGAAGGAGCTAGGAGAGCGGGACGCTGTCTGCCTTTTGAGCTCCGACGACGAAGCGTACACGTTCAACAAGCGTACCAACCGGCTTGCGATCATTCAGGAGCACAAGATGATCCTGCGGGCGATCGAGTTGGGCGCATCCGAAGATCGCGTCGCCGCCGCTCTCCATGTCAAGATCGACCATATCCGACGCAAACGCCGGCTCTTAGACGGAATCAGCCCCGATGCAGTAGCAATCCTTGAGGACAAGCATGTCTCGATCAACGCGTTCGATGCGCTGAGGAAAATGGTATCGGAGCGGCAAATCGAGGTCGCTCAGGCCATGGTCGTAATGAACAGGTTCACGGTTAGTTACGCTAAGACGCTTCTCGCAGGCACTCCTGACAGCCAACTCATTGCTGGCCGCCGTCGCCGGCAAAAGACGAACGGAGTGACGGACGAACAACTCTCCATCATGCAGCGTGAGTCCGCGACGTTGGATCGGGAGTTCCGTGTAATCGAAGAGACATACGGCTTGGACCATCTCGATCTGGTGCTGGCTAAGGGATACCTCGGTCGCATGCTAGCGAACGTGCAAGTCCATAACTACTTGGAACGGCATCACAAGGACATCCTGGCCGAATTGATGCAGCTGACCGAACAGCAGGCGACGGTCGCCTGATCCGGACGCAAGCGTCCGTGGGGACCCGGACCCATAAGCGCGGGGACCGCAGGAGACGCCGCACGGTGGGGCGGATCAAGTGCGGCGGCGGAGAAGACGGCGAACCCGCTCTGAGCCCGCCAGGCTGGAAATCATATGCCAGCCGGGTGGCCCGTCATTCGGGCGGGCGCCACGATGGATGTGCCGGCGGAAAGTTGCCGCTAGCTGTCTGCCGGCACATCGGCAGAGAGTCGACCGGTCGACCATTCAGTCCGTTGCAAACTCGTCTCTGTTGTTTGCTGCCTCCCAACGGCGAGTCGGAGGCGCAGGAAAGGGCCCATAAACCGTGGCCTTCTTGCGTTGATGAACTCGTACTCCAGGTGGATCGCGCATTGAATCGTCGGAGTCGTGTCTGAAGTTCGTATGACTGCGCCCCTACCAACCACCCAGCGCCGCTAACTCTAGCGGCGCATGGATAGCCAGAAATGCGGCATAAATCCGCACTTTCTGGGCCTAGAGTGACGCCAGAGACCGGCATCTTTGGCGACCTTCACGCGAATAGGGCGTTTCTGGCTGAAAGTCTCCGGGCGCCTTTGATTGAGGTGTCACTCTGTGCCGCTTGCCAACACCATCAGCGCCAAGTGCGGTCGCTAGACTAGAATGTGGATACCCCCGCGATTGGCGCGTCAGAGCCTGTCAATCTGCTGGTGCCAGTCAGCAGGTATGCCCCGGCGCAGCCGAATCATCAATGCCCCGCGCAATTGACGACGGCCGTCGAGAAATTCACGTGTCAGACTCGGCGCCAGGAACGCCAACGGCAGGATGGTCTGCACGTAGCTTGATGTGAGCCCGGCCTTTTTGGCGATGGCGCGATATGATTCCACCTCGCCCCTCTCCATCCAGTCGCGCCATTCGTGGGCCCGGCCCAGAGCTTTCATCAATTTCGGGTCGGGATTCGCCGAACCGTCATCGAGGATCCTGGCCCGATTGCGATGCGCCAGTCTGGCCGTCACGACGACAGTCCGGGATGCCGGGCTTTCTTCTGCATCCGTGGCCTTGTCAGTCACTGCCTTGATGATCTCGACACGGTCGGAGTGAACAATCACGCGTTCGACGCGCTTGCGCAGCGCCTCTTCAGGTAAACTCGTTTCGTCGCAGTGGGGTCCTAGGGCCTTGTGCACCAGGCGCTCGACCTCCTCTGCCGGCACGCGGGCGATCGATCCGGCCCGCTCCTTCTCGTTCTGCAGCAGGGCTTGGCTCACATAGTAAGGATATCGCCGGCCTTTGCGTCCGACCGTATAAGTCGGGCTCATCGCATTACCCCGGTCGTCGAACAAACGGGCAGCCAGCGGCCTGCCGCCCGGAACGATCGGCCGGCGTTCCCGGGACGCACTCTTCGTCGCCAAGCGTTCCTGCACCCGCTCCCAGAGTGCTCGGTCGACGATCGCCTGCTGCCGCCCGTCGTAGACCTGCCCCTTGTGAACCACCTGCCCCACATAGACCGGATTGCGGAGCAGCCAGTAAAGGGCACCCCGGCTGAAGGACACCCCGCCCCAGGTCCGGCCTGTCGATGAAGTCCATCGCTTGCTGAAGATGCCGCGCCGCCGGAGATCGTCCTGCACGTCTGATACCGTGCCCACGCGATCATAGGCTTCGAATATCGCCCGGACCGTTTCTGCCTCAGCCTCGTTTACGACCAACTCACGGCTCCTGACGTCGTAGCCCAGGGGCAACGATCCTCCCATCCACATGCCCTTGCGCTTCGACGCCGCGATCTTGTCGCGAATGCGCTCGCCCGTGACCTCGCGTTCGAACTGCGCGAACGACAGCAGCACGTTCAGGGTCAGTCGTCCCATTGAGGTAGTTGTATTGAACTGCTGTGTGACCGACACAAAGCTAGCGCCCTGACTGTCCAGCGTCTCCACGATCCGGGCGAAGTCAGCGAGCGACCGCGTTAGCCGGTCGACCTTGTAGACCACGATCACATTGATCCGCCCGGCTGCTACCTCGGCCAGCAGCCTTTGCAGCGCCGGCCGTTCCATGGAGCCGCCCGATAGGCCGCCGTCGTCATAGGCGGTCTTTACAAGCTTCCACCCTTCATGCGCCTGGCTCTTGATATATGCCTCGCAGGCCTCCCGTTGGGCATGCAGGGAGTTGAAGGCCTGTTCGAGGCCTTCCTCCGACGATTTGCGTGTGTAAACGGCGCAGCGACGGATGGCGGTCATTTACCGGTCGCCCTGCTTCAGGCCGAAGAAGCGCGGCCCTGACCAGCGGGTGCCGCTGATCCGGGTCGCGATCTCCGACAGGGAGCCATAGGTCTGGCCGGCCCAAGCGAAGCCCTCCTCTAAGACCATCACTCGGTGGGTCACTCCGCCCCACTCCCGCGTCAGCACCGCGCCGGGCTTCAGCGCCCCACGTGCGGCTGATGTTGGAGGCGCATCGGCCTTCGAGGATTTACTGAGTTGTTTCAGCCAGCGTCGGGTTGCCGGATCGTACCCGCCACGCGCTCGCGCCTGCAGCTCCCACGCCAGCCAGAGCCGTGTCAGTTCCGTGCTTGCAAA
The DNA here is from genome assembly GCF_007992495.1 of Reyranella soli. Taxonomy (GTDB): domain Bacteria; phylum Pseudomonadota; class Alphaproteobacteria; order Reyranellales; family Reyranellaceae; genus Reyranella; species Reyranella soli. The sequence goes on from NZ_BKAJ01000131.1 coordinate 37,593, forward strand.
GCGTGGTGGGGAACCGAGACGCTCGCGCCAGAGATCGCGCAGCGCTCCAAGGCCAAGACCGTCCAGCCGTGCGATCTCGGCAGTAAGTGTATCGTCAGGCCTGGAAGACATCGACAAGCCCGTCAGGCAATCCGGTAAACGCGCCGACCGTCTTCAGTCATCTGATTGCTGATCGTCAGGCCCTGTTTTTTCTTCAGCGAGCCCGACATCGCACCGCGCACGCTATGTGGCTGCCAATCCAGCGCCGCGGCGATCTGGGCGATGGTGGCGCCCTCCTTGCGCCGCAGCAGGCTTTCCAGTTGGCTTAGCTTGGTCTCCGGCCCGCCAGCAGATGCTGTGGCCGTCTTATGCTTCTTCTTGCCGGGACCGGCCGTCGCCTTCTTCGTCATCGTAGGCTCCATGCGTGTTTACCGGCCTTGTGCCGGCACCGCATGCACGCTTCCTTTGCCTACTTTCTCAAGTGAACTGGCAGATCATGGCATTGCGTAGATCGCGGGCAGGCGATACTTCCATGATCAGGTGCCGGCCGACTGGCGAATCGCTACTGCGGGTTCGAATCCCGCCCTTCCGCCACTTCACTGTTTGCGGCCGTTCGCAACCGTTCGAAGAACACATCGGAAAGTGCCTTCCTGTCGGCACTATGTGCTATTTGGCCCTCGAAATCGTCCCTTTCCATTCGCCCCCATTCGCGCGATCATTTAGGGGACGGAACAGGGGATGACGACATGGGGCGACGGGCAAGAGGATTGACGGCCGCATTCGTGGCCAAGGCGACGAAGCCAGGCCGCTGGGGCGACGGCGACGGTTTGTATCTGGCCGTGCGCGACGCGCAGGCGAAGTTCTGGACCTTCCGGTACACGCCACCGGGCGGAAAGATGCGAGAGAAGGGACTGGGGCCGGTGCGGCTCAAGACCCTAGCGGAGGCACGTGCCGAGGCGCGCGAGCTCTTCCGGGCGCATCGCGCTGGACTTGATCCGTTGGCTGAAGATGCTGCGAAACGCGCGGCGCTCTTGGCCTCGACCACGTTCAAGCAGGAGGCGGAAAGCTACATTAAGAGACATTCGCAGGGCTGGCGTAATGCCAAGGCGACTGCGCAATGGGGATCGACGCTCAAGACGTACGCATATCCCACGATAGGCGATCTGCCTGTGTCGGACATCGACACCCCGCTAATGCTAAAGGTGCTTGAACCGATCTGGACGACAAAAAACGTGACTGCCAGTCGCCTGCGGCAACGCATTGAAGCGATCCTCGATGCCGCCAAGGCACGTGGCGCTCGCTCGGGCGACAATCCTGCGGCCTGGAAAGGCAACCTTCAGACACTCCTGACAGCCCGCGCGCGCCGCGTCGTGAAGCATCATGCGGCCCTGCCCTATGCCGAGATCGGCTCGTTCATGGAGAAGTTGCGCAAGCAGCCGGGTGTGGGCGCGCGATTGCTTGAGTTCACTATCCTGACTGCCTGCCGCACTGGGGAGACGCTCGGCGCGCGATGGGATGAGATCGAGGGTGCTGTTTGGACGATCCCTGCCGAGCGGATGAAGGGTGGACGAGTGCACCGGGTTCCGTTGAGCAAGAGCGCGCTGTCGTTGCTCAACTCGTTGAGCAACGAGGGCGAGTACATCTTTCCCAGCCCACGGACCGACGACAAGCCGCTGTCGAACATGGCTATGTCGGTGCTGCTGCAGAAGCGAATGCGGCGTGACGACATCACCGTTCATGGCTTCCGTTCGACGTTCCGCGACTGGGCGGCGGAAAAGACGACCTACCCTCGCGAGGTCGCGGAGATGGCCTTGGCCCACGCTGTTGGCAATGCGGTGGAAGCCGCGTACCGGCGCGGCGATCTGTTCGAGAAACGGCGCCGGCTGATGGACGACTGGGCCCGGTTCTGCGCCCGCCTGCCGATCGCTGACAACGTCACGCCGCTGCGGAGGGCGTGATGGCCAAGCGAGGCCGCAAGCCCCTGCCGCATGACCCGCCGAGTTGGCGTCCGATCTATCAGGAAGTCTGGGACCTGATCGCGAGTGGCACCAAGGCTACCGCGGCATGGCGCGAGGTTGGCCAGCGACACAACATGGACTGGCAAGTCGTGCGGAAGCGGTTCCTGCGTATGGAAGAGCACGGCCTGCGCGTGCGCCGGATGATTGAGCGCGCCAACCGTGGCCTGAAGCGGCCGAATTAAAAAAACCAATTCTTGCAGCGATCCGTTCGCTTCAGCCCGATAGTCCCCGTAGGCAAACCTACGGAGACTGTGATGCAAAAGCCTCTGCTGTATAAGAAAACTGCCGCCCGCCAAATACTGGGGTCTTGCGGCAACACGAAACTTCACGATCTGATCGCAGGCGGCAAGCTCAAGGCCGTCAAGTTCGGCGGCAGCACCATGATCACCGCCGAGAGCCTTGACGAGTATGTCGCGAGCCTGCCGCCCGTCAATCTCCGCAAGTCCGGGGCGGCGAAATGATCAAACACTATCTTCTGACGATCCCCCTGGCCGGCTCCAACCTGCACGGCTACTTGATGACAAACGATAAGCGTCATGTCGCCGCCGTGCTCGAAAAGATGGTCGGCGAGGTCATCCCCAAAACGGGCGACCGCATGGCTCTGCCGATGGTGCTGCAGACCGAACTGGGCGACGCCGCGGGGCGGGTCCGCGACGTCATCATGGCCGATCCCCAGGCCCGGGAATGCCTGCTGGCCGCCAGGGATTTCCACTTCAGCGCGTTCAGCGCCCCAGACCCCGACATCGACCGGGCATTGATGGAGTTGCATTGATGCCGAAAGATAATAGCAGAGCCGAAGAGCTCCTTGCTCAGCTGCTTCCTCCTGCCGACGACAACGACGACGCCAAGAATCCTTTACCTTGGGGCGATCTCGATGGCCGCAGGTTGTGGGTGACGTTCGATAAAGAGAGCGAGACGCCGCGCGGCCGCAACGGCAAGGTCGTTGACCCTGACAAACCCAGGGGTTGCTCACGTTGGCCGAGGCGCAAGCCACTGGTGACAACATTGGCATAGTGCTTGGACCGATCGACGATGAACGCGGCATCGGTGCCTACGAACTGGAAGGCGACATCGGCGTCATTCGCAAGACGTTGGCAAGACTCAACTCCTACGTCGAGACGATGAAGGGCGGCTACCGAGCGTTCGTCCTCTACCCGTCGCAAGCGGAGACCGAAGAGCTTAGCCGCGAAGGCTTGTGGGTGCCCGTCACCGGCGAGCCGTTCGAGAACTTCGACAAGCTGCGCCAGATCGGGACGGAGGAGTTGGCTGAGGCCGAAAAGCGTGCCCTGGCTGTAGCCTCGCTGGCATATAAAAAAGCGCAATCGACCAAGGACCAGGATTACGACCTCGCCAAACTCTTTGCCAGGGGCATGGTCGGCAGCAGATGGCGCTACGTCGCTAAGTGGGGCCAGTGGTTGCGCTGGAACGACAAGGTCTGGGAAACGGATGAAAAGCTGACCGCGCAAGACGAAGTTGGGGCGTACTGCAGTGGACTTGGCATCGGCAGCGCCAAGCGGGTCTTCGCCGTTCTCAGCATGCTTAAGGGCGTTGAGACGACCGCTGCCGTCCACGATCAATGGGACACAAACATCTGGGTGCTAGGCACGCCGGGTGGAACCATTCAACTCAAAGAAGGAGAAGCGCCATGAGCCTAAGACCAGCGGACCGCAACGACTACATCACGAAGCAGACCGCAGTCGCGCCCGATGGCGACATGCCAATCCCGGAATGGACTACATACCTGGACCGCGTGACTGGCAGCGACAAGGAGTTGCAAGCCTACCTGCAGCGCGTGGCCGGTTACTGCTTGACCGGGTCGATTGAAGAACACGCGATGTTCTTCCTCTATGGCAGTGGCAGCAACGGCAAAACTATCTTCATCATTACGTTGGCCGGCATTCTCGGCGACTACGCGAAAACGGCTCCCATTTCGACCTTCATGGCGTCGAAGAGCGAGCAGCATCCGACCGACCTCGCAGGGCTGCAAGGCGCGCGGCTTGTTGTGGCTAATGAAACTGACAAAGGTCGCCGCTGGGACGAGGCGAAGATCAAGATGATCACGGGCGGCGATGCTGTCTCTGCGCGGTTTATGCGGCAGGACTTCTTCACGTTTACGCCCCAGTTCAAGTTGCTGATCAGCGGCAACCACAAACCGCGTCTGTCGTCGGTCGATGATGCGATGCGTCGAAGGTTTCACTTGGTGCCGTTCACCGTGACGATCCCGGAGAAAGAGCGCGACACCAAGCTCGGTGAAAAGCTCAAGGCCGAGTGGGCCGGCATCTTTCATTGGATGATCGAAGGTTGTCGCGAGTGGCAGCGCATCGGGCTCAAGCCGCCTGCCAAGGTGATCGCCGCGACGGCCAACTACTTCGAGGAGCAGGACACGATTGGCCGCTGGATGGAGGACTGCTGTGTCGACGATCCCAACGAGCAATGCGCCCGCACCGCTCTGTTCAAGTCGTGGGAACGATGGGCGAAGGCGAACAATGAGTTCGTCGGCAGACCAGCCGTGTTCTACGACGAACTGGAGAAGCAGGGCTTCGAACCCGCCAAGGTCGACGGCGAGCGCCGCTACAAAGGGCTGAATCTTACCGAGGTGGAGGTCAAGAGGGTGGCCGCAGCGGCGTTTCGGAGCGACCCGTGAGTAGCCGCGTGTGCCTTCCTGTTTGGTGGAGGGCTGGAAAGGGCGGCCCTTTTGCATTAATCGCTCTAACAGTTTGCTGAAGAA
>NZ_BKAJ01000132.1 GCF_007992495.1 Reyranella soli
CCCCTTGGGGAGAGGTTGGGTGAGGGGGTGATGCAGGAGACAGCATTCGTGTTGAACCCCCTCACCTAGCCTCTCCCCCAAGGGGGAGAGGAATATGAGAGAGGAACGAAGGAATGACGATCGGCAATCACGCCGCCTTCTTCAGCGCCTCCGGGTTGATGACATTGATCGGCTTGCCGTCCAGCCAGGCCTCGATGTCCTCGATCGTGCCGGCATAGAAGTGCCGGTAGCTGTCCTCGACGACGTAGCCCAGGTGCGGGATCAGGGTGACGTTCTCGAGCTTGGTGAAGGGATGGCCGGGCGCCACCGGCTCCTTGTCGTAAACGTCGAGGCCGGCATGGGCGATGGTGCGGTTCTTGAGGGCAGCGAGCAACGCCGCCTCGTCGACGATCGGCCCGCGCGAAGTGTTCACCAGGATGGCCGACTTCTTCATCTTCGCGAGGTCCGCCGCGCCCAAGAGACCGCGGCTGCGGTCGGACAGCACGAGATGGATGCTGACGAAGTCGGAGGTCTTGAGCAGCTCGTCCTTGCTGACGAGCTTCGCGCCGCCCTTGGCCGCTGCTTCCTCCGTGAGGTTCTGGCTCCACGCCACGACATCCATGCCGAAGGCTTTTGCATAGCCTGCCACTCGACTGCCCAGGCGGCCCAGCCCAATGACGCCCAGCCGCTTGCCTTCGAGGACGACCATCTGCTCGATGCCGTCGTGCCAGCCACCGCTGCGCATCAGGCGCTCGGCCTTGGCGAGGTCGCGGGCGCACATCATCAGCAGCGCCCAGGTGAGCTCGGCAGTCGAGGCGTTGGAGCCGCCGCCCGGCGTATTGCTGATGGGGATGCCGCGGTCGGTCGCGGCCTTGTCGTCCAGGCTGGAAGCCCGCGCACCGGTCAGGACCATGAACTTCAGGTTGAGCAGCTTCTCGATCAGCGCCCGCGGGAAGGCCGTTCGCTCGCGCAGCAAACCCAGCATGTCGAAGGGCGCCAGCTTCTTGGCAGCGTCCTCGACCGAGGAGAACGGCTCGTGAAACACCGTGATCTCCACGCCGCGTTTCCTGAGGCGATCCCAGTCGGCCATCTTGAGCGCGACCTTCTGATAGTCGTCGAGCAGGGCGAGTTTGTAGGTTTGCGGCATGGCGTTTCCTGGGAGAAGATGGGTTGGTCAGAACACTATAGCCGCAGGAGACGGTCATGAGCATCACCGTGAAGCCGGTGACGCCCGACTTCGTGGCCGAGATTTCCGGTCTCGACCTGGCCCAGCCGCTGGCACCCGCCGACCGCGACGCGATCGAGGCGGCGATCAACCAGTATGCGATCGTGATCTTTCACGACCAGAAATTGACCGACGAGCAGCAGATCGATTTCGCCCGCTCTTTCGGGCCGCTCGCTTCGCCGGCGCAGAAGGCCCGGCACACCGGCATCAAGCACCGCATTGCCTCGAACGATATCGCCGACATCTCCAATCTCGACGGCGACGGCAATGTCCTGGAGGCCAACAGCAAGCGACGGCTCGACTGGCTGGCCAATCGCCTGTGGCACACCGACGCCTCGTTCCGCGCCGTGCCCGGTGCGCTATCGATGCTCTATGCCCATGTCGTGCCCGACGCGGGCGGCGAGACCGAATTCGCCGACCTGCGGGCGGCCTACGACGCCCTGCCACAGAAGACCAGGGACCGGATCGAGCCGCTGATCGCCGAGCATTCGATCTGGCATTCGCGCGGTCAGCTCGCCGTCACCATGTACACGGAAGAGGAGCTTAAAAGCCTGCCGCCGGTGCCGCAGCGCGTCGTGCGCCGCCATCCCGGCTCGCATCGCAAGACGCTCTACCTCGCCGCCCATGCCTCGCACATCATCGGAATGCCGGTCGCCGACGGCCGGCTGCTGCTGATGGACCTGATCGAGCACGCCACGCAGCGGCCGTTCGTGCACAGCCACACGTGGAAGCAGGGCGACCTGGTGATCTGGGACAATCGCTGCACCATGCATCGTGCGCGGCCGTTTGACACCACCAAGGTGCGCGACCTGCGCCGCGTCACCACGCGCGACGTCGCCTCGACCCTCGAGCAGGCCGCCTAGGAGAAGACCATGCCGCGGCCCGTTGATGTCTGGCTGGCCGCGGGCGTGCGCACGCCCTTTGCCAAGGTCGACGGCCCGCTGGCGGGCTACGACGCCATCGAGCTCTCGGTGCCTGTGGCGCGGCACATGGTCGACCTGCTGAAGGGCGGCAAGCCCGACTTCGCCGTCTGGGGCGTGGTGGTGCCCTCGCTCACCTTCAGCAACATCGGCCGCGAAGTGCTGATGGATGCCGGCATCGACGCCACCATCCCCGCCTTCTCCACCGTCATGGCCTGCTCGACCAGCATGATGGGCGCCATCGAGGCGGCTGGCATGATCGACGGCGATGCCTACAACCTCGCGCTGGTGGGTGGCGTCGACAGTCTGAGCCGCGTGCAGGTCGGGCTGGGGCAGAAGCTCAGCGACTGGCTGCGCAAGTTCCAGCAGGCGCGCTCGCTCGGGCAGAAGCTCGACCACATCACTCACGTCCACCTGAAGGACATCCGGCTCTACATCCCGGCGATCGCCAACCGCACGACGGGCTTGAGCATGGGCGAGCACACCGAGATCACCGCCAAGGAATGGCGGATCGGCCGCCAGGAGCAGGATGAGATTGCGCTCGCGAGCCATCAGCACGCGGTGGCGGGCTGGGACAAGGGCTTCTTCGACGACCTCGTGATCGAGATGGGTGGCGTCAAACGCGACACCATCCCGCGCAAGGACACCTCGCTGGAAAAGCTCGCGCGCCTGCCGCCATCGTTCGACCGCACCAGCGGCAAGGGCACGCTGACGGCGGGCAACTCCTCGCCGCTCACCGACGGCGCGGCGGCGATCTGGGTGGCCTCGTCGAAGGGGCTGGAGCGGCTTCCCTCGAGCACCCCGCGGGTAAAGCTGGTCGACTGGGAGATCGGCTCGGTCGATTTCCGCGTCGAAGGCCTTCTAATGGCACCGGCCTTCGCTATCCCGCGCCTGCTGGCGCGGCACGATCTCACCTATGGCGACATCCATCTCTGGGAGATCCACGAGGCCTTCGCGGCCCAGGTGGCCTTCCACCTGAAGGCACTGCAGGACCCGGTGTTCCTGCGCGACAAGGCCAAGGTGCCTAGAAACTTCGGCGCGTTCCCCAAGGAGCGCATGAACCCCAACGGCGGCAGCACGGCGCTCGGCCATCCGTTCGGCGCCACGGGTGCGCGCATCATCAGCCAGGCGGTGAAGGAGCTCGCAGCCATGGCCAAGGGTAGCCGCGCCATCGTCAGCATCTGCGCCGACGGCGGCCAGGGCAGTGTATTGTTATTGGAGGCGGCATGATGAGCATCGATTTCCTGATCACCACCCTGATCATCGTCGTCTCACCCGGGATCGGCGTGCTCTATACGATCGCCACCGGTCTGTCGCGCGGCGCGCGGGCCAGCGTGGTCGCGGCCTTCGGCTGCACGCTCGGCATCGTGCCGCACATGGCGGCGGCCATCATGGGCCTGGCGGCGCTGCTGCATACCAGCGCCATTGCCTTCCAGACGATGAAGTATCTCGGCGTCGCCTACCTGCTCTACATGGCGTGGATGACCCTGAAGGAGCACGGCGCGCTCAAGGTCGAGGACACGGTCGACCAGAAGTCGGCGATGCAGGTGATCGTGCACGCCATCCTGATCAATATCCTGAACCCCAAGCTCTCGATCTTCTTCTTCGCCTTCCTGCCGCAGTTCGTCACCGCCGAGGAGGCCGCGCCCGTGCTGCGCATGTCGGAGCTTTCAGCCGTGTTCATGCTGATGACCTTCGTGGTGTTCGTGGGCTACGGCCTGTTCGCCGCCGCGGTGCGCCGACATGTGATCTCGCGTCCGGCCGTGCTGACCTGGATGCGCCGCGCCTTCACCGGGGCGTTTGCGGCGTTGGGGGCGAAGCTGGCGCTGGCGGATCGATGACGCCCACCCGCTTCCGCTGGTTCGTCGTCTTCCTTCTGTTTGCGATCACCATCGTCAACTACATCGACCGCGCCGCGATCTCCTATGCCATCCCGCTGATCCAGCGCGACCTCGGCTTCTCACCGACCGAGAGCGGCGCCATCCTGGGCGCCTTCGGCGTGGGCTACGCCATCACCACCCTGCTGGGCGGCTTCGCCGTCGACCGCTGGGGCGCGCGCATCGTACTCACCGTCGCGGCGGTACTGTGGAGCCTGTCGATCGGCATGACGGCGCTGGCGACCGGCGTCGCGACGCTCTATGCGGCGCGCGTGCTTCTGGGCGTGTCGGAAGGGCCCAACTTCCCGGCCCTGACCGGAGCGGTCACCCACTGGCTGTCGCCGCATGAACGGGCGACGGCGCTCGGCAACGCGCTGCTCGCCGTGCCGTTGGCGCTGGCGATCGGCGGGCCGATCGTCACCCAGCTTCTCGGCTGGCTCGACTGGCGGCTGACGTTCGGCGTGCTGTTCGTCCTGTCGGCCGCCTGGGTGCCGCTGTGGTGGTTCCTGTTCCGCGACAGACCGGCCGATTCCCGCTTCGTCAACAAGGCCGAGCTCGACCACATCCGCGCCAGCCCCGGCGTCGGCACCGAGGCGCCGCATGCCGTCCTGAAGTCGTGGCCCGGCATGGACGTGATCGCCGCCCTGCTCTCCAACCGCACGCTGCTCGCCAACTACTGGGCGTTCTTCGTCTTTGGCTATTTCCTGTTCTTCTTCATGACCTGGCTGCCGAGCTACCTCGAGCGCAAGTACGGGCTGAACCTCGGCGCCGTCGGCCTGTTCACCGTCGCGCCTTGGCTGGCGGCGGCCGTCCTGCTTTGGTTGTTCGGCCGCTTGTCGGACCATCTGCTCGCCGCCACCGGCCGCCTGCGCATCGCCCGCTCCTACCTGATCGCCGGCACGCAGTTCGTGGCGGCCATCGCCGTCATTCCCGTGGCCATGACCGACGATCTCACGGTCGCCATCGCCGGCATCACCGTGGCGGTTGCCGCCTCGATGGGTGCCAACGCCGCCTACTATGCGATGAACGTCGACATCGTGCCCGACCGCGCGGCGACGGCGCTCGGCATCATGGACTTCGCCTTTGCCGTCGCAGGTTTCCTCGCTCCGGCCATCACCGGCTGGGTGCTGAACATCCGCGGCTCGTTCACCGACGGCTTCCTGCTGATGGCGGTACTGGCGCTGTCGTCGGTGGTCGTCGTGCTAGTGTTCCACCATCCGGACAAGGACGCCGCGCGCACATGAGGGACGAAACGACAATCGGCGAAGCGTTCGCGACTGCCGTCTCGACCTGGGGCGACAGACCGTTCTTCGCCGTGCCGGCCGGCGTTGGGCGCGGCTATCTGGAAGCGGGCTTCGAGATCTCCTATGCCGACGCAGCCAAGGAGGTCGAAGCACTCGCCGCGATCTATCGCTCGGCGGGCTACGGCCTCGGCCATCGCGTCGCGACCCTGCTGGAGAACCGCCCCGAGTACGTCCTGCACAAGCTGGCGCTGAGCAGCCTCGGCGTCTGCTGTGTGCCGATCAACCCGGAATATCGGGCCGGCGAGATCGCCTATCTCCTGGAGCACAGCGAGCCCGAGATCGTGATCGGGCTGGCGGCGCGCCGCCAGCAGCTGCTCGGCGGTCTGTCGGAAAGCGCGCATCGGCCGGCGATTGTCAATCTGGAAGAGTTCGCGTCGGCGCTCGCCAAACCCCTGCGGCCGGCGTCCGGACGAGCGACACCTGAGACGCCATCCAGCATTCTCTACACATCGGGCACGACCGGACGGCCCAAGGGCTGCGTCCTCTCGCAAGGCTACGAAGTGGCGACTGGCGGCCGCTATGCAGCGCTGGGCGGCCAGGCCGCGCTGCGCGCGGGCCAGGACCGCATCTACAACCCGCTGCCGCTCTACCATGCCAATGCCGGCGTCTTCTCGCTGATGGCCGCCATCGTCACCGGCAATTGCCAGATCCAGCCCGACCGCTTCCGCCCGCAGCGCTGGTGGAACGAGATCGCCGAGACGCGGGCCACCGTCGTCCACTATCTCGGCATCGTCGTGCCGCTTCTGATGGGACAGGCGCCGAGCGCTGACGAGCGCGCGCACCAGGTGCGCTTCGCCGTCGGCGCCGGCGTCGAGCCCGAACTGCACGCCGCCGCCGAGCAGCGTTTCGGCTTTCCTCTCATCGAGCTCTGGGGAATGACGGAGATGGTACGCGTGCTGGCCGATGACATCGAACCGCGCCATGTCGGCACGCGCGCTTTCGGCCGCGCGATCGACGGCGTCGAGGCCCGCGTAGTCGACGACGACGGGCGCGATGTCGCCGATCCGCACCCTGGCGAGCTGATCATCCGTCACTCGGCGGCGACGCCGAGGCGCGGTTTCTTCTCGGGCTATCTCAAGGACGAGGCGGCGACCGAGCTCGCCTGGCGCGACGGTTGGTTCCACACCGGCGACGTGGTCTGGCGCGGACCGGACGGCATGCTGCATTTCGTCGACCGCAAGAAGAACATCATCCGCCGCTCGGGCGAGAACATCGCGGCTGCCGAGGTCGAGGCCCTGCTGCTGACGCATCCCGAGGTCCATCAGGTCGCGGTGATGCCGGTCAAGGACGAGTTGCGCGAGGAGGAGGTGCTGGCCTGCATCGTCCTGAAGCAGGCCAGGCCGGACAAGGCCATGGCCGACGCGCTGGTCCAGTACTGCCTGGACCGCATCGCCTACTACAAGGCGCCGGGCTGGATCCATTTCGTGCCCGACATCCCGACGACGGGCACGCAGAAGATCCAGAAGCACACCATCTATCCAAAGGGCACCGACCCGCGCTCGGCGGCCGGGATTCTGGACACGCGCAGCCTGAAGCGGCGTCAATAACCGCCGGTCACTGCGCGCCAGCATAGCGCGCAGCAGCCTCAAAGCTGGCGGTAGCCCGGCCGTTCCCGCGCAGAAAGAGCAAGCAATCGGCCGCGTCCCACCCCATGTGAGGTATTGGGCGATCCGGTACGGACCGACCCCGCCGGCTCGCGGGCACCCATGTTTCGTCAACCCAGCACTACCACTAGGAAGGACGGGTGACAGGCATGTCTAGCCCCCAGATGCCGACCAGCGACTTCAACACCGATCTCACGCAGCTGCTGCCACGGCTGCGCGTCTACGCGCTGTCGCTCACCCGCGATTCCGTCCACGCCGACGACCTGGTGCAGCAGACCGTCCTGCGGTCGCTGCTCGGTCGCGCTTCTTTTCGCCCGGGCACCAACTTCCCGGGCTGGATATTCCGCATCCAGCGCAACGAGTTCATCTCGGGCCTGCGCCGGGAGCGGCCGACGGTCGAGCTCAATGACGCCATCGCCGCCACGCTGTCATATTCGCCGCGGCAGGAGAGCGGCATCATCATGCGCGAATTCAAGAAGGCCTTCCGGACCCTGGCGGGCGACCAGCGCTGCGCGCTGCTGCTGACGGCGCTGGAAGGCCATTCCCACGAGACGATCGCAAGCGCTTCCGGCGTCGCGATCGGCACGGTGAAGAGCAGGGTGTCGCGCGCTCGCACCCAGTTGAGGCGGATGCTCGACCTCGAGGAGGCGACTTCACCCAAGCCAGGAGTAGACGCTGCGCAGGAGCCCGCTTACGCAGCGTCGGACGCCAGGGCCTCGGCCAGTTCGTCAGATGACACGCTCACGACCTGGCGCGTGCCGCCGGGCACAGGATTCGCCGGCAAGTACAGCAAGGTCGCCGTGCGACGGAAGGCGGTGAAGGACAGGCCGGGGATTTCTTCCTCCTCCGTGACCAGCCGATAAGTGCCGGCGGGCTGCGCGCCCTCGAGAGCCGAGAGCGTGAAGGAGTGGCGGAACGTGACAGTGGTCTCCGTGGTCCGTGTCGACATGACTGCCTCCAACCCAGGGGTGACCCGGGAGTTCAGATGACCATACTCAACATCCGCCATCGCACAACTTATCGCTACCGCGAACCCGTGCGGCTGGGGCCCCACCGGCTGATGCTGCGGCCGCGCGAGAGCCGCGACGTGCGCCTGCTGTCGAGCACACTCGAAATGACGCCGGCTGCGTCGGTCTCATGGACCAACGACGTCTTCGGCAATGCCGTCGCTACCTTAGGCTTCACCGGCCTGGCCGACGGTCTCGTAATCGACAGCCGGGTCGCGGTCGAGCTCGGCGCCTCGCCCTGGCCGGTGTTCGATATCGCCGCCTCGGCCACCAACTACCCGTTCTTCTATTCGAGCGAGGAGCGCGCTGATCTCGGGCTGCTGGCGGTGCCGCAGACCTTCGACGCGTCGGGCCGGCTCGCCGACTGGGCCCGGGGTTTCGTGCGCGGCACCCGCACCGATACGCTGGCGCTGCTCAAGGACATGGTGGCGGGTGTGGCGGCGGGGATCGGCTACCAGAGCCGCGAGGCGGAGGGCACGCAGACGCCATTGCAGACCATCGATCGCGGCTGGGGCTCGTGCCGCGACTTCGCCGTGCTGTTCGCCGAGGCAGCGCGCTGCCTGGGCTTCGGCGCGCGGATCATATCGGGCTATCTCTACAATCCGGATCGCGCGCCGATACCGGAAGGATCGGCGATAGCGGCGGGCTCGACCCACGCCTGGGCCGAGATCTTCCTGCCGGGCGCGGGCTGGATCACCTTCGATCCGACCAGCCGCGCGGTCGGCGGCTACAATCTCGTGCCACTCGCCGTCGGCCGCGTCATCGCCCAGGTGATGCCGATGACCGGCACCTTCCTGGGCATGACAGATGCCTATCTGGGCATGTCGGTCGATGTCGAGGTCACGCCGTGAGGTTGCGACCATTCATCAGCGCATCGACGTCGCGCTGAGCGGCGACCTTCTCGACGCCGTACTTGGCGACGACCTGGGTGATCAGCTCGTCGTTGGTCTTGAGATCGGACAGTTCCTGCTTCGAGAACTTGCTCCACTTGGCGCCAATGGAGTTCAGGACGTCATTGCGGTCGCTGTCTTGCGAGCGTGCGGCATGGTTCGTCGCTGGGGCGTTGGACATTGTGGTCTCCTGTTGTTCGATTGGCGCACTCACGAGCGAGGATCGGTCGAGCGGCGCCATCAACAGGTGGGGACGATGCCGCGGATGATAAGGGCGGCGGCGGACTCTTTATCTTCGACCCACGCCATGAATGGGCTGGACATCACCGGCGATAACGCGCGCTCTCTATGCGAGCTGGAATCCCGGGCAAGCATCGCGATGCCATTGCACGAGGATTGGAGGCACACCATGACACGAAGCGCCGAGGCTCGGTAATGGCGACCGAGAGCGCCGTGGGCGACTACACCGACGTCATCCTCTTTCTCGCCACCGCCGGCGTCGTGGTGCCGATCTTCCGCCGCTTCAGGCTGAGCCCAGTCCTGGCATTCCTCGGCGCGGGTGTCGTGCTCGGGCCATTCGGGCTGGGAGCCTTGCAGGGCGAGCTGCCGTGGCTGCGCTACGTCACGATGAAGAGCTCCGCCTCGATGGATCAGCTCGCGGAGTTCGGCGTCGTCTTCCTCCTGTTTGCCATCGGTCTTGAACTGTCCTGGGAGCGGTTGTGGACGATGCGGCGCTTCGTCTTCGGCCTGGGCGCCTTGCAGGTCTTCATTTGCGCGGCTGCAATCGGCAGCGTGGCGATGATGCTGGGGCAGGATCCGGTCGGCGCCGTTGTCCTGGGATCGGCGCTTGCATTGTCATCGACGGCCATCGTGCTGCCGCTGCTGGCCGAGCAAAAGCGCCAGCTCTCGCGCCCGGGACGCGCGACTTTCTCGGTGTTGCTGATGCAGGATCTCGCAGTGGCTCCGATCCTGATAACGATCGCCTTCCTTGGCGACTATCGGGGCGAGGCATTCTCGCCGCAGCTTCTGTTGGCCTTCGCTCCGGCGATGCTGGGGCTGCTGGGCCTCGTCGTACTGGGGCGCGTCGTCCTGCGTCCGATGATGCGCTCGGTCGCTAAGGCGGACAGCGAGGAGCTGTTCGTTGCGGCCTCGCTGCTGGTCGTCGTGGGAGCTGGCTTGATGGCGGCAATGAGCGGGCTGTCGATGGCTTTGGGCGCCTTCGTCGCGGGCTTGCTTCTGGCCGAGACCGAGTATCGCAAACAGATCGAGAAGACGGTAAAGCCTTTCCAGGGGTTGCTCCTCGGGTTGTTCTTCGTGTCGATAGGCCTTGGCCTCGACCTGTCGCTCGTGAGCGAGAGGCCGGCGCTGGTCGCTGCCTTGCTTCTGGGCCTGATATTGCTCAACGGCTCCATCATCTTCGGCCTGGGTCGCCTCTTCGGGCTCGGATCGACAGCGGCAGTAGAGACGGCCCTGCTTCTGTCAGGGAGCGGTGAGTTCGCGTTCGTCATCCTGCATTCTGCAGCCAAGGAGAAGCTGCTGGACCATCAACTGGTGCAGACGGTTCTCGCATCATCGACGCTGTCGATGTTTTGCATTCCCCTCCTGGCCGCCGCAGGAGCGGCGATCAGTCGGTCGGCCAGACGTATGAAAAAGCTATCCTGAATGACTTGATGGCATGCGAGCGCCGTCCGGACCGCGGCCATGTCCAGCACAATCGCTGCTGAGCCGTCGATCGTCTTACAATGCCAGAGCGTCGTCCCCGTTTGTTGCAGACGGGCCCGAGCAATCTTTGATCGCGCCGCCCATCAGGAACTGGCATTGGCACAATCCGCCGATCCTCTTTCCGATCTTTCTCGTTCTTCTGATCGTAGCCTATGCGTTTCTGAGAGCTCCGCAGTGAGACCGACCCTGCGGGGCATGCGTGCCCCTCTCAGCCCCTGCGAGGAAGGCTGTTTGCTGCGCATCAGCTTCGGCTTGGGCATGGATGGCACGCTTGCGCCTCGTCATCTTCGGCGCGTGCATCAACTCGAGCTTGTCGACCGGGACGGCTTCCGCTGGTCGCTGACCGCAACCGGTCGCGAACGCTGTGACAGCCACTTGGGCCTATCCGGTCGCCCTATCGCACGACAGGCGTCGCTCCTGGCCTGAACTCCATCGTCCGCATGCCTGACCTTGCCGCCGGCTGCGGAGCGCCCGATTGCAGTTGTTCCCTGAAGTGGATGTCGGCCGAGCCGCCCTTCGCGACGATGGCCAATGCCGCGGCTTCAGCGGCGGCAAAGGCCGCCGTGTGTCCCATGTAATGACCGTAGAAGCGGTCATCCCGGATGACCTCCCAGACGCCGGCGCGCCCCCTCACCTGGAGGCGCCTCGGTGCGGAGGCCGCGGCTGCACCGATGTCAGGCGGGCGCAGGCGGTTCGGATCGATTGTCATGGCTGGTCCCCTTCCGGGATCGGTCGCGATCGTCGGGTTTGAACGTCCGACCATGCCGCGTTGTGCTTTCGCTGGCGCCACACGGATATGGGCGCATGTGGCATCTCGGTAAGGGCGTCCCGGCAGATAATCCGGCGGCGGCCTTATTGTGGTCGGTATCATCGCTTACTATCGAGGCGTCGCCAGATCGAAACCGATCACATGGCATGGCGCTGTCACGCGCTTCGTCTCGCCCGCACCGCTAAACGATCCGCTTCCCGGCGCTCGGGGCGGCAACCTCGGTATCGCGCCGTCCGTTGCGGTCCGGAAAGGCCGATAGATTGTACGCTTTCCTGCAGCGGGCGCTGACGCCCCCGCAAACCATTGCCCTTTGGAATGAAGGCGATCCCATTCGCAGCGAGCTGTTCAGTGTTGAACGGCTCGAACAGCATGCCATAAGCCTCGCCGCCAACCAGCCTGTCTCCCCCTCGGCACCGAGGGTCAGGTCGCTGGTCGCTCGCCTGGCCGACAACGAGCGCGTCCTGCTCGAAGCCTACCGCGCCATCGCCAAGGCCGCCGACGAGGGTCGGCCAATCACGCCCGCCGGAGAGTGGCTGCTCGACAACTACCATCTGGTCGAACGCCAGGTGCGCGAGGTCCGCACCGACCTGCCGCCAGGCTACTACAAGCAGCTCCCCAAGCTCTGCAGCGGTCCGCTGGCCGGCTACCCCCGCGTATTCGGTCTGGCCTGGGCATTCGTCGCCCATACCGACAGCCGGTTCGACCCCGAGGCGCTGACACGCTTCGTGCGCGCCTACCAGACTGTCCAGCCTCTCAGCATCGGCGAGCTCTGGGCAGTGGCGATCACGCTGCGCATTGTTCTGGTCGAGAACCTTCGGCGATCGGCCGTCGGCATCATGACTCGCCGGTCGGCGCGCGAGGAGGCCGATGCCGTCGCCGACCGGCTGATGGGCGTGAACGATCTGGTCGCCGATCCCGCAGCGCTGGCGCTCTATCAGCGCGCGCGGCTCTCCGAGGGGTTCATCGTCCAGCTCGCGCAGCGTCTGCGGGATCAGGACCCGCAAACAACGCCCGCCGTGGGCTGGCTCGAGGAACGCTTGAAGGGCGAGGGCACGAATGCCGACGAGCTGGTGCGCCGGGAGCATCAGCTCCAGGGAGCGGCCAACGTCACAGTGCGCAACGTCATCACTAGCATGCGGCTGATCTCCGACGTCGACTGGGCGAAGCTGTTCGAGGAGGTGAGTCCGGTCGACGATGTCCTGCGGGCCGGCAGCGCATTCTCCGCCATGGACTTCGCGACGCGCAATCTCTATCGCACCGCCATCGAGCAAATGGCGCGTGGCAGCGGTCTCACGGAACCGGCGATCGCGGTTCGCGCCCTCGAGGCTGCCGCAACAGCGGACGGACCGGACGGCGACGGCCGGCGGCGCGAGCCCGGCTACTATCTCATCGGCGGCGGACGCCCTGCCTTCGAGCGTTCACTGGATTTCCGTCCGCCCGGTCTCGCCTTGCGGCGCCGTTTCATGGCCATGGGGATCGCCGGCTATGTTGCCAGCGTCTCCGGCACGGCCGCCGTGCTTCTGGCCCTTCCGCTGCTCGCGACGGCGCAGGCCGGACTTGCCAACTGGCAGGTCTTGGTCATGACCCTGGTCGGTCTCCTGCCCGCGATCGACGCCGCCTTGATGCTGGTCAATCGGGCGATCACCGGCGGCTTCGGCGCCACGCGGCTGCCCGGCCTCGATCTGCGCAAGGGCGTGCCGTCGCTGCTGCGCACCGTGGTTGCCGTCCCGACATTGCTCACGAGCCGCGCCGGCGTCGACGAGCAGATCGAGCTGTTGGAGGTGCACTATCTCTCCAATCCGCTCGGCGCGGTGCATTTCGCGCTGCTGTCGGACTGGGCCGACGCCGCGGCGGAAACGGTTCCGGGCGACGCCGACCTTCTGGCCGCAGCCGTCGCCGGCATCGCGCGCCTCAATCGCCGCCATCCGGCCGACGACGGCGCCGATCGTTTCCTCCTGCTGCACCGGCGCCGCGTCTGGAACGACGCGCAGGGCCGCTGGATGGGATGGGAGCGCAAGCGCGGCAAGCTGCACGAGCTCAACCGCCTGCTGCGCGGAGCGGCCGACACGACGTTCCTCGACACCGCATCGCACCCGCCGGTCGGCGCCCGCTACGTCGTCACCCTCGATTCCGATACACGATTGCCGCGTGATGCCGTCCAGCGGCTGGTCGGCAAGATGGCGCATCCGCTCAACCGGCCGCGAGTCGACGCCGCGGTGAATCGGGTCGTCGAAGGCTACGGCGTGCTGCAGCCGCGGGTGACACCGTCCTTGCCGGTCGGCGCGGAAGGATCGCGATTCCAGCGGATCTTCTCGGGCAGCAGCGGCATCGATCCCTATTCGTCGGCGGTATCGGACGTCTACCAGGATCTGTTCGGCGAAGGCTCCTACTCGGGCAAGGGCATCTACGACATCGACGCCTTCGAGGCCGCCCTGGCCGACCGCGTTCCCGACAACACGATGCTGAGCCACGATCTTTTCGAGGGCGTGTTCGCACGCTCAGGTCTGGTATCCGACATCGAGGTCGTCGAGGAGTTCCCCGCCCGTTACGATGTCGCCACGTCCCGCCAGCATCGCTGGGCGCGCGGCGACTGGCAGTTGCTGCCTTGGCTGCTCGGCGGCGCGAAGGGCAGTCTGTCCCAACGGCGAAGCAGTCCCGTCACGGCCGTCGGCTTCTGGAAGATGTTCGACAATCTTCGGCGCACCCTGTCGGCGCCGGCCGCGTTCGTCGCCCTGCTGGCGGGCTGGACCCTGCCGCTCCATGCGGCACTCGCCTGGACCGCCTTCGTCGTGCTGACCATCGCCCTGCCCACCCTGCTGCCGGTGATGTCGGCGCTGCTGCCGCGCAATTCGGCCGTCACGACGCGCAGCCATCTGTCGGCTCTTGTGTCCGACATCGGCCATGCGGCCGCGCAGACCGCCTTGCTCGTGGCCTTTCTTCCCCATCAGGCCTGGCTCATGCTCGACGCGATCGGCCGGACCCTCTACCGCCTGTTCATCAGTCGCCGTCGCCTGCTCGACTGGACCACCGCCGCCCAGTCGACGAGCCTGCTGCGCTCGGGTTGGCCGGCCTTTGCCGGCCAGATGGCGGGAAGCCTCTTCATCACCTCGCTGGCCGCGCTGGCCGTCTGGTACGCCGGCCGGCCGGCCCTGCCGGTGGCCGCCCCCCTTATCCTCGCATGGCTGATCTCGCCTGCGATCGCGCGCTGGGTGAGCGTGGCACCGGCCGATGCCGGCAGTCTGGCGATTTCCCAGCCTGATGCCGCGGCTTTGCGCGTGATCGCGCGGCGCACCTGGCGCTTCTTCGAGACCTTCGTGACCGAAGCCGACAACATGTTGCCGCCGGACAACTTCCAGGAGGATCCGGCCGGCGTCGTTGCCCATCGGACGTCGCCGACCAACATCGGTCTTCTGCTGCTGGCGACCGCCGCTGCCCGCGAGTTCGGCTGGATCGGAACACTGGAGGCTGTCGAACGCCTGGAGGCGACGTTGACGACCGTCGGGCGCCTGAAACGCCACCGCGGCCACTTCTTCAATTGGTACGACACGACCGACCTTCGTCCACTCGACCCGGCCTACATCTCCTCTGTCGACAGCGGCAACCTCGCCGGTCATCTGATAGCGCTTGCCGGCACCTGCGCCGCGTGGCGCGGTATCCCTGCCGTCGCGACGGTCGCCGTCGACGGGCTGGGCGACAGCCTGACACTCGCGCGCGACGCTCTTGGAGCGCTGCCCGACGACCGGCGCACGCACCTCGTCACCTCGGGCGAACTGGCCGGTGGCCTGGACGAACTCGCCAGGGTCCTGCGCGAATCCCCCGAGGCGCTGGACGACCTCGCGCTTCACGCCGCGAGGGCTGCCGACATGGCACACGCGCTCAGCCATGAGCGGGCCGACGCGGCGGGCGAGGAGATGCTGTTCTGGGTGGAGGCGGTGCAACGATCGATCGAGAGCCGCCGCCGCGACCTCGTCCAGAAAGACGAAGCGCGTGTCGCGCTGGATGGCCGCCTACGTACCCTGGCGACCACCGCCCGCACCCTGGCAAACGCCATGGAGTTCGGCTTCCTCTTCGACCGCGAGCGCCAGCTTCTATCCATTGGCTATGTCGTTGCCGAGGATGCACTCGATCCCAGCTGCTACGACCTGCTGGCGTCGGAAGCGCGGCTCGCCAGCTTCATGGCGATCGCCAAAGGCGAGGTGCCTGCGCGCCACTGGTTCCGGTTGGGGCGCGAGGTGACGCCGGTCGGGCATGGCGCGGCGCTGGTCTCCTGGTCGGGCTCGATGTTCGAGTATCTCATGCCGTCGCTGGTCATGCGCGCGCCGTTCGGCAGCCTGATCGAAAGGACCAACAGCCTGGTCGTGCGGCGGCAGATCGCGCACGCGACCGCGCTCGGCGTGCCCTGGGGCATCTCCGAATCGGCCTACAACGCCCGCGACAAGGAACTGACCTACCAATACTCCAACTTCGGCGTGCCGGGCCTGGGCTTCAAGCGGGGCCTGAGCGAGAACGTCGTCATCGCGCCCTACGCGACGGCACTCGCGGCCATGGTCGATCCGACCGCGGCGATGGCCAACTTCCGCCGACTGGCAGGGATCGGCGGGCGCGGCGACTACGGCTTCTACGAGGCTCTCGACTTCACACCGTCGCGCCTGCCCGAGGGCCGGACTCAGGTGGTCGTTCGCACCTACATGGCCCACCACCAGGGCATGACGATCGTGGCGCTCGCCAACGCCTTGCTCGACGGCGTGATGCGCGGACGCTTCCATGCCGAGCCGATGATCCAGGCGACCGAGCTCTTGCTGCAGGAGCGCACGCCGCGCGACGTCGCTGTCGCCCATCCGCGTGCCGAGGAGGTGGGCGCGAGCGCCACCGTCGACGACCTCGAGCCGCCCATCGTACGGCGCCTGCACAATCCCCATGCCGCCAGCCCGTCGGCGCATCTGCTCTCGAACGGGCGCTATTCCGTGATGCTGACCGCCGCCGGCTCGGGCTACAGCCGCTGGGGCGAACAGGCTGTCTCGCGCTGGCGCGAGGACGCGACGTGCGACGACTGGGGCAGTTATGTCCTGCTGCGCGACGTCGCCAGCTCCGACGTGTGGTCCACGACCTGGCAGCCGGGCGGCGCGCGGCCCGTCAGCTACGACGTCATGTTCGCCGAGGATCGCGCCGAGTTCGTGCGTCACGACGGGGATCTCACGACGACGCTCGACGTCGTCGTGTCGCCCGAAGTCGATGCCGAGGTCCGACGCGTCTCCATCGCCAATGCCGGCGGCGAGCCGCGCGACATCGAGGTCACGTCCTACGCCGAGATCGCGCTGGCGCCGCCGGCGGCGGATGCCGCGCACCAGGCCTTCTCAAAGCTGTTCGTGCAGACCGAATTTCTTGCCAGCGCCGGCGCCATCCTGGCGACGCGACGGAGGCGCAGCCCGGACGAGCCGGAACTGTGGGCGGCCCATCTCGCCGTCGTCGAGGGCGAATCGGTGGGCGGGGTCGAGATCGAGACCGACCGTGCGCGCTTCCTCGGCCGCGGCAACGCCGTCGGCAATGCCGTTGCCGCCGTCGACGGCCGCAGCCTCTCCAACACCGTCGGGACCGTGCTCGATCCGATATTCGCGCTGCGCCGGCGCGTGCGGGTACCGCCGGGTGGGTTTGTTCGCGTCGCATTCTGGACGGTCGTTGCTGGCTCGCGCGAGGCGCTGCTCGATGCCGTCGACAAGCATCAGGACGCCAACGCTTTCGAGCGCGCGGCCACGCTGGCCTGGACGCAGGCGCAAGTGCAGTTGCGCCATCTCGACGTCACGCCGCTGCAGGCCAGCCTCTATCAGCGTCTGGCGGGCCACGTGGTGTACGCCACGCCGGCGCTGCGCTCCTCCTCCGACACGATCGGGCGCGGGTTGGCCCCACAGCATCTGCTGTGGGCGCAGGGCATCTCTGGTGACGTACCGATCGTCGTGGTGCGCATCGACGAGGTCGAGGATTCCAGCGTCGTCCACGAGGTGCTGCGCGCCCGCGAGTACTGGCGCCTGAAGGGATTGGCGGTCGATCTCGTGATCCTGAACGAGCGCGGAGCGTCGTATGTGCAGGACCTGCAGGCCGCCCTCGAGACGCTGGTCCGCACCAGCCGTTCGCGGACCCACCTGGGGGTCGAGCGCGAAGCCGGCGGCATCTTCGTCCTGCGCAGCGACCTTGTTTCCGGCGAGACCCGCGCCCTCCTGCTCGCCGTCGCGCGAGTGGTGCTGCTGAGTCGTCGCGGCGGCCTGGCGCATCAGCTTGACCGCCTGCAGGCGCCGCGCCCAGAGATGCCGCCCACCGTCCGTAAGCCCGCGACCGATGCCGGCCTGGCGGAAAAGCCTGTCGCGGACCTGGCGGGGCTGCAGTTCTTCAATGGTCTTGGCGGCTTCTCGTCCGATGGCCGCGAATACGTCACCGTCCTGGGCCCCGGGCAATCGACGCCGGCGCCGTGGATCAATGTCATCTCCAATCCCTCGTTCGGCTTCCAGGTCGCGGCCGAAGGCAGCGGCTATACTTGGTCGCAGAACAGCCGCGACAACCAGCTCACTCCCTGGTCCAACGATCCGGTCGGCGATCGCCCCGGCGAGGTTCTCTACGTGCACGACCTCGACAGCGGCGTCCTGTGGACGCCGACGGCGCTGCCCATCCGGATCGAGCAGGCGTCCTACATCGCCCGCCATGGCCGGGGTCATAGCCGTTTCGAAGTCGCGACGCAGGGCATCAGGCTCGATCTGCTGCAGTACGTGCCGCTGTCGGACTCCCTCAAGATTTCGCGCCTCACCATCCGCAACCTCTCGGATCGGCCGCGCCGGCTGTCGGTCACGGCCTTTGCCGAATGGGTGCTTGGCCTGTCGCGTGGCGCCTCAGCGCCGACCGTCGTCACCGAACGTGATGCCGCGACCGGCGCACTGTTCGCGCGCAACCCCTGGAACCTGCATCACGGCGAGCGCGTCGCCTTCGCCGACCTGGGCGGACGCCAGACGGCCTGGACGGGAGATCGCCGCGAATTCATCGGCCGCAACGGCACCATAGGCAATCCCGCCGCGCTGGCTGCCGGCATCGCGCTGTCGCAGCGGGTTGGCGCCGGCCTCGATCCTTGCGCCGCTTTGCAGGCGACGGTGGAGCTCGAGCGCGGCGGCACCGCGGAGGTCGTCTTCCTGCTGGGTCAGGGCGTCGACGCCGCCGAGGCGCGGGCCTTGATCGAGCGCTATCGCGCGGCCGATCTCGATGCCGTCCATCGCGAGGTCACGGGCTGGTGGGAAGAGACGCTGGGCGCGGTGCAGGTCAGGACACCGGATCGCGCCATGGACGTCATGTTGAACGGTCCGCTTCTCTACCAGACCTTGGCCTGCCGCTACTGGGCGCGCTCGGCTTTCTACCAGGCGAGCGGCGCCTACGGCTTCCGCGACCAGCTGCAGGACGTCATGTCGCTCATGGTGGCCCGGCCCGAGCTGGCGCGCGCGCACATCCTGCGCGCCGCGGCGCGGCAGTTCGTCGAAGGCGACTTCCAGCACTGGTGGTTCGCGCCGGCCGGGCAAGGGGTGCGCACCCGCATCTCCGACGACCGGGCATGGCTCGCGACCGTTGCCGCCCACTACGTCGAGACCACGGGCGATGCCGCGATCCTCGATGAACGGGTGCCGTTCCTCGACGGTCCCGCCCTCAAGCCGGGCGAGCACGATCTTTACTTCCAGCCGGGCCTGGCCGACGAGGTGGCGTCGCTGTACGAGCACTGCGCCAGGGGCCTCGATCTCAGCCTCGAGACGGGCTCGCGCGGCCTGCCCCTGATCGGCACCGGTGACTGGAACGACGGGATGAACCGCGTCGGCGAGGCGGGCCGGGGCGAGAGCGTGTGGCTGGGCTGGTTCTTCCATGCCGCGCTGACCGCCTTCGCCCCGATCGCCTCGGGCCGCGGCGATGCGGCAAGGGCGATGGCCTGGAAGACGCATGCCGAGGCGCTCTCCGGCGCCCTTGACCGCGACGGCTGGGACGGCGAGTGGTATCGCAGGGGCTACTACGACGACGGCGCGCCGCTCGGCTCCGCGAAGAGCGAGGAATGCCGCATCGATTCCATCGCCCAGTCGTGGGCGGCCCTGTCGGGCGCCGGCGACCCGGCGCGCGCCGTTCAGGCGATGGCGGCCCTCGACCGGCAGCTCGTGCATCGCGGTGACCGCCTGGCGCTGCTTTTCGCGCCGCCGTTCGACAAGACCGAGCGCGACCCCGGCTACATCAAAGGCTATCCGCCGGGCATCCGCGAGAATGGCGGGCAATACACGCACGCCGCGGCGTGGTCGATCATGGCCTTCGCCGCGCTGGGCCAGGGTGACAAGGCGGCCGGGCTGTTCTCGCTGGTCAATCCCGTCAATCACACCAGCACACGGGCCGGCATCCTGCGCTACAAGGTCGAGCCCTATGTCGTGGCGGCCGACGTCTACTCCGTGCCGCCGCATGTCGGGCGCGGCGGCTGGACCTGGTACACCGGCTCGGCCGGCTGGCTCTATCGCGCCGGCATCGAATCGATCCTCGGCCTCAGGCTCGAGGGTGATTCTATGACCATCGATCCCTGTATCCCGGCGTCATGGCCGGGCTTCGAGATGACGCTGCGTTATCGCGGCGCAGTCTACGAGATCGCGATCCACAACCCAGGCGGCGTCAACCGCGGCGTGATCGCCGCCGAGCTGGACGGCGCGAGCCACGCGCCGGCTGGCGGCAGGATGCGCCTGAAGCTCAGCGAAGACTGCGGCACGCACCGGATCGTCGTCACCTTGGGCATCGCGCCACTCTACGTTTCGCCCCGGGTTGCTTCCCCTGCTTCTCCAGCTTTCGGGCCAGAGTCGGGGAAGTAGAGAGGATCCCGAGGAACCCTTCTCAGCGGCTGATCTACTTGAAGAGAATTGGAGCGGGCGAAGGGATTCGAACCCTCGACCCCGACCTTGGCAAGGTCGTGCTCTACCCCTGAGCTACGCCCGCGCTCCATGTCCGGCCGGGTAGGTGCCGGAAGGCGGCGTTGATACGGGTTTTCGGCCCCTAATGCAAGGCCCGCCCCGGGAAGTTAGCCGCGGGCCAGAAGCCGCTGCAGATACTTCCCGTATTCGCTGTCCCGGATGGGCTGGATCAGCTTTTCCATGCCGGCATCGTCGATATAGCCCTTGCGCCAGGCGACCTCCTCGGGACTGCCGATCTGCAGGCCCTGGCGGTCCTCGACCGTCTCGACGAACTGGGCGGCGCGCAGCAGGCTCGACGGCGTGCCAGTGTCGAGCCAAGCATAGCCGCGGCCCAGCTTCTCGACGGTGAGGCGCCCCTGCTTCAGGTAGTGCGCATTGACGTCGCTGATCTCGAGCTCGCCGCGCGCCGAGCGAGGAATGTGCGCGGCGACGTCGCAAACATCGGCGTCGTAGAAATAGAGGCCCGTGACCGCCCAGTTCGACTTTGGTTCCTTGGGTTTCTCGACGATCGAGATCGGCTGGCCTGCGGCGTCGAACTCGACAACGCCATAGGCCGAAGGGTCGCTCACCCAGTAGGCATAGATCATGGCACCGCTGCCCATGGCGCCACGCTCGGCCACCGCCGGCAGCGAATCGCCATAGAACAGGTTGTCCCCCAGGATCAGGCCGACGCGGTCCTTGGCCACGAAGTCGCGGCCGACCAGGAACACCTCGGCGATGCCGCCCGGCTTGGGCTGCACGGCGTAGCGGATCTCGAGGCCCCACTGCTTGCCGTCGCCGAACAGGCGGCGATAGGACTCCTCGTCGGCCGGATTGACGACCAGCAGGATCTCGCGGCACCCCGCCAGCATCAGCGTGGTCAGCGGGTAATAGACCATCGGCTTGTTGTAGACCGGCAGGAGCTGCTTGTTGGCGGCCCGGGTCATCGGGTAAAGCCGCGTGCCGCTGCCGCCGGACAGAACGATGCCTTTCATGAAATCCCCTTCACGCCGATCGATGTAGCCCGATGCTCGACCCGCAACAACTCTTCGCCCGTCTCGACCAATTGGGCATCGCCCATCGCACCGTCGAGCATCCGCCGGTCTTCACCGTCGAGGAGGCCAAGGCGCTGCGCGGCAACCTGCCCGGCCATCACATCAAGAACCTCTTCCTGCGCAACAAGAAGGAGGAGATGTGGCTGGTCGTGGCGCTCGAGGATCGCGCCATCGACCTCAAACGCCTCGGCGAGGTCCTGGGTGCCGGCCGCCTCTCCTTCGGCAGCGCCGATCGCCTGAAGCGCCATCTCGGCGTCGAGCCGGGGTCGGTGACGCCGCTTTCCCTGATAAACGATGCGAGCCGAGTCGTGCGGTTGGTGCTCGATCGCGGCGTCGCCGAGGGCGGCCCGGTCAACGCCCACCCCCTGGTCAACACCATGACGACGGCCCTCTCGCCAGCCGACCTGATGCGCTTCTTCGCGGCCACCGGCCATACGCCGCACTGGCTCGACTTCCCGTTATAATATAACACTCAGCCGATGCTGTTGAGACGCCACTTCCTGGCGGCCGCCGCGCCGCTCGCGGTCCTGCCCGTGCGTGCCCGGGCCCAAGTTCAGGCCAAGAAGCCCAAGGTCGTGGCGACCTTCTCGATCCTGGGCGATCTTTTGGCCGAGGTCGGCGCCGATCGGATCGAGCTTGCCGTGCTGGTCGGCGCCGATATCGACGCCCACACCTATCAGCCCAGGCCGACCGATGCGCGCGCACTTGCCTCGGCGCAGGCGCTCGTCAGCAACGGGCTGGGCTACGAAGGCTGGATCGATCGCCTGGCCAAGGCCGCGCCCTTCAAGGGCCGCGCCATCGTGGCGACGGCGGGCGTGGCCACCTTGGAGGGCGCGCCAACGCCCGGCCACAACCACGTCCATGGCCCCGACCCGCATTGCTGGCAGGATGCTGGCCGCGTGCGGCGCTATGTCGGCAACATCGTCGAAGGCCTGTCGATGGTCGATGCCGCGAACGCCGCCTTCTATCGCGAGCGCGGGCAGGCCTACGACAAGCGCCTCGTGACCCTCGACCAATGGATCAAGGACGAGATCGCCAAGGTGCCGGCGGCGCAGCGGCGCGCCATCACGGCGCACGATTCGTTCCGCTACTTCACGGCGGCCTACGGCGTACAGTTCTTCGCCCCGCGCGGCTTCACCACCGAGAGCGAGCCGTCGGCCAAGGACGTGGCGGCGCTGATCCGCCTGGTGCGCGAGCAGAAGATCAAGGCGCTGTTCGTCGAGAACATGAGCAACCCCGGCCTGATCGACCAGATCGCGCGCGAGTCGGGCGCTGTGGTCGGGCCGCGGCTGTACAGCGATGCGCTGTCGGCGCCGGGCGGGCCGGCGCCGACTTACGAGGCGATGATGCGCCACAACGTGACGGCGTTGGTCGCGGGGATGATGAAGAACTAAATCAACTCTTCACCTCCCCCGTCTTACGGGGGAGGCCGGGAGGGGGAAGGCATCCGTAAGGGTCCCTCCCAGAAAAAGATCATGATCTGAAATCAGCAGACAACACGACTGTTGCTCGCCCCTCCCTACCCTCCCCCGTATGACGGGGGAGGAAAAGAGAACGGGAAGATCAGATCGCCACGAACGGCAGTCCGGCCGACTTCCGAGCTTCCTGCAGCGTGTTGTACATCAGGCACGCCACCGTCATCGGGCCGACGCCGCCCGGCACCGGCGTGATGTGACCCGCAACAGGCAGGGCCTCGGCGAAGGCGACGTCGCCGACCAGGCGCGTCTTGCCGTCGGAAGCGGGCACGCGGTTGATGCCGACATCGATCACCGTGGCGCCAGGCTTGATCCAGTCGCCGCGCACGAACTCGGGCTTGCCGATGGCGACGACAAGGATGTCGGCCTGGCGGCTCACCGCCGGCAGATCGCGCGTGCGCGAATGGGCGATGGTCACCGTGCAATCAGCGCGCAGCAGCAGGCGCGCCACCGGACGGCCGACCAGGGTCGAACGGCCGATCACCACGGCATGACGACCGGTCAGCGAGGCAAGCGCGTCCTGCAGCAGCATCAATATGCCAAGCGGCGTGCACGGCACGGGAAAGTCGAGCGGCGCACCGGATTCGACCGAGCCCAGTCGGCCGACATTCAGCGGATGAAAGCCATCGACATCCTTGGCCGGATCGACGGCCAGCAGAACCTGTGCGGTATTGATGTGCTTGGGCAGCGGCAGCTGCACCAGGATGCCATGCACGCTCGGGTCGGCGTTCAGCCGGGCGATCAGCTCCAGCAGCTCGGCCTCGGTCGTGCTCTCGGGCAGGCGATGATCGAAGCTCGCCATGCCGAGCTCGGCCGCGAGCTTGCCCTTGCTGCGGACATAGACCTGGCTCGCCGGATCCTCGCCGATCAACACCGTCGCCAGGCCGGGTTTGGGTCCGCCGTCGGCGATCAACGCCTCGACGCCCGCGGCGACGCGCTTGCGCAGGCCGGCTGCGTAGGCCTTGCCGTCTATCAGTTTCGCTTCAGCCATCTCTCCCCGCAGAGTCCCTTGTCCATTCCACGATCTTCGCCGCGAGCAGCGTGGGCTCGCCGGCAATGCTCAAGACCTTGTCGCGTGATATCGCGCCGCGCGTCACCGCAAAGGCCGACTTCGGCAGCCGCCAGGTCGCGGCCAGCAGGTCGATTACGGCGGCATTGGCCCTGCCATCTTCGGCAGGCGCCGTCACCTGGGCCTTGAGCGTGCCATCGACGCAGGCGAGCGCGGTACGACGGGCCCGTGGCTGGGCGCGCACTTCGACCGTCACGCCCGTGCCGGTGCGGCGCAGGAACACCGGATCCGACACAAGGCTAGTACAAGATGTAGTTCGCGATGAAATGCTGGATGACAATGATCAGCAACAGGGCAACGACCGGCGAGATGTCGATGCCGCCCAGGTTCGGCAGAAGGCGGCGGAGCGGCCGCAGCACCGGTTCGGTCACGCGATAGAGCAGGTCGACGACCACGCGGATGAACTGGTTGCGCACGTTGACGACGCCGAACGCGACCAGCCAGCTCATGATGGCGCTGGCAATGATGATGGCCGAATAGATGTCGAGAATTTTCAAGATCAGCTGGCCCGCCGACATCATCGCCTCTCCGAATCGCTGCCGGCAGGTCGCCGGCCGGGCACCCTACTCGGCGGGTAATGTCGATCACAAGCCAATTCCCCGCCCTCAATTCATGCGCGCGACAGGGCTAATTCGACCGTCCCGACGTGGATGGCACGCGCTGCGCTGATATCGCGCGGGCCGTGCTCGGGCAGCAGCCGGGCCCCGTCGATCCGGGTGCCGCCGGGCGTGCCGAGATCTTCCAGGCCGAGCCGGCCGCCGGAGACGAACAGGCGCGCATGCGGCTGTCCGACCGTCGGATCGGGCACACAAAGCTCGTTGGCCTGCTGGGCGGCGGCGCCAGTCAGCACATAGGCGGGCTGTGTCCCGTCCATCGACAGCACGACAGGCCCGCCCGCCGAGAGCCCGCTCAACCGCCAGGGGCGCCGGTCGGCCAGGGCGGCCGGCGGCGGCGACAAGGCGCCGGGCGATGCCGGCCGGGCCGGCGATGATGCGCCGGGCGCCGCCGCGGCCATCTCGTCGCGCGGCCAGCGCATGAAGGCGAAGACCCACAGCAGGATCAGCGGCACGATCATGCCGATGCCGGTCAGCGTCAGCAGGATGGCGCCGAGACCCGCCCAGCCCGGCAGCCCCGTCTTCTCGACGATGCGCCAAGCCATCCAGCCGGCCAGCACCAGGCCGATCAGGCCGAAGACGCTCGACAGGCCGAACAGGCCCAGGATCTCCATGCCCATCTCAGCGTTTCCCCGGCGGGGCTTCGCCGTTGGGCCAGTCGGTGAAGGCCAGCACGCCCATGACGATGAAGGGGCCGATCAGCGGCACGAGATGGAACAGCGACAGCGCGCCCGAGAAGCCGGCCCGCGTGCAGATGCGCCAAGTCGGGATGATCAGCACCAGCGCCGCCAGCAGATGCACGACGATGATGCCGAACACCAGCAGCGAGCCGAGACCGAGCAGCCAGGCGACGGGATCCACGGCCAGACGCTCAGGCCAGCGCCACGACTTCGATCTCGACCAGCACGTCGCGCGGCAGGCGCGCCACCTCGACGGTCGAGCGCGCCGGCGCGGCGGCGCCGAAATATTCCGGCCGGCCGTAGACCTCGTTCATGGCCACGAAGCTGTCCATGCTCTTCAGGAACACCGTCGTCTTGACCGCGCGGTCGAGGTCGCTGCCCGCCGCCTGCAGGACCGCCCGCAGGTTTTTGAGCACCTGATGCGTCTGCTCGGCGATGCCGCCCGGCACGAGGTCGCCGGTCTTGGGATCGAGCGGGATCTGGCCGGCACAGAACACCAGGCCGTTGGCGACGATGGCCTGCGAATAGGGGCCGAGCGCCTTGGGCGCGGCATCCGACTGGACGACTTTCTTGCTGCTAGCGGGCACTTCATTACTCCATTGAAAACAGGGCGGAACGCTAACATAGGCCCGCTTGCTTGACAGGGGACCCGCCAAGCTTTATCCGCGCCTTCCTTGGGCCTTTTTGCTTGCCCAGGTTCGGTTGATGGGGGGCTGTAGCTCAGCTGGGAGAGCGCCTCGTTCGCAATGAGGAGGTCAGGGGTTCGATCCCCCTCAGCTCCACCAACCGGATCAAGGGCTTAGGGCACCAAGCCCTCAGTCGCTGGACACGCCGGGGTAACACCGGGGTAGCACGCCGGGCGATTTCGGCGATCTACGGAGGCCCAGATGATGAGTGGCGACAGCGACGAGTCGTCAACGCGGTGCGGTCTCCCCCAGCATGGTTGAGCTTGATCTCTTCACTTCATGCCTTCTGATATTTTGCGCTGCTGTCGTCTACGTCGATCTGCTGTTGGGCAGAGGTAAGCGCGAGGCTCTTCGACAACGGCTCATCTCGTGGCGCATCAAGCTAAAGGCGATGCCGCTTTATCAGGTACCGCGAGGCGAATTGGAGTTTGCGTCGTGGCCACTTAGTTGGCTGGCAGGCGGTGTACTATACTTCGCCGCAATAGAGAAATGGCCCCGACTGCTCAGGCCTGTCAGGAACTTTATTCCGTTCCTCGTGGCATTATTGATAGGTGCAGTTATCGGCCTTGGTACGGCCGGCATTGTGGCTCTGCGCAGTGACAACCTGTCAGGCTTCATTCCCTTCGTCTTCAGCCGTGAGTTCTTTGTTCTTTGCTGGGCCATTGCAGTAGGGAACGTCTTCGTCTTCCTTCCATCCTTACTTGCGATCATATGGCTCAACGATCGATATCCTGATGGTACGCTCGTAGCCCTTCTTCAGCTTGCAACGTTATTTGTCTCAGTTTTTTTTGCGCCCCTTTTTGGCATGTTGCTGCTGGCCATGGTGGCGACGATGTTCATGCTCTACCTAACACTGCTTGCCAAGCTGTTGGGTTTTGGTGAAATTTCGCCTATCCATTTGGGGGAAAGCTTTAGCCTTCCGCCACTAGGATCAATTCCAGCAAACACTCTCGCGTTCTGGCCGTCGCTGGGCCACGAGTACGGGTTGGCCACAAATAGCCTGCTGGCCTCCAGTGTTCTCACTTGGGTTCGCTTGGGAATTGCCGGCGTTTTCTTGCTTTCTTGGCTGATCCTTCCTCTCACCTATCGGTTCGCTTATCTTAATCTGCGAAGCCTTCTGGAATTGGAGAAGCCTTCGTTGACGGCAATAGCAGTGGCAACTTCTAGCGTTGCGAAGTTGCTCCAAGAGGCAGTCAAGGTTGTCGTGAAGTATTTCAATGCCGGGCAAGGCTAGATACTCAGCATCAACCGCCTCGGCTTTTCCGCCGAAGTGGATCAACCCGCAGCTCACGCGCCTGGTAGACGAGGCGAGTGGTCACTGCCTGATCAACAGACACTGATGGTTTAAGCCGCCAGCGCAAAACTCTGCGCCCGCTCCTCCAGTTTGTCGCGAATGATGTCAATAGGCTGGCGCCGATCGACTACGACTGATGCCACGCTGCGCAAGCGCGACCGAAGCTGGCTACGGCCCCCAGTGAAGCGCAATAGCGGTGCACAGCGTTCGGTTTCCGCTCTGTACAGCGACTCGCAGAATGCACTCTGCACATCCAGGATGTCGTGGCTATCGAGTTCGATATTGAAGAAGTCGAGCGTATTCCGATCGCCCGCCGCCTCGAAGACGATGCTGGTGCCATTGACCAGGTCGCCGGCTTGCATCAGGAAGCCATCAACGTAGACGGCATGCCAGGCCGTGACGCAAAGGTCTGCGCTCGGCGAGTTCTCACCCAGAGCGCCGCGCCGCACGAGGACCGGCAGGTTCGACTGGTCGCCATCCCATTTGCCCGAGACGCTGTTCAAGGTGTGGCTGACCAACGCTTTGATCGGCGCGAAGCCGCCAAAACGCACCGCAACCTCATCACCCGCTGCCAAGGTTTCGATTGGCCGATAGCCGTCGCGCGTGCGGATCAGGGTGCCCCTCGCGAAGCAACTGCCGCCCTGGTTGTTGCCGTTTCCGTTGCCGCCGTTTCCGTTGGTGCCGCCGTTGCCGTTGCCGTTGCCGTTTCCGCCCGGGGCTGCCGACGCCACACTGTGCAGAGCGCCGGTCGCCAAGACCGTACCGAGGATCAGGCTAGCCGCTTTCAGCGTGTTGCGCCGCGCGCGATCGATCTTCGGAGTGCTGATCATTCTGCTCTCTCCTTGCCTAACGGCATGATATGCAATCGCGAATTGTGAGCTTTCCAACGCTTCCAAGCCATAGACAGAAGGCGCAGCCCGCGCGGACATTGGAGGTACCCCGAAGGAGTCTACGCTGTCCGCCTGTAACGAAGCCGTAAGCTTAGAAAAGTTCAAAGGTGAAACTCACGCGGCCCGACGACGTTCATGGGATGGGTGTCTTGACGTACCCGTCAGGTGGTGGTTGTGCAGCAAATGCCAAATTCGTTGATGGTGACCGTGTGTCAGTTGGCAAGCC
The DNA here is from genome assembly GCF_007992495.1 of Reyranella soli. Taxonomy (GTDB): domain Bacteria; phylum Pseudomonadota; class Alphaproteobacteria; order Reyranellales; family Reyranellaceae; genus Reyranella; species Reyranella soli. The sequence goes on from NZ_BKAJ01000132.1 coordinate 28,223, forward strand.
TAGTCGCCGCCGCACTACTGCTTCCGTCAGCGGTAGTGGATCTGGCCCTTGAGACGGACATTTCAACAATGCTGTCACAAGCGACGCTGGTGGCATTTGCCGTCGCAGTCGTCGTCACTGTTTGGAATGCGGAAACACGGCGGTAGGCATTCCGTATGACCCATCGTGGCGGATGTCTTTTTGGCCTGGAATCGAGAGGCGGGCCCGGGCTGCTGAATCGCTCGGACAGTGGTGTGGGACACTGCGGTCGTCCCTAAAGCTTCAACCACCCGCCTGCCCTGTTGGGATCAGGGCGGCTTTTCCTTAGCAGTGCCAATGAACACAAGAGGGTGATCGTTTAAGGTCCCTCCAAAATAGCCAACGCTTTCGGGGCACTACCTCTTAAGGGGTAGCACTGACGCCGCGTCGGTGACCTTCATTGAGCCGCAGCCCATGGCGCAACGTGGAGTAGTGCTTTTTAGCCCGAATAAGGGTTTGCCCCGATCGGCTAGGCTTCGGTAGCCCTCACTGTACCCCAAACTTAGAGTGAGTGGTTAGGCCCCGCATTTGGTGGCTTGCTAGCCTTATGCGGGGCCGTCTTTTAACTCGTGCCAGCACTGGTCGACCGTAGCGGCATCGCCCACCGGACGCGAATGTGCTCCAGTAACGTCCGTGGGACCGACAGTTAAACTACCAAAGTGTATCAAGCCGCAGCTCACTCACCTCGTTCACTAAGCGCCGTCGGGCGACAGTTGGCTGCTACTGCGTGGGAGCAACGCCACGCGGAGCGGCCCCGCATAGGCAACGAATACCTATGCGGGGCCTGACCGTCCTCTCCTGGTTTGCCGTTCAGGGAGCGAGGGCTGCTGTAGAGTAGCCGCGCGCGAGCAGGATACGGTCAGGCCCAAAGAGCTACCCCCGAGGTCCACATATGCGAGGGAAAATGTCCCCCGCGGTGGGCTCACGCGGTCGATGGTCACCGTCGCCCCTGCGACAGTTGCGATTGTTGCGACAGTTGGCGGCCCGCCGGAAATAGGCGGCCCCGCACAGCAGTTGGGAGCGGTCCGTGCGGGGCCTGACCATTGGTGCCGTGTGGGGGCGTGCGAATGGCTAGCGCAGATTGGGTCATTTCATCCCGGATCGCATTAACCTGCGACAACATCTTGTTGATTTAAGCAACCGCTCGGCCATGGCCTGCATCGGGCGACCCATGAGCCTGGGTCCTGATCAAGTCGAACGCAAACGAGGCGCACCCCAGAGCGGCCCCGCACAGGAGGGTACCCTATGCGAGGCCTAACCCTCTCTCCCTAGGTTTGGGTGTCGGGAGCGAGGGCTACAGCAGAGTAGCTCGCACGCGAGCGGACAACGTCTAGGCCGAAAGAGTTACCGACGATGCGCCTTGGCGAGGCCTCAGCCTTCCAACAGCCAGTAGAGGAGGGCGGCAGTAGCAACACCCACTAAGGCGTAGATCAGGTGCCGACGAAGTTCCCGATGCATCGCGGACTAACGCCGGGCATCCGAACTGTTCCAAACAACCGTCCGTGACGACCCGGTGACTGGCCGAGGGCCTGGCCCGGGCGGCTGGCCTGATGCTGGCTGTGCTGGCAGATGGTTGCGCGATCGTGAGAGGTCGTGCCGGCGATCGGCGGCTACCGTGTTGGGCCATGTTGAAGCTACCCCGAGACGCCCCTGGCTCCATCGCCTGCGGCCGCTGCGGCCGGCCACTCCTGCCGTGTGTCGGTGCGGCCACCGGCGCCTCGTGCCCTTTCGGCTACTCAAGACCTCCGACGACGACCAGACGCCTCTCTACGACCGTCCGTTCAAATGCGAGGCCTGCGGCAGCCGTGACGTGACCCTGTTCGCCCTCGACGACGAGGTCGAGCTCGATCAACTGCGTCCCGAGCTTCTGCCACCAACGCCGACGGTGGCGCCTTCCAACTAAGCGCTCCGCCTACAGGCTCATGTTGCTGTGGGGGAACATCGCGCGAGCATCGGTGACAGCGGGTGAGCAAGGTGCACTAGGTGAAGCCCGAGTTGGTCGTGGAAGTGACGTACCTGACGTGGACCGAGGACAATCTGCTGCGCCATGTCTCCTACCAGGGACAGCGGAAGGACAAGCCGGCGCGGCAGGTCGTGCGGCCGGTACCGCATCCGCCTCGCCCGTCGTAGCCGCAACTGCCGGCACTGCGGTCAGGCCGCAGGCCACCAAATCATCACGGAACTCAGTCTTCTGACCTGGACGAGCAAGGTGGACCTTATTAGGCTTTCGCTGTTCTTGGCGGGGGCCTGGATCATGCGGCAGTATATACTGCAGCAAAATATTGAACTCTTCCGCAGGCAGCTCGCCGGCCCGTCGGACGAGGCCACGCATCGCACGCTTTGCATGCTGCTGATGTCAGCCGAACGCGACCTAGCTTACATCATTGCCGACGAAAAGGGTGTGCAGCCGCGCGTGTCATCGCGCTGGGTCGCGGGTGCGTTCAGCGGAGCTTCGGAGCGCGTGGCCGAATATTGGCGTAGCGTCCAGAACTCAGCGCACCCCTATCTGCTGCTCGACCCTGGCCCGGGTCTGCATATTGTTGACGTGAATGATGCCTATGCGCAGGCGACGATGACGAATCGCAGCGCCATCGCCGGCCGCTCCCTGTTCGAGGTGTTTCCCGACAATCCGGCCGATCCATCGGCGGACGGTGTGAACAACCTGTTCATCTCGTTGCAAATCGCCGCCGAGACCGGCCGCCCGCACGAAATGGCCATCCAGCGCTATGACGTGCGCGATCTCCGGGGCAATTTCGTCGAGCGCCACTGGCAGCCTATCAATTCGCCGGTGTACGATGATAACGGCAACCTGATCTGCCTCCTGCATCACGTTGAGGACGTGACGGCTGAGGTGCAATCCCGGCAGCATCGACTTGAGCAGACGGCGGCAATCACTGGCCCGGCGCGAACTCAGGGCGGAGCCAATGAGATTTGATCTAAGGCGGCGGTAATCGCTGCTCTTTGCAGCGGCGTGACAGGTGTCCTCTCCTGGCGACATCTCTGGCCAACCGCTCGACATAGCGAATTTCTGGAATGGGCCCGAAAGCAGCAATGGAGGGGACGCTTGGTGGCTTTGACCTTAGTTTCTGTTCCTGCGCCATGTGCTGACCAACATGACGGCCAACCCAAACAATAGTCCGATGATCACCGCCTGCACGGCAATGTCGAACCAGATGCCTGGGATTGAGGGCGCAGCTCCTGCACGAATGATCGGCATTGCATTCCAGAGCAGGCTCACGACTGCGCCAACGATAAAGCCCATGAGGAAATACACTGGCTTGCGGGACATGCCGGGACTGTAGAAGCAGGTTTGCGCCGCGGCTAGCCAATTTGGGCGCGGCACCTTGTACGGCCGATGCCGCATCCGCCTCAAAGCCGCGGCTCCCTTTGATGATCGCCGGACAACGCCATCGTCGCTCTTTCTCCGGCTGCCAGACGGACTAATTCGATTCCACGGGCAGAAAAACAGGGTTAGCGGCGATGCTGGCCATGCCCCAGAGGAAAAGCCCGCCCAGGGCGCTGAACACTGGGCGGGCAACCCGAGGCTTACCTGCGGGCGGAGCATAAGCGGGGGAATTGCCTGCTCCGAGAAGCCAAAGACAGAAGTCAGGTAGTTCGTTGCGTCGCGGAGTCGATTGTTGTCACTCGCCTTGATCGCGGGCCACTATTGGGACGGCGCCAGGGGCCCGTGTCGTGGCGGCCGTAGATGGCTGAGTCGGGCGAACCAGCAAGTGGACAAAGGCGAGCTTTTCCAGCGCCGGTGACGACAGCACAAATGGATAGAGATCAGGCTGGCCCATTGCACGGTTCAGGCTGTTGAGGGCGATGGTGAGCGGCAGCCAGCTCTCGGTCAGCTGGTCCATGGTCCGCGCGCGATAGGGATCGAAGTCAACCGACGCGTCTAGCTCGTCGCCCTGCGCCACCTTCGGACGGGTCGAAAGGCCGAAGGCGCCGGCGGTCTCCAGGGTATCGACGATGTGCAGATAGTGCGCCCAGGTTTCGGCGAAATCCTCCCACGGATGCATCGTGGCGTAGCCCGTCACGAACTGCGACTGCCAGTCGGCGGGCGGCCCCTGATCGTAGTGTCGCTGCAGAGCCTGGCCATAGTCGGCGCGCTCATCGCCGAACAGGGCGCGGAACGCCTCCAGCCGACCGCCGTCCGGTCCTGCGGCGTCACGTACCAGTCGGTCCCAGTAGTAATGCCCGATTTCGTGGCGAAAGTGTCCCAGCATGGTGCGATAGGGCTCGTGCAAGTTGACGCGGTTGCGTTCGCGCTCCGCATCGTCAGCTTCGGACAGCGCCAGCGTAATCAGGCCGTTGTCGTGGCCCGTCATCACGGGTGGTGCGCTTGGCTGCGGCGGATCGGCCAGTAAGTCGAAGGCAAGCCCGGTGTCCGCGTTCTCGAGCTTGGTCGTGAGCGGCAGCTTGAGCCGCACGAGGGCGTAGAACAGGCGATGCTTGGCACGCTCGACTTTGCGCCAAGCGACCAAGTTGGCCTCGAGCGCGAGGTCGGGGATGGTGCGGTTGTGCCGGCAGCACAGGCAGAGCGGGTCGGGCGATGCCATCTCGACCAGCCAGTTGCAGGCCTCGTGCTGGGCGTTGACGCAGAAGCGGAAAGCCGTGCCTGGCGCGGCTAGTGCCCTGACGGACTCTCCATCCGGCTCGACCGCCGTAAGCGCCGCTGCCAGCGGTAGATAGCCCAGCCGATGGCCGCACTTCTCGCAAAGTGTGTTCTCAAAGTGGAGAACCTGTTCGCAAGCCTGGCATTTGAACAGCCGCATCAGGCGCCCTCCGGAGATGCACCGCACCATTGCGGTCGCCCTTGATGGCAACCGTGCCAATGCACGAAGCTCACTGCGGTTCCCCAAAGGACGCTTTGCCGACAAAGGAAAAAGCCCCGCCGGTAAGAGCGGGGCTGAGGTGCTTAGATGGAGAACTCAAAGTCCGAGTGCTTCACGTTCGGACCTGTCTCTTGTTGCAGATCTAGCTGTGGAAGGCGAATCTGCAAAAAGGCCGCTACGCGGAGTGCCCGCGGATCTCCGGCACGAGCGAGGCGATTAACGAAGCGCTGCAGTGACAGTGACCCCTTGGCCTTGTTGCACGGTGCGCAGACGATGGCTTGGTTGTCGGCTGTGAGCGTATGGCGCTTCGATCTAGGTTTGATGTGGTCACGGGTCGGCCAGCGGTTGGGGCCTTCCATGGCGTCGCCGCAGTATGGGCATGACTGCCCAATCGCGGCACGTAGCATCGCTCGTCGCGGCTCTTGTATGGCGCACCTGCTCGTCGGATTTCAAACTTTCACTACCGCCGGGGATGATGAAAGCTGTCCTCTAGAATGCGGTTCGGCCTCGGTACCCAATCGATTAAAGCGCGAAGGACTCAGGGTTCCTCACGCCTCATCCGGTCGAGCAATGGCGGGGGTCCGCCCGCTCTCTCCACTGCTGCCCTCGCCCGCTCCCAGGCCTCGGCTGTCAGTCGTTCCAATTCCTCCGCTACAGCCACCAGCAATTCGGCTTGTACGAGCGGATCGGAGGCAGGCAAGTCGCTCCTTGATGGCATCGGCCTCTCCACGGCGCTTCGCGGCGCTTTCTTGTAGTTGGCTGACCTTATCCCGGATGTGATCGAGCCGGCTGGCTCGCAGATCCTTGACCTCGTCGTACTCGATCTTCTTTGCTTGACTGAACGTCAGGCCGAAAAACGGGGCGACGCGATTGCGCAGCCATTCGAGCTTCGGCTGGTCGACGCCGCGAGGTATCGCTCGGAAAGCGGCTTTCGCCTCAGCGACGGCGTGCATCTTCTTTCCCTGCGAAGGTGAAGAGATTTCTCGGATTCGGGACAAAGCGATCTCCATGATTTGGGTCATGGAAACCGCAGAAACTGACAACTGGGTTCACCTTGGTGAGATCGCGCGACGCCTGGCAGCACGCTTGATCACACAACGTTTGGCGGCCGCCGATGACATCGGCACCGCCCTCATCCCGCCGCCGTCGAACGACAACGGCGCGCAGGGGCAAGTTCACGAGTTCACGCCGGCGACGGCCCCCTGCTCCGTTGCCACGCCGACGTGAATGCTGGCTGCCGGTCTGTGGGAAGCCGGCAGCCAGCTCCGCTTTCACAAATGAGAGGCCACCATGCCCCGGAAGAAGATCAAGCGTGAGAACCACATCGTCATGGACGCGGCCGTCGGGATCTCTGCCTGGGCCTTGGTGATCGAACTGTTGGTCGTCCTGGAAAGACGGGACGTCTTGAAGCCTAAAGACACCCTGAGGGTCATTACCGGCGCCACGGCGGCCATAGAGATGTTGGCGGCTGAGACGGCTTGGCACCCGGGCTTCGCAATCGCCATTGAAATGCTCAAGGAGCAGGCCGCGCATTGGCGCTCGAGCAGAGGCTAGCCTTCTGCCCACGATCACTCTGCGTCTCGCCCGGGCTTCGGTCCGAAGACATCTGGCCGCAGGTCGTAGCGTGTGACCTTCCCGCTCGTTGCGAGTTCAATTGCGGCGCACGCTTCGGCCGGAACCTTTTTGTCCCGATGCAGCCAATTGCCAATATGGCCTTGTCGCTTGCCGATTTTGGCGGCCAATTTCCCTTGGCCGCCAGCGTCCTTGATCGCTTCCAAGAGGGCTACGGTGCTCATCGCCCAACTCTAATACCAAGTGGTATTCAACCAGTCAATACCCGATGGTATTGTCCTTTTTGATACCGTTCGGTATGGCCCTAGGTGCGCGAGTGAAGAAGGAGCGTGAGGATCGGAATTGGTCGCAGGCAGAACTTGCCCGACGGGTTTCGAACATCCTTCGCCGTAAGGTGACACAGGTCGCCATCCATCACATCGAGAAGCGGGACGATGTGATGCCTCGCTTTGTAGTGGAGCTCGCCCAGGCCTTGGATGTTCGGCTCCCGTGGCTCCAATATGGTCGCGGCTCCAAATCAATCGATACTTCGTCCGCTGCCAGTGAAGACCCCAGATACGCGGCTGAGTCGAAATCTCGATCGCGACAGTCAGAGGTTCGCCATTACGTTGGAGCCGGTGACGAGATTCATCGTGTTAACGGGGAAACCGAATGGACCCCCTCTCCTCCCGGGTTTGAGTCCAACACAGGAGCCGCGGTGGTTGTCCGCGGCGGGGCTATGCGACCGTTTTACGACACTGGAGATGTGCTGTTCTTCACTTCTCAGAGGAATCCACCACTAAACAAGAAAGACATGCCGCCACGACCGGTAATCGTGCAAGTGAAGGACGGGTCGCTCTACGTTAAGCGCCTGATACCAGGCACCAAGAAGGGCTTTTTTCATCTGATTAGTATCAACCCCGTGACGCCAATCCTTGAGGACCAGCCGGTAGAGAGCTTTGCATATATCGAGTGGGTCAAACAGCGGGTCATCTAACGGGCATCGCGGGGCGTTCCTCACCTCACTCGCGCAGTATCGGAGGCCTTAGGCGGCATGTCTTCGCCCGAGGGCGATCCAAGTTCGCTAACGGTGGTCGTCCTTCCTCGTAAATTTCCGCCACCAAGCCTCCCACTCAGTGTCCCAGCATTCCGCACGGCCTAACTCACAGCCGTCAACGAGTGCCACTGTATAGCCGCTGGCGCGCATGCAGGCATTGATGACCAACGCCCTATCCAGCAAGCGCTGCTCCACAGGGTAAATGCGATACGCCTCCAGCTGGCAGCGTCCGATTGCCTGAGACCGACTTTCACCGCAGCCGGCAAGGATGCCCACAACCCACAGCGCTGTAATTGAGACAATCCACCCCCGCATGGGGAACAGCATACGCATGTATGCAATACCATTTGGTATTGACCAAACGATACCAAATGGTATTATATCGTCAGGTCGTCGGATGCGACCGCGAGCATCTAGCAGGGGAAAATCATCATGCCCGACAGCATCATCACGAACAGCGTCATTGGCGCGTCGAAACGCCCAGCAGGCCGGTTCATCGAAGTGGACTGGAACGCCGATCCGGTCGCGCTCGGCCTCGTCACCGCCGAAGAGTTTGCCGCCATGCGGCAACATCTCGAAACCCTGAAGCGCAAAGAGGTTTACGGCTTGGCAGAGCCCAAGGCGCTGATGGCTTTGGCTGCCCTGCATCAGTGGCCTCTTAACCCACCGGTTCGCCGGGGCTCGCTGCGCTTTTGGGCGCTCGTTGCGATGTACGAAGAAGAGTGGGCCCAGGCGCGGGAGGGCCGCGAGGTGTGGCCGCTGCCGCGGTCCAAGCTCCTTCCGCGCGAGCGGCTAGGCGGCGAAGTCTTCAAGGCAAGCACTAGCCTTCACTGCCACACGTACTTTCCCAACTCGCGCCGTGCGCTCTCGCTGGCCGAAGAGATCGGCGACGAGGCCTGGATCACACGCATTCGCTCATTCGATCGGCAGGACCGACGCCGCCAGCTCTTGGCGTGGCGTGAGAAGCACAGGCTGGCAATGAAAGCGTCGCTGGCCGCCATCGCCAAGTACCGAGCAGCACTTGCTGCGTCACCGCAGTTTTGTGCCGCGTAGGCCAGGAGCAGATCCCATGCCCGACACTCTCATTGTCCCCGCCAGCGATGTCGAAATCCCGGCATCCCCGATCACTGAACGCACGGTCGTTCTCAGTTGCCCGAGCGGTAAGGCATTCGCTGCCTACAAGGCGGCGGAGGCAGCGCTCAACAGCTGCCGTGTCGACGGCGCCGAGTATGACGCCCTCGCCGAGGCCTATAATCAGGCTCAGGAAGAGTTTTTGAACAAGCGAGATGGCACGACGCTGGGCGCCGCCATCAAGCTTCGGCTTATTGCCGACGTGGAAAACCTCGACGGCTATCTGGCCGAAAGTCCCAATTTGCTTTGGCCCCGCATGGTTAAGCGCCTGATCGCCGATCTCAGCCAAGCAGCGGGGATGCCTGAAACACTTTCGGCGGCGGCATCGACCAGCGCCGATCCAGCGGAACTGCTTTGGCAGCTCGACCGGCAGGCGAGCGCGGCCTACTACAATGCCGGCGAAGCCGGCTTGGGCCCAGAGATGGAGCGCCAGAGCACAGTTTCAGCAGCGCTTGAGCGGGCTCTGGCTGCACACCCGACCACCACGCACTTAGGCATCCTCCGCAAGCTGGAGCTCTTCGCCGAGATTGAGGGCCAAGAGGTCCCGGCCAGAAAGCCGGACGAACTCTCCCTCGGCGAACAGATCATCGCCAGCCTGATCAGCGACCTGCGCGCGTTGCTCGGTATCCCCAACGTCACGACCGACTATCCATCCTGAGCTGAGAGGAAAACGACAATGCCTGACACACTTACCTTTGAAACACCCTCCGTGCCTGCGAGCGTCACGGCCGTCGCCACGGCGCGACCTACGCGCCCCCGCGCCCCGAGGCCGCCCCTATCGCCGACGGCTCTGGTGTTGCGCATCCACAATGCCGCGTGGGGCGCCGCAAACTTCATCCATCGCGGCCGGCATGAAGACACAAAGCCATCTCAGGCGCTCATTGACGCCATGGCATCGGTGAAGAGCGAAACGCTACCGGGTAGCGTGCTGCTGGCCAAATCCCTCTTGCCGGTCTTCGGCAACTACACCGTGGCCGATGCGGTCTACATGGTCGGCATGCTTCGAACGATCGGCTTTGAAATGCAGCCTGACAGGGGCATCGATTCCGAGGATGGCGAGCCGCTAACGGCAGATGACCTCTTGCATGAGGTTGTCTGGCTGCTAGAGCATTTCATCTGCACGGCGGACGCTTCGAATGAGGAATGCGCAAGCGCCCGCGCGGTCTTCATGGCGAAGGCGCAAGAGGATGATGCCTGGAAGCCCGCCGACCACTTCATGGCGAAGCTCGCTGACTGCGCCATGGATGACCTTCGGTGCTTGCGCCGGCTGATGTTCGGTTCAGGCGAGACATTCGGGAGCCCCTTCAGGAGCGATCGGATTGAAGGGCAATCGTGGCTCTTCAAGGTCGTCAGGGCCGAGGAAGGCGAAGAGACGGCATTCGCTCTTCTGCGCGCCGCCGGCGACGTCGAGTTGAAGGCCGTCGAGTAGGCAAGCGATGACCGCCCTAGACCGCGAGCTCCGGAGCAAGAGCCAGCTTGGTTGCGGGCTACGGCGTATCTCTCTAGCAATGGATACGCACGTGAATCAGGCCACGCCGCATCATGTCCTTGGTCACCCGCGGCTGACTATCGTCTATGCCAATCGCTTTGCTTGCGACCAATCCGCGGGTTTCGCCAATCTTTCTGGCAGCCCAGGTGCCCGTTAGCCATGGAGCAAAGGGCATCGACGAGGTTCAACTCCTCTGCCTGATCCGGCTCACGTTCCATAGCGTCCAAGGTCTTCAGAACGTCTTCGAACGCCGATTGCACGTGCTCTTTTGCTTCATAGGAAATCATTCGCGCGTCCCCCTGTCTCTAGTTTGTAGGCTGGACGCGGCGTTAGCCTATTTCAAGCCTCACACGACCAATTTGCACTGGCCGCTGTTCCTGAGGCCCTTTCGGCGCAAAAGCGAAGCAAGAGCGAGCCTCGGCGCGGGCTGCGGACAGTGAAGGACCTGGGACCGCTATGGTCGAACTACCGTCCCAACCGTTTCGCACTTGCGGATAAGGTGGAATGGTGACCGGCAAAACGATGGTCGCCCGGCATCGAGCGGCCGGGCCGGCAAACACCAGCGGCCGGGCTTAGCGCCCCCATCACTAAGACGCCAGTCGACCCGAAGTCAGGGAAGTGCCTACTCTCAAACAGTCGGTCCGAACGATGGCTTGCCAGCCCGGCGGTGGTAAGCTACACTAGAACTGCAACCATTGGGGTGAGAGGTTCTCATCATGGTCGACTCATCGAAGCCGATAGAACCCGAAAAGCCCGCGCCGACGTCACTAAGTGCGCCCGATTTCGAGCTTGAGAAAGCTCGTCTAGAAGCCGAATTGCAGAAAGAGAAGATTCGCGCGGACGTTCGCAAAGTGGTCTACGGCACAATGATCGTAGGCGTAGCTGTTGCCGCATTCCCATTCTTTCAGGAAGTGGCACGCTCAGCTTTCTCTGAGCGCATTGAGGCGATCAAAGTCCAAGCTCAAGAGCGGACTCTCGATATCAAAGCGAAGTCGGAGCAGAAGGTCCTCGAAACCAAGAATCAATACGAGAACCAAATAGCGGAGAAGACGCACCAGTTAGAGCAGCGGAAGCTTTCCACTACAGACGTTGGCAATCGTCGGGATTACCTCGAGAAGCTGGCAAGTGAAGGGCGCAATGAACGCATCGAGAAGCGCATCATAATTGCTGAGTTCTTTTCATTCCTTGCGGAGACGGGTGACCGTGATCAATGGGTAAGGTTTCGAGATTACCTTTTGCTAAAGCAGACACGGATTAACGAAGAGAAGGTGACAGTGGCCGCAACTGCGGCAAGCGATCACTCCTCGGACGAAGCTCGGTCTGCTGCGATCGAGCGGTTGGCGCAGATCTCTGCGATCCAAGATCCTGCAACCGACAGCGAGATTCCGGGCGTTTCCCAAATCAAGGAAGTACAGAGAGCTCTCGGCATCGCCGATGATGGCCGCTTCAGCGCGATGACGCGAACGGCAATACGCGAGTTTCAGACGGGCATGTTTCGTCGTAATCCGTCCGAGTGGCCACAAAGCGACATCACCGGCACCCTCGCCAGCCGGTCCGGTCGGGTTCTGCGGACACTGAAGCCGATGCCAGCGGTCTTCATGTCGCCGTTCGAGCGCGCGTATCTCGGCAGCGACAGCGGCATGTTCACGTCCGACCCGCTGTCGGGCATCGACCAGCGGCAACTCGCGTCAGTCCTCAGTTTTCTGGGCGTCGCGCCGCAGAAAATCGTTGCCGCAGCCAGCCTGGATGACAGGATAACGCTGCTGCGCGAGCGCATCGCGGAGCTCCGTACGACACTCAATCTGCCCGCGCCTAAGCCGATCCTCGACTCAGCACTCTATGAGGCGGTGTGGAAGACCTCGCCGCTTAACGTCAATGCGCGCGACTGAGGCAACACCACGTGGCCTCGGCGTCGGTGTCACCGCCTTCGACCGCCTGATTGCGGAAGGCCGGATGCCTAAACCCAAACCCGTCGGCGAGCGAGTCATCTGGGACCGCCTCAAACTCGACGACACTTTCAGCGATCTGGAAAAGGTGTGGTAGGGAAAATTACTTCGACCGCGCTAGGCGTTTCGCAGAAGAGCGACGCGAGCCGTGAACGCCCAGCGGTGTGTCTGTATTGTCATCGCGTCGGCGTTGCTTTGGTCGCCCGTTGCGGCACAGGTCACGGATGACGACACGCTCAAGCAAGGCGGCGTCACTTATCGTTTGTGGGGCATCGACGCGGCCGAGCTCTCGCAGACGTGTCCTGATGGCTGGCCTGCCGGCCGCATGGCAGCAACCAGGCTGCAGGCACTGACGGCGTGTCGGCCGATTGTCTGCCATTAGAAGGACCGCGACCGCTACGGCCGGACGGTCGCGGTATGCCGTGCCTCGGGCGAGGATCTGGGCACGATGCTTGTTGCGGGCTTAGAACGCAACCGCAGTCGTACTTGACTTGCAAAAGGCGGCACTGGAATATTTTCACCACGACAAGCCGGCTTAAGGCATTCGCTTCAGAGCTTCCAAAGGAGGTACGTCATGCGCGTGCGTAACCTTTGCGGCGTTGCTCTTACGATTCTTGCTGTTTCACCCGCTCTTGCCCAGGCGCCAACGCCTTCAAGCTGCAATACCTTGGCCAGCACGATTGCAGTGGGATACACCACGAACTTCACCAATCGGGACTACAATGCCCTTCGCTACTATGCCACTTGTGAGGCCAGCTCATCCCATGCTGGTGGTGGCCTTTCCATCGCTTATCAAGCGTTCAGTCTTGGAGGAAATTACGAGGAATCTCGCAACTCTCAGCTCTGCAGGCAATCGCGCGAGGCCTTGGGATTTAGCGACACGGAATATGTAAACGCAAAGAATGTGTACTCGCAGGCTTTTCCCGTGATTGAGCGATGCCTCGAACTCGCAAGCAAACAATGGGACATCAAATACATTTCAGCCGGGAACGATGCTGTGTCGCTGACGATAGCACACGGATCGGTAAACGGCGGGGAACTTCTCGGAGCTGATATCGTGCCTCAAGGCGGACTAACATGCTCGCCGTCTCTGCCTGCGCAAAAGCAAACAATCAAGCCAGAAAGCCCGTTCTCGACACTTTGCTATCGTACTCCAATTGTCCAAATCGTTGACGGGGTGCAGGTAAGAAGTGCTGAGGATGCGGTAATAGCCCTTCGGCTCGAGAACGGGCCGCTACTCATACCGCTGAAGGGGTATCAGACTTCTATAGTTGCTAGGTTGCAGCAACGCATCGATGATCAAATTGCCACGATCAAATTAAAGCCGTCCGACTTCTATATAAAGTCATTTGGACCCGTCATTCAAAAGGCGGAAGGAAACTGTGACGCTGATGTTCTCATTGCAGCGGCATGTACGAACAGCAACCGCGCTCAAGCTGCTGTCGGGCCCGAATTTTTTGAGAAGGATGGGAAGCGTTGGGCGCGGTGCCAGCGCTACGGCAACATTGTCTGGGAAGCTGAGGGTCAGCTTACGTGTCTGAAGCTTCGCTGAAGACGGCATGCCGCACCATTTGCTGTCAGTGCTGGCTCGTGAGTTTGAAGGTCGCGCCCAGCACTGCCAGCATTTGCTCGCCAGATGGTGAGTGGTCTTTAAACATCAAGCGGCGCCATCGTGCGCCTCATGATCCAGGCTTCATCCACCGACAACGGACATACGGCGGCGACTTGGGGAAGCCGCCCTTTTGGCATCGCCTGCTCTTGCGGTGATCGCGCAACCGGCGAACTCACCAGCCTTGGCATCAGCAGCGGCGACATGCGCCCTCTGCGCAGTCGCAATTTCGTCTGTTCGTCTTGTGGAAGCCGGTAGGTCAGCATCTGGCTTTTTGGCAGCGACAACGAGGTAGGGGAGTTCCTGCGCCATAATCCTCCGTTGGCGGGCCTGCTCCGCCGCCACCCTCCCCCCGCGCCAATCGTCATCGATGGACCACCCGCCGATTTCATCGCAGGAGGGTGGTATCGGACAAATGCGAGCTGACAGCCTTGGTCGATG
>NZ_BKAJ01000133.1 GCF_007992495.1 Reyranella soli
CTCCGAAGAGAATGAGCCGGCCAGAGGCCGGCTGTCCAGAAGACTACTGAAACTTCGGATCGTCCGGCCTTCTCATGCGCCAGACGTTGTCGGTCGTGGTGTATTCGCTGTAGCCCAGTCGCGCGACCGGCTTGAAGGCGAGCGTGTCGATGCGGCCGTCCTTGATGATGCTGTCGTCGATGTGCACGCCCACCACCTGGCCGAACACCACCGAGCCGCGCTTGGCCTCGTGGCCCTTCTCGGTCGGCAATTCGATGGTGCGCCAGTACTTGCATTCGAGCGCCACCGGCGATTCCTTGACTCGCGGCGGCTTCACCAGTGTGCTCGGCTCGGGCGTCAGTCCAGCCAGCCTGAGCTCGTCGACGCCGAACTCGACCATGGAGGTCGTGACGTTCATCTGCTCCTTCAGGCTCTCGCTCACCATGTTGACGACGAACTCGCCGGTCGATTCCGCATTCATGCGGCTGTGCTTGGTCGGCGTGCTGCCGTAGGTGCCGGTGATGGCGAAGTAGACCACCGGCGGGAATTCGCTGACGGCATTGTAGAAGCTGTAGGGCGCCAGGTTCACGCGGCCATGCCGGTCGACCGTCGAGATCCAGCCGATCGGCCGCGGCACGATCAGCGACTTCAGCGGATCCTGCGGCAGTCCATGATCGCGCTTGGCGGCGTCGTAGAACATCGGATTCCTCTCAACCGTAGTGCCGGCTCGCTTCCTCGTGGGCGGCGTCGAACGCCGCTTCCAACCGCGGATTCAGCCCGCGGCAAGAGCGTACGACATCGTGGGCCCACACGACATAGTCGCGCAGCCTCTCCTGCGGCCACCCCTTCGGTGGGCTCGCCACCAGGCCGCGCAGGTTGGAGGTCTTGTCGGCCAACTTGAGCAGTTTGGCGCGTCGCGACTTGCCCGCGGTCTTCTCGATCTGCAGGCGCTTGCGCTCCTCCTTGGGCAGCGACTTGTCGTCGGTCACCTCGGCGACCAACGCCGCCACTTCAGGCCCGAAGCGTTCGACCAGGTCCTCATGAGTAGCGTCGGTGTCCTCGAGCGTGTCGTGCAGCAGGCCACCCATCAGCAGAACGACATCGCTGCCGTCGGTCGCCTCGGCGAGCAGCGCGGCCACCTCGGTTAGGTGGTTGATGTAGGGCTCGGCGCGCTCGCCCTTGCGCCGCTGCGCGATGTGCTGGCGGGCCGCGTAGTCGGCGGCGCGCGTCAATTGGATCAGATCGGTGCTCATCAATTCCCCTTGTGCGACCAGCCGTCCGGCTTGTCGAGCCGCCTGGCGCGGCCCATCTTCCGCCCATGTCACGTACGATGAAGGCGCTGCTGGGCGTCTGGATCGCCTGCCTGGCCGCCGCCGCCGTGTGGATCGGCTGGGATGCCTATCAAGGCAGCAAGCCCGCCATCGGCGGGCCGTTCGCCCTCACCGACCAGGACGGCCGCACCGTCACCAGCGACAGCCTCAAGGGCAAGCCGACCCTGATCTATTTCGGCTTCACCTATTGCCCCGACGTCTGCCCGACCTCGCTGCTGCTGATGGCGAACGCCATCGAGAAGCTGGGCCCGGATGGCGCCAAGAAGGTGAACCTGGTCTTCATCACCATCGATCCCGAGCGCGACACGCCCAAGCTGCTGAAGGGCTATGTCGAGAATTTCGGACCGACCTTCATCGGCCTCACCGGCACGCCGCAGCAGATCGCCGACGTTGCCCGCGCCTATCGCGTCTACTTCCAGAAGGTGCCGGGCAAGGATGGTGCGCCGTACCTGATGGACCATTCCTCGATCGTCTACCTGCTCGATCGCAACGGCCGCTTCGTCACCCACTTCACGCACGAAGCCAAGGCCGAGCAGATCGCGGCGGGTGTGCAACGGCTTCTCTAGCGGCCAACTTCCGGTCGCCATCGGGGTACCGCTGGTGTAGGTTGGGCACCGGGGTTTGGGGCGTTTTCGGTCACAAAAAGGGTGCGGCAGGAGGGTGCAGCCCTCCCCATATCTGACGCACGCGCCAGCGTAGTACCTCCCTCTCGGGTACCTGAAATAATCAAGGAAACCAATGTGTTAGCGTCTTCATTGCTGTACCAGGCGTACGAGTTCCAGCGTCAGCTCGCCAAGCCGGTCCGCCTCTGGGCGAACACGCTCGAGCAGCTCTACTCAAGCCCGTACAACCCGCTGACCGACACCTGGTTCGGCAAGTCCGTCGCGGCCGGCGCCGAGATCATGGCGCGGCTCACGCAGAATTACGGCAAGCCCGCTTTCGGCCTGAAGACGACGGAGATCGGCAACGAGGTCGTGGCCGTCAACGAGGAGATCCTCCTCCGCAAGCCGTTCTGCCAGCTCCTGCGCTTCCATCGCGACACCACGCGGAAGGATCCCAAGGTTCTGGTAGTAGCGCCGATGAGCGGCCACTTCGCCACGCTGCTGCGCGGCACGGTCGAGGCGCTGCTGCCCGAGCACGACGTGCACATCACCGACTGGACCGACGCGCGCGAGGTGCCGCTCGCCCAGGGCAACTTCGACCTCGACGACTATGTCGACTACGTCATGGAGTTCTGCCGCTACCTCGGACCGGACGTCCATGTCATCGCAGTCTGCCAGCCGTCGGTGCCGGTCATGGCAGCGGCGGCGCTGATGGCGGCCAACAAGGATCCGCGCCAGCCCAGGTCGATCACCCTGATGGGCGGCCCGATCGACACGCGAGTCAGCCCGACCACGCCCAACGACCTGGCGATGCGCAACTCGATGATGTGGTTCCGCGACAACGTGATCACGACGGTGCCGTTGAACTACCCGGGCGGAATGCGTCGGGTCTATCCGGGCTTCCTGCAGCTCACCTCTTTCATCAGCATGAACCTCGACCGGCACATCAACGCCCACATGCGCCAGTTCGAGCATCTGGTCAAAGGCGACGACGATTCGGCCGACGGCCATCGCGCCTTCTACGACGAGTATCTCGCGGTGATGGATCTCACCGCCGAGTTCTACCTGCAGACCATCGAAGTCGTCTTCAAGGAGCACCAGCTGCCGCGCGGCACCTGGGTGAGCCGTGGTCGCAAGATCGATCCCTCGGCCATCGAGACCGCGCTGATGACGGTCGAGGGCGAGCTCGACGACATCTCGGGAATCGGCCAGACCAAGGCGGCGCACGCGCTCACCCCCAACATCCCGGGCGCACGTCACGTGCATTGGGAGCAGCCGCGCGTCGGCCACTACGGCATCTTCAACGGCCGCAAGTGGCGCGAGCAGATCATGCCGCGCGTCCGCGACTTCATCCGCGACAACGACGGGCGCTGAGGCGGCGTCGGCTAGCATCACCCTGAGGCGCGCCCCCTCGGGGTAAACTCCGCGCGTCTCGAAGGGCGGGGGCGAACAGCATCGTGCTGTCGGCTGATTTCAGATCATGATCTTCTTGTGGGAGGAGCTCTCATTGTGGCCTTCCCCCTCCCGGCCTCCCCGTAAGACGGGGCAGGTGGGCCGCTTGACGGCAACCCACCTGCCCGCCAATCCGTTGTCCGCCCTATGGACCTCGAAGCCCAATGGACCGGCGCGGCCAGCACGGCCGTGGCCCTGGTCACGACCTACGGCCTGCGTGTCGTCGGCGCGATCATCATCCTGCTGGTCGGCTGGCTGGCCTCGCGCATCGTCTACGGCGCGGTCGTGCGGCTGTGCCAGAAGTCGTCGCGCATCGATCGTACGGTCGTGCTCTTCCTCGGCAACGGCGCGCGCTACATGGCGCTGGTCTTCACCTTTGTCGCCGTGCTCACCACCTTCGGCATCGCCACGACGAGCTTCGTGGCCGTGCTGGGCGCGCTCGGCATCGCTGTTGGCCTGGCGCTGCAGGGTACGCTCAGCAATCTTGCCGCCGGCATCATGCTGGTGCTGTTCCGGCCCTTCCATATCGGCGATCGCATCGAGACCGCCAACGTCGGCGGCTCGGTCTGTGAGATCAACCTGTTCTTCACCGAGATCGACGGCGACGACAACGCCCGCATCATCATCCCCAACGGCAAATTGTGGGGCGAGATCGTGCGCGTGCCGACGCGCAACGACACGGCGCGTATCGAGCTCACCTTCCAGCGACCCGCCAACGACGATATCGACGCCGCCATCAAACGCCTGAAGGAGCTGATCCAGCACGATAAGCGTGTCCTGCGGGTTTCCGACGTCGGCGTGGAAAGCCTCGGCGACGGCAACTACACGCTGGCCGCCCATCTCTGGGTGTCGCGACCCGAGGCCACCGCGCTGCGCTTCGACCTCAACCGCACCGTCAAGGAAGAGTTCGAGCGTCGCCCCCCTGCCAACATGACAAGGGCCGCAGTGGAGCGCCGCGCCGGATAGGGCTAGCATCGGTCGCATGGACGCCGCCGTCGCGCTGCCCGTCGAGATCTCCGAATGGAAACCCGCACCGTTCGCCTTGGGCGGCGAGACCGTGTTCGCGATCGGTGACGTGCATGGCTGCGCCGCCGAACTGCGCGCGCTGCTCGATGCCATCGCCCGCCTGACGGGCGAGGCTGGCGGCAAGCGCCGCCTGATCTATCTCGGCGACATGATCAATCGCGGTCCCGACAGCGTCGGCGTGCTGGAGCAGTGGGCCGCGAGCGAGGAAGCGCATGGCGTCGATCATGTCGACCGCCTGATGGGCAACCACGAGATCATGATGCTGCTCACCGTCATCGGTGGGCCGCATGCCCACAAGGCCGAGACGATGTGGCTCTCCAAGCGCATGGGCGGGACCGCGTTGCTGGAGCAGATGCGTACCCGCGCCGGACAGCCCGACGCCCGGCCTGACCAGGCGCTTATCGAGGCGGCGCTGGGCGATGCCGTCGTCCATCGCCTGTGGGGCATGCGTAGCCACGTGCGCCTCGGCAATACGCTGTTCGTCCATGGCGGGCTCGATCCGCACGCCGATCCCGACGAATTCCTGACGCGGCCCTGGACCATCTTCACCGAGGCGCGCTGGGCCTGGATCAACCATGGCTTCCTCGACTGGAAGGCAGGCTTCAAGGGCACCCTGGTCGTGCACGGCCACACGCCGCCCGACAAGCACCGCGACATCAGCGGCATGGAAGACCCGCATTTGTTCGAGGGCGATCGGCTAGGCTTGGACGGCGGCAGCGCTCGCACCGGTATCGTCACCGCCGCCGAGATCCAGGGCGGCCGCTATCGCATCCTCAAGGCCGGCACGCCTTTCGCCAACCCGATCTCCTCCAGCGCGGAATAACCGGCGAAAATTCTTCCGGCCGGTTGTCGGAATGCACCCGCTTCGTTCGTCCTAGGAAAAATCGAGGGTTTTCGATGCTCTACGCCATCCTTTGCTACAACTCCGAGGCTGCCGTCGGCTCGTGGTCCAAGCAGTATCACGACGAGACCATGGCCCGGCTGCACGTGGTCAACGACAAGCTCGCCAAGCAGGGCCGGCTGGGCCCGGTCGCCCGGCTGTTGCCGACCACCGCCGCCACCACCCTGCGCAAGAGCCGCGGCGAGAACCTGGTGATCGACGGGCCCTTCGCCGAGACCAAGGAGCAACTGCTGGGCTTCTACGTCGTCGACTGCGCCTCGCTCGATCAGGCGATCGAGACGGCCAAGGAGCTGGCCGTCGCCAATCCCGGCACCGGCAGCTACGAGATCCGACCGGTGGCCGAGCTGCATGACCACAAGCTTCCGGCGAGCGGAAGCCCGCGGCGTGAATGACATCGGCTGGATCGACGCGGTCCTGACCGCCGCGCGCCCCCAGGCAGTGGGGGCGCTGCTGCGCTATTTCCGCGATCTCGATACGGCCGAGGAAGCCTTCCAGGAAGCCTGCCTGCGCGCGCTGAAAACCTGGCCGCAGAACGGGCCGCCGCGCGATGCCGCGGCGTGGTTGATCTTCGTCGGCCGCAACGCGGCGATGGACGACGTGCGTCGGCGTGCGAAGCAGGTGGCGTTGCCCGACGAGGCTGCGATCTCCGACCTGGATGACGCCGAAAGCGAGCTGGCCGACCGGCTCGACGGCGAGCAATACCGCGACGACATCCTGCGACTGCTGTTCGTGTGCTGCCATCCCGAGCTGCCGTCGACGCAGCAGATCGCGCTGGCGCTGCGCATCGTCTGCGGCCTGTCGGTCAAGCAGATCGCCCGCGCCTTCCTGGTCGGCGACGCGGCGATGGAACAGCGCATCACCCGCGCCAAGGCGCGCATCGGCGGCGCCGGCCTGCCGTTCGAGACGCCGGGCGCGGTCGAGCGGGCGGAGCGGCTCGCCACCGTGTCGGCCATGGTCTACCTGGTGTTCAACGAGGGCTATTCGGCGCGCAGCGAGGAGGCGACGACGCGCGGCACGCTGGCCGACGACGGCATCTGGCTGGCACGCCTTCTGCTGCGCGTGTTCCCGCAGGAGCCCGAGGTGATGGGGCTCATGGCCCTGATGCTGCTGCAGCAGGCGCGCGCAGCGGCCCGCTTCGACGACAAGGGCGCTATCGTCCTGCTGGAAGACCAGGACCGCGGCCTGTGGGATGACAAGCGCATCGCCGAGGGCCTGGCGCTGATCGACAAGGCGATGCGCCACCGCCGGCCCGGCGCCTACCAGGTCCAGGCCGCCATCGCCGCGCTGCATGCGCGGGCCAAGCGGGCCGAGGACACCGACTGGGCGCAGATCGACCTGCTCTATGCCAACCTCGAACGCCTGGAACCCTCGCCTGTGGTCACGCTGAACCGCGCCGTGGCGGTCAACAAGGTGCGCGGGCCGGCGGCGGCGCTGGAGATGGTCGAGCCGCTCGGCGCCAAGCTCGCGAACTACTTCTACTTCCACGGCGTCAAGGGCGCCCTGCTGCAACAGCTCGACCGCTGCGCCGAGGCGCGGGCGGCGTTCGACCGGGCGATTGCGCTGGCCAACACGCCAGCCGAGGCGGCGCACATCCGCCAGCATCTGGATCATCTGGATAGAGAGAACGCTTAGCTGGGGGCGCGCCACTCCAGTGGCGCGTCTTCTCATGCTCTTCAGGACCGCGCGCCTCTGGCGCGCTCATGAGCGAGCCGGAGGCTCGGGTCCGGAAGACCATGACGCGCCACTGGAGTGGCGCGCCCCCAGCAAAAAAGTTTGAGTGCCCCTGTCGGCCCGCTACCTCCCCGTTCGTCCTTGGGGCATCTAACGAACGGAGACCCTCATGACTCAGTCCCTTCCCCCGGTCCTCGGCGGCGTCGCGCCCTATCTCGGTGTCAGCAGTGCCAGCAAGGCGGCCGATTTCTACGTCAAGGCGCTGGCCGCCACCGAAGTGCTGCGCATGCCGCCCGACGACAAGGGCCGCTACATGCACATCCATCTCCTGGTCAACGGCGGCTCGCTGATGCTTGCCGACGCCTTCCCCGACCATGGTCATCCGCTGGAGACGCAGGGCGGCTACACCCTGCACCTGCAGGTCGACGACGCCGACGCCTGGTGGAAGCGCGCGGTCGAGGCCGGCGCCGAGCCGCTGATGCCCGTCACCGACATGTTCTGGGGCGATCGCTACGGCCAGTTCCGCGACCCGTTCGGCGTGCGCTGGTCGGTAGGCACCACCATCACGAAGAGCTGACCATGAACACCAAGGCCGCTCTGTGGACGGGCCGCGTGCTGAGCGGCCTTGTCATCCTCTTCCTGACCGTCGACGGCGCCATCAAGCTGGCGCCGATCCAGGCGGTCACCGACAGCCTGAAAGAGCTCGGCTATCCGACCAGCGATTCATTCGCCCGCTTCCTGGGCGTCGTGACGCTGGTCGGCACCGCCCTCTACGCTTGGCCGCGCACGTCGTTGCTGGGTGCGGTGCTGCTGACCGGCTTGATGGGTGGCGCGATCGCCACCCATCTCCGGCTCGACCACCCGCTGTTCAGCCACACGCTGTTCGGCGTCTATCTCGGACTGTTCCTGTGGATTGGCTTGTGGCTGCGCGACCAGCGGCTGCGCCAGCTCATGCCGATCAGCCGACCAGCGACGTGATCTGATCGGCGAGCTGCTTCTGCTGATAGGGCTTGGACAGCCGTGGCAGCTCGACCTTGGCGCGCGCCGGTAGGTCGGCATAGCCGGTGGCGAGCAGGATCGGTAGCTCGGGCCTGAGCTTGCGCACCGCCTCGGCGAGCTGCACGCCGGTCATGCCCGGCATGGCGTAGTCGGTGATCAGGAGATCGATCGGCCTGCCGCTCTTCACCACGTCGAGCGCGGCGGGCCCCGAGGATGCCTTGATCACGTCATGGCCGAGATCCTCAAGCAGAGCGGCGGTGCTCAGGCTGATCAGGAAGTCGTCATCGACGAAGAGCAGCGTCAGGCGCCGCTTGCTGACATCGGCCTCCGACTGGGAAGCGGGCGCCGCCGCCACCGCGGCGCCATTGGCGACCGGCAGCCACAGCTCGGCCCGCGTGCCGCGACCGACATCGCTCAGCAGCCTGAGCGCGCCCTTGAGCTGCAGCGCGAGCCCATGGATCATGGATAGTCCCAATCCCGTTCCCTTGCCGACTTCCTTGGTCGAGAAGAACGGCTCGATGGCTCGGCCCAATGTCTGCGGATCCATGCCGCAGCCGGTATCCGAGACACAGAGCTTGATGTAGCGGCCGGCTGCGAGATCGCGCGCCGTGGGCACCTGTTCGAGGGAGAGCGAAATCGTCAGCGTGCCGCCGTCGGGCATGGCATCGCGGGCATTGACCGCGAGATTGAGCAGGGCGAGCTCGATCTGGTTGTGATCCGCCGAGGCCGGCGGCAGGCCGGGCGGCAGGTCGAAGGCGATTTCGACGGTCGGACCGAGCGAGCGGTACAGCAGATCGGCCATGCCGCGCACCAGCTCGGCGAGATCGGTCGGCCGCGGCTGCAACGCCTGGCGCCGGGCAAACGCCAGCAGGCGCTGAGTCAGGGCGGCGCCGCGCTGCGCGCCCTGGGTGGCGCCGTCGAGCAGGCGTTCGATGGTGGGATCGTGCGGCAGCCGCTTGCGCAGAAGCTCGAGATTGCCCAGCACCGCCGTCAGCAGATTGTTGAAGTCGTGCGCGACGCCGCCGGTGAGCTGGCCGATCGATTCCAGCTTCTGCAGCTGGCGCAGCTGATCCTCGGTGCGGGCGCGCTCGGCGATCTGCTCCAGCAGCTCGTCATGCGCATGCTGGAGCTGGGCTGTGCGTTCCTCGACCCGGCGCTCGAGCTGGTCGTTGATCTGCTGCAGCCTGAGCTCGCCCTGCCGCAGATCCTCGAGCAGCGAGCGCGTCTCGTGCTGACGGCGGCGACCCCTTATGGTCGAGCGCGCCACGCTCATCAGGGTGGTGGGATGGAACGGGCGCTCGATGAACGACACGTTGCCCAGGGCGTCGAGCCAGCGCGCGGCGATGGGATTGCGCTCCGGGCCGCCGTGGTCGGTCACCAGGATGAAGGGCAGATCGGACCATGGCGGCTGGCCTGCCAGCCATTGGGCGAGCGGATTCAGGTCGACGTTGCGGATCGCCTCCTCAGTCATCAGCACGAACGCCGCGTCGTCGCCCAGCGCTTCGACCAGCTCGGCAATGTCGCGGCAGATGCGGCTCGGCACGCCGACCTGATCGATCAAGGAGGCGGCGACGGCGGAGTCGCGGCCCCGCGGCGCCAACACCAGCGCGTGGAGCATCGGTGTCAGGGCGGCGGCGCTCACCCGCCCGCCGCCGGCCGTACCGGCACGGCTTCATCGTAGAGGACGGGCGTGCCCCGCAGCACGCCGTGGAACTCGACAAGCGGCTCGCCGACATGCAGACCGCCGTCGATCCAGAATTCGCGGATCGTGTCCTCGTGCTTGCCGGTGCGCTTCTTGATGACGGAGATGGCGCGCCGCACCGAACCGCGCGCTTCGAAGAAGCGCAGCATGATCACTGCATCGGCAAGGTAGGTGACGTCGACCGGCGATTTCATGTCGCCGACCAGGCCATGCTGGGCGACCGTGAGGAAGGTCGACACGCCCTGGCGGTTGCAGAATTGCAGGAGCTCGTGCATGTGCAGGATCAGCGAGTTCTCCTGCGGCATCGATGCCTGGTAGCCGTTGAGGCTGTCGATCACCACGGTCGAGACTTGGCCGTCGCGCACGGCGTCGCGGACTCTCTGCGAGAATTCCCCGGGCGACAGCTCCGCCGCGTCGAGCTGGTTGATGACCAGGCGCCCGCCGGCCTGCAGGGCGGCGAGATCGAACCCCAGCGGCTTGGCGCGTTCGAACAGAAGGCCCAGTTCCTCGTCGAAGATGAACATCGCGGCCTTGCCGCCATCGCGGATCGCCTGGGCCACGAACTGGAGCGCGATTAGGCTCTTGCCGGCGCCGGCCGGGCCGATCAGCAGAGTGCTCGACCCGCGCTCGACGCCGCCACCCAGCAGGTTGTCGAGGCCGGAAATGCCGCTGCCGGTGCGTCCGCGCTTGAAGTCGCGACGGTGCTCGGCCGCGACCAGCCGCGGGAAGATATGGGCGCCCCCATGCCGGATGACGAAGTCGTGGTAGCCGCCGCGGAAGCCCTGAGCGCGATATTTGATGACGCGGGCGCGTCGCCGCTCGGCGCCGTAATCGGGCGACATCTCCTCCAGCCGGATGACGCCGGCAGCGACGCTGTGCACGGTCTTGTCGAGCGTGTCGGCCGTGAGGTCGTCGAGCAGAAGCACGGTCGCGCCCTGCCGGGCGAAGTAGTGCTTCAGCGCCAGGATCTGCCGACGGTAGCGCAGCGAGTCTTGCGCCAGGAGGCGGATTTCCGACAGCGAGTCGACCACGACCCGCTCCGCCTGGGTGCGCTCGACGGCATCGAAGATGTGTTTGGTCGTCTCGCCAAGCTCGAGGTCCGAGGAATAAAGCAGGCTCTGCTGGTGGCTGGAATCGAGCAGGCTCTCAGGCGGCACGATCTCGAAGATGTCGATCTTGTCGTCGATATCCCAACCGTGCGATTCCGCCCCGGCCCGCAATTCTCGCTCGGTCTCGGAGAAGGTGACGTAAAGGCCGCGCTCTCCCAACTTCGCCCCTTCGAGGAGGAAGCTGAGCGCCATTGTGGTCTTGCCGGTGCCGGGACTGCCTTCCAGGAGAAAGAGCCGGCCGGCCGCCAGGCCGCCCAACAGGATGTCGTCGAGGCCCGGAACGCCTGTCCGGGCTTTGGGCTTGGGCCCACTCATCGTCCGCTCCACCTCTCACTGCCCCCATGTCGGGCGAGAATCGCGAGCAGACTTCGCTGCAGCGCGACCTTTGTAACGCCGCTGCCGATGACGGGTTCCGGCCGCGAATCCTAGCGAGGATGGGCCTGGACGACCTCGAGGAACGCCGCGCCGTAGCGTTCGAGCTTGGTGTCGCCGACGCCGTGAATCTCGCGCATGGCGCGCGGGCTGGCCGGCCGGTGGGTGGCGAGCTCAACCAGCGTGCGGTCGGAGAAGACGACGTATGCCGGCACTTTTTGCACTTGGGCCAGCTTGGTGCGCAGCGCCTTCAGGGCCTCGAGCAGGGTGGCGTCCGCCTCGCTCACAACGACTGACGCCGCGGCGGCGGCCGCCTTGCGGTCGCGCCTGGAACCCTTGGCTGCGGCGCCCGTCGCCATGTCCTTGCGCAGTTCGATCTTCGCCTGGCCTTTGAGGACCTTCCAGCCCTCGTCGGTGACCCACCAGCGGCCATGCTCCATCAGGTCCTGGGCGATCAGGCCAGTGGCCGAGAGCTGGCGGAAGATCGAGCGCCATTCGCCGGCCTTGCGGCCGCTGCCGACGCCGAAGGTCGGCAGGCGGTCGTGGTTGAACTTCAGGATGTTCTCGGTGCGCTCGCCCAGCAGCAGGGCGACGAGATGTTCCATGCCGAAACGCTCGCCGGTGCGCACGATGGCCGACATCGCCTTCTGCGCGTCGATCGTGCCATCGAACCGCTCGACGCCTTCCTGGCAGAGATCGCAGTTGCCGCAGAGTTGTGAGGCCTCGCCGAAATAGGCGAGCAGGGTCTGGCGCCGGCAACGCGGCGCCTCGGCCAGCGACAGCAGGGCGCCGAGCCGCTGGCGCTCGATGCGCTTGCGTTCGTCGGGCGATTCGCTCTGCTCGATCTGCAGCCGACGCAGCTGCATGTCGCCCAGGCTGTAGAGGGTGAGCGTGTCGGCAGCGAGCCCGTCGCGGCCGGCGCGACCGATCTCCTGGTAGTAGGCCTCGACGTTGGCCGGCAGGTCGGCATGGCAGACGAAGCGCACGTCGGGCTTGTCGATGCCCATGCCGAAGGCGACGGTCGCGGTCATCACCACGCCGTCCTGCTGCTGGAAGGCGTCCTGGTTGCTGTCGCGCACCGCCTTGTCGAGGCCGGCGTGATAGGGCAGCGCATTGACGCCGGCGGCCTTCAGCGCCTCGGCGAGTTCCTCGACCTTGCGGCGCGAAGCGCAGTAGACGATGCCGCTCTCGGCCTCGTGGCTGCGCACGAAGGACAGCACCTGGCGCGACGAGCGCTCCTTGGGCTTGAAGGCGAGACGAAGGTTGGGGCGATCGAAGCTGCGCACGAAGACGCGCGGCGGGGCGGCGAACAGCTTGTCGACGATATCGTTGCGGGTCGGCGCATCGGCGGTCGCGGTGAAGGCGAGCGTCTGCAGCCGGCCGCCAATCTGCCGCGCCACGTTGCCCAGGCTGAGATACTCGGGGCGAAAATCGTGGCCCCACTGCGAGACGCAGTGGGCCTCGTCGATCGCCATCATCGAAACGTCGCTCTCGGCCAGCATCTCGACTGTGTCGGGGCGCGCCAGCCGCTCGGGCGCGACATAGAGCAGCCTGAGCTCGCGCCGGCGCAGCAGGCTCATCACGCGGGAATTCTCGGCCGGCTCGTTGCTGGAGTTCAGGCTGCCCGCCGCGACGCCCGCGGCGGTCAGCGCCCGCACCTGGTCGCGCATCAGGGCGATCAGCGGCGACACCACCAGGGTGAGGCCGGGCCGGGCAATGGCGGGAAGCTGGTAGCACAGCGACTTGCCGCTGCCGGTCGGCATGACGGCCAGCACGTTCTCGCCCGCCAGCACGGCATCGACGATCTCCTCCTGGCCGGGCCGGTAGGCATTGAAGCCGAAGACCGAGTGCAGCAGGGCCGAGGCGTTGGCGCGGGAATCGAACATGTCCTGTCACAGTAGCGCCGAGCGGCGCCTGCCGGGGAAATTCTTGCTCGAACTTGTCAACAGTCTGCGGAGGACTCGAGGATCGCCACAAACTCCTGGTTGTATATTCAGCATTTTTTCTATCTCGTTCCGCCGGCACATCGCATGCGTACTCTCCGCCACCCTGCGACTTCATTCCGCCCGATTTGATTCACGTTGGGTTCGCTTCGATCACTGCACTTGCCACAGGCACGATCACGCCACTTGTGTCGTACTGCCGATGGGGGAGTTCAACAGGCGTGGAGTACGTCAATGCGCAAGTGGGCTTCTCTCGGACTGGCGATCGCGGTGACAGCGATGGCGACGACACAAGTCGCCGCACAACAAGCCAGCCCGACATGGAACGGCTTCTACGCCGGCCTCAATGCCGGCGGCATGTTCGGCAACACGGCCACCTCCTTCAACGGACTGGCCGGTCCTGGCGGCTTGTCCGGTGCGGGCAGCGGCTTCGTCGGCGGTGCTCAGGCCGGCTACAACTA
Source organism: Reyranella soli (assembly GCF_007992495.1). GTDB lineage: Bacteria > Pseudomonadota > Alphaproteobacteria > Reyranellales > Reyranellaceae > Reyranella > Reyranella soli. Next base: position 13,549 of record NZ_BKAJ01000133.1, read on the forward strand.
TCTTCTCGGCCCCGTGATCCTCGGCGGTGAAATCGACTTCCAAGGCTCGACCTTTGCGGCAGGTGTGAACGGCGGCAGCGGATTCGGTCCCTTCAGCACGACCGAGCGCGTGCCGTGGTTCGGCACCATGCGTGCACGGGTCGGCTATCCGGTGGGTTCGGTGATGCCCTACCTCACCGGCGGCGCGGTGTGGGGCCAGCGGACCATCGACGGTCCCTTCGCGTCGATCAGTTCCAACTATTGGACCTGGACCGCGGGCGGCGGCATTGAAGGCATCATCACCGATCGCTGGTCGATGAAGCTGGAATACCTCTACATGGGCACGCCGAGCACGTCGTTGCTGCCCGGCACCACCAGCGAGAGCACGAACAACAACCTGATCCGGGTTGGTGTGAACTATCACTTCTAAAGCGAAGCCCTTCCTCCCCATCGCGGATTCCGCGATGGGGAGGGAGACGATTCGGCGAGATAAATCGTACAGGCAGGGACAAAGCGCCTAGGGTCTATGCGGTCGCGGGTGTTCCCGCGCTCAGCATGACGCCACGAGGTGATCAATGTCGCAGAAACACCGCCGCAGCAATCGCGAGATGAAGAAGCCCAAGCAGAACAAGCCGAAGGTCGTCGTTCCGGCCTCGCCCTTCGCCTCAGCCAACTCCAATCCCGCCAAGGCCGCCGCCGCCAAGCGCAAGTAGGCGGCTGGAGCACCCGACGACCGACCGCAGGCTTAAAGACGATGTCACGCCTTTCGACCCTTGCAGCCGTTGCTGCTGCCGCTCTCCTGATGCCCGCCATGGCACAGGCGCAGACCACGACCGCACCGAACGGCCTGCCGCCCGGTCTGGGGTCTGGCACCCCAGCCGGATCGGCTCCCCAGGGCCGCATCGACAGCGGCCCGACGGCAAACAAGCCCGCTTTCAAGGAGCTGCGCCTCGACAATCAGTCGGGCGCGCTGAACTCCTTCGTCAGGGTCGGGCCGGCCACCAATGGTCAAGGGCAAGGTTCGGCCGAGAGCCGCAGTACGGGCGGCTCGAGCTCCTCGGGCACGAGCAGCCCCAGCGAACGCCGGTCACCGGAGCTGTTCAAGCTCGGCGGCAACGTCAAGTTCTAGCGGCCAAGTTCTAGCGGCACGACGTCTGGCTGCTAGTGCCGAGCCGCCTGCCCGCCATCCAGGGTCATCACCACACCGCTGATGTAGCTGGCGCGATCCGACGCCAGGAACACCGCGAGGTCGGCCACCTCGTCGGGCTCGGCGGCGCGACCGAACGGCATGTGCTTGGTGAGCTCGGGCCAGCGCTCGGGATCGCCGAACTTCTGCTCGGCCTGGCCGCGCAGCAGGGTGAGCATGCGGTCGGTGCGGGTGGCCGGCGGGTTGATCGCCACCACCCGCACACCGTGATCGACGCTCTTCGAGCCGACCGTGCGCGTGAAGGCCATCAGGCTCGCATTGCCCATCGAGCCGGTGACGTAGTCGTAGTTATAGGCCTCGCCCGCCAGGCCGATGATGTTGACGATGGCGCCCTTCTTGCGCGTATACATCTTCTCCAGCATGGCGCGCGTTGCGTTGATGTAGCCGAACACTTTCAGCTCCCAGGACTCGCGCCACTTGGGTTCGGTCATGGCGAAGATGTCGCCACGCGGGATGGCACCGGCATTGTTGACCAGGATGTCGGCGTGGCCGACGGCATCGACCACGGAGCGCACCGTGTCGCCCTTGGAGAAATCGGCGGCATGGATCTCGACCGGCACGTTGTGCCGTGCGCGAATTTTCTCCCGCGCGGATTCGAGTGATTCCTTGGAACGGGACGCGATGTGCACGGCGCAGCCTTCGCTGGCAAAGGCCATGGCGCAGGCGAAGCCGATGCCGCGGCTGCCGCCGGTGATGAGGACTGTCTTGCCGGTGAGTTTCATATCCATTGGACGTTTCCTTTCGGGCCGGACGTTATCATAGGATGCCCGGCCTTACGGAGGGTCCGATGATCAAAGGAAGTTGCGCCTGCGGCGCCGTCCGCTTCGAGATCGAGGCGGCGCGGTCGATGACCCATTGCCATTGCGTGAACTGCCGCAAGCTAATGGGCGCGAGCGTCGCCACCTACGTCCACGTGGAGAAGGACAAATTCCGCTGGCTGGCCGGCGAGGACAACATCAGCAGCTATGAATCGTCGCCGGGCAGCGTCCGCAAGTTCTGCCGGACCTGCAGCTCGTTGGTTCCCAACCAGGCCCCGTATCTCCCGTTTATCAGCATCGCGGCGGGCCTGTTCGACGACGATCCGGGCGTACGGCCGCGCCTGCACGTCTTCACCTCGTCGAAGGCGCCGTGGCACGAGATCACCGACAACCTGCCGCAGCATCCCAAGTGGGTGCCGGGGTTCGAGCCGAAGTGACGATGAGGCTGTCTCCCGAGCGTAGCGAGGGACCTTTAAGCAACGGGAAAGGTCCCTCGCTTCGCTCGGGATGACAGCGTTCGCTTAATGGCAGCGTGCGCCCAGTAACGGCACGCGCTTACAGCCGATAAGTACTGTCGCTCCGCGCCTTGCCGTCGTCGGTCTTCACGCGGCCGTCCTTCACCATCTGGATGAGATGGGCCAGCATCGAGCGGCCGGCGGCGGCGTGCAGGTGGATCGGCGTGTCGGCGTAGTTCTTGGCGACCATCTGCGGGATGGTCTGCGGCCCGTCCTTGAGCCGCGCTATGATCTGCGCCTCGCGGCCCAACCGATGCTCGATATAGGACTGCACGAAGGGATTGGGGTTGCGGATCTCCGAGCCGTGGGTCGGGATGTAGAGCGTCTCGTCGCGCGGCAGGAGCTTGCGCAAGCTCGCGAAGTAGTCGGCCATGTTGCCGTCGGGCGGCGAGATCACCGCCGTCGACCAGCCCATGACATGGTCGCCCGACAGCAGCGCCTTCTCCTCCTTGAGCGCGAAGCAAAGATGATTGGAGATGTGGCCAGGCGTGTGCACCGCCTCGACGTTCCAGCCGTCGCCCTGGATGACGTCGCCGTCGTTCAGCTTGACGTCGGGCGCAAAGGAAAAGTCGCCGAACTGCTCGGGCGTCTCATCGCTTTCCGGCCTGGGATGCGGCCCGAAGGAATAGACCTTGGCGCCGGTCGCCTTGGCGAGCGCCGGCGTCGCCGGCACATGGTCCATATGGGTATGCGTCACCAGGATGTGCGTCACCGTCTCGCCGCGCAGGGCGCGCAACACCGCGTCGACATGCTCCGGCATGTCCGGCCCGGGATCCACGACCGCCACCTTGCCGTGGCCGATGATGTAAGTGCCGGTGCCCTTGAAGGTGAAGGGGTTGGGATTGTGAGCGACGACGCGACGGATCAGAGGCGTCACCTCCATCGCCGTGCCGTAGTCGAACTTGAATTCCTTGATGAAGGGAATGCCGGGCATGCGGATCCTTTACGGCGCGGGAGGCGTCAGCTTGTAGAGCGCGTTGCGGATGTCGGAGCTGACATAGACCGTCCCGCTGGCACCGACGGCGACGCCGGTCGGCACCAGGCCCGGCGGTCCGCCCTGATAGGGCGGCAGGCCGATATCGAGGTTGGAGGCGATCACGGTCTTGGCGCCGGTCGCGGGATCGATGGCGACCACGCGCTTCTGGCCGACCTCGGCCACGAACAGCCGCCCGTCCGGTCCGACGGCGATGCCCTCGGGTCCGGCCAGGCCATCGGCCACGACCCGGCGCGCGCCGGTCACAACATTGATCTCGGCGACCGCGCCGGCGGCGATCTCGGTGACATAGATCAGGTCGTCCTTGCCGCGAGCGAGCGCCGCCGGCCCGCGCAGCTCCTTGACGACGGTGGAGCGCTGCTTGCCGTCAGCGCTGACCTTGACCAGGTTGGAGCTCGCGAGCTCGGCGACATAGATCGTGCCGTCGGCCGTCTCCAGCGCATCCATCGGGGTGGCGAACTCACCGAAGCTTGCCACCAGCTTGCCGGTCTTGCGGTCGACCTTCTCGACGGTGTTGGAGAACCAGCTCGTCAACAGCACGTGCTTGGGTCCAACCGAGATGCCGAGCGGATAGGCATGCGTCTCGCCGTGCACGCGCAGCACGTCCTGCACCGCGCCGGTCTGGCCGTCGACCGTGCGATAGCTGAAGACGTCGGCGACGTGGATCGTATCCTTGCCATTCTCGGAGACGACGGCGAGGTCGGCGGGAACGGCGAGCTTGCCCTCGACGATGGTTCTGTGCGCCCCGGTCTGCTTGTCGACCAGGTAGATGCCGTTGTCGGTCATCGACGTGACGAACAGCCGGCCGCGCGAATCGAAGGCGAGGTTGTCGAGGCCGGGCTTCATCGAGGCCACCAGCTTCTTGGCCTTGCTGGTGAGGCTCACGCTCCAGATGCCGCCCGTGCCGGTGTCGACGACAAAGACATTGTCGCGGTTCTGCGGATCGATGTTGGCCGCCGCCGGGATCCTGAACCCGTCGGCGATCACCTCGATGCCGCCGGTCTCGAGGTTGATCTTGACGACCTGCCCCTTGAACCAGAGTGGGCCGTAGAGGAAGCCGTCGTCCTTGTGGATCTCGAAGCCGTTCAGGCCGCCCATCTTCTCGGCGATCTTGCGCAGCTCGTTCTTGGCCCAGGACTTGAAGCCTGAGTTGGGCTTACCGGCATTCTTGATGTCGATCTCGTAGAGCGCGTCGCCCAGGAAGACCTCGGAGACGAACAGCCGGCCGTCCTTGCCAAAGGCGAGCGAGTTGGGGCCGCTCATGCCATAGGCGACCTCGATCGGCTCGCCACCGGGCCGGCGGATATAGACCTTGCCCAGCAGGAAGGCCGTCCACGCCATGGTGCCGTCGTCGGCGAAGGCGATGTCGTCGGCCATGCCCATTGGAGGATCGATGACGCGGTCGACCTCGCCCGAATCGACCTGCACGCGATAGATGGTCTGGCCGACCACGGAGCCGGCGAAAAGCTGATCGTCCTTGTTGAAAGCGAGGCCATGGACGCCGTGGAACCACGAACCGGCCACCAGGAACTGCTGCTCATATTCCTTGGCGGGCGGCGCTGGAGCGGCAGCGGGCGGCGCCGGCGTCTGCTGGGCCAAGGCGCCGCCGATCACGGCGAACGCAAGCGCCAGCGAGGTGAAAAACCGGCCGCAACCCATCCCGTTTCCTCCGACCCTTTCTGCGGCGCGGACTTTAGACCGCGACCAATGAGACTGTCATCCCGACGCCATGGGCCGAGAGACCTTTAATGCCGCAGGAAAGGCCCCTCGGCCGAAGTTTACCCCGAGCTTCGCGAGGGGGCCTCGGGATGACAGCGACGTCGTATCGGCTAACATCCTCCGTCGAAGATAAATGCGCATTTCGCAGGAGGGAAACCATGGCAGGTCCGCTTTCGGGGCTGACGATCGTCGAGCTCGCCGGCATCGGCCCCGGCCCGATGTGCTCGATGATGCTGGGCGACATGGGCGCCGACGTGATCCGCGTCGACCGCACCAAGGCGCATGTCATGGACCGCCTGGCCGATCCGAAGTTCGCCGTGCACAACCGAAGCCGCCGTTCGGTCTCGGTCGACCTGCAGAAGAAGGAAGGCGTCGAGGTCGTGCTGCGGCTGATCGAGAAGGCCGACGGCATCACCGAGCCGTTCCGCCCCGGCGTGGCCGAGCGGCTGGGCCTGGGACCGGACGTCTGCCTCGCGCGCAATCCCAAGCTGGTCTATGGCCGCATGACGGGCTGGGGTCAGGAAGGCCCGCTCGCCAAGGCGGCCGGCCACGACATCAACTACATCGCGCTGACCGGCGCCCTGCATGCGATCGGCGTCAAGGACAAGCCGACGCCACCGCTCAACCTGGTCGGCGACTTCGGCGGCGGCGGCATGCTTCTGGCCTTCGGCATGGTCTGTGGCCTTCTGGAGGCACAGCGCTCGGGCAAGGGCCAGGTGATCGACGCGGCCATGGTCGACGGCGCGGCGCTGCTGCTGGGCGGCATCTACGGCATGGCGGGTGCAGGTTTGTGGAACGACAGCGACCGCGAGACCAACATGCTGGACGGCGGCGCGCACTTCTACGGCACCTACGAGACGAAGGACGGCAAGTTCGTCTGCATCGGCTCGATCGAGCCGCAGTTCTACGCCGAGCTCCTGGAGAAGACCGGCCTGCAGGGCGAGAGCCTGCCGGCGCAGATGGACCGCAAGGCGTGGGCCCAGCTCAAGAGCCGGCTGGCCGGCATCTTCCGCACCAAGACGCGCGATGAGTGGTGCGCGATCATGGAAGGCACCGACATCTGCTTCGCGCCGGTGCTCACCATGAAGGAGGCCTCGCAGCATGCGCACGCCAAGGCGCGCGGCGCCTATGTCGACGTCTCGGGCTTCCCCCAGCCCGCCCCCGCGCCGCGCTTCTCGCGCACCAAGGAGAGCATCAAGGGCCCGGCCGCCAAGCGCGGCCAGCACACCGACGAGATCCTGAGCCAGCGCGGCTTCTCGGCCAAGGAGATCGGCGAGCTGAAGGCGGCCGGGGTGGTGGGGGCGCAGTAATCCCAGTCACGACGAGGCTCATTCCTCCCCCGTCTTACGGGGGAGGTGGCCCGAAGGGCCGGAGGGGGAGAGCCTCAGTCGTGCTATTGAAGATTTCAGATCATGGCCTTCCCTGACATCACCTGTGTTGCCTTCCCCCTCCCTTCCCTCCCCCGTATGACGGGGGAGGATTGTGAGGGACGCCTCCCCCGTAAGACGGGGGAGGAAGGAGAGCGCTGACATGATCCGCGCCTTCGAACTGGCAGTGCAGCAGCTCGGCGATCCCAAGCTGCGCGTCTTCATCTGGTGGTCGCTGCTGCTCAGCCTCGTGCTTCAGATCGGCATCGCCGTGCTGGCGTGGTGGGGCCTGAAATCCTTCGCCAACTTCGAATGGAAGTGGGTCAACGACGTCATCGTCTGGGCGAGCGGCGCCGGCGTGATCGTGCTGGCGCTGATGCTGTTCCCGGCGAGCTTCGGCATCGTGATCTCGATCTTCCTGGAGTATATCGCCGACATCGTCGAAGCCCGGCACTACCCGCAGCTCGGCAAGGCGCGCGGCATCCCGATCTGGACTGGCATCTGGACGGGCGTGGTGTTCCTGGTGGCCGTGGTGGCCCTGAACCTCGTGATGCTGCCCCTCTATATCGCGGCGATCTTCATCGCCGGCCTGGGCGCGGTGCTGTTTTATGCCGTCAACGGCTGGCTCACCGGGCGCATGTACTACGAGCTGGTGGCGCTGCGCCGCCTGGACCCGGCCGAAGTAAGAGCCTGGCGGCGGGCCAATACGGGCGTGCTGTGGCTGACCGGCATCGTCATCGTCTTCCTGGGGACCATCCCGATCCTGAACCTGATCGTCCCGGTGCTGGGCGTGGCGGCCATGGTGCATGTGGCACAAACGCTCAAGCCGCCCAGCCTGCCGGGCCGGCCCTTTAATCCACCGGCGTCGCCGCGCTAAATTGGCGGCATGAGACGGGGGATAGGGGCCTTTGGGGCCCTGCTACTGGTCACGGGCTGCAACAGCGACAGCCCGCCGCAATATTCATTGGCCGGCGGCGAGAAAGGCGTATTCAGCTCGCGCAATGCGGGCTCGCCGATCCCGCTCGATCGCATCAAGGGTCTCAGCGAGACACAGCTCGTCACCCTGCTGGGCACCGGTGTCCTCGACCGCAAGGACGATCCCGCCCGCGCGCTGCGCTACCAGTCGGACGCCTGCGTGCTGTTCGTCTATCTCTATCGCAAGAGCGGCACGACCTGGCAGGCCGAGTTCGCCGACGCCTACGACCTGCAGCTGCGGCCATTGCCGGTCGACCAGTGCGCGGGATCGGTGGCAGCCCAAAAGAAGCGGGTCGCCTGAGGGTGCGCCTGCTCGCGACGCTGGCGCTGCTGGTGCTTGCCGTTTCAGCGTCGGCACAGACCAAGCCACCGCTTCCCGTCAGCGATCTCGCCGGCGAGTGGCACGGCCAGTGGACAGCGCCAACGGGTTATCTCTTCACGGCGACACTATCCCTGAAGGTTGCACCCGACGGTATCGCGGACGGTCAATTCGTCTGGACGCTCAAGAGTTCGCCGCTTGCCGAGGAGCAGCGCAAGCTCGGCATGAGCGCCATCGAGTTCGTCTCGGGGAAGGTCGACAGCGCGGCCGGCACCGTGAGCCTCGCCGGAACGCGCAAGGACGACCCCAACGACGTCATCTTCACCGACCGCTACCGGCTGGTGGTCGGCGAGAACGGCCGCACGCTGGGCGGCGTGTCGCGCAACCTCGGCGATTGGGACGGCCTGATCTTCCTGCAGCGCTGACGTCCTACAGTCACCGGCGCAGCGCCTTTTCGAGAAACGCCAGGGCATCACGCGTGGATTGGCTGCGGATGGCGGCATCGTAGGCCATCGTGTAGCCCCAGCCTTCCTTCAGGCAGGCTTGCATGAGGGCCGCTTCGATCGGCCGTTCATGGCCCTGATCAGCAATGCAGCCTGCGACGGTCCCAACAGAAGGTAGGGGCATTTTCGCGTGCTGCGGTATTGCGGATAGAAGGTCGGCGCGCCGAGCGTCGTGACCGTCCAGGCATGGTAGGCGCCGGGATAGACCGACACTTCCACGGGCGGCGGGAATCCTGCTTCCCGGGCATAGGCGAAATAGCCCTGCGCTTTCGCGACGGGCAGGTTGTCGTCTTTTTCCCCCAACAGCATCAGGACCGGCGCACCCGTGTAGGCACCGCGCTCTGCCGCCGCGCCGAAGACGCCTGCGGGGTAGTAGGCGACGTGAGCCGCGAAACGCGCTTCGCTTGGCACGATCGCGGCACGCAGACGCTCGAAAGCGGCCAGGTACGCCACCTCGCCGCCGAAGGAGAAGCCCACGATGGCAATCCGCTTCGCATCGATCCGTGGGTGATCGGCCAGGAACCGGAAGGCCGCGTAGGCCTCGGCGACAGCCGCCGCCCAGGCGCCGGGCGTCCCCGCCTCACGCAGGCGCACTGCCGCGTCGCTGCTGTAGGTCAGGGTGGCGAAGCCGGCCCGCCGGAACTCCTCGGCGTGCCAGCCTTCGTTCGCCTCCAAGTAACCGGCGATCGTATGGACGATCACGATAGCGGGGTAACGGTCCTGGCCTGTGTCGGGCAGGTGCAGCGTCATGGGGAGGATGACCGAGTCGGCCGGCGCTTCGCGCGCCATGAGCTGGCGAAAGTCGGTGTAGCGACCGGATTGGACCATCACGGTCTGTGCGGTTGCCGATGCCGCTACCGCAACCAAGGCCAGCGCGACGACGAGATACAGCCGCACGTCAGTGACACCCAAGGCAGGTCAACGAGATCTTCGCGAGCGGATCGGAGCGGCGCGCGGCGGCGTTCTTGGCGTAAGGCGTGCCCGGCAGCTCGGCGGTCATGCGATCGAGGTAGGCATTGGCCTTGGCGACGTCGCCCAACTGCAGCCATCCGTCGGCCAGTGCGCCCAGCACCTCGCCTTGGCCGTGCTCGCTCATCTTGTTCCAGAACGGCTGGCTAGCCTGCAACACGAACTCGAAATCGTCGACAGCGGTCCTGGTCAATCGATCGGCCTCGGCGCGATCGGCGCGACGCACGGCCCGTGCCGTGGGCAACAAGCCCGACGCCCGCGGCACGCGTACGGCAATGTCGTTGGGCGCCAGCGCCACGGCGCGTTCCATGTCGGCCAGCCCCTCGGTGTAAAGCTTCCGGCCCGCGGCGATGTCCCCGCGCTGGAACGCCTGGCCGGCCATGAACACCCGGCCATCGCCGCGCCAGACCAGCGCCTCGGCATGATCCGGCTGCTTGGCCAGCGTGTCGTCGATCAGCTTCATGGCACGGTCGAAGGCTTCGTTGTCGCCGTCCATACCGGCGAACATGTCCTCGCGCACCTTGAAGTCGAAGCGCTGCTGGGCGAGCGCCGCCAGGCTCGTCGCGAAGACCACCAGCAGAAGGACCGCACGGCGCATGGCTACCCGCTCACTTCGACGCGGCGATAGGCGCGGAACAGCAGATTGGCGAGCCAGCCCAATCCGATCCCCGTGACGACGCTGCCAACGCTGCCTGACAGGACGATCCAGAGCGGCTCGGCGCGCAGCTGCGGCATGACACCGGACAGCACGCCCAGGGCATAGCGCACGACGAAGATCGAGATGCCAAAGCCCAGGGCGAACCAACCGCCAGCGACTTCCAGCCGGCCGTCCTCGGGGCGCAGCCGCACGGCGCGGCGCGTGCCGATGGCCCAGCCGAGCGGCAACGCGATCAGCAGGGCTGTAGCCCAGCCGGCGGCGGCAATCGCCGGCTGCAGCGACTGTGCGATCCCGGTAATGGACGTCACGACACCGACCAACGGCAGAATGGCGAGCCGCGCTGGCGGCATGACACGCGGCTGTAGCCCACGCCAGCCCAGCCACAGCACGAACAGCATGAGTGGCCACACCCACAGCGGGGTGTTCACGACGATCTGGTAAACGGATGGCATGCCTCACCATCGGGAGCGCCATCGTCTCGCGCCATCGTTGTTGCGCGGAAAAGCTGGCGTTTTTCGCGAACTGTCGGGATCATCATTTCACGATGCGCGAGTCGAACTACTTCCGGTCGATCCCCCAGCAGTTTCCCTGGGTCGTGGGCTTGGCGATCGTCATGGGGGTGACCGGCCCGTTCGGGACCTATTACGGGACGGGGCTCGGCGTGCGGCTGGTCTACTTCACTGTGACCGGTGTGCTGATCTGGGCGCAGGTTCTGATCTTCGGCGCCTTGCTGGCGAGCTTCGAGGTCACCCAGCGCTGGCCGCTTCTGGTGCGCATGGCCCTGGCCGGCGCGCTGGCAGCCATCCCCGGCACCCTGGAAATCATCGTCCTGAACAGCTGGTTGGTCCGGCCGACGCCATTTCGCGCAGCCTGGGAGATCTATCCGCAGGTCGCGTTCCTGACGATCGTGATTTCGGTGCTGATCGGCTTGTTCATGGAGCGACGCCTGCACGCTGCAGCAGACAGTGAGCGGGCGCGCATCGCGGAGATTCTGACGGCCGATGCGCCGAAGGACGTCCCACCCGACTTCTTCCGCCGCGTGCCGCCGGCGCTGGGCCGTGACCTGCTGGCGCTGGAGATGGAAGACCACTACCTGCGCATCCATACCGCGCTCGGCAGCGACCTCATCCTGTTGCGGCTGCGCGATGCACTGGCCGAACTCGGACCGTCGAGTGGGCAGCAGGTGCATCGCTCCTGGTGGGTCGCCAAGGGCGCCGTCGCCTCGGCCGAGCGCGATGCGCGCCGGCCCATGCTGGTGCTGCGCAACGGCCTGCGCGTGCCGGTCAGCAAGACCTTCCGCGACCAGGTAAAGGAGGCTGGCTGGCTTGGCTGAGGTGCGCATCGCCATCCTGGGCGCCGGCAGCATGGGGACCGTGCATGCGGCCGCCTACGCCAACATGGCCGAGGTGTCCGTGGCGGGCGTGTTCTCGCGCGATCCAGCACGTGCTGCGGCCGTCACCGGAATCTGCAAGGCGCGGCCCTTCACCGACGCCGCCGCATTGATCCAGCGCGACGATATCGACGCCATCGACGTCTGCCTGCCGAGCGCCGTTCATCATGACGTCGTGATCTCGGCTCTCGAACACGGCAAGCACGTCTTTTGCGAAAGCCCCTTGGCGCTCGACCTCGACCAGGCGCAGCGCATGCGCGACGCCGCCCGCCGCGCCGGGCGACTGCTGCAGGTCGGCCTGCTCATGCGTTCGGTCAGCGCCTATGGTCACGTCGAGGCGGTGGCGCGGTCGGGTGAACACGGGCGGCTGCTCAGCATCACGACGTGGCGGCTGGGCTCCTACCTGCATGCCGATGCACCCGACCGCAAGGCGCACTACGGCGACCCGTCGACCGAGCTGATGACGTTCGACTTCGATTTCGTCCATTGGTTGATGGGCGAGCCGCAGTCCCTTTCGGCCAGCGCCGCGCATGCGCCGGACGGACGGCCGGGCGAGATTTCCGCCGTGTTGAGCTACCCGGGTGGCCGTCACGCGACCGTCATCGCCAGCGGACTGATGCCACCCACCTCACCCTTCACCGTTGGCTTCCGCGCCCTGTTCGAGCGAGCAGCCTTCGCGCATCTCACCACTTTCAGCGAGATCCCGCCGAAGAGCAGCTTCACCATCACCGCCGGCACCACGCCCGCCCGTCCCGTGCCAGTTGCCGCGCGCAACCCTTACGAGGTCGAGCTGCAGCATTTCATCGACTGCATCAAAGGCCGCGCCGATCCGGCGCTGCTCGACGCCGATCGCGCCATCGAAGCCCTGCATCTGTCGCTGGTGACGCAACGCGCGATCGACAGCTTCACGAGCGCGTGAGGCGAGTTATCCAGAATGCGATCTCTCCGCGTCTAAGACAGGACGCTTCAGCAGGAGGAGGAGATCGATGGCTTCCGGGAAAAGGCTCGGATACCTCGTCGGTGTGTCGCTGCTGGCCCTCTCCACGAGCGCCGCGACCGCCAAGGCCGCGACCCTGGTCGGCCTCACCGCCGACAACAAGCTGGTCAAGATCGACACCAGCACCATGGCCGCATCGCCGCCAACGGTGATCACGGGCGCCGACCAGGTCGTCGGCATCGACGTGCGGCCGGCCGACGGCAAGCTCTACGGCCTGACCGCGGCCGGCCAGCTCGTGGTCATCGACCATGCCAGCGGCAAGGCCACGCCCGGCAGCACCCTGTCGCAGAAGGTGGCGCTGGGCCCGCGCCCGGTCGTCGACTTCAATCCGGCCGCCGATCGGCTGCGCGTCATCGGCGCCGACGGCCAGAGCCTGCGCATCAACGTCGACGACGGCGCCACCATGGTCGACAAGCCGCTGAACTACGACGCAGCCGACGCCAACAACGGCAAAAAGCCGATGGTGGCAGCGGGCGCCTATACCAATTCGAGCAAGGGCGCCAAGAGCACCGAGCTGTTCCATGTCGACGGCGGCACCGGCGCGCTGGTGCTGCAGAGCCCGCCCAACGACGGCGTGCTGAAGACGCGCGGCGCCGTCGGCGTGCCCAACCTCGGCGACGCCGTCATGGACATCGACAACGAGGCCGAAGGCAAGAACACCGCCTACCTGATCGCGGGCAGCACGCTCTATACGATCGATCTCGCGACCGGCAAGGCGACCCAGGTCGGCGCCGTGAAAGGCATGAACGGCAGGTTGATCGATATCGCGGTCTCGAAGTAGTCCGCGACAGTCAGCGCTTGATCCCGCACAGGCGGCACCAGGCGACCAGGGCCTCGGGGTCCTGAGCCGTGGCGAAGGTGTAGACTTTCGTCACCCGGCCGGATCGCAGCGTGATTGCGAAAGACTTGGCGTTCGACAGCGTATCGACGAGCGCCGCGCTGGCTACAAGGTCGATCTGGCCATCCTTGCCAGTCGCGTTGCCGCTCACCTGCACTGCCGGGCGCTGATCGATCCGGATGTCGAGCTCGACGGGCTGTCCCGACGGCAACCTCATGGTCTCGTCGAACAGCGCGTAGCTCGCCTTGCCGCCGTGGCATGCCATCATCAGGACAGTGTCCTGACCTGCTCGTGCAAGAACCAGTGCGCCATCCACCGGGGCGCCTTCTTCTTCCGGCCTGACTTGTTCCGAGCCAACTTGCCAGCCGCCGATCGGCTGGATCTCAATGGTCTTGGCGTCACTGCAGGTATCGGACGCCTGCTCGGCAGCAGCGGGCATCACTGTCCCGCCGAGAACCCCGATCGCCAACGCGCCGATCGTCAAGATGTGCAACATGGGAGCCTCCCCGGCCTTCGCTCCGGGCGTAACTGCCGGCACATCGTGGCTGATACAGGGAGGCGCGGTTACTGCCGGCTTACAGGCACAGGAGATCGGTGCTAGCGCCCGCCGCGATCCTCACGCCACAGGTCGAGCTTCTCCTGCACCGGTCGGTCGGAGAAGGAGAACAGCACCGCCTCGTCATCGGCGCGGTGCTCGACCTTGGCCCAGCTCGGCGCGACGAAATGGTCGCGCTTCTTCCAGCGGAAGATCTTGTCGCCGATCACGCTCTCGCCTGAACCCTCGACCACGGAGAACACCGTGCCGTCGGTGCAGCGATAAGGCGCGGTCGTGAAGCCCTTGGGCAGGAGCTGCATGAACGTGCCCATGGTGGCGATCGGCGCGCCGCCACTCGCCGGATTCACATAGCGCAGCTTGTAGCCGTGGCAGGGATCGGGGGCGCCGGCCTTGGCAAGACCGGCCAGCGCCTCGCGCGTGCGCGCATAGGGATAGTTGAAGATCGGCGAGGTCTGGCGCGAAGGCTTCCAGTCCACCGGCAGCAGGCCGCTGGCGTATTTGGCGTCCGACGTGCCCTCGGGCGCGGTCACGGCCTGCTCGTCGCTCTCGCCGTTCTCGGCGAAGCCCGCGTTGAACATCGCCACCAGGGGGATGTCGAGGCCGTCCAGCCACACCATCGGCTGCTTGGACTCGTTGCCGTGGTCGTGCCAGGTCCAGGTCGGCGTGATGACGAAGTCGCCCTCGTGCATGATGGTGCGCTCGCCGTCGACGGCGGTGTAGGCGCCCTCGCCCTCGACGATGAAGCGCAGCGCCGACTGCGTGTGGCGGTGGCTCGGCGCCACCTCACCGGGCAGGATGAGCTGCAGGCCGGCATAGAGCGACGGCGTGATGCAGGCGCTGCCCTGCATCGCGGGATTCTCCAGGATCAGCACGCGCCGCACCGCCTCCTTGGCGGTGATCAGCGAGCCCGATTCCATCAGGTACGGCCGCACCTTGTCGTAGTCCCAGTGGGCCGCCTGGTACTTGGGCGCGGGCTGCGGCGGCACGAGCTGGTGCAGCGATTCCCAGAGCGGCGCCATCGACAGGCCACCGATGCGCTCGTAGAAGTCGCGGCGCGCATTGTTGCGGGTGGCCGACTGGGACATCGTCCTACTCCGCGGCGGCGCGCATTGGCGGCACGAGCCGCGACGCAGCACGCGAGCGGCAGGCTGCGGCGAAGGCGTCGAACAGCTTCTTCGACACCGGGTTCTCGAGCGCCCGATGCTCGGGATGCCACTGCAGGGCCAGCGCGAAGCCCGGCGCATCGGGGACGCTGAAGGCCTCGACCTGACCGTCCTCGGCGACGGCCTCCAACCGCGCCCGCGGCGCCAGGCGATCGACGCCTTGGGCATGCAGCGAATTCACCTGCACGCGGCGCTCGCCCAGGAGGCGATGCAGCAGGCCGCCTTCGACGATCTCGATATCGTGCGCCGGCCCGTAGTTGACGTCGATGTCGGACGACTTGGGCGAGCGATGGTCGCGGCGGCCTTCGACCTCGTGCACGAGCTGGTGCAGCGTGCCGCCCAGCGCCACGTTCACCTCCTGCAGGCCACGGCAGATCGCGAACAGCGGCACGCCGCGGTCGAGGGCGTGCCGGATCAGGGGAAGTGTGGTGGCGTCGCGCGCCGGATCGTGCGCCGTGCCTTGCCGGCTCTGCTCACCGCCATAGTGGTACGGCTCGACATTGGACGGGCTGCCGGTCAGCAGCACGCCGTCCAGAGAATCGAGGAGCCGGTCGAGCGCCTCGGTCATGGCCGCGGCGTCCTCGCCGAATTCAGGGCCAACCGCGGGAATCAGGACCGGCAGGGCGGCGACTGCCTGGATCGCGGCCCGGACGTACTTGTCGCCAACCGTGTGATGCCAGCCGCCGCGGCCGTTTTCCTTGAGGCAGGCCGTGACCCCTACGAGCGGGCGTAAGGGGGGACGCAGAGAAGAACGATCCATTTCCTTTGCCAGAGCGTGCAAAAACGTACTGGCTATTCTCTTATTTGGCGGATGGGTTTGCAAATGGCAGCCTGCCGCGCCTGCCCGCGGCTTGTGCAGTGCAGCCCTGCGTGGTACCGCCCGCCCGCAACAGAGAAAGTAGCAGGCCATGACCAACGCCCCTCCTCCGCCGCAGAACCCGCAGCCGCCGCAGGGTCAGGCTCCCCAGCAGGCGCCCAATGCGCCGCTGATCATGCACGGCCAGTACATCAAGGACATGAGCTTCGAGAATCCGCGCGCGCCGCAGAGCCTGATCGAGCAGACCCAGCCGCAGCTCTCGCTCAACGTCCAAGTCACCAACCGCCAGTTCGACGCCAAGACCTTCGAGGTCGCGCTGTCGATCGAGGCCAATGCCAAGACGCCCAAGGACGAGCCGCTGTTCATGCTCGAGCTGGTCTATGCCGGCACCGTCAGCATCGGCGAGGTGCCGCAGGAAGCCTATGGCCCCTTGCTGTTCATCGAGACGCCGCGGCTGCTCTTCCCGTTCGCCCGCGCCGTCGTCGCCAACGCCACGCGCGAGGCGGGCTTCCCGCCGCTCAACATCGCCCCGGTCGACTTCGTGGCACTCTATCGCCAGCAGCTCGAGGCCAACGGCGGCAAGATGCCGGGCATCGCCGGCGGTCCGGTCGGGCACGCCTGAGGAAGTTCAACCGGCCGCATCATCGGGTATGATGATGCGCCATGCCGTATTCCCGCCGCGACCTCCTGATGCTCGCGGGCCATCTTGGGCTCGCGGGAGCGGTGTTGCCGCGGCGGGCGCTCGCGGCACCCGACAGACCCATCTCCTTCCTCGAGGCAGGCTTCGCGCCCGTCCATGACGAGCTCGACGTCAAGGACCTCATCGTGCGCGGCGAGGTCCCGCGCCAGATCGCAGGCGCCTATCTGCGCAACGGTCCCAACCCCGCCTATCCGCCGATCTCCTACACCTACCCGTTCGACGGCGACGGCATGGTGCACGCCGTCACCTTCGCCGACGGCAAGGCGAGCTACCGCAACCGCTTCGTGACGACCGCAGGCCTGCGCGCCGACCGCCGCGCCGGCCGCACGATCTACGGCAGCCTGCTGGCGCCGGTCCCGCCCGATGCGCGCTTCGTGCCGCCGGACGGCGATCCCAGCCCGATCAAGAACGTCGCCAACACCAACGTGGTGCGCCATGCCGGGCGCATCCTCACGATCTACGAAAGCAACCTGCCCTACGAGATCACATCGACCTTGGAGACCAAGGGCCGCTACGACTTCGCCGGCAAGCTTTCAGGCGGCATGACGGCGCATCCCAAGATCGATCCGGCCAGCGGCGAGATGCTGATGTTCCGCTATTCGTTGCGACCGCCGTTCCTCGTCTACCGTGTCGTCGATCCGTCGGGCGCGATCGTATGCGACGTATCGATCGAGACCGGCGCGTCGTTCATGGTGCACGACTTCTCCTTCACCACGAACCATGTCGTGTTCTTTCTCTGCCCGGTCGTGCTCGACCTGGCCGCCGCCCGGGCGGGCGAGCCGCTGCTGTCATGGCAGCCTGAACGCGGCACGCGCATCGCCGTGATGCGCCGCGACGGCACGGGCGATGTGAAGTGGTTCACCGACGACGCCTTCTTCGTCTTCCACTTCATGAACGCGCACGAGGCGCAGGGCCGCATCACCGTCGACTACGTGCAGCATGGCGCCTTCTTCACTGCGCCCGGCGCGCCGCCCTGCCTGTGGCGTGCCGTCCTCGATCTCGGCGCGGGCTCGATCAAGCGCACGCAGCTCGACGACCGCGAGAGCGAGTTCCCACGCGTCGACCCGGCGCAGGAAGGCCTTGCCAATCGCTATGGCTGGCTGCCGGTCAGACTCAAAGGCAACCATCCCGGCACCTTCGGCGCGATCGTCCGCTACGACCTGCAGGCCGGGCGGTCGGCCGTTCACGAATTCGGCCCCGACCGCGAGGTCGGCGAGCCAGTGTTCGTGCCACGGCCCGATCCGCGCCCCGGGGGCCGCAGCGAGGGCGACGGCTGGATCATGACCTATGTTTATGATCGGACGACCGACGGTTCGGTCCTCGCCATCCTCGACGCCGTCGACATCGACAAGCCACCGGTCGCCGAGATCGTCATGCCGCGCCGCGTGCCGCACGGCCTGCACGGCAACTGGCTGCCGGCATGATTGTCATCCCGAGCGCAGCGAAGGACCTTTCTTGATCACCAAAGGCCCCTCGCTACGCTCGGGGTGACAGTCGTTACGCCGCCGCGAGCCACATAGGCTCCTTGATCTGCTTAAGGAACTCGGCGTGCGCCGCCAGCTCGGCCACGCTCGGCGCGTGCGGCCGCGGCGGGCGCACCGGCAGGTTGCTCGCGACCAGCACGGCCGTCACGCCGCCCGCGATCTCCGCCGCCAGCCCGAGATCGCGCTGCCGGCCGCCGCTCAGCTCGAGATAGACCTCGGCCAAAAGCTCGGAATCGAGCAGAGCGCCGTGCTTGATGCGGTTGGAATTGTCGATGCTGAAGCGCTCGCAGAGCGCGTCAAGGCTGACACGCTGACCAGGAAACTTGCGCCGCGCGACCGAGACCGTGTCGACATAGGCGTTCATCAGCTTGGGCTTTCCGACTCGCTCCAGCTCGGCGTTGAGGAAGCCGATGTCGAACTGCGCGTTGTGGATCACCAGCTGGGCGTCGCCGACGAATTCCAGGAACTCCTCGACCTTGTCGGCGAACAACGGCTTGTCGGCCAGGAACTCGTCGCTCAGCCCGTGAATGTCCTGCGCCCCGGCGGGCATGATCATTTCCGGGTTGAAGTAGGTGTGGAACGTCTTGCCGGTGGCGACGGTGTTCAAGAGCTCGATGCAGCCCACCTCGACCACGCGATGGCCGGCCAGTGGATCGAGGCCGGTGGTCTCGGTGTCGAGAACGATTTCGCGCATGGACTCCTTGTAGCTTACTTCCGGCGCGCGCGGGCAAGCTGGGCTGTGAATCGTTCGCGCCATGGATTGGCCGGCCAGAAGCGGCCACGACGCTTCTTCAGTTTCGACACCGCCTTCGCAAGCGCTTGTCGCGTCGGCGCAAGGCCGAACCCCGTCGGGATGACGATGGTGGCCTTGCGCCGCTTCAGCGCATCCGGCACTTGCTGGCGCAGGATGCCCTCGAACCGTTCCGTCGACATGCCGGGTCGCGCCATGACGCGCCGGCGCTGCAGGAACGCCGGCGCGCTCACCACCAGGGTGGCATCGACACGCCGCTCGCCCGCACCCTCGAACAGCAGCGGGATGTCGAGCACGACCAGCTTCTCGCCACGCCGGGCGGCGCGCTTCAGGAAGGCGCGCTGCCGCTGGCCGACCAGGGGATGGACGATGGCCTCGAGCTTGCGCAGGGCTTCCTTGTTGCCGAAGACGCGGGCGCCCAACGCCTGGCGGTCGAGCACGCCATCCTTCACCACGCCGGGAAACGCCGCCTCGATAGCCGGCAGCGCTGCACCGCCCTTGGCCTGGACGGCATGCACGTTGGCATCGGCGTCGTAAACCGGCACGCCCATCTGCCGCAGCATCTTGGCTGCGGTCGACTTGCCCATGCCGATTGAGCCGGTGAGTCCGACGATCATCATTCGCTGAACGCCGGCTCGTGGATCAGGGCACCAGGATGGTCTGGCCGGTGGTCTTGCGCGATTCCAGGTCGATATGGGCCTGCGCCGCCTCGCCCAACGGATAGCGCTGGTCGATGGCGATCTTCACCTTGCCGCTCTTGACCATCTTGAACAGCGACTTGGCGCTGGCCTCGAGGTCGGCGCGGGTGGCGGTATAGGCGCCAAGGCTGGGCCGCGTCAGGTAGAGCGAGCCCTTGGCATTGAGAATGCCCGGCGACTGCGGCGCCACCGCGCCCGAGGCGTTGCCGAACGAGCACATCAGGCCGCGCGGCGACAGGCTGTCGAGCGAGGCCTCCCAGGTGTCCTTGCCGACGCCGTCGAACACGACCGGCACGCCCTTGCCTTTGGTGATCTTCTTCACCTCGGCGACGACGTCCTGCTTGGTGTAGTTGATGACCCACTTGTATCCGTTCTTCTTGGCCAACGCGGCCTTCTCCGGCGACGACACGGTGCCGATCGCCTTGTAGCCGCGCGCCTTGGCCCATTGGCCGAACAGCAGGCCGACGCCGCCGGCGGCGGCATGGAACAGCACGATGTCGCCCTTCTTGAGCCACGGCTTGGCGCAGTGATCGATGAGGTACTCGGTGGTCATGCCCTTCAGCATGATGGCCGCGGCCTGTTCGTCGCTCACGCCCTTCGGCACATGCACGAGCTGTTTGACGCCCATGATGCGCTCCTGGCAGTAGGCGCCGAGCTCGCCGCAATAGGCGACGCGGTCACCCTTCTTGAAGCCTTTGGTCCTGGGGCCGACCTCGACGATCACGCCGGCGGCCTCGCGGCCGACCGCGTTGGGCAGCGGCGTCTTGTAAAGGCCCGAGCGCGTATAGACGTCGATGAAGTTGAGGCCGATCGCGGTGTGCTTGATCTTGACCTCGCCGGGGCCGGGCTTTCCGACCTCGACCTCCTCAAGCTGCATCTTCTCCGGTCCGCCATTCTCATGCATCAGGATCGATTTCGACATTTTCAACTCCCCGCGCTTTGCAAATTCAGGAACGCCCGTCGGCCAAGGGCGTCGAGTATAGTGGCGGCCCTTGGAGAGTCGATGCGAAGACGCAAAATCATCCTGGCTGCAACCGCCGCGCTCGCTGCACCGTCGATTGCGCGCGGCCAGGAAATCCTTAAGAGCAGCAAGGCCAATTACCGGCTGGTGACCTTGGCGCGCGACCTCGAGCAGCCCTGGTCCATCGCCTTCCTGCCGGACGGGCGGATTCTGGTCACCGAGCGGCCGGGACGGCTGCGCATGTTCGCCAACGGCCGGCTGGAGCGCGCGCCGCTGGGCGGCGTGCCCAAGGTCTATGCCCGCGGCCAGGGCGGGCTGCTCGATGTCTGCCTGCATCCGCAGTTTGCGACCAACCGGGTGCTCTACCTGTCCTACGCCGCCGAAGGCTCGGGCGGCGCCACAACCCATGTGGCGCGGGCCGAGTTGGGCGACGGCGCCCTGCGCTCGGTCACCACCATCTTCCGCGCCCTCCCCGACGCCGGCGGCGGCCTGCATTTCGGCTCGCGCATCGCCTTCGATCGCGCCGGTCTGATGTATGTCACCACCGGCGAGCGCTACCAGCGCGATCGCGCACAGGATCTCACCGTCCTGAACGGCAAGGTTTTGCGGCTGAAGGACGACGGCTCGGTCCCGTCCGACAATCCCTTTGTCGGCCGCTCCGATGCGCGGCCGGAGATCTTCACCTGGGGGCATCGCAATCCGCAGGGGCTCGCCATGCACCCCGAGACCGGTCGCATGTGGGAGTGCGAGCATGGCCCGCGTGGCGGCGACGAGCTCAACCTCCTGAAAGCCGGCGCCAACTACGGCTGGCCGCGCGCCACCTACGGCGTCGACTATAGCGGCGCCATCATCAGCCCGTACAAAAGCCTGCCCGGCATGGAAGACCCGGTGCGTTACTGGGTGCCGTCGATCTCCCCCTGCGGGCTCTGCTTCTATACCGGCGACCGGTTCCCGGGCTGGAAGGGTTCGGTCTTCACCGGTGCGCTGTCGAACTTGGCCTTGTTCCGCATCGAGCTCGATGGCGAGCGCTATCGCGGCGAGGAGCGGTTGCTCGTCGACCGGCTTCCCTATATCCGCGACGTGCGGCAGGGGCCCGACGGGCTCCTGTACCTCGTCACCCACGCCGACGATGGCGGCTTGTTCCGCATCGAGCCCGCCTGATCGAGACCGATGCTGATCCTCGCTTCCGCCAGTCCCTCCCGTCGCCAGATGCTGCAGAACGTCGGCCTCGACTTCGCGATCGAGCCGTCGGGCGTCGACGAGGACGAGGTGAAGCTCAGCCTTTTGGGTGAACGCGCCACCGCGCAGGACATTGCCACGACGCTGGCCGAGATGAAGGCGCTGCGCGTCTCGACGCGGCGGCCCGGCGCCTTCGTGATCGGTGCGGATTCCACGCTGGCCTGCGAGGGCAAGCACTACGACAAGCCGGCCAACCTTGCCGCCGCCCGCGAGCAGCTGAAGGCGCTGGGCGGCCGCACGCACGAGCTGGTGTCGTCGGTCGTGGTGGCGAGGAACGGCGTGCGCCTGTGGCACACGACAGAGACCGGCCGGTTGACCATGCGGCCCTTCACCGACGCCTTCCTCAACGCCTATCTCGCGCGCGCCGGCGAGGCGGTCTGCGCCTCGGTCGGCGCCTACCAGCTCGAGGGACTGGGCGCGCATCTCTTCACCCGCATCGAAGGCGACTATTTCACTGTGCTTGGCCTGCCGCTGCTGCCTCTCCTGGCCTTCCTGGCCGAGCACGGAATCGGTCTGGAGAAAACGCCATGAGCCCCTATGAGACCCTGCTGCGCGAAGCCAATGACCGGCCCTTCGCCGCCATCGTCGGCTGGCCGGTCGAGCATTCGCGCTCGCCCGCCCTGCACGGCTTCTGGCTGAAGCAGCACGGCATCAGCGGCCACTACGGCCGCCTGCCGGTCGAACCCAAGCGCGCCGCGCTCGAGGAACTCATCGCTTTCCTCAAGCGCACGCCCAATGCGCGCGGCTGCAACCTCACCCTGCCGCACAAGATCGACATCATGCCGTTGCTCGATCGCATCGATCCGCTCGCCAGGCATATCGGGGCGGTGAACACGGTGATCAAGCAGCCCGACGGCACCCTCGAAGGCCGCAACAGCGACGGCTTCGGCTTCCTCGAAGCCCTGAAGCAGGGCGCGCCGGGCTGGCAGGCGGCAGCGGGACCGGCCACCGTGCTGGGCGCCGGCGGCGCGGCGCGCGCCGTCGTCGCCACCCTGGTGGCGGCAGGCGTACCCGAATTGCGCCTGGTCAACCGCACGCAGAAGAGCGCCATCGATCTCGGCGTCGCCTTCACGCCGAGCGACGGCCGGCGCATCGCCGTCGAGCGCTGGGACGAGCGCGACGCCGCCCTCGACGGCGCCACCTTGTTGGTCAACACCACGTCGCTTGGCATGAAGGGCCAGCCGCCGCTCGAGATCGATGTCGGCCGGCTGCCGGCCAATGCCGTCGTCGACGACATCGTCTACGTGCCGCTCGAGACCCCGCTGCTGGCCGCCGCCCGCGCGCGCGGCCAGCGCTGTATCGATGGCCTCGACATGCTGCTGCACCAGGGCCGGTTGGGTTTCGAGGCATGGTTCGGTCAGAAGGTCGCCGTGAGCCGCGAACAGCGCCGAGCGGTCGCAGCCGATCTCGGGGCCTGACCGGCAGTCAGGCCGCGATACTCCCCGGACAGGCACAAAGTTTGCAGGCGCGCACTATGCCGCTCGGCCCAATGGCCGCCGATGTGCGACCCGGCAATCAAGGGCGACGGCACCCGGTGAAACACCAGCAGGAGGAGTGTCAGATGGCCTATTTGGACCTGTCTCCAGCAATCGCCGCCCTTCGGGCGCAACCCGAGGAGTTCGAGTTCTCAAACGATACCCTGCACCACCTGGGCAGCGGGCACAGGTTCCGCTTTCCCAGCGAGGACAGCGTGGAAATCCACGCCGACTGCGGCTGTGCTCTTTTGAAGGCATCACAGGAGCAGACGAAGCTATTTCACACGGCCTATTGCGAGTGGCACGCATCCTATTGGCGGCCTTTGGAAATCAACCGCGAATTCGCCTCACACTTTGAGCTGACATTGTGGCGTCGGGCAGCCATTTGGTTGCTCCGGCGTCTATTGGCTACGCCGCGGATGAAGACCGTCATCGGTCGAACGGACTTGGCGTATCTGATGGTTCATCATCACTGAGGGACCGAATCAAGGGCACGAGCACCGAGCAGTGCTCAAAGCCTACGCGCAAATACCTCGACCTCGCTCAGGCGCTCGCCGCTAGGAGCGCCGGCGAGGCGCATTGAAAACGGTCGGGATGACGGTTGAGGCGGCCTTATCCGCCAACGCGGTCACCTCGGCCAGCCAGCGCCGCCGTTCTTCGTTCGAACTCGTCGCGACCACACCGAGCAGCGTGCGCAGGACATGGCGGACGCCGCAGTAGCGCAGGATGCAGTCGCGCCACATGCGCTCCAGTGGGTCGCCGAAGGCTTCACGTTCGCGATCCGGCGGCGTGTTGCCGGTGTTGACGATCAACGCCGCTCGGATGGTCAAAAGGCCGATCGGCACGTCGCCCTGGTCGACGCCCTTGGTGAAGCCGTAGGCAGCGTCGGGTGCGAAGACGCGGTCGATCCAGCCCTTCACGATGGCAGGCGGCGCGCCCCAGCAGTTGGGATGAACGACGGCCAATAGATCGCTGTCGCGCAGCTCGGCAATGTGCCGGCGAACCAGCGGATCGGTCGAGGTCTGACCGCGCGCCTCGGCGGCGGTCAGCCGGGGATCGAACCCCTCCTCGACCAGATCGTGAAACCTGACCTCGCAGCCCGCCGCGGTCCACGTCTCCCGAATGCTTTCCGCAAGAGCCCGGTTGAAACTTCCGGGAGCGGGATGGCCGACGACGACCAGCGCTTTCATGAACCGTTACTGGTTCATCGAGCTGAAGAAGTCCTGGTTGGTCTTGGCGGTGCGCAGCTTGTCGAGCAGGAACTCGATGGCATCGACGGCGCCCATCGGCATGAGGATGCGGCGCAGCACCCACATCTTGGACAGCGTCGCACGATCGACCAGCAGCTCTTCCTTGCGGGTGCCCGACTTGGTGATGTCGATGGCCGGGAAGGTGCGCTTGTCGGAGACCTTGCGGTCGAGGATGATTTCGGAGTTACCGGTGCCCTTGAACTCCTCGAAGATCACCTCGTCCATGCGGCTGCCGGTGTCGATCAGCGCCGTGGCGATGATGGTGAGCGAGCCGCCTTCCTCGATGTTGCGCGCCGCGCCGAAGAAGCGCTTGGGCCGCTGCAGGGCGTTGGCGTCGACGCCGCCCGTCAGCACCTTGCCGGAGCTGGGCACGACGGTGTTGTAGGCACGGCCGAGGCGGGTGATCGAATCGAGCAGGATCACCACGTCCTTCTTGTGCTCGACCAGGCGCTTGGCCTTCTCGATCACCATTTCGGCCACGGCGACGTGGCGGCTGGCCGGCTCGTCGAAGGTCGAGCTCACGACCTCGCCCTTCACCGTGCGCTGCATGTCGGTCACTTCCTCCGGCCGCTCGTCGACGAGCAGCACCATGAGGTAGACCTCGGGATTGTTGGCGGTGATGGCGTGGGCGATGTTCTGCAGCAGCACCGTCTTGCCGGTGCGCGGCGGCGACACGATCAGGGCGCGCTGGCCCTTGCCGATCGGCGCGATCAGGTCGATCACGCGGGTCGAGATGTCGAGCTGCTGCTGCGGCGTGGTGCCGGCCTTCTTGGTGAGCGTGCCGGTGCGACGCGAGCTGACGCGGCCCGACGAGGTAGCGCGCGAGCCGCCCTCCTCTTCCTTGACGGCCGGCGCCATGACGGCCGCGCCGCCTTCCATCTCGAGCTTGAGCTTCTGGTCGGGATAGAGCGGGGTCAGCGAATCGAAGTTGATGCGGTGGCGCAGCGCATCGGGATCGTCGAAATTGATCTTGTTGATCTGCACCATGGCGAAGTAGCGCTCGCCGTCCTTGGGCGCGCGGATCTCGCCTTCGACCGTGTCGCCGGTGCGCAGGCCGAACTTACGGACCTGGGTCGGGCTGACATAGATGTCGTCGGCGCCCGGCAGGTAGTTGGCTTCCATCGAGCGCAGGTAGCCGAAGCCGTCGGGCAGCACCTCGATGGTGCCGGTGCCGAAGATCGCCTGCTCGGCGGCGGCGACCTTCTGCAGGATGGCGAACATCAGTTCCTGGCGGCGCATCATCGCCGCGCCTTCGACGCCCTGCTCCTCGGCAAATGCAAGCAGCTCGGGCGGTTTCTTGATCTTGAGTTCTTGGAGGTTCATGGGTCTTCAATCAGGTGGGAGATAACGCACGCGCCAGTGCCGCAGGTTGCGGCCGTTTGATATTGCGCTGTGACGTTCGGTGTGGACCCCGTCGATCACCGCCGGGGAGGCGGCGCCAAGGGCCCTAGGTGGCGGTTATATAAGGGCGGCGGCCCGCCCTGTCAAAGCCGTCCTGCCTGGTAATACGTGGCAAGCGGTGGGCACATCCCCGGCCATATCTCGCCGGGTCCGCTCATGGTCTTCTGGACCGCGAGCCTCCGGCTCGCTCATGAGCTTGAGCGAGCCGGAGGCTCGCGGTCCGGAAGAGTATGACCATGAGCGGACCTGGACCTGCGAAGCCGAAGCGGCTTCGCTTCGGCGGAGGCAGGGGTCCGCGGTCCGGCAAGATCTAGACCGGTTTGTGCTCGGTGCCGGCTCCGGGCGTGACGAACATCAGCCGGCCGGGCGCTGTGACGATTCCGCGGTGCCAGACGCCCTTGGGGACGATGAAGGTCTCGCCGGGCTTGATCGCCGTGCGTTGCTCGCCGGCGGCAGTCTCCAGCACGATGACCATCTCGCCCGAGAGCAGGGTCAGGATCTCATCGCCGGCGGGATGGCGTTCCCAGTGGCTCCAGTCGGCCTTCTGGTCGGTGCTGCCCATCAGGCGGCCCTGCTCGAGGTCGTGGCGTTCGCCGATGCCGGCCCAGAACTTGGCGCCGCCTTCCATGGCGAGCGCGCTCTCGTCGGGGCGCAGGTGAATGTAGGTGCTGTCGAGCGTGAAGGCCGGGTTCATGACTCCTCCTCCGCAAGCATCTCAGCATAACGGAAAATCTCGGTGTGGTCCGCCGAGCCGCCGAGCTTGCCGCTGGCATCGGCCCAGTAGGCCACCGCCTGCTTCAGCCCGGGCATGTTGAGCTGGAGGTGGTTCGCGACCTCGCTCGCGGTGCGCAGGTCCTTGGCCATCAGGCCGGTGGTGAAGCCGGCCGCGAAATTGCGCGGCACGACGAACTGGCGGCCCTTCACCTCGGTGGCGTTGCTCTTGCCGGTCGAGCTGTTGAAGACGTCGACCATGGTGCCGGGATCGAGGCCGAAGGCCTCGCCCACGACCAGCGCCTCGCACATGGCGACCAGGCCCGCGGCCGACAGGTAGTTGTTCAGTGCCTTCAGCGCGTGCCCCGCGCCCGCCGGGCCGCAGAGCGTGATGGTCTTGCCCATGGCGGCGAAGGCGGGACGCGCGCGCTCGAGGTCGGCGGCGTTGCCGCCCACCATGATCGACAGCGAGCCGTCGATGGCGCGCTTGACGCCGCCCGACACCGGCGCATCGAGCAGGGCCACGCCCAGCGCCGCGAGATCGCGCGCGAGCTTCTGGGTGTCGACGGGATTGGACGAGCTCATGTCGATGGCGAGCATGCCCGCCGCCATGCCTTCGCGGGCCGAGTCACGGCCCTCGATCAGCGCCTGCCGCACGATCTTGCCGTCGGGCAGCATGGTGATCACGGCGTCAGCGCCCTGCACCGCGGCCTTGGCCGAGGCGGTCGCCAGCGCCATGGGATGCGCACAGATGAAATCGGACACCGCCTTTTGGGAGAGGTCGTACAGGCGAAGCTTGAAGCCCGCCTCGGCGAGCCGCGAGGCCATCGGCCGGCCCATCATGCCGAGGCCGATGAAGGCGATGGTGGCGGGAGGTGAAAGCGTGGTCATGCAACAGTCCTCGAGGTGAGGTCGTACTCATAGAATGGCAGCGTGCGGCCGGGAATGGCGTCCGACGGCGCGTTCCGCAGAAAGCGCGCGCCCATGCGCTCGTAGAAGGCGGCGGCATTGGGATCGGCCAGGATGGTCATGCGCCCGGCACCCTGCTTTCGCGCGAGGGCGACAGCGGCGTCGAACAAGGCGCGGCCGGCACCGCTGCCGATCGCCGGCGGGTCGATGAACAGGGCGTCGAGGTCGGCCATGTCACCGTCGGGCACGACGCAGGCCATGCCGATCGCGCGGCCGGCGTCATCGACCGCCACCAGCACGCGGCCAAGGGCGATGTCGGCTTCGTTCACATTCAACGTCGCTGCGCTCAATGTCATGAACGCGGCGTCGTAGCCCCAATGCGCCTTCGACCGGACGCAGAGGGCGGTGAGGCTTTGGCTTTCACCTGGCTCGGCGGAGCGAACACGCACCTTCATCTCCTCCCCCGCTTGCGGGGGAGGATACAGGAGGGGGCGAGCCACGAGCAGGGCGCAGGCCAGTTACAGATCATCATGATCTCATCCGTCGAGAGATCGTCTCTGCGGCTTTCCCCCTCCTGTATCCTCCCCCGTATGACGGGGGAGGACATGAGAAGAGAGGGTCGGCTCCCGCGCTCCATTACCCCTCGGGTAGTTGATCGTCCAACAATGCTGCTGCAACACCAGCCCGATGCAAGCAGGAGAACCGATGGAGGTTCCAGTCTACTTCGAGGATCTCGTCGTGGGCGCCTCTTTCCTGAGCGACGAGGTCGCGATCGATCGCGACGAGATGCTGGCCTACAATCGCCGCAACGACCCCTGGCCATTTCACGTCGACGAGGCGTCGGCGGCCCAGAATCCGTACGGCAGCCTGATCGCCAGCGGCGGCTACACCATCACGCTGATGTATCGGCTGGGCCACCAGATCTATAACGTTCCCGGACGGCGCTGGGCAGTGCTTGGCGCTTCGGAATGGCACCTGAAGTTCCCCGCCCCTGTACGGTCAGGCGACCTGGTCCGGCTGAGGATCACGATCAAGGGCAAGCGCGAATCGAGCAGACCGCGGCGCGGCCACTTCGACCTGCTGTATGAGTTGGTGAATCAGGCAGGCAAGGTCGTGCTGTCGGTGGTCGTTGCCGGGTTGATCGAGCGTAGACCACCGTCTCCGGATCAGGCTCCTCTCCCCCGCTAGGGGGAGAGGTTGGGTGAGGGGGATA
>NZ_BKAJ01000134.1 GCF_007992495.1 Reyranella soli
CTCCGAAGATCTAGCGGCTGGCGCGGGCTTCCAGCTCGCGGACCAGCGGCTCGACCTGGCCGCCGTTGCCCTGGATATAGAAGTTGAACTCCGACCGCTTGATCTGGGACATGCTGATGCCGGCCACCTTGAGGTCGGCGATGCGCGCACCGCGGCCGTCGTCGTGCACTTCCCATTCGATGCGCGTGGTCTCGCCGTTGGCCTGGGTGAAGACGGCCTTCACCATCGACACGCCGTTGGGCCGGGCATCGACCTTGTCGATGGTGACGTCGGAGGTCGCAAGCTTGGCCAGCCGATCGCCGTAGGCCCGCGCCTCGGCCGCTTCCAGCGCCACCAGGAAGCGCGCCCGCTGCGGCTCGCTGGCCTGGCTCCAATAGCCGCCCAGCGCCACGCGCGCGATGTGGGCGAGATCGAAGCTGTTGCGCAGCACCTCGCGGACGGCGGCATCGCGGCTCGGACCGCTCTTGGTCCGGGCGATGTCGGCAAGCTGGCTTGTCACGTTTTTGACGAATTGTCCGGGGTCGCCACTGGCCGCCCCGGCCGGAAACACGAACAACAAGGCCGCCGCTGCGGCAGCCCATAAACCACTGAAAACATTGCGCATCAGGATCACCTGCCTTGGTCGCTCAGCACGCGGGATTTCAGCGAAGGGGACCGCCCGGAGCGAAAATCGATAGAGCATCGCCCCGCCGCAAAGGGCGGGGACAAGCGCACCGGGCACGCGCTCATGGCTGGATACGGTCGATGCCTGTCAAACGTCCCCGAAGCAAAGCGACCGTGCGTCGCGGGCCCCTCCCGCCAGTTGCACTCAATCGCCGAGGTCGCCCCAGCTTGCCGTCCGCTCGATGCGGATGGCGATGACGGGAAGCCCGGCGAGCTGCATGGCGGCGAGCTGCCGGTAGCGGCCCTGCAGCAGCGCCTGCGCCCGGCCATGCTCCGGTCCGTCGGCCAGGATCTCCGCCCGGCCGCGCAGCATCACCCAGGCGAGCCGCCGCCAGTCCTCGTCGTAATGATCGAAGACAATGGCTGCCTGCGGGTTTTCCAGGATGTTGCCCAGCCGCTTCAATGGCCTGTCGGTCTCGCGCTTGGGCTTGCGGTCGATGGTGATGTAGAGCCTGTCGTCCACCAGCCCGAAGCAGACCGGCACGACGTGCGGTGCCGACCGCGCATCCGCGGTCGCCAGATGGCCTATCCGTCGCGTCTCGATGAACCGACGCTCGCGCGCCGACAGCAGGCTGGCCGAAGCTCTGTTCATCGTCGTCATGTCTCAGTAGAAGAGTTCATGGATCAACAACTGGCAAGCACCCTCTACACCGCCTCGACATGGGTGCTGCCCGTGCTGCTGGCGATCACCCTGCACGAGGCGAGCCACGGCTTCGTGGCGCATCTGCGCGGCGACAACACGGCGTGGCAACTGGGGCGCGTCAGCTTCAATCCGCTGAAGCATGTCGATCCATTCGGCACTATCCTGTTGCCCGGGCTGCTGCTGTTCCTGCACGCGCCTTTTCTGTTCGGCTACGCCAAGCCCGTGCCGGTCAATTTCCGGGCGCTGAAGAATCCACGGCGCGACATGGTGCTGGTCGCCGCCGCCGGGCCCGGCATCAACATTGCGCTGGCGATCGCGGCGGCGCTGCTGGTCCACCTCGTCGGTTTCCTGCCTGACGGTGCGCGGCAATGGACGGTGCTCAATCTCGAGAACGCCATCGTCATCAACGTCGTGCTGGCGGTGTTCAACATGATCCCCCTGCCGCCGCTCGACGGCGGCCGCGTCGCCGTCGGCCTGCTGCCCGACGTGCTCGCGCGGCCGCTGGCGCGGCTGGAAGGCTACGGCATGATGATTGTCATCGGCCTGATCTTCATCCTGCCGCTGATCGGCTCTCAGCTCGGGCAGAACCTGAATGTGATCGGCTGGCTGCTGGGCGGACCGGTCGACAGCATCATCGACGCGATCCTGCGACTGACGGGTAACGGTTAGGCCGAGGTAGCGAGCTCGGCGGCGGTCGTCTCGTACTCCTCGCCCATGCGCTGCAGCGCGGCGATGGTCTGAGGATCGTTGATGGTGCGGGCGAGCCGGCGGCAGCGCCGGGCGTGGGCCAGGAATTCGTCGCGCCGACGTGCCGCGGTGATGTCGACCAGGAGATTGACGGCCCCGGTGAACTTGCCTGAGGCATCGAACAGCGGCGTCGGATAGGGCTGGAAGGCCACCCGCCGGCCGTCCGGACGTTCGGCGATGGCCGTCACGCCGCGGATCGAGCGCTGTTCCTTGATCGCCGTGGCCATCGGGCATTGGTCGTGCGGCAGCGACGCGCCGTCGTTGGTCATGAGCTTCCAGGTGACGCACCAGCGGTCGCTGTTGGCAACCGGCGTGCGACCGGCAAAGTCGATGCACGCGCGATTATACCAAGTCACGACGCCATCCCGATCGGTCACATAGAGGGCCGTCGGAAGGTCGTCCAACGAGGCAGGGTTACCGTCGGGACGTCCGTCCAGCGCCTTCAAAGCGACCTGGACGATGTCCTCCGCATCAAGACCTTGAGGAACCACGCTGATACCGCTCCTGAGGTCCTACAACGCCTGGATTCCCATAAGGTTTCAGTCGGATTTCTGCCGGCGACTTTGTCACAGGTTGCGGCGGCAGGTTTCGCCAGGAGATTGGCCTATGACCGGGGACGGCTGTTCCAGAACCGGTAAAGGGCGTTGGCGTCGCCGTTGAACAAATTGCGATCGCAATAGGCAACGCCGGCCACCGCCCGGGCGTGCGAGCCGTAGGCGACGTCGGTCGCGGTCTGGTTGGCGGCGTACTGCCAGAGCTTCCAGCCGCGATCAGCCCACGCCCAGGGGATGTCGGGCTGCTCGCGATAGTCGGCGAGCCAGAGATCGCACTGGGCCAGCAGCGAGCCGGGCTGTATCGGCTGGCCGAGGCTGAGGCCGCGGCGGCCATATTTCTGGCCGTTGGCCCATTGCGGATGGGTGTAGAGCAGCGGCAGCCGGCCGGTCTGCTGACGCACGACCTGCACGAAGACCTCGGCCTGGGCCAAGGTCATGGTGTTGCGCGGATTGCCGTCATTGGGCTCGAGGTCGAGGGCGATCAGCGTCGACGGCCCCGGCCGCGCGACCGAGAGGAAGGACATCGCCTGGTCGGAGCCGGAATACTGCCGCGTGCCGAAGTGATAGGCGCCCCACAGCAGCCCCGCCTGCTCGGCCTGCGGCCGGCGGATGGCATAGGACTGGTCGACCCAGTCGCCGCCTTCGGTCGCCTTGTGGATGAGGCCCAGGATGCCGCTGCGGCGGATCGCGCCGAAGTCGCTCACCGCGACGCCATGGCTGATGTCGATGACGGCGTCCAACCCCGTCGGTCCGGTCGGCGGGTGGTCGATGTAGACATCTCCGCCGCGCCTCGCCACGGGCTGCTGCCCGCCGCAACCCGCCAACGCCAGGCTGGCCAGCCCGCCACCAAACACAACCCTGCGGGAAACCATCCCCCACCCTTCATTGAGCAACCGCCGAACCATAACACGTCGGCCTGTGGGTTTGGTCTCCGATTGGTCACGCAATGTCACGGCCCCAATAGCGTATCTCCAGCAATCGACGAGGTGTGATCATGCTGGGCGACGGCACGATAGGTTCCACGATTGGTTCATGGTGGGGCAAAGTCCGGCCGCAGGCCGCTCGTCGCGACAAATCGCCTCCCGACGACCCCATGTTCATCGACGTGATGGCCGACTTCTCGCGCAAGCTCGGCGAGCGTGCGGCGCGCCAATCGGCCGGCGGCCTGGCCGCGGCACAGCAGGAACGGCGCGAGGCCATGAAGGCGTACGACCGCGCGCGCCGGCGCCAGCAGATATTGACGGCGGGCGTCGCCGTGGGCGCGCTGATCGCCCTCGGCATCGCCTCGCTTGCCCCGCCCGTCGCGCCACCAGTGGCCGCCCCGCCAGCTGTTGCCGCAGCGCCGGTCGAACCAGCACCGCCCGTCATGGTCGCAGCCGCGCAGCCGACCGTCCTGCCCGACACCACGCCGGTCGCGCCGGCGCCTGAGCCCGCGCCGTCGAGTGCCTCGGCATCCACCACGCCCGCCGCGCCTGAGCCGTTGCGTGGCGAGGAGGTGCGAGAAGTCCAGAAGCGCCTGCAAGGCTTCGGCTTCAATCCCGGGCCGGCCGACGGCGTCGCCGGGCGCATGACCGCCAACGCCGTCATGGGCTACCAGCAGAGCCGGGGCCAGGCGCAGACCGGCGACATCGACCGCGATCTGCTGGACCAGTTGCGCCTGGACCCAGCGCCTCAGGTCGCACCGCCGCAGCGGACGGCTCAACGCACGCGGACACAAGCGGCCGCACGACGTTCCAACCCGCTCGACCAATTCGGACGCTGGATCGACTCGCTGGTGCGCTGACCGTCACGTCTCAGGCGGCCTCTGCGTCCGGCGCTTCAGGTGGCGGCGCCGGACCGTCGCTTTTGAGACCAAGGCGCTGGCGTGCCGAGAACGCCGAGCCACGAGCGGGCAGCTCGGGCGCGAAAGCAAGCAAGCCGACCGGCTTGTCCATGTCGGCATAGATCGCTTCCATGCCGCCGCGCCGATGATAGGTCTCGTGCCAGAAGCCGGTACCGAAGTGCAGCAGTCCGTCCGGCTGGTCGGCCCCTGCCCTGTCGATCTGCGGACCGAGGCCGAGCAACGTCATGAGGCCGCGCCAGCCGCGGACGCGCATCCCGAGATAGATCACCACGAGGTCCGGAAAGCCGGACAGATCCACTGTTCGCCGTTCGACGCGCGCCTTCATTCGAGCCCTGCCAGATTGGTCGACTCCTTTACGGTCGGACGACGCCGTCGGATCAGGTGAGGTCGCGGGCAATCGTACAGTCCCAGTCGCGATGGCAGACCTCGGTAGCGCCTTCGCTGGCGCGCAACGTTGCCTGCAGCCGGAAGGCTTCGGCCGTGCAGGTGAGGCGCATCGAGGTTTCGATGCGCACCTGCCAGTCGTCGCGCCGCTTGGTCTGGACCTTGCGCATCTCGGCGACGGCGCTCAGCGGGTCGTCGTCCTTGATGTCGAGGTCGTACTTGCCTTCTCCGCCCTGCTCGAAGCCCAGCGTGTCGGCAGCCGGCGCGGCCGTTTCCGCCATCGGCAAGAGCGGCAGCGCAGCATCCTCTTGCCGCGGCCACCGCACCGGCAGGTCGAGCGTGCCATCGAGGATCGTCACGGTCGCATCGTACGGCGCGGGCCAGATCATCGGCCAGTACGTCGTTGAGAGCGCGAGCCGGATGCGATGGCCGGCCGGAAAGGTCGCGCCACAATCGTTGAGCTTCAGGCGCACGCGATAGCGCTGACCTGGCACCAGCGGTTCGGGAGCGGCATGGCTGTCGCGATGCGTGAGGTTCAGCACGCCGAAGCTGACGCGCAGCGATTCACCCGAGGGGTGCACGTCGCACAGCCGGGCCACGAGATTGGCAACCGGCTTGTCGCAGGCGATGTCGACCGTGACGACCGGCGCGCCCAGGATCTCCAGGGTCTCGTCGAGCGGTGGCGTCTCGAACAGCGACGAGCGCGAGTCGTCGGGCCGCTGGTCACCCGCCTGATCGTTGCCGCGGCCGAACGGGCACCATTCGCCGCCCTCGCTGCCCACCGTCTGCGGCGAGCGTACAGCGCGCGATGCAGGCGACGCTCTTGCCGGCTGCAAACCATCGTCGGTCAGGAACAGGCGATGCGGCTTGCGATCGGGCGGCGGCCAGACGGGCTCACCCACCCAGCGCCCCGGCAACGTCTCGTGATGCGTCGCGGGCTGATGGCTCGCCGTCATCCAGGCGCGCAGCATGGGCTCGTCCATGACGCCTGTCGGCTTGCCCTTCAGCCAGTGGTCCCACCAGCGCAGCATCTCCTGCAGGAAGCCGATCTGCGGGCCGGGCAGGGCGAAATGCGGATAGGCATGCGCCCACGGCCCGATCAGTCCCTTGCGCGGCCCGTCGAGATGCTCCAGCAGGCGCGGGACGGCGTTGCTGTAGCCGTCGGTCCAGCCGCCGACGGCATAGACCGGACATTTGACAGCGCTGAAATCCTCGCACACCGAGCCGTGCCGCCAGTAGGCGTCGCGCCGCTGGTGTTTCAGCCAGCGCTCGAGGAACAACGGCACGCCCGCCAGGCGCTTCAGCCACATCTCGCGCCAGCGCTCGCCGACCAACAGAGGATCGGGCGGGTGGCACATATCGCCGAAGATGAAGCCGCCCCAGCCGAGATCGGCCGAGGCGAGCTTGGCGCCGCCCATGTAGTGCACGTCGTCGGCGTAGCGGTCGTCGGTCGAGCACAGCGTGACGATGGCCTTGAGCGCCGGCGGCTGCAGGGCCGCGACCTGCAGCGCATTGAAGCCGCCCCATGAGATGCCGAACATGCCGACGGCGCCGCTGCACCACGGCTGGGCGGCGAGCCAGGCGACGATTTCCAGCCCATCGTCGAGTTCCTGCTGGCTGTATTCGTCGCTCAGCACGCCGTCGGACTCGCCCGAGCCGCGGATATCGACGCGCACCGCGGCATAGCCGTGCCCGGCGAGATATGGATGGGTGAGCGCATCGCGCTGATACGTGCCGTCGCGCTTGCGGTAGGGCAGATACTCCAGCAGCGCGGGCACCGGGTCAGCCTCGGCATCTTCAGGCAGCCAGAGGCGCGCGGCGAGCCGCGTGCCGTCCTTCAGCGGGATCGTCATGTGCTCGATCTCGCGGATCGCGCGAGGAAAGGACGTGACGATCAAGATCGATGCTCAAACGCCATTATAACCACGCCCCAGCATACAAGTTGTCGCGATGGTGGAAACCTTCTAGTGGTCGGCGGCAAGGGAGCGGGCGATGTCGGCGAGTAGCAAGTTTCTGGCTTTTGCAGTGGTTTTTCTGGTCGCGGTGATCGGCTATCTCGCCGTCGACCATCTCAGCCGGACGCCGGCGCCCGCCAGCGCACCGGCACAGCAGGCCGCGTCCCAGCCAGCCAGCCCAACCCCTGCAACGTCGGGCCCTGCCGCTCCGGCCGCGGCGCCATCCGCACCGACGGCCGGCGAGGGCACCGACGACACGACGGTCCGCCAAGCCTATACCGAATGTGTGTCGGGCCTGTTTCCGACCCGCGCCGACGCCCAGAGCCGCGCCGCCGCCTGCTCCAAGGCGCTGCAGAGCCGCCAGCTCAAGCCCGACGAGATCGCGCTGGCGCGGTTGAACCGCGGCATCGCCCGCACCGCGCTCGGCGACAATGTATTGGCCGGCGAGGATTACATCGACGCGGTCCAGCGCTACGACCGGCTGATCGACCCCAGCAATCCCGATTCGCTGGCGCTCTACCGGCGCGCCGTGGCGCTCGACGGCAGCGGCCAGACCGACAAGGCGCTGGAGGATTACAGCGCGGCGATCAAGGCCGACCCGAAATCGTCGCTCGCCTTCCTCGGCCGCGGCGTGCTGCTGGCGACGCGCAAGCGCGCCTACGACCGCGCCATCGAGGACTTCGACAAGGTGCTGGTGATCGAGCCCGACAATGTCTGGGCGCTGATAAGCCGTGGCGATGCCTTCTCCCAGCTGAGCGACGTCGGCCGCGCCATGGCCGATCTCAACCGCGCCGTGGCGCTGGCGCCCGACAATCCCGTCGTGCTGCTGACGCGCGGCCTGGCCGAGGGCCGGCGCGGCAATCTCGACAGCGCAGCGCGCGACTACGAGGCGGCGCTGAAGCTCGACCCGCGCTACGCCGCCGCCTTGGCCAACCTCGCCGCCATCCGCTCGATGCAGGGCCAATCCGGCGCCGCCGTCGAACTCCTCGACAAGGCGATCGCGATCGACCCCAGCAATCCGCTCGCCCTCTACAATCGCGGCTATGCCGAGTTTGCGCTGAAGCGGTACGACAAGGCGATCGCCGACTACGGCGCGGCCATCGCCATCGATCCCAACATGGGCCTCGCCTACAACAACCGCGCCCTGACCCGCGCCATCGCCGGCAGCGACCTGGTGGCGGCGCTGGCCGACAGCGACCAGGCGCTGAAGCTGCTGCCGCTCAATCTCGAGGTCCGCGACACGCGCGGCTTCATCTACCTGAAGCTCGGCGACCCGGCGCTGGCCCTGAACGAATACAATGCCGCCCTGACGATCGATCCCAATCGCGCCCTGTCGCTCTACGGCCGTGGCCTGGCCCGGATCAGGATGGGCGATGCCGCGGGCGGCAAGGGTGACCAGGACGCCGCACTCACCATCAATCCCGAAGTCGCCAACGACTTTGCGATCTACGGCCTGAAGTAACGCCTTTAGAGCAACGCCCGGCGGTAGGCGCGGTCGGCCGAGCGATCGGCGTGGTGGTCGTAGCGGATGACGGCATGATGACCGGGTTGGCGCGCCCGCAACTCCAGGATCTCGGCCCAGGTCTTGCCGGCCAGGGCATAGATCGCCTCGAGCTGTCGGCGTGCGATGGGATCGCTCGGATTGAGCCTGAGGTCGTGCTCGGCATCGTCGGCCGCGCCACCCATACGGTCGAATTCGCGCTCGAGAAACGCCAGCCGCCGCGCGATCACCGACTCGATCTCGTTCATGACATTCCCCCGCTGCGACGCTCCTAAAGTCGCCGCGGTCGCTTTGCAAGCTCATACTCTTCAGCTTGAGACCCGCGCGATCGTCTGCGCGAGCTGCTCCAGGCGGAAGGGTTTGCGCAGCACCGGGAACTGTTCGGGTACGGCGCTGGCCGACGCGGCATAGCCGCTCACCAGGACGATCGGCAGGCCGGGCCGTCGATGGCGCAGCTCCTCGGCGAGCTCGATGCCGTTCATGCCGCCCGGCATCACGATGTCGCTGACCACGAGATCGAAATCCTCCGCCTCGAACATCACCAGGGCCTGCCGGGCATCGGCCGCCGGGCGCACGGTGTAGCCGATCTCCTCCAGCATGGACTGGCCGACCGCGGCCACGTCGGCATTGTCCTCGACCAGCAGCACCTTGCCGGCCGCCGTGCTGGGCGCGGCCTCGTCGTCGTGCGCGGCCGGCCGCGACTCGGGCGAGCGCGGCAGGTAGAGCGTGACGACCGTGCCTCTTCCCGGCGTGCTGTCGATGGTGACCGTGCCGCCCGACTGATGGCTGAAGCCGTGGACCTGCGACAGCCCCAGCCCGGTGCCCTTGCCCACCGACTTGGTCGTAAAGAAAGGATCGAACACCCGCGACAGCACGTCGGGCGCAATCCCCTGCCCGCTGTCGCGCACGGCGATCACCACGAAGGCGCCGCTGAGGCCATCCGGCGCATTCCCGCCGTCGAGCTGCCGGTTCTCGGCCGAGATGGTCACGACGCCGTCCTGCTGGATGGCGTCGCGCGCGTTCAGCACGATGTTGAGCAGCGCCAGCTCGAACTCGCTGGTATCGACGCGAACCAGGCCGAGATCGTGCGCAAGGGCGAGCTCCAGGCGTACCTGCGGCCCCACCGTGCTGCGCAGGATCGGCTCCAGCTCCTTGATGGTCGCGGCGACGTCGATTACTTCCGGATTGAGCGGCTGGCGGCGCGAGAAGCTGAGCAGCTGGCGGGTCAGGGCAGCGCCGCGGCGGCTCGCCGATTCGATGGCGAGCGCCGCCTGGCTCGCCTTGAGGTCTGACGCGACCGCCTCCTTGAGCCGCGGGATGTAGCCGCTCACGATCATCAGCAGATTGTTGAAATCGTGCGCCACGCCGCCGGTGAGCTGGCCCAGCGCCTCCATCTTGTGGCGATGCGCGGCATCGGCCTCGGCCTTGCGCATCGTCTCCTCGGCCTGCTTCTCGGCCGTGATGTCGCGGCCGGCGACATAGATCAGCCCCTGGTCGGTCGTCATGGTCCAGGAGATCCAGCGCCAGCTGCCGTCCTTGTGACGGAAGCGGTTCTGCATGCGCACCGTCGGCGCGCCCTCGGCCAGGCTGGCGCGGCCCTGCCGGGCGGGCGCGGCGTCGTCGGGATGGCGCAGCGCGTCAGTGTTCATCGCCTTCACCTCGGCCTCGCTCCAGCCGAGCATCTTCTCCCAGGCGGGGTTGAGGGTGAGGAAGTAACCGTCGAAGGTCGCAACGGCCAAAAGGTCTTCCGACACGCTCCAGATGCGGTCGCGCTCGCGGGTGCGCTCCTCCAGGTCGCCGGTGGTGCGGCTGAGCTCGCCTTCCTGGCGCACGAACTTGCCGAGGAAGTAGAGCAGCAGCACGCCGCTCGAGACGAGCCAGCTCAGCCGGCAGGCATACCAGCCGACCGTGTAGCGGGCGCCGCCGACGACGGAGAGCATGTTGCCGATGGCGATGGCCGCGAGAGCGAGGCTCAACCACAGGAACAGGTCGCGCGGCGGCCGCATGGCGAGCAGGATCAGGGCAACGCCGGCCGCCAGCAGGAGTGCCGCAGCGGAATTGAAGATCGCGTTCAACGACGTCCACGTGCCGCCGGCGCCCAGCAGCGGCAGCCGATCGCCCACCATGATCGCCAGGCCGCTCATCGCCAAGGCCGCAACCGTCGCCAGCGCCGGCACCAGGGTGCCCAGCCGCCGGGCCTGGCGATCGGGCGAGCGTCGATGGCCCTGCAGCACCTCGACCAGCACGGCGGCGAATGTGAACAAAGCGAAGCCTACGACCCAGTTGTTGTAGATCCAGCCGATGGATTGCGGCGTGCCCATCAACGGACGGCCGGCGGCGACGGCGCCCGGATAGGCCAGCAGGTAGCCCAGGCTCATGACGGCGGAGTAGAGGTAGGCGCCGACCAGCAGCACCACGGAGCGCTGGGGCTGGCGACGATAGAGAACCATCAGCAGGAAAGCGGTCACACCCTCGATGACGAACACGCCGCCGGCGAACAGCGCGTTGAAGCCCGGCAGGTCGGGTCCCGCTTCCCGGGCGAAGGGCAGCAGTGCCGCGCCGACCACCAGATACGCGGCGGCGAGCACGGCCGTCATCGTAAACGCCGCGGGGACAACCGGAGACCCAGTATGCGCCGCGACGACTGTCTGTGGGAACCTGTCCTGAACGTCCGCCATCCTGCCCTCGCCGGCAATCCTAGCATGGCTGCCGCAGGATCAATCACCTTCCAGGCGCGCACGCTCGCCGGCTGCATCCAGCTCGGCCAATTCCGCATTGGTGACGCCCAGCAGGCAGCGACGTGCGCCTGCATTCGGCTTTGTGCACGGTCGGATGTCCGGTTACGGGCATGCGCTGATGATAACTTAAGTCAATTTCAATGACAACAAGAAATGACTACTGTTCTCATAGTTTTTGCGCCCCATATGGGCCATATGGGCGCAGAAACGCGAGTGCCTGCAGTGCAAGCATGCGCTCACGCCAAAGTGCTTTCAGGCGCGGCTCACAAGCGATCGGCGGACGACCAGGAAGAGCGCTCGGTCGGCATTAAGCCGGCGCTCAGACCTTCGATTGCCTCCAACAGAACCGGCACTGATATGGGCTTGGCGATGAAGGGGGCCCTTCTCAGTCCACTCGGCAGGTCCACCTCGTCGTAACCGCTGACCACCACATAGGGAATTCGACGCTCCTCGATGCACACGGCCAAGTCTGCACCGGAGCCGTCGACGAGCTTGGCATCGAGAATGACCAGATCAATGACCCGGGTCTCAATCTCCTTCAGCGCGTCGGCAACCGATGTCGCGGGGCCAATGGTGGTGCCACCGGCGCGTTCGATCTCCTTGGTGAGCATCAAG
Source organism: Reyranella soli (assembly GCF_007992495.1). Lineage (GTDB taxonomy): Bacteria > Pseudomonadota > Alphaproteobacteria > Reyranellales > Reyranellaceae > Reyranella > Reyranella soli. The sequence goes on from NZ_BKAJ01000134.1 coordinate 11,644, forward strand.
CCAATGAGGAATTCGTCTTCGACGATCAGGACAGATTTGCCACTGAGCCACGGCGTCATTGACCGTCCTCCGTCGCGGGCGGGTGCCTCTACGGTCATTGCAGAATGTCCCGGGTGCTGGTGAGGAGAACGCAAGTGCAGCCCGTCTCGCTCCAGACGCGCTGATCGGCGGTGCCCGGCGCACAGCAGCTATAGTCACCCGGCCGCAACTTGCGCTCGTTGATCCAGAGTTCGCCGTCGAGAAGATGCAGCTCTTCGGTGCCCGCATGGGTATGCGCCGGATAGTGCGCGCCAGGCGCCAGGCGGACCAGCATGCTGACCCGATACCTTGCACCGTCGGTCGCCAACAGCTTGCATTCGATGCCGGGCGCGACTTGTTCCCAATCGGGCTCAGACCATCGCGGTGCGGGCGGGCCCGCCAGCGGCTTGCCGCTCGTCCCTGCGATCCGCTGCGCAAGACGCGCCTGCAGTGATGTCGGCGGACGCAGCACGTCGATCGGCCACAACACAAACCGATCGACCACCGGGCGCAGGCTCTCCAACTCGTGCCGGCAGTGCAGACAGCCGTCGATATGGGCCTGAATCGGCGCCCGTTCGCTCGCCGGCAAGGCCTGCAGGGCATGGACGCAGGCCAGCTCGGCCCGTTCGCAGGGGGATTCCCACGGCTTCATACCCTCTAGAACGACAAACGCGCGCCGCTGGATTGGTCGCCCTAGAGTCCCTTCAGCGAAGGGTATCCCTGGTGCTGGTTACCAGAACGCAGGTGCAGCCGGTCTCGCTCCAGACGCGCTCGTCGCTGGCGCCCGGTGGGCCGTAGTTGTAGTCGCCGGGCACAAGCTTGCGCTCGTCGATCCACAGTTCGCCATCGAGGAGATGCAACTCTTCGACACCGGCATGGGTATGCGCCGGATAACGCGCACCGGGCGCCAGGCGCACCAGCATGCTGACCCGGTGCCGTTCGCCATCGGTCGCCAGCAGCTTGCACTCGATGCCGGGGGCGACCTGCTCCCAGTCCGGCTCGCGCCATTGCGGTGCCGGCGGCGGCACCGGTTCTCTCCCGGTGTCCGCGGCGATCCGCTGCGCAAGGCGTGCCTGCAGCGGCGTCGGCGGACGCAACACGTCGGTCGGCCAGGAGACGAACCGGTCGACCACGGGACGCAAGGCCGCCAACTCGCGCTGGCAGTGCGGGCAGGCGGCAATATGGGCTTCCGCCGCGGCAACATCGCTTGCCGGCAGAGCCTGGACAGCATAGGCCGACGTCAACTCGCTCTGCCCGCAGCCTTCCTCGTCGAGCGTGGTCATGGCATCCCCGCCTGTGCAGCCAGCGCTTGCCGCAGCTTGTGCAGTCCCGAACGAATGCGCGTCTTGATCGTCCCGAGCGGCATATTGAGCCGCGCCGCAGCTTCGGCGTGCGTCAACCCGCCGAAGAACGTCGTTTCGATCGCCTGGCGCTCGGCCGGCGTGAGCACCACCAACGCCGCGCGCAGCCATTCGGCTTGCTCGCGAAGCTCGAGTTCGTCACACGGATCGGCAGCAGCTTCGGGCGGCGGCTGCTGCATGTCGCCGCCATCACTGCGTTTCTTTCGACTGTCGAAGCGCAGGCGATCGATCGCCCGCGAGCGCGCCTGGTTCATGATCCAGCCGAGCACCGTGCCGTTGGCGGCGTCGTAGCCCGCCGCGCGCCGCCAGACGTCATGGAAGACGTCGACGGTCAGCTCCTCAGCAGTTTCCCGATTGGCCGTGATCCGCATAGCCAGCGTGAACACCATGCGATGAGCCCTCTCGTAGAGAGCATGCAGCGCGAACTGGTCGCCCGCGGCGATCGATCGGACGAGTGCCGCCCAGTCCTCCTCCAGCACCACAGCCTTGGGCTTGGCGTACAGCACGTCGCCCAATGTCGCCGGCGACTGTTCTGCCTCTTTCTTACGGGCATCGACGGATTGGCCACTGGCCGCGATTTTGGAATCTTCCATCAGTCGATCAGTCGCGGAGGATAGGCGCTTTGCCCGGCCCGAAACAACGGCTTCGATATCTCCATTGGCAGCCGGTCTTGAGGGTGGCTGGCGCGCAACGCCTTCATCGTCCCCTCCTCGCCACGCAAAACTAGAGACGACCCGAGAAGGCCGGAAGCGACGGTTCGATAACGGACCGCCGCAGCGCGCAACGGCAGCGAGCGAAGCTCGTTCTGACCCCACCATATGGACTCGATGCCATGGGCGTCTGGGAACTGGCCAAGGACACGGTGAAGGGCTTCATCGCCGACGAAGCCTTGAGCCACGGAGCTGCGATCGCCTATTACACCTTGTTCGCCGTCGCACCCGTGCTGTTGATTATCATTGCCATCGCCGGCCTGGTGTTTGGCCGAGAGGCGGCGGAAGCCGCCATCGTCGCTCAGCTGAGCGGCCTGATGGGCGAGTCGACAGCCAAGGCCCTCGAAGAGATCGTGCACAAGGTCGGAGACCGCGAGGGCGGGCTGTGGGCGACGGCGATCGGCGTCGGCGCCCTGATCCTCACGGCGACCGGCGTATTCGGCGAGGTCCAGTCCGCGCTGAACGTCGTCTGGAAGGCCAAGGATCGCAAGGCCAGGGAACGGCGGTCGGCGCTCAGCCGCTTGGCGCGGGCCCGCGCCGCCAGTCTCGGCCTCGTGGTGACCGCCGGTTTCCTGATCACGGTGTCCCTTGCCGTGAGCGCGGCCCTGGAAGCCCTGTCGGGTTACCTGAGGGGCATTTTTCCGGGCGCGGAAATCGTGCTCACTGTCGTCGATTTCGTGATCTCCACGGCCCTCATCGGCTTCCTGTTCGCGGCGATCTACAAGGTGCTGCCCGACAAGCCCATCGCCTGGCGCGACGTGGCGATCGGAGCACTCGTCACGGCATTGCTGTTCGAAGCGGGCAAGTATCTGATTGCCCTATATATCGGCAAGAGCGACGTGGCCTCGACCTACGGCGCGGCCGGAGCGCTGGTGGTGCTGTTGCTGTGGATCTTCTACACGGCGCAGATCTTCCTGCTCGGATCCGAGTTCACCTACGCCTATGCGCGTCGCTACGGCAGCTTCTCTGCGGCAGGCCGCGCCGGTTCAGATGCAGAATCGGGTGACGCCGACGGCGACGCGCTTCGCGAGCTGCTGGAGGATGCCGAGCGAAACGTGGCGCTGACCACCCGCCGGGTCGAGCGACAGCGCCAGTCGGTCGAGCGGATCGAGCGCCAGCGACAGGACGCCAATAGCGCCCGACGAGTGCTGGCCACCGCTGAGCGAGCGCTGAGGATGCGGACCGAGCATCGCGACCGGCTACGACAGGAGGTGGAATCAAGCAACTCATGAGTGGTCTACCCGTTTTGATGGGTGATGACGGTCAGCACCTCCGAACGCCCCTTGTTTGCGGGCGGCTGCCTATGCGGCGCCGTCCGCTGGCAAGCGTCTGCAGGCCCTCGCGTCGTCCACCATTGCCATTGCAGCATGTGCCGTCGATGGACCGGCTCGGGCTTTGCCACACTGGTCTGGTTTTCCCGCAGCGACCTTTCCTGGGATGGCGCCGCGCCCGCGCTTTTCCGTTCCTCGCCGATCGCCGTCCGCAGCCACTGTGGACGGTGCGGCACGCCCCTGGCGTTGGCCTATGACGGACGCAGCGACATAGCTTTGGCCGTTGGCACGCTCGACGACCCGGCCGCAGTCACGCCACGTCATCACTACGGTGTGGAAGGTCGATTGCCGTGGGTCGACATCGACAAGGATCTGCCAGGCAAGGAAACACGGGAACGTTGGTAGAGCCTCGGCCCGTGAAGCCCCCTTGCCATGCGATGATATTGGTGCCGTCGAGCGAGGTGGCATCGTTCTTCAATCCATGCACGACGTCCATCATGATGGGCGCAGCACGGAGACCCGGCGCGGGAACCGATGCCGACCGAGGTCGGTTGTCAATTGTTCCGCCAACTCGGCGGCCTCGGCCACGGTGACGCCGTCGCTCGATGCCGGTACGCCAGACGCCTCGAGCAGCGTCTCCGCATCGGACGCCACGGCGATCGGCTTGCCATGACGCCATGCCTCATGGAGGAAGCGTTGCGCCAGCGTCTGAGCCGCCAGCGCCGGCCCCACACCTGTGGGCACGAGCACGGCATCGTAGACGACCGATGGCGCGTTGGGCGCGGCGCGATTGACCTTCATCGGCCCCCCGCTCGCAGCGACGGCGCCGGCACGCGGCCCGATGGTCTCGGGCACCAGCTCGGCGGCAGACAGCGCCTCGAGCAGGGCCTCGACCTCACCGGTATCGACGCCGTCACCCAGCAGCACGGCGACCTTGCGGCCTTTGATGGTGGGAGGAGGCTTGTCCATGCTGAGCGCTGGTGAGCGCAGCTTGTCGGCATCCTTGCGCAGCGGACCGGCCGGCGTCGGCGCCGAAGGCGTCGGCGCCTCGGGCGAGCCGGCAGGGCTCACGGCGATGCCGGTCGCTTCGGAGACCATCGCCGCTAGCTCCTTGTGAATGTTCACCAGGATCTCGTTCATGGTGCGGTCGCGCACGACTTCGTCGACCACCTGGTTCAGCTCGAAGGCGAAGGCGGCGGCGATGTGGTCCTTCTCCCAGTCGCTCATGCTGTTCCAGAACTGGGTCGCCTGGCTGAAATGATCGCTGAAGCTCGGGCTGCGCTCGCGCACCTTCGGCCCGGGCTGCTCCTTGACCGCGACCGAGCGGAACGCCGCGGCAGCGGCAGGCGAATGCATCGGGCAACCGCCGCCCAGGCTGTTGGGGAAATAGGAGACGCGGCCCTTGTTGATGGTCATGCGGGCAAAGCCGTCGCGCTGGTTGTTGTCGGCCGGTCGCAGCGAGCGATTGATCGGCAGCTCGTGGAAGTTCGGCCCGACTCGGCGAAGCTGGGTGTCGATGTAGGAGAACAGCCGACCCTGCAGCAGCGGGTCATTGGTGAAGTCGATGCCCGGAATGATGTGGCCGGTGTGAAAGGCCACCTGCTCGGTTTCGGCAAAGAAGTTGTCCGGGTTGCGGTTGAGCGTGAGCTTGCCCACCGGAACAACCGGCACGACCTCCTCGGGAATGATCTTGGTGGCGTCCAGGAGATCGAAGCCGAACTTGTGTTCGTCGGTCTCCTCGACCACCTGCAGGCCGAGCTCGTATTCGGGGAAGTCGCCGCGCTCGATCGATTCCCAGAGATCGCGCCGATTGAAGTCGGGATCCTTGCCTGAAATGAGCTGTGCCTCCTCCCACACCAGGGAACAGACGCCCTTGAGCGGCTTCCAATGGAACTTCACGAACCGCGACACGCCATCGGCATTGACCAAGCGGAAGGTATGGACGCCGAAGCCTTCCATGGTGGCGAAGCTGCGCGGGAGGGCACGGTCGCTCATCACCCACATCAGCATGTGGGCGCTTTCCGGCGTCAACGAGACGAAATCCCAGAAGGTGTCGTGGGCCGACTGGGCCTGCGGGATCTCGTTGTGCGGCTCGGGCTTCACCGCATGGATCAGGTCGGGGAACTTGTTGGCGTCCTGGATGAAGAACACCGGCATGTTGTTGCCGACCAGGTCCCACACGCCGTCGGGGGTATAGAACTTCACGGCAAAGCCACGCACGTCGCGCGGCGTGTCGGTCGAGCCGCGCGAGCCCGCTACGGTCGAGAAGCGCACAAAGACCGGCGTCTTTACGGTCGGGTCCTGTAGCGGCGCTGCCATGGTGAGATGGGCCTGGCTTTCATAGACCTGGAAGACGCCGTGGGCGGCGGTACCGCGGGCATGGACCACGCGTTCGGGAATGCGCTCGTGGTCGAAGTGCGTGATCTTCTCACGCATCAGGATGTCTTCGAGCAGCGTCGGACCACGTACGTGGGACTTCAGCGAATTCTGGTCGTCGCTGACCGTCACACCCTGGTTGGTCGTCAGTTGCTGGCCGGGCGCCAGCGTGTCGGGCTGCAGGTCGAGGGTCTTGTCGGTGTCCTGGGGCGGCGACGGCGGCTTGTCGTTTGGCGTCACCTGGCCCGAGGTGCGCGGCAGCATCGGCGGCAGGGCGTTGCCCGGTTCGGCGGCCATTGAGATCTCCGGCGTCGGCTGGTCGGAAGGACGGCGTGATGGTTTGGCGCTCGGCTTCTTCGCGTGAGCCGTGCGCTTGGCGGGCCGTTTGGTGGGCATGCTTGTTGGTCCCTTCTGCTTCGCTGTCCGTTTGATCGCTGTTTGTCGGCGCCAGGAGAACGAGGCACCAAGTTTGGAGTTGCTCCAAATCAGCGACCGTGATGCAGGGTCACCAGCCAGCGCCGGACGGTAATCAGTCGGCCGGAGCAACCTTGTTCTTCAACGCCTCGTTCCTGACACAAGGAACAGACACGGAGGCGTACATGCCGGACAGCACTCAGCACACAACGGATCAGGCAAAGGACCAGGCAAGCGGCGTCGCCCGCGCGGTCGGCGAAGCGGTGGGCAAGAAGGTCGAAGAGGTGGCGGACAAGTCAAAGCAGGCCGGGGCGGATGCCGTGGCTGGTCTCGGACGCACCGCCAGCACCATCGCCGACAGCGTCGCCGAGCAATCACCCGCGATCGCAGACTATGTGCGCGGCGCGGGTGAAAAGATTGACCGACTGGCGACCGACCTTCGGGACAAGAAAGTGGGAGACCTGATGACGTCGGCCGTCGAGTTCGGCCGTTCGCAGCCCATCGCCATGATCGCCGGCGCCGCCTTGGTGGGCTTCGCCCTTTCGCGGCTGATCAAAGCCGGGGTTGCGACGCCGTCCGACAGCAACAGCGACAGCCACGGAGAGCAGGCATGATGCTCAACACACCCCGCCGCCCCGGCGTCGTGACCTTGTTCACCGCCGCCGTCGCGCAGTCGGCCGACCTGGTCCAGACCGAATTCCGGCTGGCGCGCGCCGAAGTTTCCGAAAAGCTTGCGGCACTGCGTATCGGCCTCGCTTTGATGGCCGCCGGCGCCATTTTCCTGATTGCGGCGCTCGGCATGCTGCTGCAGGCGCTGGTGAGCGTACTGATCGCCAACGGCATGTCTCCACCCGCCGCCATCCTCGTGGTCGCAGGCGGCGCTGCCGTCATCGGCCTGGTGCTCTTCCTGGTGGGCCAGAAGCGGCTCAACCCCGAGGAGCTGGTTCCCGACCGCACCCTGACCTCGCTGTCGCGCGACGGGCGCATGATGAAGGAGACCGTGACATGACCTCGACTGCTCGCCTGCAACGCGAAGCGGATGCCAGCCGCGTCGAACTCGCCGATACGCTCGGCCAGCTGCGTGACGGCCTGGCCCCCTCCGCGCTGTCCACTGAAGCCATATCGCTGGTGAAGGATACCGGCCTGTCCCTGGTCAAGACCCTGGCCGAGCAGGCGCGGGCCAATCCCGTGCCCGCGCTTCTGATCGGCGCCGGCATCACCATGCTGCTGACGCGCACCACGGGCTCGGATGTCATGGGGGTGGCGGGTTCGACGCTGAAGTCCGCTGCCGCGACGGGAGCCGGCGCCGCGCGCAGCGCCGCTTCAACGATGGCATCCGCAGCCGCCGGTGCCGCGTCATCGGCCGCCGGTGCCGCGTCATCGGCCGCTTCCTCGGTGGCGGGCGCAGCACGCGATGCCGCCAGCGCCGTCAGCGACCGCGTCGCGGACACCGTCGGCGAAGTCCGGCACAAGGCGAGCGAGGGTTATGCCGCCGCGAAAGACAAAGTCGACAGCGAGATCGAGGCGGGCCGTCGCGAGATGCACGACCGGCGCGACCAGGCCGCGGGCCTGGCCGACGCAGCTCAGGAAAAGGCCGCGACGCTGGCCGACCAGACAAGGCAGAGCCTGGCGCACCTTCTCGAAGAACAGCCCATCCTGATGGCGGCTCTCGGGGCGGCGCTCGGCGCTGCATTAGGCGCGGCGCTGCCGCTGTCGAAGGCCGAAAAGGACATGATCGGCAGCGCCGGCGCGCGGGTTGTCGGCGCCGGACGTGATGCCGTCACCACGGCGGCGGACGTCCTGAAGGCAGAAGTCGGCAACGCGGACATCGGCGGCAAGGTCGGCGAGATCGCCGACAAGGTCGTGCAGTCCGTCACGAAGGACATCAACCAGTCGGCGACCGCGAACACCGGCCAACGCGCCTGAAGGGCGTCGACGGTTGATGCTTTCCATCGACGGCGCGCAGCACAGCGACCTTCGTACCGGTCGCGCGCCGTGGGCAAACGGTGCGCGCCCGCCGCGCCGGTCGCTGGACAAGGACAGGCGATGCGATGTCCTGGTCGTGGGCGCCGGCATCACCGGAGCTCTGGTGGCGGAGCACCTGGTCCGCGATGGTCGCGACGTCTGCATTGTCGATCGCGAACGGCCGGGACTGGGCAGCACGGCGGCAAGCACCGCGATGCTGCTGTGGGAGATCGACCGTCCGCTCGCCAGCCTCACCGACGTCTACGGTTTCGAGCGGGCCGCCCGCGCCTATCGGCTGAGCCTGCAGGCAGTGCGCGGCCTGCAGTCGCTCGTCGAGCAGCGCCAGATCGCCTGCCGGATGCGCGCGCGCAACTCCCTCTACCTCGCGGCGGGCACGACGGACGCCCAGGCCTTGATGAAGGAGCACGAGCTGCGGGTGCGGGCCGGGCTGCCCGGCCATTTCCTCGACTACCAAACGCTCCGCCAACAGTTCGGCATCGACCGCGAAGCCGCCCTTCTGTCGCCGGACGCGGCCGATGCCGATCCGCTCTGTCTCGCCCACGGGCTGATGGCTCGTGCCGTCGCAGGGGGTGGCCACCTGTTCGATGCCGATGCGGTGCACTACGACACTGGCAACCAGCGCACGACGGTGGTGATGGACGACGGCCATTCGATCGAAGCCGACTGGGTCGTGCTCGCCACTGGCTATGTCATGCCCGATTTCATGGCGTCGGAGATCCATCGGGTGACGACGACGTGGGCCGTGGCCACGCCGCCGCAGCCTCGCCGCGTCCGTTGGCGCGGCGAAGCGCTGATCTGGGAGGCGACCGAGCACTATCTCTACCTGCGCACGACGGAGGACCATCGCATCGTCGTTGGCGGCGGCGACGACGAGGCGATCAGCAAGCCGGACGATCGGGCGAGCGCGACACCCGACAAGACCCAATTCCTGCTGGCCGGGCTGCGCGGGCTTCTTCCTGATGCCGAGCCATGCGCCGAGACAGCCTGGTCCGGCGTTTTCGGCACGACGGCGGACGGCCTGCCCTTGATCGGTCCCGTGGCGGGCCATCCGCGCCTGCTTGCGGCCTACGGCTACGGCGGCAACGGCATCACCTTCGGGTTCCTTGCCGCAGAGCTGATCGCCGGCCTGATCGGTGGCCGCCGCGCTGCCTGGTACGACGACTTCCCGGTCGGGCGGCCGTTGCCCAGCGCGCTCAAGTAGGAAGCGGCAACCGCCGGTCCAAGCTGTCGTTGCCGACCATGCATCGGAGGAGAATGCCGTGAACGCACGCGACGAAGCGACCCGGTCGCTCTGGATGCGCGTCGAGGTACTGCCCGACGCATCGGCAGCCGAGGGGGCGCTCACCGCCGATACGGTCATCGTAGGGTCGGGAATCGCCGGTCTGTCCGCCGCCTACGAACTTGCAGCCGCCGGCCAAAAAGTGATCGTCGTCGACCGCGGCTCGATCGCCGGCGGCATGACCTCGCGGACGACCGCGCACCTGGCGCCGATCTGCGACGATACCATCAGCAGCCTGATCGACCTGCGCGGCGAGGAGATGGCGCGGCTGTTCCAGCAGAGCCAGGAGGCGGCCGTCGACCGCATCGAGGCGATCGTGGACGAGCTCGGCATCGACTGCGCCTTCAGGCGGCTGGACGGCTTTCTCTTTCCGGCGGAAGGCATGAAGCGCGAGGAGGCGAAGAAGCAGCTCGACAAGGAACTCGAGGCCGCGCACAAGGCCGGAGCCGCGGCCGAACACGCCAAGGGCGTGCCGTTCGTCGCCTTCAAGACCGCACCGGCGTTGCGCTATCCGCGCCAGGCGACTTTCCATCCCCTGAAATACCTGCAGGCAGTAGCCCGTGTGGTCGTCGACAACCGCGGCCGCCTGTTCGCCAACAGCCCGGTGGTTCGCATCGAGGCCTCGTCACAGGGCGTCGAGGTGCACACGCAGAACGGCGCCCGCATCGCGGCAAGCCATGCCATCGTCGCCACCAACTCGCCCATCAACAAGCGCGTCGAGCTGCACAGCAAGATGGCGCCCTACCGCACCTACGCCATGGCGTTCAGCATCGCCCGCGACACGCTGCCGGATGCGCTCTATTGGGACATGGCCGATCCCTACCACTACGTCCGCCTCCATCCGGGTTCCGGCGAGGGCGATTACCTGATCGTGGGGGGCGAGGACCACAAGTCGGGCGAGGCCGATGACGGCGACGAGCGGTTCGGCAGGCTCGAAGCCTGGATCCGCAAGCTGGTGCCCGAGCTCGGCAAGGAGGCGCACCGCTGGTCGGGCCAGGTCATGACGACCCTGGATCATTGCGGCTATATCGGCCGCGACCCGGACGAGGAGCGCGTTTTCGTGGTGACTGGCGATTCGGGCCAGGGGATCACGCACGGCGCCCTCGCCGGCCTGCTCCTCCGGAACCTGATCGTGTCGGGCTCGAGCCCCTGGGAAAGCGTCTACGATCCCTCGCGCAAGAGCGCCAAGGCGATCGGCACCTACATCAGCGAGAACGTGACGGCGATCAAGAATTTCGCGGAGTACCTGCTGCCCAGCGAGCTCAAGTCCGTCGAGGCGCTGCAGCCCGGCGAGGGCGGCATCCTCATCCACGGCCTGAAGAGACTGGCGGCATGCCGCGAGCGCGACGGCACGCTGCACGTCCGATCGGGCGTGTGCACGCATCTCGGATGCCACGTCAACTGGAACTCGACCGAGCAATGCTGGGATTGCCCGTGCCACGGCTCGCAGTTCGCTCCCGACGGCGCGGTGCTCAATGGGCCGGCGCTGTCGCCGCTGGAAACGGCAGAGGCACCGGTCGAAAGGAAGCGCCGGCACGGCTAGTTCGCCGACGCGCGACGCGTGCGAGCTGAATTTCACAGAAGGCCGCAACCATTGCTGGCGCCGCACTTTGTCTCATCGAGAACAATCCAACAGCACGGAGGACTTCATGACGAGAACGATCTCGCTTTTCGCCGTCGCCGCGATCGGCGTGGCGATGGCGGCGCCGGCGTGGGCGGCGACAGACGCCGAGTGCCAGGACATGTGGAAGAAGGCCGACACCAACGGCGACGGCGTTCTTTCCGACAAGGAGTCGATCCGCTACGTCGCGCTGATGCGCGTCGGCGACCGGACCATTGCCACGGAAGGCAAGATCACGCAGGCCGAGTTCATGGACTCCTGCAAGGCCGACATCTACGCGCCGCGCAAGGCTGACGAGGGCGCGCCTCTGAAGGGCGCCAACAGCTTCACCGAAGGCCAGGCCAAGGACCGCGCGATCGGCCATGGCGGGGTCGACGCCGTCGCCGGCCTCAAGAAGGACGATGACGGGATCTGGCGCGGCACCGGCACTCAGGCCGGCAAGTCCGTCGAGATCGCCGTCGACTACAAGGGCAACGTCGTCACCAAGGCGCAGCAGTAACCCCCACCGAAAGGAGACGACATGACTACCGTATGCCGAGTCTATGACAGTTACGCGCAGGCACGGGCCGCCGTCGATGCGGTTGAGGGAGCCGGCGTGCCCGCTTCCGATATCAGCGTCGTCGCCAACAAGCATGTGAGCGCCGAGCATGCCGACGTCGACGAAGTTTCCGGCGCCACCAAGGGCGCCGGCATCGGCGGCGCGCTGGGCGGCGGCGCCGGCCTGTTGGCCGGCCTCGGCCTGCTGGCGATCCCCGGCCTCGGCCCGGTGGTGGCCGCGGGTTGGATCGCTGCGACCGCCGTGGGCGCCGTTGCCGGGGCCGCCACCGGCGGCATCGTCGGTGCATTGGTCGATGCCGGCGTCGATCGGGACCATGCCGTCGTCTATTCCGAGGCAGTCCGCCGCGGCGGAACCATGGTGACAGTGCGGACGCGCGACGAGGATGCCGGGCGCATCGCCACGCTGATGGAGACCTACAAGCCGATCGATCCGGCCGTACGCGGCGCCGAGTACCGCAAGACCGGCTGGCAGACGTTCGACGAGAAGGCCCCGCCCTACCGGCCGAGCCAGGCCGAGGTCGACCGCATGCGGGCGAACTGGCCGGGTTGAGCACGACAGGAATCGTGACGAGGGCAGGCGCAAAGCCTGCCCTTCGTCATGCCGCCCCGCATCGCCGTCTAGATTTGCCTGGAGCGGATGACATTGGCGAGGATTTGCTCGATCTCTCGCGGCGAGCCATCGGTCGCCAGTGCCGCTGGCCGCGGCAGTTCGTTGTAGCGTTGACGACCAAGCGGCGTCAGTTGGTGGCCGCCCCCGGCGGCTTCGATCAGTTTCAATTGCTCCAGACGCTTCAAATGCTCCGCCGGCAGCTTGTGCGCCAAGATAGATCCCATCGCAACACGCCGAAGGGTGACTTCTTCGTTCGAGCTGAGCGGTGCAAGAAGACCTCTCATGGCAGAACTCCGTCGCCTGAAGGCGGGAGCGCTGGGCATTTACGTCGTGCCTCTGGTCTCTCAGCCGTCGGCGCCAAAGGGCCTCTGCCGACGATGAGTCAAGACTAGGTCAAAGTCGGAGGCCGTACAGTCCAATATTGAACACGCGTCGGTACGGCAGTTCAGGCGGCAACGTCCGATGGCACGCTCCGTTGTCGGTGTGGTTTTCACCCGCAACATCCTGAGGTCCCCCAATGCCAAGCCGCGACAAGCCCGACGCCATCGCCCTGCTCAAGGAAGACCATCGCAAGGTCGAGGACCTGTTCGAGAAGGCCGAGAAGGCGCGCGACGAAGACCGCAAGAAGATGCTGGTCCAGCAGATCTGCACGGAGCTGATGATCCATTCGATGGTCGAGGAGGAGATTTTCTACCCGGCCTGCAAAGACCAAATCGAGGACGAGGACGTGCTCGACGAAGCCTATGTCGAGCACGACGGCGCCAAGGTCCTGATCGCCGAGCTGCTCGACAGCGAGCCGGACGCTGAGTTCTACGACGCCAAGGTCAAGGTGCTGTCGGAGCTGATCAGGCATCACGTCAAGGAAGAGGAGAAGCGCGCGGAGGGCCTGTTCGCCCAGGCGCGCGAGGCCGGGCTCGACATCGAAGCGCTGGGCGAGCGCATCATGGCGCGCAAGGAGGAGCTGAAGCAGGAATTCGCGGGCGGCAACCTGCCGCCGCCGCATACCCGCAGCTACACCGGCCACAAGCTGGTGCAGGACAACCCGGTCGCCGCGGCCGGCGACGACTGAGCGGCGGTGCCTCGGTGCCGCTGTTCCTGCTCGACCGCGACGGCGTCGTCGTGGTCAACCGCAAGGACAACATCAAGACGCCCGCCGGGTTGACTCTGATCCCCGGCGCGGCGGAGGCGCTGGCCCGCCTGACGGCGGCCGGCTTCGACGTGGCCATCTGCACCAACCAGCCGGAGGTGGCGCGTGGGGCCATGAGCCACGCCGACCTCGATGCGGTACACGACGCCCTGACCCGCTTGCTGGCGGCCAAGGGCGCACGCATCGCCAGCATCCTGTGCTGCACCTGCACCCGCAAAACGCCGCGCATGAAGCCTGCGGCCGGCATGCTGCGCGACGCGCTGGCCCGCTTTGGCGCCAATCCGGCCGAGACGCCATTCGTCGGCGACCAAGTCGACGATCTCAAGGCGGCGTTCCATGCCGGCTGCCGGCGCGTCCTGGTGCGCACCGGACTGGGGCGCAAGGCCCTGGAGGACGGCCTGCCGGACTATGTCCAGCCGGTCGCGATCTACGACGACCTCGCCGCGGCCGTCGATGCCCACTTGGCCGCGCGCAGGTAGCCAAGGTCCGCCTGGCATCCCGAGCGCAGCGAGGCAACCTCCGGCCAACGGGAACATTTCTTCAAGGTCATGAGCGAACGAGCTGACGAAGCGGTCCGGACGGCGCAGGCCATGCGCGAAGATGTCGTGCGGCTGGCCCGCGGCCGGCCTTGCCACTGGGTGCCGGTGCACGACATCGCCCAGCGCCTGGGACTCGACGACGAGGCGAGCGCCGCCGCCGTGAGGCATGCGATCGAACAGGGATGGTTCGTGGCCGACGGCGATCCGCCGCACAGCGTCCGTCTCAGCGTGGTGCCGATGGCAACGTGACGCTGTGGTCTTCACGGCACCATAGGCTTCTGATCCCGAACTACCTTCGTGGGATTAAGCTGTGCCGCCGCGAAATTGGGTCACCAGGAATGCGCCTGTAAAACTTGACAGCTATATTTTTGCCCTGAATGGGGGGGGCGCGACCTGAGCGACAATTGGGTCGCGATGGGACATGAAATCAGCGACAACATCGGTCGCGCGTCGCCTGCGTACGTGGTGGGTTGGGCTTCGTCCGGCACGTTCCGACACCGAACCGATATCGCCGCCCCGTCCGACGGCACTTGCCGAACAGCAAGAGGCGCCGTCATCGACTGCAGCAAATGCCGCCGGTTATGTTCTTCTTGTCAGAGCCGTGGACGCCGACGTCGCTTCCGTGGCACGTGGTGTACCCGGAGTCACAAAGGTCACGCGCGACCTAGGCGGCGTCTGGAGCATTGCAGCGACCTCGGCGGTCGCGCGCGGAATCATTTCCCGCGGGGGATCGCTGCAGCTCCTCGCCGGCGTGAAGCCAGGCAATCAGCAAGCACTCATGCAATACGTCGCACGAGACGAACCCTGACAAGGGGTCCGGAAGATATGGAGGTCAGAAGCGCAGATCGCGTAGCCGTGACCTTGATGACTCTTACCGTGCCAGGTCACAGCGCCTTCATGGACCCTTATTCGGCACCATGGACTCTACGCTAGCGCGCGGCGCCAAGGCGACTGGATCCGGCTTCGGCAGCATCGCGAGCGACAATGATGCACGGCGGAGCCTGCCGGGTCGGCTGGAGTTGCGAAGGCTGGCACCCAGCGCGCGCAGCAAGGAGAGTTCCCGCAGCACGAGGGTCCGCGCATGGTGATGTCTGGATTGCATGTCATGTTAATGCCGTGATCGCGATGGCAGTTGCAGTCGGCGGCCGATTTTTACGCTCGGAGGTCTCGGCCGGCGATCAGCGCTGCGCCAGCTCCGCCAATCCCTCCGGATCGAGTATCACGACGGCGCGCCGCGTCGAGCGGATCAGATGCTTGCCCTCGAGCATCTGTAGGCTGGTTGTCACACTCGGCCTGCGCACGCCGAGGATTTCGGCGAGCACGTCGTGCGTCAGTTCGAGTCGCCGGCTGCCCAGCCGCCAGGCCGCCTGCACCAGCCAGTGCGCCAAGCGCTCGACGATGGTCGCGCGGCCGCTGTACGACAGCGTATCGGCGAGATGACGCAACGCCCCGCCGACCTGGCCGAGCAGGTGATGGCGCAGGCCGGGATCGCTCTCGCTGAGCTGGTACAGAGTGGCTGCCGGGATACGCCAGGCGCTGCCGTTCGCCTGCACCACCGTCTGGCCGGGCGAGACGCTGTCGCCCAGCAGGATTCCAGGCGCGGTCATGCCGTCTCGGCCGATGGTGGCGGCCTCGATCCGGGTCGCCGCCGTCGCGCCGACGAAGATCGAGACCAGGCCCTCGACCGGGAAGTGAACGTATCCGACAGGCGCGCCGCAAACGTCCAGCACGTCGCCCCGCTTCAGCGGGACACGCTCGAGCCACGCCGCCAACGCGGACCTCGTCGCGGCCGGCAGCGAATCCAGGATGGTGTTGGCGAAAATCGGCTCTGCCCGTGCCGGGACGGCCGCTTCATCGACCGCATCCCGGGCGATCAGGGCCGGCCTGCTCTCGACTGATGACGCCGCGCCGGCGACGGCGCTGCCGCGGACGACGTCTCCCGGTTCCTCCGCCATGAGGTAGTTGTCTTCGGCGACCAGGATACGCGGTCGTGACACATTGATTGTATCCGGCATTCAGCTCCCCTGCTGACCGACTGACATAACGCCGACGCAGGCGTCCGGTTGCGGACCAAAGGAGGGTACTGTTGCGTACGGCAACCGCGCTGCCATTGGGACATTTCTTGGGGGCGTCCCGACGAGCTTGCCTCCGGCAAGCTCTCTTCCCCCATCGTCGGGTCGTGTGGCGGGCCCACCTGATCCCCATCAGGTGGGCCTTTTCCTTGGACTTCAGTGCTCGAGGTCGAGGTCTTCCGGCCGGGGCGCCTGCTCGAGGTTCATTCGCCCTTCGTAGATCGGCCGGCCGCCGGTGGTCGGGCCGGGATACTGCACGAACAGCACTGTTCCCCCGGTTTCCGTCCGCATCTCGTCCTCAAAATGCGGGTCTTCCATGTAGACCAAGGTGCCGGGGCCGTACTTTCGCTGACCCATCTGGAACTCACCCTCGATGATGTACCAGACCTGCGCGAAGTCGTGCTTGTGCAGCGGGAAGCCGGCGCCCGGCTCGTAGCGCAGGAAGCCGACATTGGGCACGGTCGGCCGCTCGGGCGTCGGATGGAACAGGAACTTGGTGACGTTCCTGAAGCGGCCCATCTCCCATTCCATCTCGTCGGGATGCCGGAATTCGGGGGCGTTGTGGGTCATGCCTTGCCTCCAAGAGCTTCACTGAGACCGCCCAGCGCATTCAGCGCCGGAGCGAAGCCGCTGAGCGGCGCCGTCTGGACGATGGCTTCGATCACCTCGGTCCGGCTCAGCCCCATGTTGAGCGCCGACTGGCCGAACTTCTTCACCTGGCCGTCGAGCTTCAGCGCCGTGAAGGCAGCAACCGCGACCAGCGCGCGGCGGCGCAAGTCGAGGCCGGGACGGAACCAGATCTCGCCATAGCCGTACTGGATGGCAAGCGGATAGAGCGCGCCGGTCACCGCGTTGCCGGGCGCGGCATAGCCCTGCGTGGCGCGATCGCCGTGCAGCTCAGCCATCAGCTTGCGGCCGCGCTCGCTCAGCACCTCGAGCGAGTCGCCACGGCTCGGCTCCTGAGGCATGGCGATCTGGCGTTCGCCGAACACCTCGCCTGCCGTCTCCACCGCCTCCTCCGACGCGGCGAACCCGGCATAGATGCCGATCTGGATCAGGATCTCGACGATGGCCTGCGGCGAAAGCCCGAGATCGATTGCCGCCGCGACATGGCGACGAAGCCTTTTCAGGCGCTGCACGGCAGCGAGGGCCGCCAGGGCGCACACCATGCGATCCTCGAGCGCAAGGCCCGGCCGGCTCCAGATGGCGCCGTAACTCGCCTCGGTATTGAGGGCGCGCATGAAGGCGGGCGCACCGTCGTCCGGTCCGAACAGGCGGCGGCGCATGGCCTCGCCCTTCTCGCGCAAGCAAGCACGTGTCGTCATGGCTCTACTCCGCCTGGATGCCGGCCTTCTCGATGATCGGCCGCCACAGGTCGATCTGAGAGGAAAGCCTGGTGCGCAACGCCTCGGGCGTTGCCTGATCCGCCGGGGATAGCTCGGTCTCGATCTTCTCGAGCTGCTGGGCGACGCCCTTGTCGACCACGATCTCGCGCAACGCCTTGCTCAGGGTGTCGATGATCGGCTTGGGCGTGCCGCGCGGCGCGTAGAGGCCGAACCAGGTGCTCATGTCGAGGCTCGGCATGCCGACCTCCACCGCCGTCGGCACGTCGGGCAAGGAGGCCAGGCGCTTGCGCGCGGTCAGCACGAAGGCCTTGAGATCGCCCGAGCGAATGGCGCCGGAGGTGGTCGTCGGCAGGTCGCAGATGACGTCGACCTGGCCGCTGCGAATGTCGAGAATCGCCGGCCCGGCGCCCTTGTATTGCACCATGGTGAGCGGCGTGCCGATGGCTTCCTGGAACAGCATGGCACAGAGATGCGTGGCGCTGCCCAGGCCCGACGAGGCGAAGGTCAGCTTCTCCTTGTTGGCCTTGGCGTAGGCCACCAGCTCGGCGAAGGTCGTTGGCGCGAAGTCCCTGCGCGCCAGCATGATCATCGGCCCCTCGGCGAACAGGCCGATGAACTCGAACGACGCCAGCGGATCGAAATTGAGCTTCTTGTACAGCGAGGGGATGGTCGACAGGCCGATATGGTTCAGCAGCAGGGTGTAGCCATCGGGCTTGGCCTTCGACGCCTGGATCGAGCCGACGGCGCCGCCCGCGCCCGGTACGTTCTGGACCAGCACCGGTTGGTGCAGCCGCGCCTTCAGCGCTTCCGCCAGCACCCGCGAAAGGTAGTCGCTGGCGCCGCCCGGAGCGTAGGGCGAGACGATGGTGATCGGCCGGCTGGGCCAAGCCTCCTGAGCCGTCGCGGGCAGGGCAAGCAGAACAGCGAAAACGAAAGCCGCGATACGACGCACGATTTCCTCCGCTTCTGTCTTGCGGAGGATGCTGGGCGAATCGGCGCGGCTTTACCAGCGTCTTGGCGGCTCTACTCCAGGACGATCCGCGGGAAGTACATCGAAACGACCCAGTTCGGCACGTCGACGATGGAGCTGATGCGCAGGTCGGCGCAGACGCTGCACAGCATGTAGGCGTCGATCGGCGAATAGCCGAAGCGTTTGCTCAGCAGGTCGATCATCTCGCTGACCGCCATGCGCGCGCCTTGCATCAGGTCGGGACCGATGCCGGTCGTGACCTCGTAACCCTTCTTGTCGAAATGGCTGGTGACCGGACCGGGCGTAACGTAGCGCGGCATCCTGAGGTTGGCGCCCTTCACCAGGTCGAACTTCAGCGCGACGTCGATCGAGCTTTCGATCGCCGTGCCGCAGACCTCGCCGTCGCCTTGCGCGGCATGCGTGTCGCCGACCGAGAACAGTGCGCCCGCGACCTCGACCGGCAGCAAGAGCTCGGTGCCCTCGGCGATGTCGCGCACGTCCATGTTGCCGCCGACATTGCGCGGCGGGATGATACTGTGCAGGCCGGCCGCGGCCGGCGCCACGCCGATCGTGCCGGTGAAAGGCTTCAGCGGCACCCGACCGCCCGGACCGTACATCGCGGGCGCAAGGCTCGCGTCATAGTGCCAATGATGGAGCTTGGCGTCGGGGAACTGGTCGGCCAGCAGACCGAAGCCCGGGATGTTGCCCGTCCAGCCCCACCCCGCGCCACCTGGGCCCGACGGCTTGAACGACAGCAGCGTCACCTTGAGCGCATCGCCCGGCTGAGCGCCGTCGATGAACACCGGGCCGGTGACCGGATTGACCCGGCCGAGATCGAGCTTCGCCAGGTCGGCCGCGGTCGAGGTCTTCGAGAGCTGGCCCGACGAGGCATCCAGCGTCTCGAACTCGACGGTCTCGCCGGGCTTGATGGTGATGCGCGGCTTGAAGGAGTTGTCCCAGCCGTGATGGATGCAATCGCTATGGATCGTGTGCTTGCCATGTCCGCTCATGAGCCGCTCCTCTAGACCGCGACCGTGAGCGCGCCGTCGATCACCAGGTTGGTGCCGGAGATCCGGCTCGCCATCGGGCTCGAGATGAAGATGACGCCGTTCGCCACCTCCTCGGCGGTGCCGAACTTGCCCGTCGGGTTGACCTTGAGCGTCGAGGCGAAGAGATCGGGCATGTTCTTCTCGATGTTCTGCCAGATGCCGCCGTCGAAGTAGGTGTTGCCGGGCGACACGCAGTTGACGCGGATGCCCTTGCCGACGAGCTGGCGGCTCAGGCCCTTGGCGTAATGGATCAGCGCCGCCTTGATGGCGCCGTAGGAGCCGGCGGCGAAATCGACCTCGAAGCCCGAGACGCTGGAGATCAGCACGATCGAGCCCGAGCTCGACTTCTCGAGAAACGGCACGGCCGCTTGCACGGCATTGACGGTGTGCATCATGTCGACCGAGAAGGACTTCTGCCAGCTCTCGGCCGAATCGCCGACCGCGAGCGCGCTCACGTTGCAGACCAGGGCGTCGAGGCCGCCCAGCGCCTCGGCGCTGGCGGCGACCCAGGCCGACAGCGCCGGCCCGTCGGCGACATCGAGGGCCTGGCCGAACGCCTTCACGCCCTTGGCCTTCAGCGCCGCCACGGTCGCCTCGACCTCGGCGGCGTTGCGGGCACAGATCGACACGCCGGCGCCCTCGGCGGCGAAACCCTCGGCGATGGCGCGGCCGATGCCCTTGCTGCCGCCGGTCACGGCGACCTTCTTGCCCTTCAATCCGAGATCCATGATCCGTCTCCTTCGTCGCCCGTCCGCAACCCCACCGACGGAGCCGGCAAGGGAGTTGACAATACTACGTCGCGGGCGCCGTCACATGGCAACTCACCTTGCGCCCCTCGGGCAGGGCGACCAGCGCCGGGTGGGCGCGCTCCAGGCACTGCGGCTGGCGCGCCGGGCAGCGCGAATAGAACGAGCAGTGGCGCGGCGGATCGATGAAGGACGGCAGCTCGCCGTCGCGTGGCTCGACCTGAGGGATCAGGGCGCGTTCGGACTCGCGCACCACCGGGATCGCCGACAGGAGCGTCTGCGTATAGGGATGCAATGGTGCCGCCATGAGCTGGTCGACCGTGCCGACCTCGACGATCTTACCGAAATACATCACCGCCACGCGCTCGGCGATGGCGCGCACCACGCCGAAATTATGGGTGACGATCACGTAGGTGAGCGCCCTCTCCTTCTTGAGCGCCATCAGCAGCGCCAGGATGCGGGCCTGCACCGAGACGTCGAGCGCCGAGGTCGGCTCGTCGAGCACCAGCACGCGCGGTTCCAGCGCCAGCGCGCGGGCGATGTTGACGCGCTGCTTCTGTCCGCCGCTCAGCGACACCGGATAGCGATTGGCGAAGTCGGCCGGCAGGTGGACGGCTTCGAGGAGATCGCGGATGCGCTCGTCGCGGTCGCGGCGGCCGCGCATGCCGGAGAGCTTCAGCGGCAGGGCCACGATCTCGCCGACCGTCTGACGCGGGTTCAGCGAGGCGCCGGGGTCCTGGAAGACGATCTGGATCTGCCGGCGCAGGCTGCGCAGGTCGACGCCGCTGGGCCGCGAGATCTCCTCGCCGTCGAGCACGATGCGGCCGTCGGTCGGCACCGTGACCCGCGCCAGCAGGTTGGCGAGCGTGGTCTTGCCCGAGCCCGATTCGCCCACGATGGCGAAGACCTCGCCCTCGGCGATGTCCAGCGACACGTCGTCGACGGCGCGCAGGGCCGTCGTAGTCATGCCGAGCCCATCTCCTTTGCGGCGCACCTTGAAGGCCTTGGTGACGGAGGCGGCCTGCAGGAAGGCGGCGTCGCTCATGCCGCCTCCTTGCCGTAGAGCCAGCAGGCGACCTGGCGGCCGGGGGCCTGCTCGACGCGCTCGGGTGTCTCGCGGCAGCGTTCGAAGGCCTCAGGGCAACGCGGCGCGAAGCGGCAGCCGCGCGGCGGCGCCAGATAGTCCGGCACCTGGCCCGGGATCGTCCGCGGCAGGCCGCCTTCGAGCGACGGGATCGCCTCGACCAGGCCGCGCGTATAGGGGTGCAGCGGCGCGTCGAGCAGCGGCCCGGTCGGCCCGTTCTCGACGGTGGTGCCGGCGTACATGACGTAGGTGCGCGCGCAGATCTCGCGCGCCACCCCGAGGTCGTGGGTGATGTAGAGCCCGGCCAGTCCCTCGCGCTCGACAAGGTCCTTCAGGAGATCGATGGTGCGCTTCTGCACGGTGACGTCGAGCGCCGTGGTCGGCTCGTCGGCGATCATGAGCTGCGGGCTGCCGCTCAGCGCCATGGCCAGCAGCACGCGCTGGCGCATGCCGCCCGAGAGCTGGACGGGATAGCGCCGCAGCACCTGCTCGGGATCGGCGATGTAGACCTTCTCCAGAAGATGCGCGGCGTGGTCGCGGGCGCGCGACACCACGGTGCGGGTATGGCGCTTGCGGAAGTAGGTCGCGAGCTTCCGGTCGCTTTCGTACCAGACGATCATGTCGATCATCTGCGTGGCGATGGTGAAGGACGGGTTGAGCACCGCCGACGGGTCCTGCGGTACGTAGGCCACGAACTTCTTCAGCGCCTCGCGCTCGCCCGACGGAAGGCCTGCGAGATCGCGGCCGAACATCTCGATGCTGCCCGCCTTCACCACGGCCGGCGGCATCGGCAGGATGCCCAGCAGCAGCTTCGCGGTGACGCTCTTGCCGCAACCCGATTCGCCCACCAGCCCGACGATCTCGCCGGGATCGATGCGCAAGGTGACGTCCTTGATGACCTGCTCGACGCCGTCGCCGGTGTGGAAGTCCATGCGCAGCCCGTTCAGGCGGACCACGGGTGCCTGCACCGACACCGACGGAAAGGACAGCGAATCGGGCATCACTCTTCCGAAAAGTAGTCGCGCAGCCCGTCGCCCAGCAGGTTGAAGCTGACGACGGTGATGAAGATGGCGATGCCGGGGAACAGCGACGGCCACCAGGCTCCCGGCAGATAGTTGCGGCTGGCCGCCACCATCTGGCCCCACTCCGGCGTCGGCGGCCGCGCGCCGGCGCCCAGGAAGGAGAGCGCCGTGCCCGTCAGCACGGCATAGCCGGCATTGAGCGAGATCGCGACGAGAAGCGGCGAGGAGATGTTGGGCAGGATCTCG
Source organism: Reyranella soli (assembly GCF_007992495.1). Lineage (GTDB taxonomy): Bacteria > Pseudomonadota > Alphaproteobacteria > Reyranellales > Reyranellaceae > Reyranella > Reyranella soli. The sequence continues at coordinate 34,069 of NZ_BKAJ01000134.1, forward strand.
CGGAACATGATGTGCATGTCCGAGGCGCCCAGCGACTTGGCGACCGTAACGTAGGTCTCCTGCTTGCGCGACAAGGTCTGGCCGTGGGCGATGCGCGCGAAGCTGCGCCACCAGACGAAGCCGATGGCGATCATGGCGTTGATCAGGCTCGGCCCCAGCAGAACCGTGATGGCGAGCGCCAGCACGAGGGCCGGGATGGCCGAAAAGCCGTCGGTGATGCGCATCAGCACCTGTTCCAGCGCGCCGCCGTAATAGCCTGCGAACAGGCCGAGCGGCACGCCGATCGTGACGGCGATCGCCAGCACGATCACGGCCATGGACAGCGACCAGCGTGCGCCTGCCATCACGCGCGTGAGCACATCGCGGCCGACTTCGTCGGTGCCCATCGGATGCGCGAGCGACGGCGGCTGCAAGACGGCGTCGAAGTTCAGCGAATCGGCGACGTCGTCGGGATAGGGCACGATCCACGGCGCCAGTACCGCGACCACGAGGAGGACCAGCAGGCAGATCGCGCCGGCAAGCGCCAGCCGGTTGCGCGCGAACCGCGCGAAGCGGCGGCGAAACCCGGTCTTGCGGACGGGAGCTGCTTCCGCCTGATCGGAGACAGCGACGGCCGCCTGGTCGATCGAGGTGACGGCCATGCTAGCGCTCCAGCCGAATGCGGGGATCGAGGGCGACGTAGAGCTCCTCGGTCACGAAGTTCACCACGACCACGAACAGGCAGATCACCAGGGTCACGCCGACGATGGCGTTGTAGTCGTTGGCGAGGATGGCGTCGGCGCCGAAGCGGGCGACGCCGGGCCAGGCAAAGACCTTCTCGACCACGAAGGCGCCGCCGATCATCAGCGGGAACAGGAAGCCGATCAGCGTCAGGGTCGAGGAGAAGGCATTGCGCAGCACGTACTTGTAGTTGATCAGGAAGCGCGGCATGCCGACGGCCTGGCTGAAGCCGACATAGGGTTTGGCCAGCTCGTCGAGCATGGAGCTGCGGATCATCGAGGTGATCTGCGCCAGCGGGCCGACCGCGAGCACGATCGTCGGCGTGATCAGGTGGCGGGCGGCGTCGCCCATGGCCTTGAAATTACCGCTAAGCAGCGCATCGACCAGATAGAGGCCGGTGATGTGCTCGGGCGGCGGCCCGGTGATGCGGCCGGTGATCGGCACCAGCGATAGCGCGGCGCCCAGAACGAGCTGGAGCATCAGCGCTGCCCAGAAGTTCGGGAAGGAGACGCCGGTCAATGACCACAGGCGGCTCGCCTGGTCGACCGGGCCGTTTCGATGCGTCGCCGCCAGGATGCCGAGCGGCACGCCGACGACGATGGCGAGCGCCAGCGAGCACAGCACCAGCTCGAGCGTGGCCGGCAGGCGCTCGCGGACGATCGTGCCGACGTCGCGCGGTTCCATCAGGGATACGCCGAAATTGCCGTCGAGCAAGCCGCGCAGATAGGCGAGGTACTGGACCTGCAGCGGCTTATCCATGCCCATCTGGACGCGGAACTTCTCGACCTGCTCCTTGGTCGCCCCGTCGCCCAGTGCGGCGCCGACCGGATCGCCCGGCAGCACCCGCACCAGCACGAACATCAGCAGCGACACGAACAGCAGCACCACCAGCATGTTGAGGACACGGCGCAGGAACCTCATGGTGCCGCCCGCCCTTACTTCGACTGGTTGGCGACGAAGTCGGGATCCTTCGTGTCGAAGCGGAAGGTCTCGAAGCGGTACTCGTACTGCGAGGAGCCCCCGTCCTGCTTGGCCGCCTTGACGAGGTACTTCCAGCGCGGCTGCACGCGGATGTCGTTGTGCGCGAAGATGGCCGGCGCCTCGGCCGCGATCTTCTTCTGGGCCTCGCAGTAGAGCGCATACTGCTCGGGCGCCCCGTCCGGCAGCAGCGAGGCCTTGTCCATCAGCGCCGTGACCTCGGGATTCTCCCAGTAGATGCCGCCGCTGGGATAGGGCGCGCCCCAGCCCTTCTTCGTATAGAAGCTGAGCAGCGGGCTGGGATGGCGCACGCGCGCCGAATCGTAGAAGAACACGAAGGGATAGGCCGATTCGGGCTTGGTCTGGGCGGCCACGATGTCGGTCCAGCGCACGGTCTTGACCTCGGCATTGAGGCCGATCCTCTTGAGGTTCAGCGTCAGCAGCAACCCGACCTTCTCGAACGGCTCGGAGCCCGCCGTCGAGGCGTACTCGAGCTTGAACTTCTTGAGGTCGTCGGCCGAATACTTCGACTTGGCGATGTATTCCGCCGCCTTCTTCATGTCGTACTCGTAAGTCGCGATGCCCTCGCACTTGCCGAGCAGCGCCTCCGGCACGGGGCCCTTCAGCCGGATGCCGCCGGAATAGATCTTGTTCATCGCCGTGCTGGCGTCGAAGGCGTGCGAGATCGCCTTGCGCACGTTGACGTCGTCGAGCGGCGGCTTGGTGGTGTTCATGACCACGTAGTAGTTGTTCAGCGTCGGCCACTGATCGACCGCGAACTTCGGGTTGTCGGCGAAGATCTTGACGCGCGGCGGCGAGGGGCTGACCAGGCTGACGTCGAACTCGCCGGCCAGCATCTTGTTCTCGAGCGTCACGATCTCGGGGATGATGCGCAGCTTGACCTCGACCGGCGCGCCGGGCTCGAACGGCCGCAGCTTGTAACCCTCGAAGGCCTTGAGCGTGATGCCCTCGCCGGCCTTGAAGTCGGCGATGTAGTACGGGCCCGAGCCGGCGTCCTTGCTCTGCAGGTACTTCACGCCGTAGTCGCCGAATTCGCCGTACTGGCCCTCGGCCTTGTTGGCCATCAGGAGCTTGCCGTTCAGGATCTTGAGGTTGACCAGGGCGCGGATGAAGGTCGGGTCGACCTCCTTCAGGTTGAAGCGGACCGTGCGCGGATCGACGACCTCGATCTTGTCCTTGTCGACGTTGCGCAGATAGCCGCCGACGAGGCCCGGCAGGGTGAGCACGCGGCGCATCGAGAAGGCGATGTCGTCGGCCTCGACCGGCTTGCCGTCGTGGAACAGCACGTCGTCGCGCAGGTGGAAGGTGTAGGTCTTGCGGTCGTCCGAGACGTCCCACGACTTGGCGATCCACGGCACCACGGTGTTGTCGGGCATCGGCATCACCAGCATATCGTAGACATTGAGCACGATGATGTTCTCGCCGTAGTTGGTGGCGCGCGCCGGATCGAGGGTCGAGACCTCGAGGGTGAGGCCGGCACGCAGCACCGGCTTGGCGGCGTCGGCCCGGACGGTGGCAGGCGCGATGGCGGAAACCAATGCGAATGCGGCCAGCGCCGCGGTGATCGAGAACGCTTTCACAACTCTATCCTTCTCAGGCGTGTCAGGGGCTTCGGCGCGGTGTAGTCGGTCGTGTACCAGGCCATGTATTCGGCGTAGGTCATCGGCTCGTACTGGAAGGGATTGTCGTCCGACTTGCAGCTCGGCAGGCAATCCATGACCCAGTCGCGGTTGACGTCGAGGAAGAACGGCATGGCGTAGCGCTCTTCCGGCGACAGGTTGACGACCTGATGCGGCGTCGACATGCAGCGGTTGTTGCTCCAGCGGCGCAGCATGTTGCCGCTGTTGACCACGAAGCTGCCCGGCACCGCGGGCACGTCGACCCATCGGCCATCGGTCCGCCGCACCTGCAGGCCCTGCACGCGATTGTAGGGCAGCAGGGTCATGAAGCTGGTGTCGGTGTGCGGCGGCAGGCCTTGCTCCCGCTCGCCGAGCGTGGCCTGGCGCGGGTAACGAGAGATACGCAGCGTGTACATCGGATCGACGAAGGCCTGGTCGAACCAGTCGACCGGCAGGTCGAGCGCGGTGGCATAGAGCGGCAGGAGCGACTTGCCGAGCGCCTCGAGCGCGCGTGCATAGCCCACCATGGCGTCGCGGAAACCGGGCGCCGACGGCTCCGGCGGCCACTGGTTGGGCGCGCGGAAGCGCTTGCCGGCCAGCACGTCGGGATGATCGGGCGCGAGGTCGGCCTTCATGAAGAAGGATTCGGCGGCGGCAGTGACCTGCCGCTTGGCGTTCAGGTCGGACGTCGGACGATTGTAGAGAGAGCGCATCGGCGTGTAGCCGATGTTGTGCTGGTTCTTCAGCAGCGGCAGCTTGACGTCTTCGGGCAGCGCGAAGAACCCGCGCACGGCTTCATAGGTCCGATCGATCGTGGCCTGCGGCACGCCATGATTGACGATCAGGTAGAAGCCGACTTTTTCCAGCGCAGTGCGCAACTGCGCGGCGCAGGATTCCATGCCACCCGACGTGCCGGCACGGAAGGGCGCAAGGTCGATCACGGGGATTTCGTACACGGCTCCGGTCTGCACCGCCTGTACCGGCGTCAAATACTCCTTCACCTGCACATTCATCGGGCCCTCTCTACGCTACGCTGGAACGGACGCTTGTGGGGAATTGCACAAGCAATAAACATTCCAGCCGCGTCGGCGGCGCCTGCGCGACCGTGATTGCGGGCATGCACGCGGCACATTCACCGCACGCAGCATGCCAGGGTGAAAAATTCACTCCGCCTGGAAGAGGCAATGGCGAGGTCTCGCTCTCTCGACCTGGTGGATCAGCGGGAACTGCGAAAACCAAAGCCGCGATGCGACGCACGCTGCTTTTGGTCGGTCTCGTTGGGCTCGCTGCCGGGCCAGACGGCGAGGCTTTACCAGCGGCACGACGGGCGTAGACTTCCCGCATGCAGATTGAACGGCCTCATCCCAAGATCGGCGCCCTGGTCAGCGGCGTCGACGTCCGTTCGCTCTCCGACGAGGAGTGGCGAACGCTCTATCAGACGTGGCTCGACAGCATCGTCATGGTGGTGCGCGGCCAGGCCCTAACGAAGGAAGAATTTTTGGCTTACTCGCGCCGCTTCGGCCGGCTGAAGCCGCATCGCGTGAGAAAGACGCGCGATCCCGACCATGCCGAGCTCACTGTCATGGGCATCGGCACCAGGAAAGCCGACGGCCAGGTCAACCAGGTAATCTACAATCGCGGCGGCCACTGGCACACCGATTCGCCGTGGGACGCCGAGATCTGCAAGGGCACGCAGCTCTACGGCGTCGCCATTCCCTCGAGCGGCGGCGACACCGCCTTCGCCAGCATGTACGAGGCCTACGCGGCCCTGCCCGACAGCCTCAAGCAGCGCATCGCCGGGCTCAAGGCCGAGTACATCTACGGCGGCAAGAAGCGCGAGGGTCATGAGCTGCTGGAGCCGGAGGACCGGCAGAAGCCGCCGGCCGTCTATCCCATCGTGCGCGTGCACGAAGAGACAGGCCGCACCTCGCTCTACGCCAATCCTCATCACATCGTGCGCATCCAGGGGCTGAGCGAGGCCGAGAGCGATGCCCTGGTCAAGGAGCTCACGCCCTACATGGTCGAGACACCGGCGCAGTACCAGCACCAGTGGCGCGTCGGCGACATCGTGATCTGGGACAATCGCTGCGGCCTGCACAAGGCCTGCGGCGGCTATCCGCTCGACGAGGCGCGCGTCCACTGGCGCACGACGATCATGCAGGACGAGGCAGAACGGCGGGTTGCCGCCTGACCATGCCGTCTCTCAGCGAGCAGACCACGATCCCGTTGCCCGCCGATGACGTCTGGCCACTATTGAGCGACCCCGCGCTGGTCGCCTCGTGCATTCCCGGCGCCAGCCTTTCTCCTGACCAGGGCGACGGGCTGTGGCGCGGCTCGGTGCGCGTGAAGTTCGGCCCGACCGTTGCGGTGTTCCGCGGCGAGGCCACGCTCGCCTTCGATCACACCCAGCGCACCTGCACCATCGAGGGGCGTGGCATCGACGGCCGCGGCGCCTCGCGCGCGCTGGCCTCGGGCAACGTCAAGGTCACGGGCAAGGAGACGACCGAGCTCGCCATCGACGGCAGCTTCAGCGTCTCGGGTCCGCTCGAAACCTTCGCCAATGCCGGCGGCGTGCATGTCGCGCGCGCCCTGCTCGGCGAATTCTCGACCAATCTCGCCAAGCTGGTGGCCGAGCGACGACCGGCGGCAGCCACGCCGCAGGCGTCGCCGGAGCCAGCACCGATACCACCATCGCCGCCGCCCGCCGCCGAGCTGAGCGCGGGCAACCTCATGTGGCGCGCATTCCTGTCGTGGTTGCGCAGCCTCTTCGGAAAAAGGGAGACCCCGAGATGAGCAAGCTGCAGGTAACCGACATGCTGGCCCGCGCCTTCGCGGCCGAGGGCGTGGACACGCTGTTCACGCTGATGGGCGATGCCAACATGTACTGGTCGGTGGCGATGTCGAAGCTGCCCGGCATGAAGGTCGTGCATGCCCGCCACGAGCACTGCGCCGTCGCCATGGCCGACGGCTATGCCCGCGCCACCGGCAAGGTCGGGGTGGCCTCGACGACCTGCGGGCCGGGCTTCACCCAGATCATGACGGCGCTCACCATCTCGGCGCGCTCCAACACGCCGCTGGTGGTGTTCGCGGGCGATGCGCCCCTCACCGCCTCCTGGTACATCCAGCAGATCGACATGGCGCCATTGGCGCTGGCCTGCGGCGCCGCCTTCGTCGGCGTGAAGCACATCGACCGCGTGCTCGACAATGTGCGCGAGGCTTTCCAGATCGCCCAGGCCGAGCGCAAGCCGGTGGTGCTGTCCGTGCCGATGGACCTGCAGAAGCAGGCGTGGCCGCACCTCACCGACTACACGCCCTCCTCCGAGCTGGTGCCGATGGCGCAGCGGCCGATCCCCGATCCCGCGATGGTCGACCGCGTCGTCGACATGATCGCCGAGGCCGAGAAGCCGATCATCGTGGCCGGCCGCGGCGTGATCCGGTCCGGCGCACGCCAGGCGATCGAGGCGCTGGCCGAGCAGTCGGGCGCCCTGATGGCGACGTCGCTCTTGGGCAAAGGCCTGTTCGACGGCAATCCCTATGCGCTCGACATCGCCGGCTCCTTCGCCAGCGATTTCTCGCGCGAGCGCTTCGCCGAGGCCGACCTGGTGATCGGCATCGGCGCGGGGCTCGGCCATTACACGACCGAGGGCGGCTACCTCTATCCCGGCGCCCGCACCGTGCAGATCGACACCAACCCGCGCGGCCTGTGGCAGGGCCTGCGCACGGCCGATCTCCACGTTCGCGCCGACGCCAAGGCGGCGGCCGAAGCCATCGTGGCACGCATGAAAGCGCGCGGCGTGTCGCGTACCGGCTTCCGCAACGGCGACATGGCCCAGCAGATCGCCAAGGATTCTCCGGACTCCAAGGAATTCCAGGTCCAGCCCAACACCGTCGATCCGCGCAAGGCGATCCTCGAGCTCGACCAGGCGATCCCCAAGGACTGGGACGTCGTCGTCGGCGGCGGCCACTATTTCAGCATCGCCATGACCCACATGAAGGGCCGGCCGGCCGACAAGTATCACGTGGTGAACGAGTTCGGCGCCATCGGTTCGGGCCTGCCGGCCGCCATCGGCATCGCCGCGGCGCGCGGCGACGGCAAGGTCATGCTGATCGAGGGCGACGGCAGCCTGCTGATGCACATCCAGGAGCTGGAGACCATCCGCCGCCAGGGCATCCGCATGCTGATCTCGGTGATGAACGACGGCGGCTATGGCGCGGAGTTCCACAAGTTCCGCGCCAACGGCATCGACCCCGGCGAAGCGATCCACGGCCGCGGCGATCTCGCCGGCGTGGCGACGGGCTTCGGCCTGCGCGGCGCCGCCGTCACCGAGATGGGCCGCTTCGCCCCGCTGTTCCGCGAGCACCAGGCCGCCAACATCGGCTCGGTATGGGACATCCACACGGACGACCTGATCCCGTCACGCGCCTATCGCCGCGTGCACTACGGCGAGGCGTAGCTCCAGGTCCGTTCATTAATCATGTTCCTCTCCCCCGCTAGGGGGAGAGGTTAGGTGAGGGGGAATCGACGGTTGTAACCCCCCCCCCCCCCCCCCCCCCCCCCCC
>NZ_BKAJ01000135.1 GCF_007992495.1 Reyranella soli
ACGCTGAAGCCGTCGGCCGTGCCGAAGATGCCCTTAGCCGAGCCGCCGCCGCGTGGCAGCCTATTTGGCCAGCCGTTTAAGCTATCCAAGGTTAACTGGGTGAAGCCTGACTTGGCCGTGGAGGTGCTTACCGCTCATCGTTGGGCGCAAAGAACTCGGGACTCATTGGCCCAGCCTTGGCTGCATTCTCGCCAAGTGTGTGCGCTGCCGTAGCATCTAGCCACGATGCAAGATTGAGAAGATAGTCGTCTAGTTCTTCGTTCTGAGCCGTTTCGCGAAATCGCTCCCGCAGCCGCGGTAAGTAGTTTGCATACAAAGGTTCGACTGTACGTAGCGCCCTCTCGCATTTCGCCTGTATTGATTCGTCTTCACTCAATAGGCCACGATAAAGGTTCATTGCGGCGTACGGAGCGCACTCTAGAAGGAACCACAATCCGAGACGCCGATCCGCAAGATTCGCACTCGCCAAGAGATCTGCAATTTGCAGCCACCAACGATTGTGATTAGGCGCGTTTGGATGTCCAAGGTGTTGATGCGCTCGCGGTAAAACGCGAGCGCTAAGGCCGTCACTACAACCAGCTTTGACCGCGACAAGGTCGAAAGCATCTTTCAACATCAACCCAGTCACAAAGCGAATCGCGTTATGACTAAGTAAGTACCAAGACGGCAACTTTTCTCCGGAAGACCCTTTTGTCACGGCTTTGCCAAAGCGCTCTACTCGAGACTTGAACGCTGGATGGGTATGGGAGATCGCGAGTTGGGCGTTGCCGGTCACACGACCTATTCCAGTCTCCCAAAGACTGACCATGGACAAGAACAGCAAGCCACACATGCTCGCACGGGCGCCTGCAAGATTCATGTTCTCGTGGGCGAAAAAGCTCGTGACGATTCGTAGAGCCAACTCATCAGCAGCGATCTCTCGCTGCTCTGCATCAGCCTGGTCCGATGCGTCATCCAGGTGGCCTAGGAGAACGTGGGCAACTTCGTGGGCCAATACAAAAAGCTCGGTCCCAATAAGGAGATAAGTGAACCGGTCTTGAAACGGAAGAGCACGCTGATACGGAAGAGCAGCCATGGGATCCCCCTCTAGGAAGAAGGCCTCTAAGAGATCCCGATGCCGAAACTTGATATATGGGTGACCCATAAGACCCCATTGGTCGAAAGAAGCCGTCGGCATGAACACCGGACCTTGCGGCGTGCCGATCATGGGTTGAAGTAAGATGACTAGCTTAGACAGAAGATTGGTAAGGTGAAAGAAGCCTTCGGGTATCACGATTGCATATTGATCTGTGCCATCAACCCGGAAACTAGACGCATCAAGCCCACCTCCCGGTATCGTCCCAAAACAAGTTCGAGCCAAGCGTTGGTGTTCGTCGAACGACTGCACGACGCTTTCAAGGTCCTTCACTCTATGGTTGAGTATCGACGCATGGGGCGGTGAAGAAAGATCTACGACATTAGGTCTAAGCGTCTCCGCGGACCGGCGTTCGAATTCAGCCAACGCCTCGGCCATCTTATCAGGCGTAATATCTGGATTCGTTTCGAGATATCGTCGGTAATCGTCGGCGCCACGATCATCAACATGGTCCGGAACCTCCATCCCGAGTTCCTGATATGCTTGGCGTTGCAATTTGCTGAGAGCTGTACGCGCAGAGAGAAAATCACTCGTCAAATTCGAGAAGCTCATGTGCGCCTCCCAGGTTCGCGTGCGAAAAATTGGTCAGTGAATCGACCGCCGTGGCGTTAAGGCGCGGAGATTGGCCACCCAGCAACACCTTGTCTACGTAACCAGCGGGTGTGGCTTGAATTCGCAGGCAAGTGAAGGCAAACGGCGTACGGTTACTGCCCGTTATTGTCAGCTTGGAGTTCGCGCGTAGCATTTGGTTTGCCTTGGCCTTGGCAACGAGCTTCGCTTCGAGGTTAATGGCAGCATCTGTCGCGTTCGAGCCAACAAGTTCCAAGCTCAACTCACGGGACGCGAACACGCCATCTATGATGTAGAGATCTTGGCCTCCTTCGCGACCGAAGCTTTTCTCGATGGCTTTTGGAAGTCGATGGGTCTTACCATCTATTGCATGCGAAATAGCCAAGGGATTTACTATCGTACGCCTTGTAGGCCCGATGGTAATCGTTACCCCTTCTGTACCACGGCTTGCGCCCTTAAGATCGGCTTTGACGGGGTCCAGCTCAATTCCCAAAACGCTTGAAATAAAAGGGCCAAGCAAATCGGCGGCCGCCGACCATCCAATTTGGTTCGTCGATTTCCTAGAGACCTGTCCCAGCTCACTTGTAGACGTTCGTGGCACCGACCAAGCTGAATCAAGAGCCAGTTCCGACAAGGTGCCGAGATAGCGTACCCGCCGTTCCTGACTTGTGAACAAAGCAAGCGGTTGGAAACGCTGGTCGGGGATTCGCAACGGTATGGCACCGTAGGTCTCGCGAATCCAATCGAGCAGAGGATCGGACCTGCACAACGACCAAAACGCCATGGATCGTCCTTTCTCCCCGTATGACCCACCCACGCTAGAGACATCAAGTGCTCGATGCAACCAGAGAGGGCCAGCTTAAGCTTCTTCCACTGCAAAAACCAGCCATCCCACCGGGCACCCAGAATCGATCCAGCTTTTGAATCGGCCGCCAAGCGTATGCTCCCGACTCCGCGCAGCCCAAGAAGGCGGTCAAGCAGGAATAGGCCGACGCTTCCTGAACGTTGTGCGTTGAAGACCTTGGAAGTCACGGCGTCGAATTTCAAAGACGCATTGTCGGTACCAGGACGGCCATCCCCGGCCGGTCGAGCCAAACCCCGTGATTGCTACGGTCTCCAGCAGCGCCGACGACAACATCGCGGTCCTGCGTGACGCTGAGGCAATCTCGCCGACAACTGACGGCCACTGAGCCAAGCTCTCGGCGCGAGCCATAGCGGACAGAACGCTGACGGCGTCTTACGAGCGTGTGCTTGGCTACCTGCCGATCCATGCCGACCGCTTCGGCGTTGCGTGGCCATCGCAGGAGAAGATTGCCACGGTACTCGGCGTCAACCGCGCCACCGTATGCCGGGGTATCAAGCGGCTGCGAAGCTATCAAAGGCGCACTAGGTGAAGACCCAGTTGGTCGTGGAAGTGACCTACCTGACCTGGACGGAGGACAATCTGCTGCGGCATGTCTCGTATCGGGGGCAGCGAGAAGACAAGCCAGCGCGACAACTCGTGCGGGCCATCCCGTAGCCCGGCACATCGACGACATATTTGACCTCGGACATGAGAATTCAATTTCCCGTTGGCAGCCAAACCGTCCACCCTAAGGCATAGCGCGTCCTACGCTCGATCGACCGTGAGCATTACCGAGCCACGGTTGTTGAAATACATGAAACAGACGTCGTTTGCGAAGCAGCTTAGCTTGCCGGATTTTGGAAAGGCAATCTTAGCTCCGGCGCCGATGGGCGTTAGAAGCGAGGTGTCGCGATCCACCGTGCCCACGAGTGCGAACCAAGGAGCGGTAGGAACCCGACGCCAGCTTTCGGCAAGTCGCAGGACAAGATTTGTGCTTGAGTATCCATCTGGGCTCGAAGCAATACTTGCGTCGCGCCAGGTTCCGACCGCGCTGAACCTGTACGGTGTGTTTGCCTCAAGCAGAACCTCCGGGACATAAGGAGGCGCCCACCTGTCCACCCAGCGCAAATCGGCGTCGATGGGCACAGACACTGGAAACATGGTCATGTAAACCCTCTTTGCGGATAATGGGCTGTTCCAAAGATGTGTTTGTGTGGAACGGCGCTATTGGGGAAACGGCACTCCAAACGTTCCCCATAGTTGTCTTTCACGTTCCGAGACTCTTGCGAGCCAGTCTTGTTTGAAGTCTGCAGGATAGCCCCTCGGGCGATAAAGCGGCTGAGCCGCCACGGTATACCGATTGACGACGCTCCAATGAACCCGTTCGTTGATGTTCTCGCGCGATTCATCGCGCTTGTCCCAAAACACTCCCACGTCAGTCGCGCATGGATTCATCAGCTTTCGATGAAGAGGTCGTAGTCGGCTGACAAGATAGAACCAGGCAGTCGAGTTAATCGGCATTGCCGAAACATTTGGCGTAACCTTGCCCTCAAGCGCTTCCAGGTCAAAACGAAGATTTGTGGTCTCTTCCACCCGCGCCATCATCCAGATAAGAGCAACGTCGGAGAGCGCATGGTCGGCGTAACTGCCGCCAACGTTGCTATGGGCCCCCATAAACCAAACCTGTTCGCAAACCTTGCCTTCCTTCAGGGCCTTCGTCTTCTTCTTTGTCCAAAACGTAGGTGCGAAAGGACGCCGTCGTTCATCGACGGCGATCGCGTGCAAGGCAACTTCTACATTCTTTCCGAGGCCAGTATCGCTAAACCGAAGTGTGCGTCTAGTGAACAACCGTGCCAACCCACCGAGGCCAAAGCCGGACGGAATGCCATATGAGCCTACTGTGTCCCAGACGCCCACGCAGCGGACAGGGACGGTTGTGTCTGCAAGCTGATCGATCTCAGCTGGTGGCATGTTCCCTGCCAGCCTGTCCTTCTTGCTTCGGTACGAGTTCCAGACTTCGTCAAACCGTTCAAAATGAGCGGGTCGAACCAAGCCGACCTTGTTGATGATGCCCGCAACCGCACGTGCAGTATAAGCACCGCGAGAAAAACCGAAGATGTAGATCTCGTCGCCTTTACAATAGTTCAAGGCGCAGAATGCGTAGGCGCGCTGGACATTGCGCCGTAAGCCCACTCCAAACACTCCACCCAAAAATCTATCGACAGGGCCGTCAGTGCCGACACCGGCGTTGTAGTAAACTATCTGCGGAACTCCGTCGTCACCTTGGTCGGCAACCGATTGCGCGATCCGAACAACATTAGTCGGAAGATTTCCCTTCCCAACTTGATTCCAAGTGCCGTCAAGGCAAAGAACAATGCGCTTCATACTGTCTCCCCCTTTTGAATTCATTCTTGGACGTACTATTGCACGAAAACATTAGAACCGAGCCCGGGCAGACCGCCCCCTTGACGGTCAAACAGGTTTCGACAGTTCGATTCCCAGGCTTCTTGCTTCGGCTGTTTGTGCCGCATTCGTCTGTGAGAGAACGCACATAGAGATGACGGTCTGCCCCCCTGTCTCAGCGACCGTCGTCCCTGAATCTCCCGCCTGGGTGTAATGCGCGCGTCTCCGTTGAAGGACGGTTGCAAAAACGCATAACGGTGTTATTATTGGTAGTACTGAAAGTTGGGTAGGCCCTTCGAATTTTAGGCCTTGAGAAGTTAGTTAAACCTCTTGCCCTCCTGATTTAGTACCGTCGAGACGCTGTCTGTTTGGTGTGCCTAGCGGGCGTTCGCGGCGTAGCAGCCTTTGCAAGGCCACAGCGAGGAGTAGTTTGGTGTCTAGTCGCGTTTGAGCCGAATTACGATGAAAATAAAGACGCGGGGAGAAGCCGAATGTCCGACCCATCGAATTCAAGTCACCCGTTACTTGAAGCTCGCCTGGCTGCCTTAGAAAAGCGAACGGCTGACAACTTTGGAGAGATTGGGGCTGCCATCGATAAAATTGCAAAGCAGACCGCGCGACCTGTCACGGACTGGTGGAAGAGATGCCTCGATTTGTTTCAGTTCGCTGTGGTGACAGTAGGTGTGTTTGTTGGTCTGCAGCAATTGATTCAATTGCGACAGAACTCAGACGTCGCGGCGTTCACTACTGTTTCCACTGAGTGGCTGAAGCTTGATCTTCATTTCATTCAGAGGCCTCATTTGCACGCGCATTTTCACAACGGAGAGAAAGAAGTAGCCGAAAAACATCTCTCGGAGGCCAAAGCTACGGCACAGTACGTCGTAGATTTTGTGGATTATGCAATCGTTACGTCGGATCGCTTGCCGTCGATGGGTGAAGGTTTCTTGGAAGCGGGGCAGGATAAAGACCTTTGGCACCGGTATGTTCAGCAGACCTACTTCAGAAGTGCGTTGGTGTGCGAAATCCTAAAGGAAAAAAGTGCTGGCTATAACCGCAAGACGTTGGCGGTAGCGAAGGAGCCTTGCAGCAAAGTCGACAAATAGGAGGCGATTAGTGGCTTCCGTTACCTTTAGCAGCGGCTCCTTATTGGAAGTCTCGTCCTTCTCCGACCTCCTTTCTGACCACTAAGGTAAGGTATCTTCCCCGCGACCATCAGGAACGTCGTGCTCATGAACCGAGGCGTCCAGCCGAGACTGCTGACAGGCCTTTGCTACGTGGCTATGATGTCCCTGGCCATCGGCATCAATCTCCTGCCAGTGTTCCTCACAAGTATCGGCGCAAGTTTTGGCCAAGACGGCTCGCTCACCCGTGAGGAGCTGGGTCGCTTGGGGGCCGTGGCTTTTGCCGGCCTCGTGGTCGGAACCGTGGCCGCAGGACCGTTAGCAGATCGTTATGGCGCCAAGCCCTTCATTATTCTGGCCAATGTACTGGCCGTGGCAGGGTTAGCAGGGATGGCAACCTCGCAGACGTTCGCGTTGCTTTTGACAACAGTGTTCGTAGTCGGGCTCGGGGCTGGAATGCTCGATCTAACTGTCTCCCCCGTGGTCGCCGCTTTGCACCCGGGGCGCCGTACTGCTGCGATGAACTGGCTGCATTCCTTTTATCCCCTGGGCGCCGTCATGACTATTTTCGCCGGCACGCTGGCGCTGGCGTTTGATGTCGGATGGCGAGCAGTATGTTGGTTCTCTATTGCACTGCCCTTGGGATTAACGCTGGCATTTCTGCCCTTGCGTTTTCCGGCCCTGGTCTCCGAATGCTCTGGGCGAAGGTCAATCAAAGAACTGTGCGCTAAGCCTTGGTTTCTTATTGCCTTGGCAGCCATTTTCATGGGCGGCGCCACTGAGCTCGGTATGGCGCAATGGCTGCCAGCCTACGCGGAGACATCGCTGGGGTTCTCACCGACAGTGGCGGGTGCGGGATTGTTGATGTTCTCTATCGCCATGGCCATGGGGCGGATAGCCGTCGGCATGATGGAGGAGTCAGCAAACTCCTATGCAATCATGGCTGCCGGGAGCCTGCTCTCAGGCGTGTTCTTTCTGCTTGGGGCATTCCTCGAAAACCCCGTCTTGGCTCTTGCCGCCTGCGTGGCTGCGGGCTTCACCGGCAGCAGCCTGTGGCCGACAATGCTAGCCGTGACGGCGGACCGGTATCCCAACGGCGGAGCCAGCATGTTCGCTGCTCTCGCGGCGTTCGGAAACGCTGGCGGGATCTTCATGCCGTGGGTAATCGGCTTCGTCGGAGATGAGCGTGATCTGCATTGGGGCATCGCGACTTCCACTATTGCACCGTTGCTCATGCTGCCGATGGTCATGCTTCTTTTTCGGCACCGACGAACGCAAAGCGAAGCCAGTCGCGGCTGAGTCCCCCGCACACTCCAGGCTCAGGCACTTGTCACGGGACTTGTCGTTGAAGACGGGTGTCGATTGGGGTGCGGGTCGTTGCGTTCACCGTCGATCATGGCCGCGCGATCATGCCCGCGGTGGGTTATCGCGTCGAGTACGATGGGCGTTCTGTGGTGATTTCGGGTGATACCCGATATGACCAGAATGTCATCAAATATGGAACAGGCGCGCCAGGCGCTCCGTCGCGAACGCGACGCCCCGCTGCTCGCCTCGCTTGATCCCGCCCTCCTTCTCGAGGGCGTAGAGCGGTCCAACCTGGGCAAGGCTCACCAGGAGGAGCGCCTTGGTGCGTTCCTCGATCGTGCAGCCGCAGGACTCATAGAGTCCGACCCGCGCCGACGACCGCTGCTCGCTGCAGATTACGCTTCACGAGCTCGCCTTCGAAGTAGGCGTGGATCTTGCTGTCCATGTAGCCCTCCGGGTTCGGATACTTTCCCCAGCCGTTGAAGTGGACCGACACATGGAGGGGTTGGAACGCATCACCGCGATAGTGACTCCAGACGCCAAGGTCGCGCAGAGTTAGATTTTCACGCAGCCGGCGATCGGCCTCGAACCAAATTGGTGATCTCGTTCTCCCTTTATGCAGCGTTTCCCGGCGAATTCTTACGTAATTACCTAACCTTAGGCTGGTTAGACGGCGTGTTGCTGGGTCAATATTTTTACGAGTTGAATACGCGATCCTCCGAGCGCGGCTTCATTCCCAACCGCCTTTGGTTGCTTAACGAGGATCTTGTTGACGATGAAAAGCTTCGTCGCCTGGTTGCAGACAATTCAACAGGAGAGAGTGCGCGGCCTTCCTTCGTTCTCGATCTGAGCAATCGACACCTCGCGAGCGCCATGCTTCGCAACACTGATTTGCGTCAGGTCAATTTTGATAACGCGGTACTAACCAGTGCAGACTTCTCCGGTGCGTGGCTGACCGGGTCACGTTTGACCGAGCTAAGATGCAATGGGCAATTCTCGTATCAGCCGAACTACAAGGTGCCCGTTTCAGGATGACAACGATGCAAGGTGTAACTCTCAATTTTTCTTGGCTCCAAGGGGCAACATTTGAAGGCGCTCGTCTGCAGTCATCCAACCTAACAGGGCGCACCTACAAGGTGCAACCCTAAGGAGAGCCTACCTTCACCGCGTGAGCCTTTCTAAAGCCAATCTGCAAGCCACCATACTGGACGAAGCACAGCTTTATGAAGCGATACTGGACGGGGCGAACTTTGCCGCGGCTTCGCTTCGATCAGCAAACGTTTGGGCGCTCGCGGCCAGCCTGCCCCTCTTCAACAAGTCGACCTTACCAACCTGCACCGCGACGATCCCTGCATCATGCTCGCCAAATTAGGCGACAAATGTCTCGACTCGATAATTAGGGACTTTGATGCGCCTTTTAACAAACACCGCCTGGAGATAATCCGTATGTTCAGTGCGTTAGATCCGACTTTTTGGAAGCTTGAGACGCCGATAACACCTACCCTACTTACGGCTGCTCTAACTTCATTGGCATGTGCCGAATCCGGCGCGCCATTCGTAGCCAAAGCGATCGCGACCTATCGAATCCGCAACCTGCCCGAAGAGCATCGGCTACGTGGTTGGCCGAACTTAGGATGGCATCGCAGGCTCGGGAGCCTTCTTGGATCCAACAGATTTTCACCTTTAAATCTAAGTCGAATTGCGCCGGAGCTGGATTACTCTCGCTGAGCGACTGGACCCATTTGGGTAAGCAAATTGAAAAGTCGAGTGTAGAGAGAGCACAATGGTGCTGGCCACGAAAGTGAGAATGCGATGCTCATCAATCGGGCCACCGATTCCTATGCCGCGCGTGCACGAGCTGATCGCCGCAGGCCACAACGCAATGACGCTGCCCGTTCTCCGCAGTGCCGCCGATGGTGTAAAGCACTCCGGCGCTTGCCCCTGCCCCTGCAGGCCAATAGCTCAGGCAGCGGGATCTGCGGGCCATGACGATGGATTCGAAGCCACGGGCCACGCCCCCATTCGGGCGCCTCACGGCGAGCATCGATGAAGTGTGGCACCTGGTCGGCCGACAACTCGAGGATGGACGCGAGGGACGCCCGGTAGCACAGGCGGGCAAGGGTGCCGCAATGGCCCCATCGCCAGCACGTTGCCATAGATCTGGATACTTTGAGACTTGCGTTTCAGGTGGCCGAAACCCTCTCGCTACACTCTTTCCAACGTTGTCGTCGGTGATGTGGAGATTTGATTTCGCTGCCCCCATCTTTTCTCAGGGTCACGCACGGCCTCGTAGTTCCACGATCTTCGACTCGGCATATCCATCACAAAAGGCCCCCCATGCGTCGGAGAGGCCCCTCCTTTTCTCGAAAAGATCGCCGCGGCGATACGCGGCCTCGACCTTGTCGCCCACCGCATGCGCCAGCGCCATCTCGGCAACCTCGCTCGGAAAGTTGGTGCGCTCTGCCGCCCAATCACGAAATGACGATCTGAAACCATGGACGGTCAGGTCGCCGCGCTCCATGCGGCGTAGGAGGGTGAGCATCGCCATGTTCGAGAGCGGCCTGCCTAGTAGCGCTCCGGGAAAAACAAAGTCGCAGCCTTCATGTCGAAGCGGCTTCATCTCGTCGAGGATCGCAAGCGCACGGACAGACAGCGGCGAACGGTGCTCACGCTTGGCCTTCATACGATCGGCAGAGATCGTCCACAGTTTTTGGTCCTCGGCGATCTCAGACCATCTTGCTCCGAGGGCTTCGCCGGTGCGCGCGGCAGTGAGGATCGTGAATTCAAGAAGTCTCGCGGCCACGCCAGGCTGTTTGCGCAACTCGACCATGAAGGCGGCCATCTCGGCATAGGGCAGCGCAGCGTGGTTCTCGACGCGCCGCACCTTGCTCTTAGCCGGGAGCAGGGCCTCCAGGTGGCCTTTCCATCGGGCGGGATTCTCGCCGTCGCGAAGGTGACGTGCCCTGGCATAGTCTAAGATGACCTCGAGCCGGCCCCGCAGGCGGCTCGCCGTCTCAGGCTTCTTTGTCCAGATCGGCTCCAGGACCTTCAGCACTAGCGACGTATCGACCGCCTGCACAGGCAGCGAGCCGATGATGGGCGCGGCGTAGGTCTCCAAGGTCTTCTCCCACTGCTGAGCGTGCTTCTCGTTCTTCCAGCCCGCCGAGTGGGACGCGATGTAAGCCTTCGCGCACTCGGCGAACGTCGTTGCCTTTGCTACCGCCACGGACCGGGCCGTACGGGCGGCCTGGCGCTCCTCCAGCGGATCTCGGCCGTCGCGCACCGCTTCGTAGAGGGTCCGGGCTTTCGTACGGGCGTCGTTCAGCAGTACCTTGGCGCGGCCCGTCGCCGGCCCCAGGCCCATCTCTCGCATCCGGCCGTTCCGCACGTACCGAAAGACCCAAAACTTTGCCTCGGGACTGCGCACGAGCAGGTAGAGCCCCGCCCCGTCGCCGTATCGACCCGGGCCAGCCTTCTCTACTTTGCCCGATGACAGCCCCTGCGCCCGTCTAGGCATCTTCACAATCCCCTGTTCTATCCCCTAATCATAGACGAGAATGGGGGCGAACGGAAGGGGACGCCCGCGGACGACGAGTTCATCAAATCCTTATATAATTGGCTTTTCCACCACCCTCAGGAGACGGTCGCGGACGGCGACGGACGGGCAGTGGCGGAGAGGGTGGGATTCGAACCCACGGTACGCTTGCACGCACAACGGTTTTCGAGACCGTCCCGATCGACCACTCTGGCACCTCTCCGGGGCCCCGCTTATAAGAGGCCGATTCTTCCCGGGCAACCGCGGCGTCTTGGACCATGGATTTGGGCCAAACGGCCTGATTTTCCAAGCTTTCTGCCGTTGACTCGGTGGGCTTCCTGCGTATATTCCGCCCTCCTCCGGCGGGTCGGTCAGGCCCGCCGTGCTATTTCATGCCTTCCGGCATTTTGGGCCTGGAACCACCATTTCCCCTAAGGGTGGTGGGTCTATCCGAAAACCGGGGGGCCTCAGTCGGGTGTCATCATGATCGCCGTTATCCGCACGGGTGGAAAGCAATACACGGTCGCCGCAGAGCAGGAGCTCACGGTCGAGCGCATCGCAGGCTCCGCCGGCGACAAGGTCGAGTTCGACGACGTGCTGATGGTCGGCGAGAAGGTCGGCGCGCCGACCGTGGCCGGCGCCAAGGTCGTGGCCTCGATCGTCAAGCAGGCGCGCGGGCCGCACCTGATCGTCTTCAAGAAGCGGCGTCGCCAGAACTCGCGGCGCAAGAACGGCCATCGTCAGGACCTGACGGTGGTCAAGATCGAACAGATCGTCGCCTAACTGAGCGGCTGGAGAGTTAGTCATGGCACACAAAAAAGCAGGCGGCTCGTCGCGTAACGGCCGTGATTCAGAGAGCAAGCGGCTGGGCGTGAAGCGCTTCGGCGGCCAGAAGGTCCTCTCGGGCAACATCCTGGTCCGTCAGCGCGGCACCAAGATGAACGCCGGCGAGAATGTCGGCATCGGCCGCGACCACACCCTGTTCGCCACCGCCGACGGCGTCGTGTCGTTCCGCAAGCGGACCGGCGGCAAGGTCGAGGTGAACGTGCTCCCGCCGGCGCTCGCCGCCGAATAGCCGTTCCCGACCGATCGGATTTCGAGGGGGAGCGGCTCGCCGTTCCCCCTTTTCGTTTTTGGACCCCAACCCATGAAGTTCCTCGACCAGGCCAAGATCTACCTCCGCTCCGGCAACGGCGGCGCCGGCTGCGTGGGATTCCGGCGCGAGAAGTTCATCGAGTTCGGCGGCCCGGACGGCGGTGACGGCGGCCGCGGCGGCGACGTCATCCTGGAATGCGTCGATGGGCTGAACACGCTGATCGACTACCGCTACGCCCAGCACTTCAAGGCCGAGACCGGCCATCACGGCATGGGCAGCCAGCGCACCGGCGGCGCCGGCAAGGACATCGTGCTGCGCCTGCCGCGCGGCACCCAGGTCTTCGCCGAGGACAACGAGACCCTGCTGGCCGACCTGACCGAGATCGGCCAGCGCATCGTGCTGCTCAAGGGCGGCGACGGCGGTTACGGCAACCTGCACTACAAGAGCTCGACCAACCGGGCCCCGCGCCGCGCCGACAAGGGCTGGCCCGGCGAGGAGCTGTGGGTGTGGCTGCGCCTGAAGCTGATCGCCGACATCGGCCTGGTCGGCCTGCCCAACGCCGGCAAGTCGACGTTCCTCGCCGCCACCTCCAACGCCCGGCCCAAGATCGCCGACTATCCGTTCACGACCCTGACGCCCGGCCTGGGCGTGGTGAAGGTGGGCGAGCGCGAGTTCGTCATGGCCGACATCCCCGGTCTGATCGAGGGCGCTCATGAGGGCTCGGGGCTGGGCACGCGCTTCCTGGGTCATGTCGAGCGCTGTCGCGCGCTGCTGCATTTGGTCGACGGCACGCAGGACGATATCGCCCTCGCCTACAAGACGGTGCGCGCCGAGCTCAAGGCCTATGGCGGCAATCTCGTGCGCAAGAAGGAGATCGTGGCGCTGAACAAGACCGACGCCATGACGGCAGAAGACATCGAGGCCAAGCGCGCGCTGCTGGCCAAGGCGAGCCGCAAGACGGTGCATGTGATCTCGGGCGTCTCGGGCCACGGCGTGCAGCCCCTGCTGCACGAGCTGATGAAGCTGGTCGACCGGCAGCGCGACCCCGCGAAAGAAGCTGCGTGACTCCCCTGGAGGAGGCCCGCCGGCTGGTCATCAAGATCGGCTCCTCCATCCTGGTCGACGAGACGCGGGGCGAGATCCGCCGCGACTGGCTTCTCAAGCTGACCGACGACGTGGCGCGCCTGCACAAGGGCGGCTGCGAGATCGTGCTGGTCTCCTCCGGCGCCATCCGGCTCGGCCGCACGCATTTCAAGCTGCCGCCCGGCCCGCTCAAGCTCGAGGAAAGCCAGGCCGCCGCGGCCACTGGCCAGATCCAGCTCGCCCATGCCTACCAGGAGGCGCTGGCGCGGCACGGCATCACCGTGGCCCAGGTGCTGCTGACCCTGGACGATTCCGAGGAGCGCCGCCGCTATCTCAACGCCCGCCAGACCATGGGCACCTTGCTCGGCATGAAGGCCGTGCCAGTGATCAACGAGAACGACACGGTAGCGACCGACGAGATCCGCTTCGGCGACAACGATCGCCTGAGCGCACGCGTCGCCGAGATGATCTCGGCCGACACGCTGGTGCTGCTGTCGGACATCGACGGCCTCTACACCGGCGATCCACGCAGCGACGCCTCGGCCGTCCTCATTCCCGAGATCCGCGAGATCACGCCCACCATCGAGGCGATGGCAGGCGCCGCCGCCTCCGAGCTCAGCAACGGTGGCATGGTGACCAAGCTGATCGCCGGCCGCATCGCCATGGCCGCCGGCTGCCGCATGGCGATCGCCGACGGCCGCGGCGTCGGCGCGCTGGGCAACCTCATCGACGGCAAGGCGCGCTGCAGCTGGTTCCTGCCCGAGGCCTCGCCTCTGTCGGCGCGCAAGAAATGGATCAAGGGCTCGCTCAAGACCGCGGGCGCCCTCACCGTCGACGATGGCGCCGTGCGTGCGCTGTCGGCCGGCAAGAGCCTGCTGCCGGCGGGCGTCACCAACGTCGATGGCGAATTCCGCCGCGGCGACGTTGTCGACGTGAAGGACCGGCTGGGCCGCCTGCTGGCGCGCGGGCTCGTGGCCTATGCCGCCGACGACGCCCGCCGCATCGCCGGCCGCAAGAGCGCCGAGATCGAGCGCCTGCTGGGTTTCCGCGGCCGGGACGAGATGGTCCATCGCGACGACCTGGTGGTCGAATAGGGCTATACTGGAGCGGCCGATGAACGTTTTGACCAAGCCCGAGGACGCTGCGGCCATCGTCGCCGAGCTGGGCCGACGCGCGCGCGAGGCTGCCGTGGCACTGCGCAACGCCTCGACCGAGGCCAAGAACCGCGCCCTCGCCGATGCCGCGCGCCTGATCCGCGCCGAGACGGCGGCGATCCTGGCCGCCAACGCCAAGGACATCGAAGCCGCCAAGGCGGCCGGCATGACCGAGGCGCTGCAGGATCGCCTGCTGCTGAACGACGCGCGCGTCGAAGGCATGGCCAAGGGCCTCGACGACATCGTCGCCCTGCCCGACCCGGTCGGCGCGGAGATCGAGAGCTGGACACGGCCCAACGGCCTCGCCATCAGCCGCGTGCGCGTGCCGATCGGCATCATCGGCGTGATCTACGAAGCCCGGCCCAACGTCACCGCCGACGCTGGCGCACTCTGCATCAAGTCGGGCAATGTCGTGGTGCTGCGCGGCGGCTCGGACAGCTTCCATTCCTCGCGCGCCATCGTCGAGTTGCTGCGCCGCGCGCTGAAGGACGCCGGACTCCCCGAGGATTGCGTGCAGCTCGTGCCCACCACCGACCGCGCCGCCGTCGGCGAGATGCTGCGCGCCACCGGCTGGCTCGACCTGATCGTGCCGCGCGGCGGACGCTCGCTGATCGACCGCGTCACCGAGGAAAGCCGCGTGCCGGTGCTGCGCCACTACGACGGCATCTGCCACGTTTATGTCGACCGCGACGCCGACATCGCCATGGCGACCGATGTCGTCGCCAACGCCAAGATGCGCCGCGTCAGCGTCTGTGGCGCCGCCGAGACGCTTCTGGTCGACCGGGCCGCACTCGATACGCACCTGATGCCGGTACTGTCGAAGCTGCACGAGCTCGGCTGCGAGGTGCGCGGCGACAGCGAGGTGCAGAAGCGCGACCCCAAGGCCACGGCCGCCACCGAGAAGGACTGGCGCACCGAATATCTCGCGCCGGTGATCTCGGTCGCCACGGTCGACGGCGTCGACGGCGCCATCCGTCACATCGCGACCTTCGGCAGCCAACACACCGAATCGATCATCACCGGCAACGAGGCGACCGCGCGCCGCTTCCTGGCCGAGGTCGACAGCGCCATCGTCATGCACAACGCCAGCACCCAGTTCGCCGACGGCGGCGAATTCGGCCTGGGCGCCGAGATCGGCATCTCGACCAACCGCATGCATGCGCGCGGCCCGGTCGGCCTGGTCGAGCTCACGACCTACAAGAACATCGTGCGCGGCAAGGGCACAACGCGCCCATGAGGGGTTTCTGTCGTCCTGAGCGCAGCGAAGGACCTCATCGCCGCTTGATACGGCATGAGATCCTTCGCTGCGCTCAGGATGAGAGAGGGCAAACTACCCCGGGACAACGAACATCGTGACTTCAACTTTCCTTCCAATGCCCGGCGTGCCGCGGGACACGACGCGCCGCATCGGCCTTTTGGGCGGCTCGTTCAATCCCGCGCACGAGGGCCATCGCCATATCAGCCTCGAGGCGTTGAAGCGGCTCGGCCTGGACGAGGTGTGGTGGCTGGTCTCGCCGCAGAACCCGCTCAAGACCGACGACGGCATGGAGCCTTTGGCCACCCGCGTCGCCCGCGCGCGCCAGATCGTTGGCCGCCATCCGCGCATCCGCATCGACGCGCCCGAGCTGGTTTTAGGCACACGCTACACGCTCGACACGGTGCGGGCGTTGCGCCGCGCCTACCCCAGGGCGCGCTTCGTCTGGCTGACCGGCGCCGACATCCTGCCGCAGTTCTCTCAGTGGCGCGGCTGGCGCGATTTGTTCGGTTCCATACCGATCGCGGCCTTCGCCCGGCCCGGCTGGAGCTATCCGGCGCTGAGCGCAGCAGCCCCGCGCACCTTTGCCCGTTACCGACTGGACGCGAGCCACGCCCGCATGCTCGCCTCCTGCGAGCCGCCGGCCTGGTGCTTCATCCCAAGCCGACTCGACAGCCATTCCGCCACGGCGATTCGCGCCGTGCAGCCGCGCAAACGCAAAGCGAAAGGACAGACCATCCCCGAAACCCGCACGCTTCCCGACCGGAGCAAAGACGCCGAGGCGCTGCTTGCGCTGGTGCGTCGTTCGCTGGACGACGACAAGGCCGAGGACGTCGTCGTCATCGATCTCAAGGGCAAGTCGGCCTTCGCCGATTACATGGTGATCGCCTCGGGCCGCTCGAACCGCCAGGTGGTGGCGATCGCCGAGCATCTCGCCGACCGGCTGAAGATGGCTGGCCACGGCTACACGCCGGTCGAGGGCAAGCAGACCGGCGACTGGGTGCTGGTCGATGCCGGCGACGTGGTCGTCCACATCTTCCGCCCCGAGCCGCGCGCCTTCTATGCGCTCGAGAAGATGTGGGCACTGGAGACCGAGGCCGCCGCCAAGCCCAAGGCGGCGGTGCGCGCCCGCCGCGTCAGGAAGCCGGCGTAACGTTGACGTGAAGCTTCTGATCGCCTGCATCGGCCGCGCGAGCCGCGGCCCCGAGCGCGATCTCTACGACCATTACGCCAACCGCATCCGCTGGCCGCTCGCGCTCCGCGAGCTCGAGGAAAAGAAGAAGCTGCCGCCTGTTCAGCTCATGCTGCGCGAGAGCGAGTTGCTGCTCGAGGCGGCCCCGGCCGGCGCCACGCTGGTCGCCCTCGACCGCCGCGGCAAAGTGCTCGACAGCCAGGCTTTCGCCGACCGCCTGGCCCGCTGGCGTGACAATTCCGTGTCGGACGTAGCCTTCCTGATCGGCGGCGCCGAGGGCCATGCCGAGCCCCTGCTGAGAAAAGCCGATCTCGTGCTGTCATTTGGCGCCATGACTTGGCCGCATCTGCTGGCCCGGGCCATGCTCGCCGAGCAAATCTACCGGGCGCAGCAACTATTGGCCGGCCATCCCTATCATCGGGCATAGTATGCGGGAGGCGACGGGCGTCGATTTTGCCTCTGTTCTGACGAAAAACCGGGGCTACATTGGGCCCATGCGCATCATCGCCAACCGTCTTCTGGCCGGCCTGACCGTCATCGTCCTGTCGGGGCTGTCGGCCGCCATG
The DNA here is from genome assembly GCF_007992495.1 of Reyranella soli. Classification (GTDB taxonomy): domain Bacteria; phylum Pseudomonadota; class Alphaproteobacteria; order Reyranellales; family Reyranellaceae; genus Reyranella; species Reyranella soli. Next base: position 17,260 of record NZ_BKAJ01000135.1, read on the forward strand.
GCCCAGACCGCGACGCCGGCCGACAAGCCGGCGGTCAAGCCCGTGCGAAGCATCCCCTACGTCTCGATCACCGGCGATGACGGCCGCCAGCGGCACTACGAGACCAACGCCATCCCGCTGCTGTTCAACCGCGCCTGCTTCGGCTGGCGCATGTATCTCGGCGGCCCCAACCGCGTCGTCTCGCTGAAGGAGGTCTTGACCACCTCGCAGCCGGCCGAGCAGGTGATCGCCGGCCCCGAGACCGAGGTCAGCGCCGACAAGACGCGCGCCACCACGCGCATGTTCGAGACGGTGCAGGACGGCGTGCTGCAGCGCTCTTGGTGCATCATCCCGGGCGATCCGCCGGGCACCTACACCTACGACATCACGATCGACGGCGAGCCGCGCGGCGAGTTCGTGTTCTGCGCCATCGAGGTGCCGGACCAGAACGTCAACACCGATCCGCGCGACCTTAGCTGCCCCAACAAGTTCAACGCGGTGCAGCGCGCACCCAAGCGTCCCGGTGCGGCGTCCTGATGGCCTCTCGTTTGCGTCCCGCGCTTCTTTGCATCCTCGACGGCTGGGGCCATCGCCCTGACCCGTCCTACAACGCCATCCTCGATGCGCGCACGCCCAACTACGATCGCATGATCGCGACCTGTCCGCAGGGGCTGATCGACGCCTCCGAGTCCTTCGTCGGGCTGCCCAAGGGCCAGATGGGCAATTCCGAAGTCGGCCACATGAACCTGGGTGCCGGCCGCGTCGCCGTGCCCGAGTTGCCGCGCATCGACAACGCCATCGAGGACGGCTCGTTCGCCAAGCATCCGCTTCTGGCCGAGTTGATCTCGACCCTGAAGAAGAGCGGCGGCGCCTGCCATTTGCTGGGGCTCGCCTCGCCGGGTGGCGTGCATTCGCACCAGGATCATCTTGTCTTCCTCGCCAACCATATCGCGGGCGCCGGCGTGCCGGTGTGGATCCATGCCTTCCTCGACGGCCGGGACATGCCGCCGCGCAGTGCGCTGGAATGCGTGCAGGCGATCGAGGCCGGCCTGAAGAAGGACCTGCCGATCAGGTTCGCCACCGTCTCCGGCCGCTACTACCCGATGGACCGCGACAAGCGCTGGGAGCGCGTGACCTTGGGCTACGACGCCATCGTCGATGCCAAAGCTGAGACGACGGTGAAGACGCCGAAGGAAGCCGTCGAAAAGGGCTACGCCGCCGGCCAGGACGACGAGTTCGTGAAGCCCACCGTGATCGACGGATACAGGGGCATGAAGGACGGCGACGGCCTCCTGATGTTCAACTTCCGCGCCGACCGTGCGCGCCAGATCCTGACGGCCTTGCTCGATCCGCGCTTCGACGGCTTCAACCGCGGGCGTGTCGTGAAGTTCGCGATGGCGGTCGGCATGGTCGAATACTCGGCTGCGCTCAATCCGTTCCTGAAGACGCTGTATCCGCCCGAGGTCATCAAGATGGGCCTGGGCGAGACCGTGTCGAAGGCCGGGCTGAAGCAGCTGCGCATCGCCGAGACCGAGAAGTACGCCCACGTCACCTTCTTCTTCAACGGCGGCGAGGAGCGCGTGTTCGATGGCGAGGAGCGCATCCTGGTGCCCTCGCCCAAGGTCGCGACATACGATCTGAAGCCCGAGATGAGCGCGCCCGAGGTGACCGACAAGCTCGTCGACGCCATCGGCTCGGGCAAGTTTGACCTGATCGTCGTCAACTACGCCAACAGCGACATGGTCGGCCACACCGGCAATCTCGATGCCGCCATCAAGGCGATCGAGGCCGTCGACACCAGCCTCGGCCGGCTGATGGATGCGGTGAAGAAGGCGGGCGGCGTCATGCTGGTCACCGCCGACCACGGCAATGCCGAGCAGATGTACGACGAGACGACGCACCAGAAGCACACCCAGCACACGTTGAATCGCGTACCGGCGCTGCTGTTCAATGCCCCTGCGAACGTGCGCTCCCTGTCGGACGGAAAGCTGGCCGACGTTGCACCCACCATGCTGGCTCTGATCGGCTTGCCTCAGCCCCAGGAAATGACCGGCCATTCGCTGCTGTCCGAAACGGCGCGGCCGGTCGTTTTGGCCGCACCCCACGCGACGGCGGCAGCTTCCGATTGATTTTATTTAAGGAAGGCGTCGTGGGCCTCGCCTTGATACTGCCAAAGAAGCCCCTGTATTCTCGCTTAACTGCCCGGAACCCCTGCATCGACCGGACTCGGACGTCCGGCGATTTTCTTGTGAAGGCACCAAAATGACCCGTTTGCGCCTAGCCTCAGCCGCCGCGATCATGGCTTTCCTGGCCGTGCCCGTCGCCTACACCGCCTGGTCGCAGGACAAGGCCGATCCCAAGGCCGCGGGGGGCGACAAGAGCGAGCTCTACCAGCAGCTCAACCTGTTCGGCGACGTGCTGGAGCGCGTGCGGCGCGACTATGTCGAGCCGGTCGAAGAGAAGACCCTGATCGAGAACGCCATCAACGGCATGCTGAGCGCGCTCGATCCGCATTCCAGCTACATGAACCCCAAGACCTACAAGGACATGCAGGTCCAGACCAAGGGTGAGTTCGGCGGGCTGGGCATCGAAGTCACCATGGACAACGGCCTGATCAAGGTGGTGTCGCCGATCGACGATACGCCGGCGGCCAAGGCCGGCATCCAGTCGGGCGATCTGATCTACATGCTGGACGGCGAGCCGGTGCAGGGCCTCACCCTGCAGGAGGCCGTCGAGAAGATGCGCGGCAAGCCCGGCACCCCGATCAAGATCGGCGTCCGCCGCGCCGGCAAGGATCCGTTCGACGTGTCGCTGACGCGCGAAGTGATCAAGGTGAAGTCGGTGCGCTTCCGCCTCGAGGCGGGCGACATCGGCTATATCCGCGTCACCTCCTTCACCGAGCAGACCACCTCGGGCGTGCTCGACGCCGTCGAGAAGCTCAAGAAGGAGGCCGGCGGCAAGCTCAAGGGCTACATCCTCGACCTGCGCAACAACCCGGGCGGCCTGCTCGACCAGGCGATCGCTCTCAGCGACGCCTTCCTCGACAAGGGCGAGATCGTCTCGGTCAAGGCGCGCAAGAGCGAGGACGTCCAGCGCTGGAACGCCAAGCCGGGTGATGTCGCGGGCGGCCTGCCGATCGTCGTGCTAATGAACGGCGGTTCGGCCTCGGCCTCGGAGATCGTCGCCGGCGCCCTGCAGGACCACAAGCGGGCGATCATTCTCGGCACCCGCTCGTTCGGCAAGGGCTCGGTCCAGACCATCATGCAGGTGACTGGCGGCGGCGCCATCCGTCTCACCACGGCGCTCTACTTCACGCCGTCGGGCCGCTCGATCCAGAAGGAAGGCATCAAGCCCGACATCGAGGTCGAGCCCGCCAAGATCGAGAACCTTCAGGCGCGCGCCGGCTTCCGCGAGGAAAACCTGCGCCGCTCGATCACCAACCCCAACGCCAAGCCGGGCGACGCCAAGCCTGCCGACAAGCCGGCTGACGCCAAGCCCGAAGCCGCCAAGCCGGACGACAAGAAGGACGACAAGTCGGCCGCTCCGGCGACTACGCCGCCGGCACAGTCGGGCGATCCCGACGAGCCGCCGAAGGACGCCGTGGCCGACTACCAGCTGCTGCGCGCCGTCGACCTGATCAAGGGCATCTCGCTCTACAGCAGCAAGGCGAACTGACGCCCATGCCGTCACCTCCCCCGTCTTGCGGGGGAGGCCGGGAGGGGGAAGGCCCCGGCGGCGCTGCTTGATCATTGCAGATCAAGATCTTTGTCCTTCCCCAACCCTCTGTGAGACTCTCCCCCTCCCTGCCTCCCCCGTGTGACGGGGGAGGTGATGTTTTTGCGAGGCCGGCGTGAAGACCGCAGCGGACAGCCCGAATCTCTACCGCCGCAATGTCGGCCTCATGCTGATCTCGCCCGACCGGCGGATCTTCGTCGGTCGGCGCATCAAGCCGAGGGATTCCTGGCAGATGCCGCAGGGCGGCGTCGATGACGGCGAGACGCCTGTCGAGGCGGCCTGCCGCGAGCTGTGGGAAGAGGTCGGAACCAGCAATGCGCTGCTGCTGCGCGAAAGCGCGCAGTGGCTGACCTACGAGGTGCCCGAAAGCATGCGGCCGGCCCACTGGAAGGGCCGCTGGCACGGCCAAGCGCAGCGCTGGTTCGCGCTCGCCTTCACCGGCCGCGATGCCGATATCGACATCGCCGCGCACGACCAGGAGTTCGACGCCTGGCAGTGGATGAGCGCCGGCGAGATGCTGGAGCGCATCATCCCCTTCAAGCGCGCAACCTATGTCGCGGTCGTCGAGGAATTCCGGGATCTGGTGAAGTAGAAGCGCGGGCCGCGGGCGTCCCGCCCGCGGTCCGCGCTTCGCTAAGCGCCTTGATTGGCGAGCTTGGCGACGCGGCGGCGGAGGAACCAGAGGCCGACCCTGGTCAGCCAGCCGTTGAGGCGGCCGGTCGAGTGGAGCCCGATCGCCTTCAGTACCATGGCCATGGCGCGCTGGACGTGGAAGCGGCGGTAGAGCGGATAGGCGCGCCGGGCATAAGCCTGCATGCTGCGCTTGCGGTCGTAGACCGTGCCCTCGGGCTCGTTGGCGGCGAAGTAGGCGTAGGCGAGCTCGTCGTCCTCGCTCTCGGCCAGGCGGCCCCAGCCGATGCGCAGCCGACCCCAGCGGCTCAGCCGATCGCGCCCCAGGCAGCGCTGCAGATGGTCGTAGAACAGCTTGTAGTGACGGAACTCATCGCCCGCGATGCGGCCGCAGATCTGCTTCAGGACCGGCTCCTCGGTCGCGTCCTTAAGCGCACTGTAATAGGAGCTGGTGCCGGTCTCGACGATGCAGCGTGCCATCATCTCGCCGGCCTGGCTGCCGCGCACCGACTCCGATGCCTCGAGCGGCAGCTTGTAGCCGGCACGGAAGCGCGCGAACGCCGCTTCGAAGTCCCACGATGGATCGGCGAGCTGCGCCCAACGCCCGAGCGCCAAGCCGTGCTGGACCTCTTCGTTCGCCCAGGTGTCGACCGCCTGCATGAACGCAGGATCGTCGGCGAAGACGCGATTCAGGTAGATGCGGTAATCCCCGCCATTACGTTCCACCAGGGCCGCAGCCTTGATGTTACGCAGGATCTCCGGATCGACCTTCGACGCATCGAAGCGATCCCACGAGATCGTTTCGAGTGTCCAGCTAGCCATAGGCGAAAACCCTCGGCGACGTGTCGCTCAGGCGTAATACTAAAGCGAGCCACGGCCCGGCTTGCAATGGCCGGACCGTGCAAAAGTGAACAGAAATAATTTCGCGTTGCCGCTGAAAAGAGCCGCCAAATTCAGCGGCCAGCTCAGCGGCTGGCGTAGTACGCCTGGGCCCGGCGCAGGTCCTTGGCGACGGCCAGGGCCTTCTCCGCGGCCGCCTTCTCGGCGTCGTTGCCGGCGTCGGTGACCTCGTTCTGGGCCTGCCGCTCGCGCTCGGCGAGCTGCTCGGCCGTCACCTCGTCGAACGGCATGGCCTCGTCGGCCAGCACCGTGCAGCGCTCCGGCGTCACCTCGGCAAAACCGCCGACGACGATGAAACGCTGCTCGACCTTGTTGCCCTGGAGCACTTCCAGCACGCCCGGACGGACGGTCGAGATCAAAGGCGCATGGCCGTGCAGGACGCCGAAGTCGCCTTCGCTGCCCGGCACCACGACCATGTCAGCCTCGGTCGCGAGAACCTCGCGCTCGGGCATGACCAGGCGGAAAGCAACCTTGGCCATCTGCTTAGGCCGCCTCGGCTGCGAGCTTCTTGGCCTTGGTGACGGCCTCGTCGATCGTGCCGACCATGTAGAAGGCCTGCTCGGGCAGGTCGTCGTAGTCGCCGGCGACGATGCCCTTGAAGGCCTTGATCGTGTCCTCGAGCTTCACGAACACGCCCGGCGTGCCGGTGAAGACCTCGGCGACGTGGAACGGCTGGCTGAGGAACTTCTGGATCTTGCGCGCGCGCGCTACGACCAGCTTGTCCTCTTCCGACAGCTCGTCCATGCCCAGGATGGCGATGATGTCCTGCAGCGACTTGTACTGCTGCAGCACGCGCTGCACGGACAGCGCCACGGTGTAGTGCTCTTCGCCGACGACGCGGGGATCGAGCATGCGCGAGGTCGAGTCGAGCGGGTCGACGGCCGGGAAGATCGCCTGCTCGGCGATCGAGCGCGACAGCACCGTGGTCGCGTCCAAGTGGGCGAACGAGGTCGCGGGCGCCGGATCGGTCAAGTCGTCGGCGGGCACGTAAATGGCCTGCACGGAGGTGATCGAACCCTTCTTGGTCGAGGTGATGCGCTCCTGCAGCGCGCCCATGTCGGTCGACAGCGTCGGCTGATAGCCCACCGCCGAGGGAATGCGGCCGAGCAACGCCGACACTTCCGAGCCGGCCTGGGTGAAGCGGAAGATGTTGTCGACGAAGAACAGCACGTCCTGGCCTTCGGCGTCGCGGAAGTACTCGGCGACGGTCAGGCCCGACAGGCCGACGCGGGCGCGGGCGCCCGGCGGCTCGTTCATCTGGCCATACACCAGCGCCACCTTCGAGCCCGGACCGTCGAGCTTGATGACGCCCGATTCGATCATCTCGTGATAGAGGTCGTTGCCCTCGCGGGTGCGCTCACCCACGCCGGCGAACACCGACACGCCGCCGTGCGCCTTGGCGACGTTGTTGATCAGCTCCATGATCGTCACGGTCTTGCCGACGCCGGCGCCACCGAACAGGCCGATCTTGCCGCCCTTGGCGTAGGGCGCCAGCAGGTCGATGACCTTGATGCCGGTGACCAGGATCTCGGCTTCCGTCGACTGCTCGACGAACGCCGGCGCGCTGCGATGGATCGGCAGGGTCTGCTTGTTGTTGACCGGGCCGCGCTCGTCGACCGGCTCGCCGATGACATTCAGGATGCGGCCGAGCGTCTCGGGGCCGACCGGCATGGCGATCGGGCTGCCGGTGTCGACCGCCTTCTCGCCGCGCACCAGGCCGTCGGTCGTGTCCATGGCGATGGTGCGGACCTCGGACTCGCCCAGATGCTGCGCCACCTCGAGCACGATCAGGCGGTTGTCGGCGTTCACATGGAGCGCGTTCAGGATGTTCGGCAGATCGGCGTCGAAGCGCACGTCGACGACCGCGCCCGTGATCTGGGTGATCGTGCCGATATTGTTGGTGGCCATGACGGTATCCCTTCCTTCGATTGCAGTCGGCGCGGGCTAGAGGGCCTCGGCGCCCGAGATGATCTCGATGAGTTCCTTGGTGATGGAGGCCTGACGCGAGCGGTTCATCTGCAGCGTCAGTTTCTTGATCACCTCGCCGGCGTTGCGCGAGGCACTGTCCATCGCCGTCATCTGCGAGCCGTAGAAGCTCGCGGCGTTCTCCAGCAGCACGCGGAAGATCTGGACGGTGAGGTTGCGCGGCAGCAGGTCGGTCAGGATCTCGCCCTCGTCGGGCTCGAACTCGTAGATTGCGCCGCCCATGGACGGCGCCGGGGTCGCGGCGGCGCCGGCTTCGGGGGCCGGCGGCGGAATGAGCTGCTGACGGGTGACGATCTGGGTCATCGCCGACTTGAAGCGGTTGAAGACCACCGAGGCGACGTCGAACTCGCCGGCCTCGAACATCTCCATGACGCGCTTGGCGACCTTCTGGGCATCGGTGAAGCCAATCCGCGGGCGGCCGAGATCGGTGATGGTCTCGACGATGTTGCCGGCGAAGTCGCGGCGCAGCTGGTCACGGCCCTTGCGGCCGACCGCCAGTACCTTGACCGTCTTGCCCTCGGCCATCAGCGAGCGGATGGCGCGGCGCGCCTCGCGCACGATCGAGCTGTTGAAGGCGCCGCACAGGCCGCGGTCGGCGGTGGCGACGATCAGCAGATGGACCCGGTCGGAGCCGGTGCCGGCTAGGAGCTTGGGCCCGGTGCCGCCCTTGAAGGAGGCGCCCAGCGAGGCCATCAGGTTGTCCATGGCCTCGGCATAGGGGCGGGCCGCGGTGGCCTGCTCCTGCGCCCGGCGCAGCTTGGCCGCGGCCACCATCTTCATGGCCTTGGTGATCTTCTGCGTCGACTGGACGCTTCGGATTCGCAGCCGGTAGGTTTTGAGACTGGGCATGGGAAGCCGACGACCCCCTTACGCGAACTTCTTGGTGAAGTCGGTCAGGAACGCCTTCAGCTTGTCGTCGGTCTCCTTGACGATCTCGCGCTTGTCGCGGATCGAGGTCAGCATCGAGCCCTCGGCGCGCAGCGCGTCGAGCATCTGGCGCTCGAACTCGCCGATGCGGTTGACCGGCAGGTTGTCGAGGAAGCCGCGGGTGCCGGAGTAGATCGAGGCGACCTGCTCTTCGACCGGCATGGGCTGGTATTGGCCCTGCTTCAGGAGCTCGGTGAGCCGCTGGCCACGCGACAGAAGGCGCTGGGTCGAGGCGTCGAGGTCCGAGGCGAACTGCGCGAACGCTGCCATCTCGCGATACTGCGCGAGCTCGAGCTTCATGGTGCCGGCGACCTGCTTCATCGCCTTGATCTGGGCCGCCGAGCCGACGCGGCTCACCGACAGGCCGACGTTGATCGCGGGCTTGATGCCTGCATAGAACAGCTCGGCCTCGAGGAAGATCTGGCCATCCGTGATCGAGATCACGTTGGTCGGGATGTAGGCCGAGACGTCGCCGGCCTGCGTCTCGATGATCGGCAGCGCCGTCAGCGAGCCTGAGCCGTTCTTCTCGTTCAGCTTGGCGGCGCGCTCGAGGAGCCGCGAGTGGAGATAGAACACGTCGCCGGGGTACGCTTCGCGGCCCGGCGGGCGGCGCAGCAGCAGCGACATCTGGCGGTAGGAAACGGCCTGCTTGGACAGGTCGTCGTACACGATCACGGCGTGCATGCCGTTGTCGCGGAAGTACTCGCCCATGGCGCAGCCGGTATAGGGCGCCAGGAACTGCATGGGCGCCGGATCCGACGCGGTGGCGGCGACGACGATGGAGTATTCCATCGCGCCGTTGTCCTCGAGCGTCTTGACGATCTGCGCCACGGTCGAGCGCTTCTGGCCGATGGCGACGTAGATGCAGTAGAGCTTGCGGCTCTCGTCGGTGCCCTTGTTGATCGGCTTCTGGTTCAGGAAGGTGTCGATCGCCACGGCGGTCTTGCCGGTCTGGCGGTCGCCGATGATCAGCTCGCGCTGGCCGCGGCCGACCGGCACCAGCGAATCGAGGGCCTTCAGGCCGGTCTGCATCGGCTCGGTCACCGACTTGCGCGGAATGATGCCGGGCGCCTTCACTTCGACGAGGCGGCGCTCGGTCGAGGCGATCGGGCCCTTGCCGTCGATCGGATTGCCGAGGCCGTCGACCACGCGGCCGAGCAAGCCCTTGCCGACCGGCACGTCGACGATGGTGCCGGTGCGCTTGACCGTGTCGCCTTCGCGGATCGTGCGGTCCTCGCCGAAGATCACGACGCCGACATTGTCGCTCTCGAGGTTCAGCGCCATGCCCTTGATGCCGCCGGGGAACTCGACCATCTCGCCGGCCTTGACGCTGTCGAGGCCGTAGACGCGCGCGATGCCGTCACCGACGGAGAGGACCTGGCCGACCTCGGCCACTTCGGCCTCGGTGCCGAAGTTGGCGATCTGCTGCTTGAGAATGGCCGAGATTTCAGCGGCGCGGATATCCATTTTAGGCAACCCCCTTCATGGCGAGCTGCAGACGCTGCAGCTTGCTGCGGATAGACGAATCGAACAGGCGCGAGCCGACCTTGACGACAAGACCGCCCAGGATCTCAGGCTCGACGCGCGCATCGATGGAAACTTTGGCGCCACCCAGCACCGAGCGCAGCGAATCGCTGAGCTGCTGGAGCTGCTGAGGCGACAGCGGAACGGCTGACGTGACCGACGCGGTGGTCTCGCCGCGACGGCTGGCGAGCTCGGCGAGGAACGCCGTGGCCATGGCGATCAGCTCACGGGCGCGGCCATTTGCAGCCACCGTGCCGACGAAGCTGCGGGTCAGCCCCTTGATGTCGGCGGCATCGAGGACGGCGAGCAGCGCCTTGCTCTGGAGGTCACGGCCGATCACCGGGCTGGCGAGCAGCCGGGAGAGCTCGTGGCTCTCGTTCGCCATCTTGCGGAAGGACGTCAGGTCCTGAGCCACCTGGTCAAGCGACTTGGCATTGTCGGCCAACTCGAAAAGAGCGCTGGCATAGCGCCCAGCAACGCCTGATGTGGCGGAAGTTGACACGTCGAACGCCTCTCCCAGGCCGCCTTAGCGGTCCGGCAAGTGGTTGAATCCCCTTGATTTTCGCGAAGCGCGCAACTGCACAACCCCGGAAAAGCGCGCGTTGCTACCATGCGGTTTTCCGGGGCGCAAGATTGCCAAAGCCCTGTATTACCGCGATTTTTCAGCGCGGATCGTCACATGAAGGAGTAGGGATCGACATCGATCTGCAGACGCACTGAGCCGGGCAGTCCAATCCTTTCCAACCAAGCCCGGAGCAAGGGTTGCACTGCGATATCGCGCGAGGTTTTCAACAAAAACCGCCGGCGATGGCGGCCGCGCAGCAGGGCGAGCGGCGCGGTCGAGGGACCGAGGATGGTGACGCCGTCCTGGTGCGGCGCGCGACGGGCCAGGGCGCTGCAGACATTGTCGACGGCGGCCGGATCCGGCCCCGAGATGATCAGCGACGCCAGTCGGCCAAAGGGCGGCATGCCGGCGGCGCGGCGATCGGCCAGTTCCGCGGCCACGAACCGATCGCGGTCACCGGACACCAGCGCCTGCATCACCGGATGCTCCGGCGCGTGCGTCTGCACCAGCGCCCGACCCGGCCGGTCCTCGCGGCCGGCGCGGCCAGCCACCTGATAGAGCAGCTGGAAGGTGCGCTCGGCGGCGCGCAGGTCGCCCCCGTTCAGGCCGAGGTCGGCGTCGACCACGGCGACCAAGGTGAGGTTGGGGAAATGATGGCCTTTGGCGGCCATCTGGGTGCCGATCAGGATGTCGATCTCGCCCGCGATCATGCGCTCGACCGCGGCGGTGGCCTCGGTGCGGTTCATCAGGCTATCGGAGGTGAACAGCTCCAGCCGCGCCTCGGGAAACAATTCCAGCGCCTCCTCCGCCAGCCGCTCGACACCGGGACCGCAGGCAACGAACTGGTCGGGAGTGCCGCAATACTTGCACTCACGCGCCGGCGGCTCGGCATGGCCGCAGTGATGGCAGACAAGCGTACGGCGGAAGCGATGCTCGACCAGCCAGGCCGAGCATTGCGGGCATTCGATGCCATGGCCGCAGGCGCGGCACAGCGTCATTGGCGCGTAGCCACGACGATTGAGGAACAGCAGCGTCTGCTCCTTGGCCTCGAAGGTCCGCTTCATCGCCTCGACGACCGGCGGCGACAGCCAGCGGCCGCGCGCCGGCTGCTGGCGCCTGAGGTCGATCGCCGACAGCGTCGCAAGCTCGCGCCCGCCATGCCGATCCGGCAGGTGCACCGAGCCGTAGCGGCCGGTCGAGACATTGACGACGCTTTCCAGCGACGGCGTCGCCGACGCGAGCACGACGGGCGCCGACACCAGGCGCGCCCGCACCACCGCCATGTCGCGCGCATTGTAGGAGACGCCGTCATCCTGCTTGAACGAACCGTCGTGCTCCTCGTCGACCACGATCAGGCCGAGATTGGCGAAGGGCAGGAACAGCGCCGAGCGCGCACCCACCACCACGCCCACCCTGCCCTCGGCGATCGCCCGCCAGGTCTCGCGCCGCTCCAGGCTGGTAAGGCCGGAATGCCACGACGCCGGCATGGCGCCGAAGCGGTCTTCGAAGCGTTTCAGCCACTGCGCCGTCAGGGCGATCTCGGGCAGCAGCACCAATACCTGCCGGCCCGACGCCAGCGCCGCGGCAATCGCCTCGAAATAGACCTCGGTCTTGCCGGAGCCCGGCACGCCGTCGAGCAGCGTCGCCGAGAAAGCGTGTGCCAGCACCTTGTCGACCAGGCCTTGCGCTGCGATGGCCTGCTCGGGCGACAGTTCAGGTCCCTGCCGCTGGCCGTCGGGATGCGCGAACGAGCGCCGCATCGTGCGCTCGACGGGTTCGAGCAGGCCGATCGAGGCCATGGTCTTGATCACCGACGTACCGACGCCGGCGATGTGCGCCAGCTCTGCCGCCGGCAGCGCCGGCCCATCCTTCAGCTGCTCGAGCACGCGACGTCGTGCGTTGGTGAGCTTGAGCGCTGCGTCATCACTCGTCGCGGCAGCGCGATAGACGATCTCCGTCTTGGGCGCCTCGAGCGCCGACGGCACGCTCATCGCCATGCGCAACACCGCGCCCGGCGGTGCCAGCGTGTAGGCCGATACCCAGTCGACGAAGCGACGCAATGCGTCAGCCATCGGCAGGGCCGGCATGACCTCTTCGATATCACGCAGCTTCTCGGGCGCGACCTCGCCTGAGCCTTCGCCCCACACTACGCCGATCGTCAGCCGTTTGCCGAGCGGCACGACGACGAAGTGACCGGCGGCAACCTCCAATCCCTCCGGAACGCTGTAGTCGTAGGCGTCGGCCAGAGGCAGTGGCAGCAGGACGCGGACGGTGCGCTTGATGTTTTCCACCGATTCCGGCCGCGACGACGCCGGCCCCTCGGCTTGTAGCTCCGAGGGGGAATCGCTAGAAATTGTGGCGGCAGGCGAGTCCGTACCACTGGCCATTGGGGTAGTTTATATGAAGTTCTTCGTCGATACCGCCGACGTCGCCGAAATCAAGGATCTGGCGGCTTCGGGTCTGCTCGACGGCGTAACGACCAACCCCTCCCTGATCATGAAGTCCGGCCGGCCGATGCTGGAGGTGATCCAGGAGATCTGCGCCATCGTGCCCGGCCCGGTCAGTGCCGAGACCGTCGCGACCGAGCACAAGAAGATGCTCGAAGAGGGCAGGAAGCTCGCCAAGCTCGCCAGGAACGTCGCCGTGAAAGTGCCGCTGACGCCGGACGGCCTGAAGACCTGCAAGGCGCTCGCCTCGGAAGGCACGATGGTGAACGTCACCCTGTGCTTCTCGGCGGCGCAGGCACTGCTGGCAGCCAAGGCCGGCGCCACTTTTGTCTCGCCCTTTGTCGGCCGGTTGGACGATATCGGCCAGGACGGCATGCATCTGATCGGCGAGATCATGACGATCTATCGCCAGTATCCCCACTTCAAGACCGAGGTGCTGGTCGCTTCCGTGCGTCATACGCAGCACGTCGTGCAGGCCGCCAAGATGGGCGCCCATGTCGCCACGGTGCCGCCCAACGTCCTGCGTCAGTGCTTCAAGCACGTGCTGACCGACAATGGCCTAAAAGCCTTCCTCGACGACTGGGCCAAGACCGGCCAATCCATCCTCTGACCCGGAGCAACATATGGGCAGCGACGGCACGGTGACGGCGCCCGACGGTTCGGGCCGGCAGGTCAAGGTGATCACCGCCGACGACGTCGTCGCCTATCTCAAGGCGCATCCCGACTTCTTCGAGAAGCACGCTGAGCTCGCCGAAGCGATGGCCCTGGTGCCGCGCGTGCAGGGGCCGGGCGTGATCGACATGCAGCAGGCGATCCTGAAGCGCCTGCGCAGCGAGATCGAGCGGCTGAAGACCGAGCGCACCGAGATCATCGCCAATTCCAAGCAGAACCAGATTGTCCAGAACCGCATCCAGGCGGCGGTCATCAGCATCATCCAGGCCTCGACCTTCGAGAAGATGATCCACGTCGTCACCCACGAGCTGCCCGAGCTTCTGGACGTCGACTTCATCACCTTGGCCATCGAGGCCAATGCCGATGCGCCCAAGCGCGTGCCGGTGCGCGGCGTCTACGTACTGGCGCCAGGCGCCATCGATGCGGCGATCGGCCCCGACAAGCATGCCCGCCTGCGCGCCGACATCGCGGGCGAAGAGGCCTTCTTCGGCGACATCGCCCGCTTCGTGAAGTCGGACGTGCTGATGCGGCTGCGCGTGTCGTCGGGCTCGCCCGACGGTGTGATGTGCTTCGGCTCGCGCGATCCGCAGGCCTTCGGGCCCGAGCAGGCGACCGAGCTCCTGTTCTTCCTGTCCAAGGTGCTGGAGAACACCATTCGCGCCTGGCTCGACCTGCCTGAGTGATGGCCGCGTCAAGCGTCGAGGCAGCACGGCAGGCCTGGCGCGATTGGCTGAAGAGCGAGCGCCGGCTCGCCCAACACACCCTGATCGCCTACGAGCACGACGTCGCCACCTTTCTCGGCTTCATGACGGACTACCTGGGTGGTCCTCCTACGCTCACGTCGCTCAGCAAGCTCAAGCCCGCGGAGTTCCGTGCCTGGCTGGCTGAGCGCGCCCGCCAGGGGCTGGCCCGCACCTCGACGGCCCGCGCTTTCTCGTCGGTCCGCTCCTTCTTCCAGTTCCTCGACAAGCGCGGACTCGCCCACAACGCCAGCATCGGCGCCATCCAGACGCCCAAGCTGCCGCGCTCGGTGCCCAAGGCGCTCTCCGAACGCGACATGGAGGAATTGCTCGAGGCGCCGGCCGAACAGGAGCGCGAGGCCTGGCTCGACCTGCGCGACGCCGCCGTCCTGATGCTGCTCTACGGCGCGGGTCTGCGCATCGGCGAAGCGCTCGGCCTAACCAAGGGTGTCGTCGAGGATCTGCTTAAAACCGGCCGCGACACGCTCTCCGTCACCGGCAAGGGCAACAAGACGCGCCTGGTGCCGCTGCTGCCGCAGGCGCTCGATGCGCTGCGCGCCTATCGCGACGCCTGTCCGTGGCTCGCCGCCCGCGGTCCGAACGAGGCCTTCTTCATCGGCGCTCGCGGCGGCGCTCTCGATCCCGCCATCGTGCAGAAGCGCGTGCGCGACATCCGGCGCGGCCTCGGCCTCGCCGAAAGCGTGACGCCGCACGCGCTGCGCCATTCCTTCGCCACCCATCTGCTGGGCGCCGGCGGCGATCTGCGGACCATCCAGGAGCTTCTAGGCCACGCCTCGCTGTCGACGACCCAACGCTACACCGACGTCGACACCGCCCGACTCACCGCCGTCTACCGCGCCGCCCATCCGCGCGCGAAGCGGTAATGGGAGCGCGGGCCTCCGGCCCGCGCTCCCAGACTAATCGCGGAATGCGGCCAGATGGAACGGCCGCTTGGCGGGCTTGCCCGTCACGTCATACGTGCGCACGCGCATCTTCAGCGGATCGGCCAGAAGGCCGACGGTGCAGAAGCCGGGCTCGACGTCTTCGTGGGCGACGCTGCCGATCACGCAGGAGAAGTTGGTCTTCGCTTCCTTCTGCAGCGGCACCTTCCAGGTGATGACGTACTCGTTCGCGCCGACCAGCTCGCAGCTCTCGATCATGTAGCCCCGGGCAATTGAACCGTCTGCCGCAATGACGCACGCCAGCCGCTTCTCGAACTCCGCCATATTTCACTCCCTGCTTGTACACGCGGAGCCTGTGGTACTTGATTTGGCGTCGACAGACTATGGGCAAGCGTCCGCGACGTCGCCGTTGGGCCACGCCTCGCTGCCGACGATACCGCGCGATTTCCCGAGAGCGCGCGACGCGTCAGTTTCGAATATTGGGAACCGGCAACGTCGTCGGGGTGATCTTCAGGATCTTGTAGCCAGCCTGCTCGAGCTTAACCGATTCGTGTACCGCTTCCTTGAAGCTGGAATAGCCGATACCGAGTTGCAGTTTGGTCGTCGGGTGCTCGGTCCACACCATATGCTTACCGAATACTTCGTTTGTCATGAACGACCATAGAGGTTCTGCCGAGCCACGGCGACTCCGATCATCACAGACAGTCGCATCCGCCGCACCCGCTGCCCCTATTTCGCCTTCTCATAGACTACATGCAGCGCGCCTTCGCTCTTGGGTGCGCATTTCACCATCCGCAGCGGCAATTCGGGCGTACCTGCCGGAAACAGCGGGATACCGTCACCCAGCACCAGCGGAATGATCGCCATCTCCAGCACGTCGAGCCGGCCGATCGCGATCAGCCCACGAATGAGCTGGCCGCCGCCTTCGACGCCGACCTTGCGATAGCCGCGCGCTGAAAGCCCATCGGCGATGGCGAGAAGATCGCCCGACCGTGCCTCGACCAGCGGCGGCGCAGCCTCGATCGGCCGGCTGGTCACGACGAAGACGGGCTTGGCGTGCGGCCACTCCGGCATGGCGCGCTCGATCTCGTAGGTATCGCGCCCCATCACCACCGCATCGATCTCGGCGTGGTAGGCGTCGATGTCGAATTCCTGCGGCGGATAGGGCATCAGCCAGTCGAACGAGCCATCGGACCGCGCGATCTTGCCGTCGAGCGACATGGCGATATGGCAATGCCAAATGGGGTCGGTCACGTCGCGAACACCTTTGCCAGGAACGTCTTCACGTCGGCTACGAACGCCTTCCACGCCGCCTCGTTAGCGCCGTAATGCGCACCGCAGCAGCCGCCGGGCTTGCTGCGATTGCCGACGCCCGACAGATAGCGGACCGGCAAGCCCAGCGCATCAAAGCTGTGATGTGCACCGTCATAGACGCGCGTCTCGACGAGGTCGCGGCCTTGCACGACCCTGTCGATCACCACCTGGCATTGGGACACCGGCGTCCAGTCGTCGAGCGCACCCATGGCGAAAAGCGTCGGCTGGCGCACGGCAAGCTTGCGCCCCAGCGCATCGGCCAGCGCGCAGTCGGGATAGAGCAGGATCGCCGCGCGCGCCGTGGGACTGCGATCATCGAGCCGCGGCGACAGCGCCCGTAGCATCGCCACGCCGCCGCCGTAGGAATACCCCATGAAGACGAGCCGGCGCGGGTCGACGAAGCTCTGCTTGCCGAGCCACGCCAGGGCAGCGTCGATGTCATGCGCACGCGCCTCGGCGTCGGCTTGGGTCGGCCAGTTCTTGCCGCAGACATCCTTCAGGCCACGCGCGGAAAAACTGTCGACGACCAGCGCGACATAACCCCACGACATGAGAAGGCCCGCCATGCGCGCGGTATTTTGGCCCGGCCCGCCGCAGCCATGGAAGATTGCGACGGCTGGCACGGCACCGGTTCCTGCCGGTCGGAAGAGCTGCGCGGCGAGTTGGACCGTCCGTCCGCCCTGCTCCACCCGCACCCGAACATTCTGCTGCGCCAGCGCCGGCGCAGTGCAGAACAGGGCAAGCAGAACCAGGACGCGCGCGATCATGCGGGCAGTCTATCAGACGGCCCTCGGAAATATTCGGCACTGGTGGGAATAAAGCCGAATGGCGGGCGTCTCCCTGTTGCAGTCCATGTCTGCCGAGGAGAAATCATGCTGAAGTTTGTGTCGTTTTCCGCCATCGCCACCGTGGCGCTCGCCGCCGCTTCCTTCGCCGCCGATTCGTCGGCCACGCCGCCCGCCGCCAAGAACGGCATGTTCGTCAATGCCAAGGGCATGACGCTCTACACCTTCGACAAGGACACCTCCGGCAAGTCGGTATGCAACGGCCAATGCGCCACCAACTGGCCGCCGATGCTCGTCGCCGACGGCGGCAAGGCCGCGGGCGACTGGACCATCGTCGTGCGCGACGACGGGCTGAAGCAGTGGGCCTACAAGGGCAAGCCCGTCTACGGCTGGGTCAAGGACACCAAGCCCGGCGACACGACCGGCGACGGCTTCCTGAACGGCGCCTGGCACATCGCCAAGCCCTGACGGTTTCGCGAGGAGGGCGCCGGCCGAGTACGTCCCGGCGCCCGATCGCGTAGACTGACGCCATGGCCGATCCGGGCCCCCTCATCGAACCGCTGATCCCGGCGCTGCGCCGTTATGCCTACGCGCTCCTGCGCGACCACACGGCAGCCGACGATCTCGTGCAGGACACGCTCGAGCGTGCGCTGCTGCACTGGTCGTCACGCCGGAACGACGGCGACTTGCGGGCGTGGCTGTTCGCCATCCTGCGTAACCTCCATGTCAGCCGGCACCGGCAAGCCCTGCGGCGCGGCACCGTCGTGGGCATCGACGAGGAGGAGCTTCCCGAAATCACCGCCGGTCAGGACATCGTCCTGGAAACGCGCGACGTGCTGGCGGCGGTCGACCAGTTGCCGGAAGAGCAGAAGTCGCTGCTGCTGCTCGTCGGCGTGGAGGACTTCTCCTACGAGGAGGCGGCCAAGGTCCTCGACGTGCCGATCGGCACCGTGATGTCGCGATTGTCGAGGGCGCGCCGGCGACTGCGCTCGATCGTCGATGGCGATCGCGTTACCTTGCTGCGGAGAGTGAAATGAGCAGCGACAACGTTGCCCCCGGGGAAGACGAGTTGCAGGCCTATGTCGACGAGCGGCTCGACGGGCCGCAGCGCGCGGCCGTCGAGGCGCAGCTCGCGCGCTCGCCCGAGCTGCGCGACCGGATCCAGGCCGAGCGCCGCCATCGCGCGTCCTTGCGCAGCCAGCTGCAGGACAAGGCCGACGAGCCAATTCCGGCGCGCCTGCGCATTGCCAACATCCAGACGGCGCGGCGTACCCGCCTCACGCGACGGGCCGGACTCGCCGCAGCGGCGCTGGCGATCTTCGTGGTCGGCGTGGGCGCGGGCTGGTTGGCCAACGAGCAGCGGCCAAGCATTGCGATGTCCGCACCGACCACCAGCATCGCCCAGGGGGCTACGGCGGCCTACCGCACCTTCGTGGTCGAGGTTGCCCATCCCGTCGAGGTCGGCGTGGCGCAGGAAGCGCATCTGCTGCAGTGGCTGTCCAAGCGGCTTGGCCGCAAGCTCGAGGCGCCCGACCTGACGCCGTTCGGCTACCGGCTGATCGGCGGACGGCTGCTGCCGGGCGGCAGCGGCGCGGCTGCGCAGCTCATGTACGAGGATTCGACGGGACGGCGCCTCACGCTCTATGTGCGCGCCGCCGACGGCACGGAGACGGCTTTCCGTTTCCAGAAGGACGGCGATGCCGCGACCTTCGCGTGGATCGACCAGGGGTTCGGTTTCGCCGTGACGGCCATGGCAAGCCGCGAGGAGCTGCTGCCGATCGCCGAGGCAATCTACAAGGGGCTGACGCCGAAGGGGTGAGGGAATTGCAGCGACACCTCTTCCACAGGCTCCTCTCCCCCAAAGGGGGAGAGGAGCCTGAGGGGATAGACGACGGTGCGCCGCGACCTACTCAGCCGGCGCCGGCGTCTTGAAGTGCGGGATACCGTCGGTGCGATCGTCGAGCGCTTCGGCGCCTTCGGTCGGCAGCACCTTCACGTAATTCAGCGCGGCGTTGATGTCGTCCTTCCAGACCTCCTTGGGCAGGTCGTAGACGAACTCCACGCCGTAGCCGTTGGGATCATGGATGTAGAGGCTGTGGGTCATGCCGTGCTCGACGCGGCGGTCGAACTTCACGCCCTTCTTCTGCAGGTACTCCAGATGCTCCAGCCAGGCTTCGCGGCTCGGCATGGTGATGGCGATGTGGTTCACCGCGCAGGGCATGCCGAACATCGACCAGTTCTCGGGCGGCTTGGGCAGGTCGCGGTTCTCGACCAAGGCGACGTCGTGATGATGGCTGGTGCCGTCCTCGCGCACGCCCGAGTAGAAGCGCATCTTCGGCGGGTTCGGCCGGTCCTTGGTCGGCGTGAGCTGCCCGACCTGCTTGAAGCCGACGACCTCGGTCCAGAAGAGATGCGACTCCTCGATGTCGCGCACATTGAGCACCAAGTGATTTACGCCACGCGGAGTTACCGGCTTGTCCATCGCTACACTCCCGGAGTGATCTGTTGTTGGATTGGATACTACCCTCAAATGAACCGTTGGCCCACCTGTGATCAGGCCACTTTCCCGGCCGTAACAGGGTTTCTTGCCGGTTCCGCCGCGGGCGGCGGCGGCGGAACCGTCGGGTTCACCGGCCGGCGTGCGCCCAGCGGCGCGTTTCGGATCGACTGCAGGTCGACCTTCGGCATCGGCAGGCCGAGCTGCTGGAGCACGCCGTTGGCCAGCTCCTCATAGCGGTTGAAACCGCGCCGCAGGCGCCCGCGCCACGACGGGATGCCGCCGTTGGAGTGCAGCTCGTAGACCGATTCGCGATGGTCGAGCTGAGAGCCGGCATGATCCCAGGCCATCTGCAGCAGCGCCGCGCGCTGCCGGGCGGTATAGCCGCCGCCGGCGAACGATTCCTCCAGCCCCTGGGCCAACGCCGGATCGGCCAGATCGTGGTCGGTCGGCGCCACGACCAGCGATGAGCCCGGTAGCGTGCGCAGGATCTCACTCATGCGCGGTCGCGCCTTCAGCATGGCGATGCTGCCGGCCGCGACATGGCAGACGTTCGGCGAGCAATAGCCTTCGGGCGTGAACTCCGGATCGAGCTCGGCGGCCGTCTGGCAGCTGCGCACGGTCTGCACGTCGGTGAGCAGGTCGAGCAGGTAGTCGACGGTGGCGTCATGCGCGGCGAGGCCCATGGCGTGCGTGCAGGCGAGCGCCACGCCCAAGGTGAACTCGGCCTTGCTGAGCCAGCAATAGAGCTGATGCCAGAACAGCCAGCGCGCCACCGGATCGGGAAACGGATCGGTGAGGAAGACGCGATCCCACGGGATCAGCACATCGTCGAGCCACATCTGGCCATCGAGCTCGTCGAAGCGGGCGCTGAGCGGCGCGGAGAACGGGTTGCTGTCGCGCGCCGCGGGCTTGCGGCAGACCACGGTGACGCCGGGGGCGTTGACCGCGACGACGAAGGTGGCGCGATGGCCCTTGTAGTCCGCGCCGTTGTGGGCGCCGATATAGACGTCGTGGGCGTAGGCCGGGCTGGTGTGCATGCCGATCTTGCCGCGGATCACCAGGCCCTTGTCGGTCTCCTTGACGATCTTGAGCGCCGCCCGCTCGGCCGGATCCTCGCGCAGGCGATAGCCGATGGTCGCGGCACCGGCGGCGAAGGTGAGGAAGCGGCCGGTGCGGGCGATCAGGGCGCGATAGGCCTCGGCATTGGCGCGCTGCTCGGGCGAGGCGTTGCGCAGGTTGACCACGGTCTGCACGCCCATCGCGATCAGATGGCCGTAGGCCGGGGTGTGGGTGATGTTGCCGGCGCTGAGGAAAGTGGTGGCGGAGAAGCACCGCCCCATGCGCGCGAGATCGTCGGGGCTGCGCGGCACCATGTAGCCGACGGGCGAGCGACAACCGTCCTTGTCCGGCGGCGTGAACAGCGTGTCCTGCCACTTCGGATCGAAGTGCCGGTCGTACCAGGCGACGTATTCCTCGACCATCGCCCGGGTCGCCGGATGGGTCGTCACGTCCTCGACCGGGCCCTCGCCCAGGATGAAGACGCGCCGCCCGTCGCGCAGGCTCTTCCGGTAGTCGGCCCCGGTTCGCATCGACGACATGTCCCGCCTCCCTTTCGGCGTCGGGCAAAAGCGTATGCCCGCCATTGACATAACGAAACAATCAAAGGGAGCATAAGATGCATAACCAGTCGTTATGGAGCGGCCGATGGCGACAATGGCGGAAACGAACGAGCCGATGACGGCGCCGATGACGGGCGAGCGCGAGCTCGCGGCGCGGCTGCGCAAGGTCAATCTCGACCTGCTGCCGGTGCTGCACGAGCTGTTGCGCACCCGAAGCGTCACGCGCACGGCGCAGTCCTTCAACATGACGCAGCCCGCGGTGAGCCGGGCCTTGCGGCAATTGCGCGGTGCTTTGGACGACCAGATCCTGGTGTCCTCCGGGCGCAACGCGCGCCTCACCGATCGGGCCGAGACCCTGGCTGGGCCGCTGGCCCGTACGCTCGGCGAGCTCGACCTGCTCCTGACACCCGCTGGCCCGTTCGATCCGGCGACCGAAGCGGTGCATTTCGTCATCAACACTGCCGACTATGTCGCCCAGCTCCTGGCGCCGGTGCTGACCGGCATCTGTGCCCGCGAGGCGCCGCATGTCGTGCTCGAGTTCACCTGGCTGCCGACGCGCAATGCCGACGACCTGACGGTCGTCGATTTCATGATCGGGCCGCGCGCTTTCGGCCAGACCCTGGGCAAGCGCATCGGCTCGCTGCCGCTGTGGCGCGACGAGATGGTGTGCGTGGCGTCCGCCGCCAATCGCGCGGTGCCGGCACGGCTGACGCCCGCGCAGTTCCAGGCGATGCGCTACGTCGCCTTCCGCCGCGGCCTGCGCATGTCGCAGGACGTGCAGACCCTGGTCCAGCCGACCTCGCCGCTCGAAATCGCGCCGGTCTGCACCGTTCCCAACTTCCTGGTGCTGGGCGCGATCGTCGCCCAGTCCGACTGCGTCGCCCTGGTGCCACGCAAGGTGGCACGCGCACTGGCCCGCGCCGAGCGCCTGCGCATCGTCGAAATCGCCTATCCGCGCAAGCAGCTCCACATCGACGCCTACTGGAGCCTCGCCACCAACGGCCGCCGCGGCCGCGCCTGGTTCCGCGAGCTTTTAGCAAGGGCGGTGGCGGAGCTGCCTTGATGGGAGCGCGGGCCTCCGGCCCATCTGTCGTCCTCACCGCTTCGGATCGGTCAGATCCTCGAATTCCTTGAGATGTCTCGGCGCCCAACGATGGTCGCGGGCGCGCTCGATCCACCGGTTGAGCCACGGCCAGCGGCGGCGCGCGGCCTTGACCCACAGGCGGCCGGTCTCGAACTCGGTGGCCAGCAGATAGAGGGCGATCACAAAGAAGATCCAGCCCTGAAGGATCGGCACCAGGCCGCCGATCACCGACATGATGAGACAGGCGACGATTGCGACGGCCATCAAGGGCTTGCGCATCAGACTCCCTTCGCTGTCATCCCGAGCGCAGCGAGGGATCTTTGCCTCCCGCGCCGAGCCTAAAGATGTATCGGCTTGTCCCACGCCGCCAGCGCGGCTTCCTTCATCGCCTCGTTGACGGTCGGGTGGGCATGGCAGACGCGGCCGATATCCTCGGCCGAGGCCGAGAACTCCATGGCCATGCCGGCTTCGGCGATCATCGTGCCGGCCTCGGCGCCGATGATGTGGACGCCCAAGACCTTGTCGGTCGCCTTGTCGGCCAGGACCTTCACGAACCCCTCCGTCGCGCCATTCGCGCGGCTGCGCGGATCGGCAGTGAACGGATACTTGCCGATCTTGTAGGCAACGCCCGCTGCCTTGAGTTGTTCCTCGGTCTTGCCGACCCAGGCCACCTCGGGCTGAGTGTAGATGATCGAGGGCACGAGATCCCAGTTCACGTGGCCCTTCTGGCCGGCGATGGTTTCCACGCAGGCGATACCATCCTCGCTCGCCTTGTGCGCCAGCATCGGCCCGTCGATCACGTCGCCAATGGCGTAGATGCCCCGCACCGACGTCTGGAAATGCGCATCGACGGCGATGCGGCCGCGCTCGGTCAGCTTCACACCCACCTTGTCGATGCCGAGCCCCTCGACGAACGGCCGCCGACCGATGGATACCAGCACGATGTCGGCCTGCACGGTCTCGGCCGCACCGCCCTTGGCCGGCTCGACGGTCAGCGTCACGCCCTGCCCCGAGGCATCGGCCTTGGTCACCTTCGAGCCGAGCTTGAACTTCAGGCCCTGCTTGGCGAGCGCGCGCTGGAAATGCTTGGTGACCTCGTCGTCGACGCCGGGCGTGATGCGGTCGAGGAACTCGATCACCGTCACGTCCGCGCCCAGCCTGCGCCACACCGAGCCGAGCTCGAGCCCGATGATCCCGGCGCCGACCACGACCAGGTGCTTCGGCACCTCGGCGAGCTCCAGCGCGCCGGTCGACGACACGATCTTCTTCTCGTCGACGGTGACGCCGGGCAACGGCATCACTTCCGAGCCGGAAGCGATCAGGATGTTCTTGGTCGCAAGCGTGTCCTTCACCGCGCCGTCGTCGCCCAGCACCGACACCGCGCCCGCCTTGTCGATGCGGCCGGTGCCCTGGACCGAGGTGATCTTGTTCTTCCGGAACAGGAAGGCGACGCCCTTGGTGGTGGCGTCGACGACCTCGCCCTTGCGCTTCATGAGCTGCGCGAAGTCGAGCTTGGGCGGCTCGAGCAGGATGCCGTGCTGGGCGAGATCGTGGCCCGCTTCCTCGAACAGGTGCGAGGACTGCAGCAACGCCTTGGACGGGATGCAGCCGACATTGAGACAGGTCCCGCCGAAGGTCGTGCGCTTCTCGACCATGGCGACCTTCATGCCGAGCTGCGCGGCGCGGATCGCCGCCACATACCCGCCCGGGCCGGCGCCGATCACGACGAGATCGAAGGTTTCGTTTGCCATGGTCTGTTACCCACTCTTTCCGCTCATGCTCTTCCGGACC
>NZ_BKAJ01000136.1 GCF_007992495.1 Reyranella soli
GGTGATCTCGACAAGGTTGAACATGCTCTAAATCTGCTCGGGTGGAAGATTGCGAATTGTCGGTGCTTCACGAAAGATGCCAAACTTTTCATTGCCGCGACCCGCAAAACTCGTGTCAGCGGTGCTGCCGAAACGGCAGCAATAGGATGGCTAGCGGACGCAGTTAAAAGAAACTATGGCAAGCCACATTACGGCAGGGTCGCCACTCTTGCTTCGTGTGTGCTTGCAACCAAGAAGGAAGTTTCTCTCGATCGTGTTCGCGCGGCTCTAGTTGGAACGAAAAACGGCCGGCTTTGGAATCGAAGAGGTAGAAGACCAGTCGGGCCATTAAAGTTTGCCCTGAGGACCGGTCCATTCGGTCCTCAAGAAAACGTAGAACGTGCCCTAGATGTTTAGTCCCGGCATTTGCTGGAGCGGGTTGAGGGTGAATCGTTCTGGCTCTTTGCAGATGTACTCGTAGCGTGAGCCCCTTGAGGGTCTTGATGCGAACTATCGGCGGTACTGGCAGAGCGGACCAGCGCCTCCCTCCCGATCTGCCGGGCGCATCATCGCCGACGTTTGGGCGGTCGGGTTCATGCGCGGCCGCAACATGCTCGTCCAGCAACGGGCCGATGTGCTGGGTCTACCAGGACGGGATACGTGCAGCGCTTCGCACACGAGAAAGTGGTCCATTCGGCCCTAAAAAAAGCACCTGAACGGGCCATAGAGGTTTCCACCGCCCGCTGTAGCGTGGCTTCGCCTGAATACGCACGGAGGCAGAAGTCATGAAATCGCAAGGTGTAACCATGAGCGCGGTACTACCCATAAAGGAGGCCAGCAAGAACATCGGTGTAGGGCACACCAAGATGTATGAGTTGATCCGGGAAGGCAAGCTCGACGCGCGAAAACAAGGCAGCAGAACCGTCATCACTGTTGAAAGCATTGGGCTCCACATCGCGTCACTGCCGCGTCTCCAACTTAGCGCCAACTTAAGCAGACCTCAGCGCAGAAAGAACGGGGCGTAGGCGTGGCCGCGCCCTTAATGGCCGACCGCGAGCAGATTGCGCGCTTCGTTCGCAGGATCTTCAAACACGCCGCTCCTGGAACCTTCGTCTCGCTGCGGGCCTTCCAGCAAGTGAAAGGCGCCCCACCCGCAAAAATCATCGCAATTGGGCTCAATGGCGAGAACAGTATTTCGAACCTTATTGCCGAGGCGACGAGGCTGGCAGATGAGATGGCGAAACTCGCAGGTGGCCGCGTTTTTGCACCGCCACTTTGTACGCTGACAAATGCGAAGCAGGCGCGAGAGGCAGACGCCGCCCAAGGCCTAGTGCTGACCGTAGACGCCGATCAGCGCCCGAAAGCAGCTCGCGGGATACTGGAAGCATTGCTTGGCCCCGCCACGATCGTCGTAGCGACCGGTGGGGTATGGCAAGACCCAGAGACAGGCACAACCGAGGACAAATTGCATTTGCATTGGGTGCTTCTCTCTCCTACGCGAGACCCAACGGCGCATAAGATTTTGAAAGACGCTAGGCGTAATGCAGCGCGGCTTGTGGGTGGCGATGCAACCGCTGTGCCGCTAGTGCATCCGTTCAGATGGCCTGGCTCGTTACACACGAAGAACCCGGCCAACCCAAGGATGGCCACCATAATCAGCGAAACGAACAACGAAGTCGATCTTGGGGAGGTCGCCGCAAAGTTGGTCAGGGCGGTCGGGTCGCTACCTCTTGGCGCAGTGGAAGAGACGGAATACAACGAGGCGTCGGCGCTTGCGGATATATCAGCGGGAACGCACTACCACAGGCCGACGCTCTACCTTCTTGGTCTATGGGCTCGCGTGCGCATGCCATTGGATGAAGCTTTGGCACGGCTCCGCTTGGCGTTCGAAAGTACCCCAGCCGACATGAGGCAAAAGCGAGGTGGCGACTGGCAGGTTAGTTTCGAAGACCTGGAACGCCAGGCCAAGGGCATCTATGCCAAGGAGGCAGCAAAGCGGAAAGAAGTCATTCTGAATCCCCGCGCGCCCCTCGAGATCGCGCAGCTATTCGCTACTCGGCCTGGTGCAATTCAGCTCCGGCATTACCTCGGCAGCTTCTACGAGTGGCGGGGCACGCACTACGAGGAAAGCCACGACAGCGACATCGAGGCGGAGATCTACGCCTTTCTAGAGAACGCTAAGCGGGATCGGAGGCAGTGTGTCGAGCCGTTCAACCCCGAACGGGCAGATGTCGAAAAAGTGCTACACGCATTGCAGTCTCACGTCCATCTCCGGTCGCGCCTCGTGCCGCCAGTATGGGTATCCGATGCATGCGCGAGCGAGCCGCTTGTCGCGTGCGCAAACGGGCTGCTGCGGCTCTCGGACGAAGCGCTGTTGCCACATTCCGCTGACTATTTTAACACGTCGTCAGTCGACTTTGCCTACGACCCTGCAGCGGAGCCACCCTCCGTTTTTCTGAACTTTCTCGAAGACTTATGGGGAAGCGATCAAGAGTCGATCGAGACGTTGCAGGAGATGTTTGGCTACATCCTTAGTGGCGAGCAGCAGCATCAAAAAATGTTTCTACTCGTCGGGCCGCCGAGGTCGGGCAAGGGAACTATTGGGCGCATACTGACAAACCTTGTCGGAAAAGGGGGGGCACGTCGGGTTGACCCTGGCGAGCCTTTCGAGAAACTTTGGTCTCGCACCGCTTATCAACAAGAAGCTGGTCGTCGTTCCTGACGCGCGGCTGAGCGGGAAATCGCACGAAATAGTCGAAAGGCTACTTGCGATCTCCGGCGGGGACGACCTAACTATTGACCGCAAATACAAGCCCGCGTGGACAGGGCGACTGCCGGGCCGGTTCGTTTTCCTGACCAATGAGGTGCCAGAGCTCGCGGACACCAGCGGTGCGATCGCCTCACGGTTTATCACTCTACAATTCAACGAAAGCTTCATCGGCCGCGAGGACCTCGCACTTTACGACAAGCTGCAGAAAGAAATGCCAGCCATACTTAATTGGGCCATTGTCGGGTGGAAGCGCTTGAAGAAGCGTGGCTTTTTTGTCCAACCGAAGGGCGCTACGGCAAGCGCGGGGCTTCTCGAGGCGCTTGCAAGTCCGATAAAGGCATTCCTCAAGGATTGCTGCACACTTGGTGCCGGACTTGAGGTCAGGACCAAAGCGCTCTTCGCCGAATGGTGCTTGTGGTGCTCAGAAAACGGGCGTGAGCGTCCGGGCAATGAAGCGGCGTTCGGGCGCGATCTCCGTGCCGCACAACCCGGGATACAAACTACCCAGCATCGAAGCGATGGAACGCGCGAACGCTATTACACCGGGGTGTGTTTGAATTCGTGGCGGGGGGCAAGCCGGGCGGGGCCAGACGACGCTGCTGCTCCGATCGACCAGGACGTGCCAGAGGAATTTTGGCGTCATTGGGATTGAGGCACTGCGGTGCCTTAGGTTTGATTCTTGAGCCACGGTCTGAGCTTGGTCGTAGTGTGGTAGGCGGGCTCATGATTGCGTTGTGATGACGGCGGGCGATGGAGGGCCGCGCGAATCTAGCGGGTAGATTGCGGCACGATAACGAGTGCGCATCACTAAGGGCTTTTCTCTGAGCCCTCTTTCACGGACGGCAGCGCGCGCCAAGCGGGCGCCCCACATGCATAGGCGGTGGCACGGGGATGGGTACTTTCGCCCCTACTAATTCCCCTTCTGAACGAATATAGGGAACAGGGTAGAGTTCTACTTGTGCCACCCTGTGCCAGGAGCCGCTCAGGTTGCGCCTAAAGTATCCGCGAGGGGCATGGCGAACGGTGGCGGAAACCTGTTCTTCAAAGAAGGGCAAAAGCCGCAGATTAAGTGGAACTGTGAATGTTACCCTTATACTATTCCAAATTGACACCACGCTTGAGGAGAGTGCTTTGAGCCCCGCGCCGCCTGAAAATGTAGGGCGAGAACAGGCTAAGGGTTGTTGGCAACCCGGCCGCAGTGGCAATCCCCGTGGAAAACCTAAGGGGGCACGCAATCATGCCACCCGAGCAGCAGAAGCCTTGCTTGAAGGTGAAGCCAATGCACTGACGAGGAAAGCCATTGATTCAGCGTTAGCTGGCGACGTCATGGCGCTGCGGCTTTGCATGGAACGTATCCTTCCCGCCCGGAAGAGTCGACTAGTCAATTTCGAGCTGCCGGCGGTGAAGAGTGCAACAGACCTTCCAGCAGCTTTGGCCGCCCTCATAGAAGCCATTGCGCAGGGCAATCTATCTCCTGATGAAGCTACCCCAATTGCTGCTTTGCTGGATGCTCAGCGTCGGGCAATCGAGACGACGGAACTCGAGAAACGAATTGCGGCTTTGGAGGCCGGCCGTGCGCTCTCTTGAACTCCGCATTGCGCAAATAGAGTCTAAGAATGGAAACGCGTTGCCGTGGCATACGCCATTGGCCAATTGGACCGCTCCACAGTTGGATGCAGTCGGACAACCTGATGTTCTTCGTTCATTGAGCATTGGACAACTCGATTGGCTTATCGAGAACTTGTCCTCTTTCGTGTCGATGCACCGCGAAGGCCCGCCAGGCCTCCCTAATAAGGAGCCAGAACAGGGCATTGCTGCTTCTTGATGGACTGGCGCAGACGAGGTCGCAGGTCGATAACGGCGAGAGCAATGGCTTTCGGTGGATGTGCAGAAGAGAGTGGGAAGCACAAAACGCTGCTAAGCTACTGATAACACGTTCGTCCAAAATTTCACTTTGGAGAGTTGCCCCAATAACTGCCCCCAGCGAACGGGCCGCACCCCAGAGCCTCAGCGCGGCCTATAAGGACGTGGACCTGCGGGTGCTCAGGCGTCGCAGACGGTGCCGCCTTCGCCGTCGCCTGCGACGAAACCTCGGCCGCCTAAATGGATCAAGCCGCAGCTCACGCGCCTCAGCTCATGAGCCCAAGCCGATCACCGTCGAAGAGCTGAAGACGGTCGGCTACGGCCACGGCTCGACTCTGCCGCCACTGCGCCAGGGCGCGGATTTGTGGCTATTGAAAAGGAACTCAGATGAAATTCGCTTTCGTTGGAGCAGAACGTCGGGAAGCCCAGCCGGACCTCGTGGCCAAATGCCCTGACCCCGATTGTGGCGCTGTAGTGTTCGCAAGGTGCGGGGAGCACAATGTTTGGCATTGGGCGCACAAGGGAGCCCGCAACTGCGGCGACCATTGGGGAGAACCTGAAACACCATGGCATCGGGGTTGGAAGAACGAATTCCCCGAAAGCTGGCAGGAGGTACACCACAAGGCGGCCGATGGTGAGAGACACGTCGCTGACGTGAAGACCGAGCTTGGCTATATTGAGTTTCAGCACTCACCCTTGACGCCAGACGAGCGTCGGTCACGGGAAGACTTCTATCCAAATCTGGTCTGGGTCGTTGACGGGCGAAGGCGTGCGCAAGACAGGGCGCAGTTCTTTGCGTCCATTGACGGTCGCATCAGCGATTCGCCGCCGATATTTCCTATCTTGCCGAACAAGTGCGCGCTTCTGCGGGACTGGTTGGTCAGCGGTGTACCAGTGTATTTCGATTTTGGGGACAGTGAACCGGGCGACACGTGGCGTTTTAAGGAGCCTCTTCTGTGGCTACTCACTCCCTGTCGCCCGAACGGCAAGCCGTATCTAGTGTCGGTGCGGAAAACTTGGTTCTTGCGTGTTCACAATGAAGGGCGGCCTGCCGAAGGGCTCTACACGAAGAAAGTTGAGCGTGTTGTGGCCGACTATTTGTCGCGGCAAGCGGCCGCTGATTCGCGGCGGCAAGCGCAAGCAGCCGCTGATTCGCGGCGGCAACGGCGAGCGGCCGCTGCGGACCAACCGCTGAAAGGTTGGGAGCGATACCTGCCCAAGAAGGCGAAAGCGGCCGCTGCGGACCGATCGCTTGCGGATTTCGATTTCGAGCGATACCTGACTAACAGGCAACGACGGGCACAGGGTCGCTTCTAGCACGACACCGCTGAACGGCATTACGCGCCGGTCTTCGGCAACAGCCATCATCGTCACGGCTCGACCCTGCCGCCGCTGCTGTAATCGTCAGCGCCGGGCCCGGCTGCTCTTCGTCGGGCGGCATCAGGTGCGGCAGCATGCTCGGGATTCTTCCCGACCGTCACCTTAGTCAGCCAGCTGCGCGTGTCGATCGGCGCGCTCGGCACCGCGCTCAACGAGGTGGCACGCATGACTCGATAGACAGCGGGTGCACCTCGTCGAACTGAATAGCGATCAGGGTAATGTTACAGCGGATTGCCGCTGGCGGAGATCGTCTGCCCATGCCGAAAGAGCATCAATCTCGGCCACCAGCGCCTCCGGCCTTGGCGGCGGACGATTCAACACGGCAGCGGCGCTGTGCAGCAACTGGGAGCAACGGCCGAAACCGTCCCGCATAGCCCTGCAATCTGCAACGGTGATCGCAGTCAGTTTGACCAAGTCTCGCGTTTTCACTTCGTTGGACAGACGGCGGATGACGTGCCCCACGACCTCCTCAACCGCAATTTCCCACGTGTCGCGGAGTGTTCCGCTGATGGACTTGACGGTCTTACGCCATTCATCCTCGTTACCCTGCTCGAAATGATAGCGTTCGTTTGCAAGCTGATTGGTCAAGCTCGCAGCGATGTCCCTAACCCGACGCGCCTTGAATGGCGGCTCACTGCGGGCAAAGCCAGCCTTGTCGGTGCCCCGGGCAACGGAACTGATCGCAAGTTGCGGCCTGGACTGGGCGCTATCCGCCGCGCGGTTCAACTCGAACAGAAACGCAAGTTCATGGGTGAACACGATCACCTGACGGTGGGCGGCCTCGGCAACGAGCCGTTTCGCGACGGCCTCCCGATGCATGTGGTCGAGCGAAGAAACAGGATTGTCAAAGACAATGCTGGATTTGTTGTCGGTGGTGGCGAGTTCAGCCATGAACGCAGCGAGGGCGACGCAACGATGTTCGCCTTCGCTCAAGACCTGCCTGACCGTGGCATTCGGTTTTCGCGTGAGCGCGACTTTGAAACGGGGGGGTAGACTTCGCCCTGATCGCGGCTGGGCTCGCTCAAGTGCCCAGGCTCCAGTGGAACTGCCGGGCTGTCCCCCTTGCAGATAGCCACTAGATCGTCGATGTCGGTCGGCTCCAAGGTCGCCTGCAACACAAGTCGGCGTAGTGCGTCGCGCTGCCAAGCCGGGTTATCGGCGGACCACGAAAGGATGTTCGCCAGTGCTTCTCCCACGGTCGTCATTCAGCGGTGCCCCCAAATGTTTTCGGCAGCCGCTTCGAGACCATCGTCGTCGGTGTTTGTCATGTGCGCCCCGGCTGTGAAAGGCGATGATAAGTCCGGGTTGACGGGCTATACAACTCCCGCGATTGTCGGATGAGAAAGAACACCTGCCGAGGCACATGCTAAGGCGTCGCCAGCAATATCGACTGCTTCAAACAGCATTTGTCTTCGCCCTGATCGGAATCGCGTTCTTCGGAGCGTATCTGGGCAGCCGCCACTTAGAGGCGGTGGAGGCTCACGGCTCTCCAAAGAGCCATCCGCCTCCGTTCTCGGTCGCGTGGTTCATGGAAGACCCGGTTGCCTTCGCGCCCTTCGCCTTGGCAGGTTTTACCGCGCTTCTCTTTTGGTCGACTGCGCGGCTTGCCACAGAGTACCGCGAAGCCAGTGCAGCGGCGCTCGACGCCTCGATGCAACACACGGCCACGCTCATCAAGACAGAACGGCCGTACGTGACGGGAGGCGGAGGATTCGACACGCTGCCGAATGGCCAAAAGGTCTTCCTCGTGGATGTGGCAAACTATGGGAAAACTCCGGCGCTGCTCAAACACTTCGATGTGCAGTTCGAGACGTTCAAGCGGGTGAAGTACGGGCCGCCCATCGATATCGTCGATCAGTACAGGGCATGCTGACAGCGGCGTTCACTACACACGCAGCTACTTCGCTTTCAGCACACAAGTCAGCGAGATCGCCCAATCGGTTCACCGTCGGCATCAAAGAGTGCGCTCTTGCGGGGGCCGGGTCGGTCATCCTGTCTTCTCTGGTGGTCCAATTCGTCTCGCCTAAATTGATCTCTTGACGTCTGACGCGAAGACCAAACCGTGAGGGCAACGGCAACACAGCTGAAGAATCCTGTAACGAGCGCCGCCGCAACAACCTCCCAACGAACTCGACTTTCCGTCTCCTTGTTCACGCGATCGATGTGCGTAAGCAGTATTGTTATCATTTGTCGATCAAGTTGCTGCTGCTGTTCCAACTTGGCTTGCGCAAGCCTTACTTGTTCCAAACCTTGTTCTGCTTCGGAACGCACTTCCTTAACACGCTGCACGTCGTGGGTGGCTTCGGATAAGACTTGCTGCAGCACCAAAACCTGTTGCTTGGCTTCAGTCTCATCGAGCAATAGAGGTGATGTGGGATCCTTCGCGCGCAGCAGCCTGTAATACAAAGCCTCACGTTCTTCTGGAGGGAGGTCAAAAAACGGCTCTAAGAAGTCTTCCTGCTGGGCCACTGACATAGCAACCCATTCATCTGGTACCAATAACGGGCGTAGTCGGCGTGCGAGTTCGACAGGACCTATTTGGAGGCGTCGGACGTCTTCTAGGCTTTGCAACATAGTACGAATTTCTAGCTTCTGTTGCTGCACTTTGGGCCAATCTTGGAGCTCGTCTATCCTGATCTGTATATTTGTAGCCTGTTTAGTCACCTGCGCTTCTTGCGCATTCGACATGCTCACCGCTCTATTGAGGGTGGTTTCGAGTTGCGCGACGGCGTTTTTGAGCGTTGGGTCATTGGCTGATGCTCTTGCTCGCGGCAACTGAAGATCGCTCTCGCTAATCCGCGATTCGCTCTTGAGTCGGTGAAGCTCAAAAATGACAAATGCTACCGCGACGATCAGCGGCGAAGCGATTAAAAGCGATTGCCAAAAGCGTCTCATGCTCGCCCGCAACTCCGCAGAAAGACCCTCAACCAAACACACGAGACTAGCTGGTGCTCGGCTGCCTTGTCGACGGCGTCAGACGCGGTCGAGCCGTCGGTGCACTCATATTGGCGGTCGGCGTAGTACAAGCCTTTGAAATGCCTCTGGCCAACAAATGCTTTAAGGGCCCCCAGGAGTTCTTCCCTCTAAGCCGGAGGCCCAAAGATCTCCGGCAACCCCTCATGAAAAGTCCGATCGATGTCGCGCCTTATCTCGGCCTTCAGTTCGTCAACAGACAATGATGCCGGGGTCGTAGAAGTATTCGCCCTCGCCTTTTCCGCTTCTATCTCCCGCTCGACGCCCGCGCTTGACGCCGTCATCCATTGGTCAAAGCTCCTGTCGTTAGCCTCGAAGCCAGCCGGGGTTGCTCACAAGCAGCCTCGAAGGAGGCTCGGTTGGACATGATGGCGGTGACACGTTCGCCTTCCCCAACGCGGCATTCGAAGGCTCGCGCCTCGGCGTGGGATCGGCGCATGCCAGTTAGCTACTTTGAACGCCCTCGCTCGGTTGAACGCGCATCAGACTATGCCGCCGCTAGCAGTCTAGATACCTGCACGGGTTGCCATTCACTGCGCCCCGCTGGGGTCTTAACGCCCCGTGCCGCGAGCACCCGTGCGATCCCCGCTAGCGTCCCAACTCCGCTGCCCTGTACCTCTCGAATGACCGCAAGGGTCGTGGCGTTCGCCTTCGCGGCATAGGCTGACCGGGCGGCACGCGCCTTTGCCACCGTCTTGGCTGCGACAGGGCTGCCAAGCTTCCGGCCTCGCGCCTTAGCGGCCTGCAGAGCCGCCTTCGTGCGCTCGCTGATCCGGCGGGCTTCATCCTCGGCCACTGCTGCGAGAATGTGGAGCGTGAGCCGGCTTGCAAACGGCTGGTCGCAGGCCACGAACTCAACGCCGGCGTCCATTAGGTTTGCGATGAAGGCCACGTTGCGCGCCAGCCGGTCTAGCTTCGCAATCAACAGGGTCGCCTTGGCCTTCCGGGCCTCGCACAGCGCCTTCGCCAGTTCGGGGCGATCAGAACGCTTACCGGTCTCGACTTCGATGTACGACGCCACGATGGCCCCGCCATGTTGGCGCGCAAACGCCTCAACGGCCGCTCGCTGGGCTTCCAAGCCAAGGCCACTCTCGCCCTGCCGGACGGTGCTTACCCGGAGATAGGCCACAAAGGCAGTTGGCTTCTTGGTCATCGTTGGATTTTTACATTCTGAAATGGACATTTCAGAATGTAATATTTGTGTGATGACCCGTCAAATCCCTAGCTTCTTTTATCCATCATTCCACAAGCGCGCTGCACTGCGGAGTGCTAACCGACGCTAGGGCTGCTCCGTCATTTTGAATTCGCGATACAGGTTAGCCCATTCGCGTTCCATAAGGCCTTAGGCGTAGACCGCCTCCCAAATCCGTAAGTCCTTCGATGCCTCGACACGCAAACGCCCATCCAGGATGCTGCGTCGACCGATCGCGAGTGACAACGGGCGGTTCAAAAATGCCAACTTTCGGATCGCTGTGTGACTCAACCTCTTCCGGCAGGCGTCACGAGCCGCAGCGGCTGAACATCGGCGATGGCGAGCTTGATCGCGACACCTTCAAAGGCGGCCCTGACCGATGGGATGATATCTTTCGCGCCATTAGGCTAGTCCGTTCTTGCGGTGTGAAGGCGATCGCGCAAGGTGCGGGGAAGGGGTAACTTACCTTGCCGACGTTCTCACCAACGACACACTCGACGACAAAGAGCTTATCGAGCTTCGCGACGAGGGCCTGCTGAAGACCGTGGCCAGCAGCCTATCGCCTGTATCCGATTGATCGTAAACTTAGCTCCTTAACAACTTGGAGTATGAAAGATGAAATATGGTGACGTGAAAGAAGTCTTAAAGATAGCGGGCAAAAGGGTCGTTGAAGTACATGTTTTGGGTGCTCAGCGAGCTTTCGTAGGCAAGGTCTCAATGATGCAGTCTCAGGAGGGAGTCACGAGGGAGGTTATCCTGGTAGAAGGTGAGACGTCCGCGTTCATCAGCATCGAGCACATCGTCGCAATCGGCGGGACTAAATAGCAACTCTTCGGCCACTACTCGACAAGTCAGGTGGCAGCGTCGGTGTTCCCTAGCTGAGAGAAAGGGGCATGTCGAGCTCCTCGTTTTGAGCCTGCCGGGCACCGCGATTCGACAAAGGTCATCGCACACTGGCAGCCTTCAGCTGATGCAGCTGCGCTACCTGATTGACGCGGGCTGGTCGATCGTATGCCAAGTGAAAGCCGCTCCCGCTACGGCTGAACATCACCATCCGCCCGGAAAAGCGATGATCTACGGTCTGTACTCAATTGGTTGTGGCGCGTGGTAGCTTGGCGTGATTCAAGCTCCTGAATCTGGGAGCAGTCCTCGAGCGTGACATGAGGATAGGGATGGCAGACAATCGCCGCAGGAACGCGCTCCTCTTTGAACCACTGCGGATGGTCGATGGTGCTAGTACGGCCTACCATCGGGTTCAGATCACCATAGCTGCTGCGCTTACCGATGCCTCCTCTCGATAGGCTGATCCGTGCATCTGGTCACCCGCTTAAATAGAAAGCCGCAGATGAAAGTGCGAACAATTCTGGACACCACCTCGAGCGGTGCCGGTCCAATTCTTCCAACTTCGGTCTGTGGCAGAGACAGGACTCCTGCACACCTAGCTGCGAATCGCCAGGCCGCGACTACTGCGGAGGCAGCTTGGCTTTAGTCACATGGATGACACCGTTCTCCCATGTGAGGTCGGGCTTCGTGACTTCGGTTTCGCCTACCTTGAGGGTCTGGTTCTCGACCGTGACGGCGAATGATTTGCCGTCGTCCATTACCAGGTTGGGCGTCGCTTTGGCGCCGCTGGCGAGCAGTTTCTTCTGTGCATGATGATGGCGGAACCAGGTCTCGAAGGTCGGCTTCCGGGCGTCCAGCATGTCGGCCCACCACTGCAGCGTTGTGTCGCTCAGCGCCTCATCGGAAGGCACGACGAAGGTGAACTCGCTTTCGGCGAGCAGACGTAATCCTAGCCCGCGTTTGGCAACCAGCGAGGCGACGAGCGTGGCGCCCGCATCCTGCAGCAGGCGGGCAAGCTCTAGGTCTTCGGTCTTTGGTCCGTCGGTATCGTCAGGCTTGTCGCCGCCGAAGATCTGCGAGCCGACTCGGCGCACCCGCCCAAACGCTTCATCGTACAGCAACCCCGACACGAAGCCGAGCAGGCCGATGAAAGCCGCGGACAATGTCGAGGGCCCATTGCGCACATCGCTAGTTAGCAGAAGGCCGGCACTACCCACCAGGTAGATGGCGAACGCTGCCAGCGCGCCGAGGAACGGAGCTATGATGATTTCGCCCCAAGCGGGATCCTTAAGGCGATCCCACCAACCCACTGTCGACAGGCGCAGGATGTTGAGCGTTAGCGCGCCCAACGCACCGATCAACAGGGTGACGAACAGCGTCTGCGCCGCCGGCCCCTGCTCGAAATAGCGCAGCAACAGCCGATTGTAAAACCTGGAGGGATCCTCCCACAGGCTTTGCCAAATGGGCGTTTCGCGCCACTTCCTTTCATCTTCCTGAACGGCGGTGACGGCCTTGCGGTAGTTGCCGACCGCGTCGCACTTCAGGGCCTGCTGCGAGTCGGCGAGGGCGTGGTCGTTCGCATCCAGCACATCGTCCATCGCCGACTCGATGTTCTGGCGGGGGACGAGCGCTCTGGTCCAGGCGTCATATCGCGCGAGCACCTCGGCGCCCGGTTGGATGCGCTTTTTGGCCTCCTCGATCCGCTCGTCCAATTTCGTGAGGCTCCTTTCCAGCGCCTTGATCCCCCCGCCCACCTGGTCGAACCGGGGCTTGGAGGGTTTGTCCCCGTTGAGCAGTTCCAGATGTTCCCTGGCGGCTGCCTCATAAGCCGCCTTCTTCTCCTTCCACTGAGTTCTTAGCGATTCGACGACTTGGGAGTTCGCAGCCTCAACCAAACTGCCCGGCATTGCCAGGTTCTGATCAGCATCGTCGACGTTGAACGCCGCCCCGTTTCCGCCTGTGAGCTTGGCGATGATCTCCGGTCGCAGGACATCTTTGGCTTTCTCTTTCAGGAAGTCCGAAAGAATTTTTTTCTGCGCGCTCATGTCCCGCGCAGCGGCGTCAAGAGCCCCCTTACTGCCATCGAGCGCCCGATAAGCGGCTAGCGCGGCGTTGTACTTGTCGGCAGCTTTGTCATAGGCCGCCTTCTTATTCGCCCACTCATCCCGCAGCGGTTGGGCTCCTTCGGGCTTCACCCCGTCGGCCAAGTTGCCAGGCGTGGCTAGATCCTGCTCGGTGACTTCGACGTTCAACTTCTCTCCAATTTGCGCCGTCAGCCTGAGGACGACGTCCGCCCTCAGAACCTTCGGGCCCTTCTCCTTCAGGACGGTCGACAACCCTGCTTTCGCGGCGCGCACGTCGTTCTCGGCGTCGCGCAGCGTTGCGCGATGGCCATCAAGCATTCGATACAACGCAATGATGTCGCGCTCGACGCAACGCATCTCGAACACCAGGGCGACGACGGCTTCGCGATCACGCCTCTGGGAAACCACCATGCTTTCGAGGCTCCCGGCACTCTTTGCCTGCAGCTCGGCATCGATGGATCGTCGCGCGATGAAGTGCGAGTAGCAGTCGAAGGTCACTCTCAGGGTGCCGGCGACGACGAACAGCAACACTGCGTACTTGAAGAAGCGGCGCAAACTCTTTTGGGCGGAGGCGATTTTTCGGCCGCCATTCGTGGCAGTTGCATCGGTCGGGCCAGTCGTATCAGTCATCCGAGTTACCCCAAAAGAAAAACCCTGGCCACGGTCGCCATACCGCGCCTCCCACGCGAGAGTGAGGCGAGAGGGGGCCGGTTGAATGTGGCAAGTGCCACACGCGCTTTTAGCCACCGCGCGAGAATAAAGAAATAACGGATTGCGGCTGGTAAAAATAAAGTCCACGTGATTGTTCCGTGAGAGGACAATCGCGTTTTAGTTGCGGGTACTAACGATCGCCTATACACTTAATGGAAATCGGGGGATGCAATGAGATTTGCGACAATTGCAGCGCTTTTGTGCGCGGGCGCCGTCGGCGGTTGCGGCAGCTCGGCTCAATTGATCGGTGTGCCGCCCTCACTGCAGCAGTCAAATCTCCTGGCGGAGGACGATCTACAGGAGCGGATGGTCACGGCGCTGATCAGGAAAGCTAATCTTTCCCTGCCAGAATTGAAATCCAATCCGGCGCGTTGGAAAGACGTCGCCGATGCCGGTTTGTTGGAGGTCGACATCCAGTGCGACCGTTACCTGGCCGCGCTCTTTACC
Source organism: Reyranella soli (assembly GCF_007992495.1). Lineage (GTDB taxonomy): Bacteria > Pseudomonadota > Alphaproteobacteria > Reyranellales > Reyranellaceae > Reyranella > Reyranella soli. The sequence goes on from NZ_BKAJ01000136.1 coordinate 14,243, forward strand.
TTCGAACGCGAGCAACGAGCAGGTCGGCAGATCCTGACAGCGGCCGGCGCCGGTACGGCGGCATTCCTCGGCCTGACCGGTGCGGCCGGGGCCACGGTCGCCATCGTTGCCGCCGCTTTTGGGCTGGCCGCAAACGTCTTCGACGCCGGGGCTGGGTCGGTGTTGTTTACCGTCAGCCCGGCCGCTGTCCGCGCGGTCGCGGTGCGCGGCCGGCAGGCCTTCCTCGCGGGTATCGATCGGAAGCAGATCACTTCGCGACCGCTCATGATGATCGCTGTGCAGGGCTACCTGGCGCAGTGCACGCCCGCCGCCATCGAGGCCAACATCGACAATGCGGCGACGGGCGCGCCGTCGGTATCGAACATAGACACGGCGCTGAAGGCCGCGGCGCTGGCCGCCCCCTCTGCGTCGATCCTGCAGAATCCGACGATTTTCATAACAGCGCCTGTTGCGGGTCCAGCGAAACCTGCCGATGTGAAGACGCCCGACAAACCTGGCAACGTCACGGCAGCCGAGTCGGAGTTCATACGAACGAAGGCCGACGCACGGAGAGTGCAGACCGCCCTGGGCACCACAGCGGATGGCGATCTCGGCCCAGCCGGCGCCACGCCCCCAGGCGAAACTCGTTTGGCTATCTCGGAATACAACACGGGTCTGCTGCGCCGCGACAAGGCAACCGGTGTGGGGCGCGATGTCATGGATGGAAAGGAAGCGATCTATACTAACCTGGCAGCCAGCGGCGCGCTGGCGACAGGCGGCTTCAAGTCACCGTTCGAACGCGCCCTAATGGGCAATCGGCTGGACTGTGTCTCGGTCCGGCCAGCCATCCGATCCGTACACGGGCCCGTGCCTTCGCCGGATGCTTCCGATGAGGAGTGCGTGAAGATTCTGCGGGAGGCAATTGTCAAGAGGCGCGGGGACCCTTCCATGCCCAAACCCATGGGCCCGGCCGACGCTCTAGATTCGGCGCTCTTCGACAAGGGCCCGCCGTCGCGGTTTCAGTGAAGGGATGGCCGTCATGACAATCTTCATCGTCAAACAGCAGACTGACGTATTCAAAAGTACGGACGAGCTTGTGCCTGTTGGCGACAAGCTCAAGCCTGGCGATCTATTCCGCGGAGCCCTGTCAGCGACAGACTTCGAGCTGGTCGACAAACTGGACGAGCCGAAAGGCGTCGTCAGACTGGACCACGTGATGCGGGGGCCTGCCACGCTGCCATCTATCACCACGGACGTAGGCAGAACGCTGTTCTGCTGGGCAGCAACAATCCACGCGCGGAAGACGAAGGCGGACCGGAACTTTCTTGTGTCGGTCGCCTACTATCTGTCGGACAAGCTCGGCAAATTCGCCAACGATCAAAGGATCGGACCTTTTCGCTACAATCTCACGGAATGGCTCGCGGCAGTCGAGGCCAATAAGGAGTCTGGTGTCCAACCGGAGGGCCTGTTCGATCCGGCATGGCAGGTGACGATGGCGGCGATCCGAACTGGCAATGCGATGAAGAAGTTTGCCGATGACCACAACAAACGGTCGCCGCTCCCGGTGGAACTCTTCTTCTACGAGCGCCTCGGTGAGGAGGCGCTGACGCTTCTGAAGCTTGAACCGGCGGAGCCATGCTCAAAAGCTTTCGCCGTTGCGCCGCCCGCCGGCAGTTACGGCGCGGAGATCAAGGACCGCAAGAGCGGTGACGTGATCAAGGAGGTGACGGACGGCTTGAAGGCCGGCTTTGTCGCCTCGCGCGCGGATATCGCGCAGCTGGAGCCGAACTTGCGCTTCTTCAACGACGAGGATTTTGCCCCATGGCTCACCGTGGCGCGGGTAATGACTAGCGACAATCTCGCAATTCAGGCGACCACACTTGCAGGGACCTTCATGACTTTCCCGCAGGCGTTGGGCCCCGCCGACCGGCGCTCAGCGGCGTTCGTCGCCTTTTGCCTCGTCGAATGTGGCGTCGCCGAAGCCAAGCATAGTGTGCCTGAGAACAACAAAGCTGGATTGCCCGATACCTGGAAGGTCTGGTCTGCGGCGGCGGAGACTCCCGAGCGTCCAGGCACCATCGTCGTCACCAAGCCCGTTGATGGCAAGGCGAGCGTCGGCATCCTCGCCGAGACGCCGAAGGACACGGACACTGACTACAAGGTCTATTTTTGCAGCGACGAAGGCACGGTCAGCGTGGATGTGAAGCCCATCGCGAAGGACAAGATCGAGACGCTACGCTGGCTTGACCTCACCGGCACTGCTGCTGCCGTTGACCCGGCCGCGCTGGCCCTCGCGCCCGCCACGGTTCAAGGGACCATGGAGCTGGCACGGAAGGCGTTCACGAGGCTCCGCAAGGCGGGATGGACCAAGGAACAAGCTTGCGGAATCCTCGCGAATATTCAAGCCGAGAGCAGCTTCGACCACAATAACATCACAGGCGATGGCGGCGATGCCCACGGTCTCTGCCAATGGCATCAGGATCGGCGGAACGATTTCGAGGCCGAGTACAAGCGCCCGTTCGCAGGTTCGAGTTTTGACCAGCAGATCGATTTCATCACTTTTGAAATGGACCACAAGGAAAAGAAAAGGGCAGGGGACCCTCTAAGGCAGGCTAAAACTCCCGCTGACGCCGCAAGAATCGTTTGCACTGAGTATGAGCGGCCAAACGACAAGCCGGGGGAATCAGCAAAGCGCGTACCCTTGGCGGAGGCGTACGCAGCCGTGCTTCTATAACATCGGACTGATCCACGCCGCCGGAACTTTAATGAGTGGACAGATCGATTGGGGCGCCGTTACCACGTCCTGATTGGCAGCAACGGCGGTCAACGGCAATGCCCGATTAGGGTGGGATCGAGAGCAAATCTTTACCAAGGGCACGACCGATGACGGAGAGTTGTGGACCTGTGCTCGCTCGAAGAGAATGGCTTTCACGCAAGTTTACTTGCGCAAAACTCCCGGTAGCCGACGAGCAGCTGATGCAGCTTGAGGTTGGCTCGCCGACTGGGTCGCCTGATGCAGCGTAACGGCTATCAGTATCCTCTTCAACAACGGCGGGATTTTTTGCGGTCGCCCCGATCATCATTGCTACGAGCTGTCCCTGCAACTAAAGCACATCGAATGCCGCAAGATCAGCGTGGAGCGACGACAGTCGAGCGGCATTGTCGACCGTTTTCGAGCGTCGATGCGGAAGTGTTGGGCATCTTTAACACCATACTAACAACACTCAAAAGAAGAGCTTTCCAGCGCACTCGACATTCACTATTTCATTCAAAGTTGATCAGACCATTGATCGCTGCTGGCCGGTTCTCAATTTCCGCTCTCTCATGATCCTCCTTCCATACTGAGGCTCTTGTTCGACCCGGTTGAGCGAGCCTCGATCCGGGGCTGTCCACCGGCTTCACCGACCTGAGCTCGGCTGGTCGTCCAACAGAACGTCCGGTCGAGTGAGTTAGGAGAAGTTCTCCATTTTGATTTGCATCGTGGCTGCTGCGTTTACATACTGTCGACCGGCAGCATCGGTATCGATTGGTTGCACCCTAAACCATTACAGCACCTTACCGACGCGGCGGATGACGTTGGAAACCTAATCCCATTGAAACGCGGTGCGCCGGTGGCGGTCTGTGTCTCCGAGATTAACCCGAGCTCAATTCGAATTGCCTAACTCGTGGAGAAGTGCGATGGCCTCGACGGTCTATTTTGCGACGAACAGGGTTATCGTCGGCCCGAAGGACAAGCCGGGCAGCTACACCTCCAGTATGGTGCCCTCCGCCAACCCGGCCGAGGTGATATACGGTACAGCGTTCGTCGGCAGCGCCGATTTCGAAGAAGACAAGCCGGGGAATATTACATCGCTGCATGACTTCAGCGATGGGATGTTTAACGACCCCGTGAACGAGGATCTCTCAAAGGGTGGTCGCAACATCTTGGTCTTCATTCATGGTTTCGCTAATACTTTCGGCGACGCCATTGCGCGCGCCGCCTTCAATCGGGAGTGGTTTGCGAATCACGGGATATCCGGCACCGATACTGCGGTGATCGCCTTCAGCTGGCCATCTCGTGGCCAGGTTGTTTCACTGCCTTTGCCCTGGGATGCGTACCGACACGACCAAGAGGCCGCCACGAATTCCGGCATGCATCTGCTGAGGTTCCTCTCTAACCTGCTGCCGATGCTGGAGAAGGCCCGGGAGAACGGCCGACGCACGTTCCTCCTGGCGCACAGCATGGGGAACCTCGCGCTTCAGGGAGCTGTCGGGACTTGGTTCGCCCAGGGCAATGGCGAAGCGACGATGTTCGACGAGGTCATCCTTGCAGCCCCGGACGTGAAGCACACGGCCTTCGGTAATGGCGCCTCGGATCATCTGCACGACCTACACCGTCTCGCACAGCGCATCTCTGTCCTCTACAGCCGGGCGGACAAGGTGCTCGACGACCTAAGCGAGATCGTTAACGGTGGCCCCCGCCTCGGACAGCGCGGCCCCTATGGCATGGGCGATCTCGTGCAGTTCCCGGCGAAGAGATATCAGATGGTCGATTGCACTGGCTTCAATGATTACAAGATCACCTTCCAGGGATCGCATCAGTACTACCGCATCTCGAGGGGTGTTCGTGCCACGATCGCGGCTCTGATGACGGCGTAGCCTTAACTGAAGGCCTCACACTTTCGAGATAACCGACCGTCATGAACGCCCCTCAACTTGGTCGGTACGCAAGTGACCGTGTTGGCTTCCAATGCCGCCACGGAAAGCAATAGGACCACGTTGCAGCGTGGCGACGAAGGTACCGGGCAGTGCGGCTCCCGATGCTTGCCCCGCCGCATCGAGACCGAACCCGCGCGTCGCCATCCAACCAGAGCCGGGCAGGTGGCACAGAGGGTCTCGGCCGGTCAACCCGCAATCCCATTAGAGCATCGAGAGGCTGAAAAGGCGGTTGCGATTCCACGCGGGATGTTCCGGGGGGAAAAGTGAGCTTGATCAGGGTCTCGTACCATGCCGGCGCCGGCTGCGATTGCGCGCACTCTTCGGGTGCCAGTTTCCCTGGTGAACGAAGTCCTGAGTACTGCGCCTAAGACGAGACCATAGGTGGATCTGAGTTGTCTGTTCCTCGCTCAGCACCGAGCTGTACACAGTCATCCTTCGGAATGGCCGGTCAGTTGAACCCTTCTGTGCAGCGGTTTCCTAAGCCGGAGGTCGGAGGTTCGAATTCTCTCGGGGACGCCATTTACGCCTAAGCCCTTGAAGTCGCTGAAACAGCGAAACAGTTTCCACTTGTGCCGCTACGAAAACGCTACGGATGGGCGGGCCGGCAATGTGGGTGAAGATGCAGTACGTGACGACGCACGGCGACGGCCGATTGCTGTTCAAGCGCGATATTCCGCCGGAATTGCGGGCCGTCGCAGGCCGGACAACGTGGCAGCGTTCGCTTCGGTCCCGTGCATGGAACGCTACGGTCGCCAACCTGTACACACTCATTTAGGGCACACACATTACTGGATGCCGCAACGCCGGAATCGACGTGAGTGTTTTCTCGCGTTGGACAGGACACAAACTGACCGGGGTCCTACGGCGGCATGTCGCTGGAGGCCATGACGCGAGAGATCGGCAAGGTAACTTTCGAAGGCGTTGAGCTTCCGAAGTGGCGTGAACCTACTACGACTAAGTGCGAGGTCAGGCGAGGACCGGCTCCGCTTCACATCCACCACAAAAGCCCTTCCGGAACAGGTTGTCATCGGCTTCTCGAATCTCTGATTTGATCCTCTCTTCCGCAATTTGCGACGCATAGATCAGAGGCAGGTCTTTGCGTGAGATTTCCTCGATCCGGACTCGTTCGCCGGTGCGCTTCCCGACGGGAGTTGTTCGGATGTTTGCCTGATGGAAGACCATAAGGACTCGGGTGTGATCGGCCCCAGACTGCTTTTCCAACATGAGGCGGTGAGACTCGATCTTCTCTACGGCCCTTTGAGCGTCCTTGGACTTGAACTTGAAAACTGCGCGGACCTTCCGCTTGCCGTCTTCGAACGCAGCCGCCTCGATCACCGCGCTTCCATTCGGGTCGTTGGCGATAGCCGTGATCTGCTTGGCGAAATCATTGAGGGCACTCCGGTTGACGGTCTTAGAACGGCCGGACCCCTTCAGGTAGATGCCGAGCATTTCGCCGTACTTCTTGACGAACTCAACGACCATATCGATTCGCTTGAGTTCGTCCGGGACTGAGTGCCACGTCGCCAGCACCCACGGAACTAGGTCTGCGACAATGGACCCCTTGGTGACCTGCCTCACTTAGATGGTGGCGTCCTCCCCGACCTCGGGGAATCTAGACTGAACAAATTTTCGGTACTGACTGCCGAGCGCCGTATAGATCGCGGCGAAGTCGTCCACGTCGATTGGTTGGCTCGTCTTGATCTTGACGACGATATGGGGAGGCGCGGGAGGCACTACAGCCGATCATACCTCGCGTCCCGAGCGCGGGCGAGTGAACGGACCGAAAACGTCAGTGTGTTCCTGTACGAAGGGGCTGCGGCCGGCGTGAGCCAGGACGTTGCGCATGAAGTGGACGCGGCAGCGCTGCCAGGTCGCGGTGAGGATCTTGGAGACCGCCGCCTTGATGCCTTCGTGGGCGTCGGAGATCACCAGCTTAACGCCACGCAGGCCACGCCGGGTGAGCTTGCGCAGGAACGCCGTCCAGAAGGTCTCGGCCTCGGAGGGGCCGATATCCATGCCGAGCACCTCGCGGCGGCCGTCGCTATTGGCCCCGACGGCGACGATGACGGCGACCGACACGATACGGCCGGCCTGGCGAACCTTCAGGTAGGTCGCGTCGATCCAAAGGTACGGCCAGTCGCCCTCGATCGGCCGATCAAGGAAGGCCTTCACCCGTTGGTCGATGTCTTCACAGAGCCGGCTGACCTGGCTCTTGGAGATGCCGGTCATGCCCATCGCCTTGACCAGATCGTCGACCGAGCGAGTCGAGATGCCCTGAATGTAGGCCTCCTGGATCACCGCGGTGAGCGCCTTCTCGGCCATCCGCCTGGGCTCGAGAAAGCCCGGGAAATAGCTGCCACGACGCAGCTTGGGAATGCGCAGCTCAACCGTGCCGGCCCGCGTCCCCCAGTCACGGTCGCGGTAGCCGTTGCGTTGCACCACACGGGTCGGGCTTTTCTCGCCATGAGCGGCGCCCGTCAGGGCGCCGACCTCCAACTCCATCAGCCGCTCGGCAGCAAACGCGATCATCTCGCGCAACAGGTCGGCGTCGGGGGCTTCTCCACGAGCGAAGGCAGGTTCATCATCTCATCGGTCATCGGTGGTGTCCTAGGTTCAGAGTTGGTCTTCGCAACCCGACCCTAGACCCGGTATCGCCGGTGACCGCCGCAAGGCCGCTCCCCCAGGCAATTTTTCGATAGTTCGGTCCGATTTCCGGAGGCGACAGGAGGAATGGTGTCCATTTTTCTGCGCCGCAATCAAATGCGCTCGCGACCCGATACGGTGGTTTCGCCGACGCGGATTCTCTCTAAGATTGCTGCCGGGGATATCCATTCCGAGGCGGGGGAGATGCAGGTCCAGTTTCTCAAGACTTCCGGAATCAGCGCGCAGTTGCTTCGCTTGATGGAAAATTATGCCGAATTTTACTGGGCCGTGGCGTGGGGCTCCGATGGAGAAATGGCAGACCGGCTACTGGCACATCGCGAGAAAATTTGCCAGATCGTTGTAGGAACGCACTTCTGCCAGACCGACCCGAATCTGTTGGAGCGACTTCAGGGGTGTAGGGGCGCGCGCGTCGTCCCTCAGTCAGGTCCCGGCACCTTTCATCCAAAAGTCTTCGGGTTTGCCTCCGGAAATGCCCGAGCTGCGATCATAGGAAGCGCCAACTTCACGAATGCCGGCTTCGGTGACAATGTCGAGGCTGCCCTTTGCATAGAGGGAAACACCGGCGATCCACCTCTTGATCACGCGATGTCGTTCGTCGATAGCCTGTGGCGGAAGTGGCAAACAAAAGGTGAAATCACCGATGAGTTCTTGGAGGCGTACCGGCGACAGTACGAATCGACCGCGCTGCTTCGGGTAACGCTTCAAAAGCCCCCTCTTGTGCCTCAAAGACGGAATGCGGCACCTGAGCATGACCTGCTCAATATGGATTGGTCCGGCTATCAGACAGCGATTCAGGGAGCGCCGAATGCAAGGACCATACCGACCCGCCTAGGCATCCTCAGGCAGACGCGCACTCTGCTGGACGGCAAGGCTTTTAGTGAACTCGATACGATAGAACGCCGCGCTATCGCGGGAATGGTTGACGAAGAACAGGCAGGGGTGGTGCCGAGTCTCGCTCGGCTCGACTGGAAACTGTTCGGTTCGATGCTGGGAGCAGGAGAACTTCAAAAGCGAATCAACGCAAACAACCCACATATCAGCACCGCGTTGGAGCACATTCCTCCCCAAGGCGAAGTGACAAAGGACCAGTTCGATCTCTATTGCGAGGAGTTCCAGCGAGCATTTCAAGATGCGGAGCGACAGCCACGTGTGGCGTCAATAACACGCCTCCCAGCACTCAAGCGCCCAGACTACTTCGTCTGCGTGAACGACGAAAATCGTAAGGGCTTCGGACACGACATCGGATTCCCGCCGTCGACTTTGCGTATCGACCGGTATTGGAACGAAGTGGTGGAACCCCTCATTCAGACGAGTTGGTGGCGTATGGCTCGACCGCCGGGGCCGTCAGGTCGGTTGTGGGACGGACGCGTCGCGATGCTAGATGTGCTCTACTACGCCGACTAAGGGCAGCGATTACGCATGGTCGCCCTAAGCACCCCGAAGGACTTTCGTGCGGTTGCTCGACTGCCCTTTTGTTACCTATGCGGAAAGGCGTTCGTCTCCGGAGACGAAACCAACCGGGACCACGTCCCACCGGAGTCCGCTTTCGCCATTCAACACAGGCAACCTCTGCTCTTGCGCACCCATCTTGCTTGCAACAAGGCGCATGAATTGGTGGATGAGAAGATGGGGCAGCTTCTCGGACTTCGAATCGGCAGAAGTCCACGAGACCCAAGACACCGACGCCTTCGTTTTCAAACCTTCGAGCTTCCAGAAAGGTTGGGAGTACGATTCGGCGCGGTCACAAACATTGATGTGAAAGGCGCTGTGTGGCGGTGGATCAGGGGATTCCATGCTGCGCTATACAAGGAGCATCTGGACGACAGGGCTCTTCATGCGATTGAGGTTCCATTTGCTGACGGCGAGATTGTTGATGGGAACGTTCGGCTATCCGCGATTCGTGAGCAGCGCCCGTACTTCGTTGAGGTAATCAAGATGAATAGGGACGCGCAACGTCTAGATCGGATCAACAGTAATGCCGGTGCCGTCACCTACGAATGCGTCTGGGGTCAGATGGATGATCATGCACCATGGCTTTGCGTGTTTGCACTCGACATCTACGACTGGCGCGACCTAGGCGAGGAGCGTCTCGGCCATCGCGGCTGTGTTGGTTGTTATCAAACGAACCACGTGCCCAGTGGCGCAACCGTCGAGACGAGGACCCCCAATGCGGTTCCAAACGCCGACCAGTTGGACCCGTTCGGCAGTTAGCATTGGAGGGCCAGCATTGATTCACCTCAGGTTGTTCGATGCCTCTCCTCAAGCTTGACGCGGAACAAACCCAACACTTTGTGCGTGCACCAGAGTCTCTGATGGATGTGCATGTGGTGCATTTGGCCCAACAGGGAGTTATCGCGTACGTTCTTGGCTGCCTTGTTCTGCTCATACCAGATGCTGAGTCGAACGAGCAGATGTCGATCTTGCTCCGAGAAGGATGGTTTTGGCCAAGAAGATCGCGCGCCGCAAGTGAACGATCCTTCTCGAACTGGATTGAAACGCTGCGAGAAGCCCCGAGGGACCTCAGTATGGCATTTATCCTGAGTTCCCCGCCGGCACCGCCAGCCGCCCCGCCGTCTCCGCCACCCGGTGGCGCTTACGGCCATCTGCCCTTCTCTGGTACCTGTGAATCGCATGATGTGTTCTATCGCTGTGAGACATGGCCCACGAGCCGGCGCATCGACCTCAGCACAGCGACTGTCGCGGCGGGAACGTTTGCGTTTCCCGCGTCCGAATTGCCGTTCGTGCCCACTGGCTTTGCGGCCGTGGGCAGGTACGCTCTGCCAAACTTGGCACTGGCCTGTTGGCGGTACGAATTGCAGCCTCCGAGTGGAACACTGCTTCGATGTGGAGCGTCCGTGCCGTTGTATGGTCAGTCGGGAGGAGGGGTCGAGGTCTCCTTCCCCACTGCATTCAAGAACCGAGGCGCGATTGCCAATCCGGTCCTACTTCCCGTCATGTAGGATTCGCAGTCGCCATCGCGGCTTTCACTCGTTGAACTGTGCCCACGCCGACACCGATGGTCTTGGCGATCTTTTTGATCCCTTTTCTACCGGCAATTAGCGCAGCCCGTATCTCGTCTTCGACATCCATGGCGATCCGTGGTCAGGTCGATGTCGGCCTGGTGCAGGAGCCGGCGCTCACTCTGGTGAAGCGCGCCGGCGGGCGCGTGCTGATGAACGCGATGGATCTCGAGGAGGCCAAAAGCCATCTCGGCGGGTCGTTCGAGTTCATGGGCGTCGCGGTGCGGGCCAAGGAGATCGAGCAGCGCAAGCCGGAGATGGTCGCCTTGACCAAGGCGCTGGCCGATGCGCTGAAGGCGCTGCGCGAGATGAGCGGCGACCAGCTGAGTGCGGCCTTCCCCAAGGAGATGACGACCGGGCTCGACCTCAAGGAATTCGGCGAGATCATCCTGGCGCACCGCGAATCGCTCTATCCTCAATCGGTGACCATCGATCTCGACTCCGCCAAGCGCGTCCAGCAGAGCCTCATTGTCGGCGGCCTGATCAAGCCCGACGCCAATATCTCGGGGCTGCACGACACCTCGATCGCCGGGGGTTGAGCGCTGCTGCACGTCCGTGATCTGACAATCTCCTACGGCGACGAACCGGTCCTCGAAGGGGCGAGCCTTTCCGTCGGCGAGGGCAGCTTCGTCAGCCTGGTCGGCCCGTCGGGCTCGGGCAAGTCGAGCCTGCTGCGCGCCGTGATCGGCCTGCAGCAGCCATTGTCGGGCACGGTCGAGACGACGCTCGGCCAGGCCGAGATCGGCCTCTTATTCCAGGACGATGCGCTGCTGCCGTGGAAGACGGCGCGCGACAACGTGGTGCTCGGCTTGACCCTGAACGGCATGGAGCGCGGCAAGGCGCTGGTCGAGGCCGATACCTGGCTCGACCGGCTTGGCCTCGCCGGCTTCGGGGATCGCTTCCCGCGCCATCTGAGCGGCGGCCAGCGCAAGCGTGTTGCCCTGGCCCAGGTGCTGGCGCGCCGGCCGAAGCTGATCCTGATGGACGAGCCGTTCGCTTCCCTCGACGCGATCGTGCGCTCCCGCGTGATCAGGGACGTCGTGGCGCTAGTCGAGCAGGGCGGCATCAGCGTGCTGCTCGTCACCCATGACCTGGAAGAGGCGCTCACCCTCTCCGACGACGTCTATCTGCTGTCGCAGGGACCGCGCGCGCGCATCACCCAGCACTACCACGTGCCGATCCCCCGGCCGCGCGATCCCGTGCATTCGCGCACCCATCCGGCTTTTGCGCCACTCCACGAACAGCTGTGGGCGGACCTGTCGCGCGCGGTCGATCATCGCGCGGAGGCGGCGTGAAGATGCTGGATCCGCGCTATGCCTGGCTGCGCCGGCTGATCGCGCTGGGACTGGTGCTCGCGCTGTGGGAGGGGGCGGGCCGCGCCGGCTGGCTCAATCCGCTGTTCGCGCCGAGTCCAAGCAAGGTCTGGGTCGCGCTCGTCGACCTGTTCGCCGATGGGCGCATCTGGCCGCACCTCGAGGCGACCTTCTCGGCGGCGCTGGGTGGCCTGGCGCTCGGCATCGTGGTCGGCGTCCTGCTGGGCGTTGCCGCCGCCCTGATCCCCCTCGTTGCCGAGCTGCTGGAGCCGGTGATGAGCGTGCTCAACGCCATCCCGCGCGTGATCCTGGCGCCGCTGTTCGTGATCTGGCTGGGCATCGGCATCGCCTCCAAGATCGCGCTCAGCTTCATCCTGGTGGCGGTGCTGATCTTCTTCACCGTGTTCGCCGGCATTCGCCAGGTCGACCGCAAGCTGGTCGAGCGCGTCGTCACGCTGGGCGGCGGGCGCCTCGCGCTGGTGCGCCATGTCTACCTGCCGTCGGTCGCGGCCTGGGTGCTGGGCAACCTGAAGGTCGCCGTCGGCTTTGCCTTCACCGGCGCCTGCGTCGGCGAATTCGTGGCGGCCACGCACGGGCTGGGATACCTGCTGTCGTTCGCCCAGAGCACCTACAACGCGGCGCTGATGTTCGCCCTGATCCTGCTGATCCTCGTGGTGGTGATGCTGATCTTCGCCATCGCCGGCCGGCTGGAACGGCGCCTGCTGCGCTGGAACTGAAGCCGCCTGTTTCCCGAACGACCTCAACGGCTCCAGCGAACACCGTCATGACTGATATGCATGCGCCCATCACTCGTCATGAACAATCAGCGCTGCATCAGATCAGAATCGAAGCGTTGGGATGAAACATGTTCGCCCTTTGGAATCACTCGCGCTGATGCAGATGAACAGAAGTTCGTGATGGCGAACACGAACGCATCCACATTGTCCTGATTCTATTTGCTCATCTGCGCGTCGCGCATCGTGCTCGTCGAAACATCTTCGTCACCACTGCTCTTCATCGAGTGCGCAGCATTCATAGAGTGTGCGGAGTTGCATTTCCGCTGATGCATCGTCGCGTTCTCGCGAGTCATCCGTTTCTGCAATAGCAGCTGTAAGCGGCGCACAATGCAGCGTAAGGCACGAGTCAGTATCGGCGCGCTTCATGGCATTCCTAGTAACTAGTAGGGGGACTTCCATGACGCGTATGTTTTTCGTTTCTGCGTTTCTCGTTGCCTCGGCCATCAGCCTCGGCGTGAGCAACGCTCAAAGCCCACCCGCTGCCAAGTGTGGGCCGGTTGCCTACGACCAAGCCTCGCAGACCTATGTCGGCATCCCCTGCAACAGCGCCGCCACGCCGGAAGCGCCGGCCGGCAAGACGGCGTCGTCGGGCACGGCGACCACCCAGAAGTGCGGCCCCGTGACCTACGACCAGGCCACGCAGACCTATGTCAGCCTTCCTTGCGTCGCCGGCACGACCGAGGAAAATCCGGCTGGGCGTTCGCAGTAGCGTCGGCTCCGATAGCGGCCGGCGCGACCCCGTGAGGGCGTGTCGACCGCCGTCGGAATCACTCTCGAACGAGCAGGATCCGCAGGTCCGAGGTCGGCACGAAATTCCGGACCTCGCCTTCCGTGAGTAGCGGCGCCGTCTGCGTGAGAGGCGCTGGCGAACAGAAGTACATGGCGACGGTCGGCCCGCCGCTGGTCCAGTGGCTGGCGGGAATGGGATCGCCCTTCACCGTGAGATGGAACGTGCCGATCGGGCCGCGCCAGTTCCTGGCTGTCTGCAGCACATAGAGCGTGTAACCGAGCAGGTCGGAAAACTCGGGTTCGCCCTTCGCGAGCCTCTGCGCGCGCGCTCGTTCGCCAAGGCTGCGCAACGTTTGCCGGCCAGCGGCATCGATGCAGAAGACACTCGCCGCATTTTCGTCCGGACCCGCGAATAGGGAACCATCCCGCTGGCTGAATCCCACATATCCGAATCCCAGGATGGGCCGGTAGCTGTGCTCGACGATCGTCACGCCCGGCGCGAAGGTCTGCATCCAGTGGAAGGTGATCCGGGTCGTCCACGGCAGCCGATAGGCGCGATCAGGAAGCTCCTCGATGGCGCCGAGCGCGCGGAGCCGCCGCCGCGTCTCGGCATCGAGCTGAGGATCGTCGGGCAACGCGTAGAGACCCGACCGCAGGACCAGCGCCAGGCCGCCGATCTCCTGTAAGCCAGCAGCGATGTCGCGGCCATCCGGCAAGATCGCACGGATCTCGACCTCGGGCGTGAGTTCGCGCCCATCCGCCCAGACGTGGAAGCCGATGAAGTTGGGCGATCGCACCTCGCGGTCGGGGAGCATGATGGGGCGAGGGTTGGTTGCCGTGTGGAAGCCGTCGGGGGTCCAGGCCGGGATCTCCGGCATCGGAAAGGCAACGCGCAAGGTGACGGGCTTGCCGCTGTCGTTGCGCATCTCGTAGCGGACCCTGACTTCGGCCGGCGACAGGGTGAGATCCTCGCGCTGCATGGCGATGTTGTCGTTCTTCACCAGCACGATGCCGCCCGCGGCCAGCTCCGAGGCCGAATCGTTGGCCGTCGCCTGGCCTGACAACGCCGCGCCCACGATCAGTCCGGCAAGCAGGTATCGGCGCATCGACATCGCGGTCCTTTCACTGCAGCTCGATGCGCGACTGCACGATGATGTCGCGCCACATCGGCACCTCGCGCGCGACCCGCTCGGCGAGGCCCTGCGGCCCACGCGCCCGCACGTCGAAGCCGACGCCGCGTAGCTTCTCGAGGGTGGACGCATCCGCCAGCACATTCAGCGTGTCGCGCGCCACGCGCTGCACGATCGCGTCGGGCGTGCCCACCGGCGCGTACATGCCCTGGAAGGTCTCCGAGATGAAGCCGGGATAGCCCTGCTCCTCCATCGTCGGCACGTCGGGCAGGTCGAACCAGCGCTTGTCGGCGGTGATGGCGAGCGCGCGCAGGGCGCCGGACTTGATGTGCGCATGCGCCGGCGGCAGGGCGGTGATGCCGATCGTCGTGGTCTTGGCGAGCAGCGCCTGGATGGCCGGTCCCGCGCCGTTGTAGGGGATGTTCTCGACCGGGATGCCGCCCTTGAGCTGCAGCAGCTCCGCCGTCAGGTGCGGCGTCGAGCCCTGGCCCGGATTGATGACGTCGAGCTTCTCTTTGTCCGCCTTGGCCTTGTCGACCAGTTGCCTGATCGAGGTGATGGGCGAGGAGGGATGGACCAGGATGACGTTGGGTGATGAGCCGAGCTCGGTGATCGGCAGGAAGTCCTTGAACGGATCGTAGCCGGGGTCGCGGAACAGGCTCGGATTGACGACGAAGCCGGTCGAGGCGATCAGCAGCGTGTAGCCGTCGGCCGGCGACTTCGCGACCTGCACCACGCCGATATTGCCGCCCGCACCCGCGCGATTGACGATCACCGCGGGCTGGCCGAACTTCACGGCGAGCCCTGTCGAGATCATGCGCGCCATCACGTCGGTCGGCCCGCCCGGCGCTGCCGGAACGATGAACCGCACCGGCCGATTGGGATACGGCCCTTCGGTCTGGGCGTGCGCGCCGGTTCCCACCGTTGCCAGCATCGCCGCGAAAGCCGCTCGTCGGGTCAGCATCGATCGCCCCTCCCGGGATGGGCAGGTTACGCCGCAGCTGCGAATGAGATCCCGAGCTCCGGGAACATCCGCAGCATGCGGCTCACCGCCTCGTTCTGCACCGTCGCGGAATGGCCTGGATGCGTCACGAACTTGAAGCGGATCGCCAGGGCATTGTCGCTGACGTCGGCGATGCCGTCTATCTTGAGCGGTTCGAGAAGCGCCTGATTGAGCTCCGGGACCGCCATGATGTCGTCGCTGACCTTCGTGGTCGCCTCGCGCAGCCTGTCGAGGTCGGTGTCGCGGGCGAAGCGCAGGGTAAAGTCGGCGGCGGCCCAGTCGCGGCTGAGGTTGGTGACGCGGCCGAGATCTCCGAAGGGGACGGTGTGGAGCTGGCCGTTCTGGCTGCGCAAGCGGACCGAACGCAGGGTGAAGCCTTCGACCTTACCTTTGGCCTTTTCGCAATCGATGTTCTCGCCGACGCGGAAGGCATCGTCGGTCAAATAGAAGACGCCTGAGACGATGTCGCGCACCAGGGTCTGGCTGCCGAACGACAGAGCCAGCCCCAGCACCGAGGCGCCGGCCAACAACGGCGTGACGTTCACGCCGATGTTCTCAAGTGCGATCAGCACAGCCACCACCGTCAGCACGATCGCGACCGTGACCCGCAACAAGGGAATCAGCGTATGCAGGCGGGTAGCATTGGAAGCGCGGTCACCCGCCGTATGCCGCAGCAGGTGCGACTCGGTAAAATACTTGAAGACCTCCCACAGCACATAGGCGGTGAACAGCGTGATGCCGGCGGTGCGCGACTCGCCGGTCACCCTGTCCCAGGCGTCGCTGTCGACCAGACCGAGAACGTTCACCACCCAGCTTTCGCCGATCAGGACGATCACGCCGATCAGCACGGCGACACGGATGCACCGCGCGACGACATCGGCCAGCGTCGGCGCGGTGCGGGCCGGCGTGAAGCCGGGCAACTGCGAATCCAGCCGTCGGACCAAGGCCTGCAGGAGGGTTTCGAACAACAGCACGCCGACAAGCAGATTGAGCGTGAGCAACAGCGCGGTCGGCACGTTGAGGTGGTCGGTGATGACACCATAGAGCTGGGTCGCGACGAGAGCGATCAGCAGGGGTATGGCAATACCCAGCCAGTGACGGCCGATGAATCCGGCGTAACGCGCGGTGCGCCCCAGACCGCCCAGCCATTGTTGAACGTCCGGCTTCACCATGACCATCAGCCAGATGGGCAACAACAGGACAATCGGGCTGGTGATCAGCCGTGCCGCGGCGATGGCGTCGGCTGACGGGGCGAACGCCGCGACCTGGCCGGACAGAAAGCGCAGGAAGATGAAGAAGAGCATCATGCCGACGAGGTATCGGTGGAGATGACGCGCAGCGTGATCGTCCAGTTCGCAAAGCCGGGCGGCGCCGACGTCGGGGCGAAAGACCAGTCGCAGGACGAAGGAATTGACGCGCCATATCAGCAGCATCGTCATTGCCGCATGGGCAAATGGCAGCTGTAGCCCGGTTCCCGGGAACAGCGCACCCAACGCGAACTCGCTCGCGAGCCAGAGACCGATGACGGGAAGCCCGTCCAACAGCGCGAGCAAGCCGAGATAGGCCAGCGAGCGCATGCCTTTCTCTGGCGTAGCTTTCGGCGCGAGGCGAATTTTCAGGGGAGCAATGGCCGCACGCAGCGCCATTTCGACCGCTACGACGGCGATCATCGCCGCCACCAGAACCATGAGGAAGCCCCAGGTGCCTCGCCCGCCCGTCGAACTCTCATCCAGCGCCTGCGACAGGTCCCTTGCGGCCCCCCTTGCCTGCGGTATGGCGGCGACGACCTGCCTCAGCCGGTCGCGGAAGGTGTTGAGCACGCTTGGGCGATGCGCGTCCTTCGGATCGGCAGGACTTGCGGCCTCGGGCTTGGCAGTTGCTGTCGCGCCCTGCGCCCTGAGTTCGTCGGCCACGGCCTTCTTGACGGCGTCGACCAGGGCGTCGAACTGCTCCTGAGGCAGAGGTTGCGGGCGCGTCGGTGGCGTTTGCGCAAAAGCACCGCCGATCAGCCCCAGTACCAGGACGACAACCACGACCGTTGAACGTAACGCAGCCACCCTGATCTCCCCCAACGCCGCCTGGGACGGGCCTCGTCCATCCCAGGAATTGTTTTTTTGCTTCTTCGGCCGATCATGGTCCATTCCGATCGGGATGGGAAACTGAGGGAGCGCCTACGACCGCCAGCACGCAATCGAAGGTTCGTACACGGGGCAGCAGCGACCCTTCCGTCTTGCCGATCGGGCTCGCGGCATTTCGCTCTCCGACGCCTACGGCAAGAGCAACGACAAGGAGAGGCCTCTTGCTGAACCAAGTGGCCCCCCCGTGAGAACCGGACTGTGTCGCGTCGAAGCTGGTCCCTCGTCACAATATCGTGGTGAGGGTGAATGAATCCCAGCTGCTCCAGTCGATGCCGTCGAAGGCGCGCACGTACATGGTCTCGGCGCCGGCCGCCGCGCCGCCGCGCACCCACACGTTGCCGAGGTCGGCAGGGTTGACGGTGATGGCCCCGCCTGCAGCTTCCTGGCCATGGGCGGCCGTCCAGAAATAGCCGCTGTTCGCGTTGCCGCCGCCGTCCCAGAACTGATACTGGGTCGCGGGATTGGCATCTGCGTCTGAATAGGAGATCCAGCTCGATGCCTGCGCCCATTCGTTGGTGTGCAGGATGTGATCGTTGATGGTGGCCATCGGCGCATTGTTGGGAAGCGTCGTGAAGGAGAACGAATCCCAGCTGCTCCAATCGCTGCCGTCGAAGGCGCGCACCCACATGGTCTCCGAGCCGGCCGCCTGGCCGCCGCGCACATATGTGTTGTTGAGATCGGCAGCGTTGACGGTGACGACCGTGTTCGCATCCCAGTGGCTGTTGTCCGGCGTCCAGAAATAGCCGCTGGTCGCGCCGGTGCCGCTGTCAAAGAACTGGTACTGGGTCGCGGGATTGGCGTCTGCGTCCGAGTAGGAGATCCAGCTCGACACCTGTGACCATTCGTTGATGTGCAGGCTGTGATCGTTGATGGTGGCTACCGGTGCAGTGTTGGGAATCGTGGTGAGGGTGAACGTATCCCAGTTGCCCCAGTCGCTGCCGTCGAAGGCACGCACCCAGAGGGTCTCCGAACCGGTCGCCGCGCCGCCGCGCACCCACGTATTGGCGAGATCGGCAGCGTCGACGGTGATGACCGTGTTGGCATTTTCTTGGCCATGGGCCTGCGTCCAGTAGTAGCCGCTGGTCGCGCCGGTACCGCCATCAAAGAACTGATACTGGGTCGCGGGATTACCGTCCGCGTCCGAGTAGGAGATCCAGCTCGACACCTGTGACCATTCGTTGGCGTGCAGGTTGTGGTCGTTGATGGTGGCTACCGGTGGAGTGTTGGGAATCGTGTTGAGGGTGAACGTATCCCAGTTGCCCCAGTCGTAGCCATCGAAGGCACGCACCCACATGGTCTCCGCGCCGGTCGCCGAGCCGCCGCGCACCCACGTATTGGCGAGATCGGCAGCGTCGACGGTGATGACCGTGTTCGCATCCCAGTGGCTGTTGCTCGACGTATAGAAATAGCCGCTGGTCGCGCCGGTGCCGCTGTCCCAGAACTGATACTGGGTCGCGGGATTGGCGTCTGCGTCCGAGTAGGAGATCCAACTCGACACATGTGACCATTCGTTGGCGTGCAGGTTGTGGTCGTTGATGGTGGCGACGGGCTTGGTGTTCGCAAGCGTCGTGAGGGTGAACGTATCCCAGTTGCTCCAATCGGTGCCGTCGAAGGCGCGCACCCAGAGGGTCTCCGCACCGGCCGTATGGCCGCCGCGCACCCATGTGTTGGCGAGATCGGCGGCAGAGACGGTGATGAGCGTATTCGCACTTTCAGCGCCGCCGCCTGGCGTCCAGTAGTAGGCGCTGGTCGCGCCGGTGCCGCTGTCCCAGAGCTGATACTGGGTAGCGGGATTGCCGTCCGCATCCGAATAGGAGAACCAGCCCGCCACCTGCGACCATTCATCGAGATGTAGGCTGTGATCGTTGGCATTGACCACTGGCTTCGTGTTGGCCACCGGACCCTCCGCAACTTGAGAATGAACTACCGACGGCGGCAGCTGGTCGCTACGTCAGCAACCGCGAGAACGTTAGCGCCTGGTCGTATCTCCGCCGTATCGCAGACCGTGAGAGTTGTGTCGTCTGTGTTGCGCCTGGGTCTGTGCACAGCTGATGAAGTCGTCGAGCGCCCACTCGAGGCTACTTGCTGTTGACAAGAAACTCTGTGGCTTTCCGCACCTCCGGACTGCTCGTATTCCCGAACAAACAATCCGTGGATCCAAAATCGGTGCGAATTCCCGGCTTCGCCGCTGCCACACGATGTCGGAAGTGTGACGGTGCACTTGGTCGGATTTCGCCGCGCCGTCAAAAGGAGAGTGGAGTTCTCACCAAGCGCCGCAGCGCGGACCGAGCGCATCGAGTTCCCTCAGGAAGGCACCCGACCAGGCAACCGAGCTGGCGGCCGTCAGGTGACTGCCGTCCCAGGTCCGCAGGCCCTCTACCTTCGGCAGGATGACGTGCGCGTCGACATACTGTGCGAGCTTTTGCGCATAGACCTCCTGCGGCCCCGGCGAAGGAACCTGCGTGAGGATCACGCATCGTGCCGAGGTGCTGGCAATCAGCTCCTTGGCCCAGGGCAGAACGTGATCGGCCCAAGCCTGGATCTCCTCATCCGAGGCAAGCCGCGTCGCCTCGACTGGGTCGCCATCGAGTTTGACCGGATCGAAGTTCCGCCAGTCCCATTGGCCGGTGCCCTTTGACCGCAGCAACGATGGCGAGCCGCCGCATGTTGCGCACAGCCAGGCGTAGACCGATGGTGCCAACCCCTTGAAGAACGCACCGATTGGGCCGCTGATCGGGTGATCGACTGTGTATCGCGCAGGCTCACTGGTCCAGTCAATCCAGTAGCTGACGTTGAGCACGAGTATCTTGGGCCCGGCACGATGACGCCTCATCACCGCAGCCGGAAATCGCCAGCCTTCGACGTATCCGAACCCCGCCATAAAGAAGCGCGCGCTCCGCTGTTCGAAGAAGGGCGCGACATTCGATCGAGAGAATGCCGCCTGGATCTGGGAGTTGCCGATGAACAGCACGTCGGACTCGCGCAGCCTCTGACTCGTATCGAACGATCCATCGTAGAAGACCTGATGCTCAAAGTCGCCGTAGTGGAGATCGCCGCAGAAGGCGACATAGTTGGTCCGGGCGTCGTAGCCGTTGAGACTGCAGAACGAGACATTGTGGATCGCCTGCACCATGGCAAATGAAGGCCAAGCCGCCGCGAATGCGATGAAGAGAACCGCGAGATACCGCTGATGGGAATGCGTCTTCATCGGCCGATCAGAACTGGAAATACAGAAACGCCAGCGGCGCACGATTCGGCAGCATCGTCATCGCCACCGCGCATGCCATCGCGACGGCCCACGCGGCGGACGGTCGCCAGCCTGCCCATGCCGGCCGCAGCGGTGGAATGTCGCCGAGCGCGGGTGTCACCGACCGGAAAATCTGCATGCTGTTCGGAAGTAGCCATACGGCCGCGACAGCAACACTGATTTGCACCCATTCGGTCCATCCGAGCATGACCGTAGCGGGCGCAGTGGTCGATCCAATGGCGAGCATCGACTTCATCATGAGCAGTGCCGACGACACCGATTCCGCCCTGAACATCACCCAACCAAAGACGACAGCGACGAAGGTTACCAGGACTGATGCCGCGGAGCGAACGGGCGATGGTCTCGTCGGCGCGGGCACGATCGACCGAAAGGCGTGATTCAGCATCAACAAGGTGCCGTGATAGGCACCCCATATGACGAAGGTCCAACCTGCACCGTGCCACAAGCCACCAAGTGTCATCGTGATCCAAAGGTTCAGCCAGCGGCGGCCGGCCCCTTTTCGATTGCCGCCGAGCGGGATGTACAGATAGTCGCGTAGAAAGCGCGACAGCGTGATGTGCCAGCGCCGCCAGAAGTCGATGATGCTGGCGGCTTTGTACGGCGACATGAAGTTGACCGGGAGGCGGATCCCAAACATCAGGCCGAGGCCGCATGCCATGTCCGAGTAACCGGAGAAATCGAAGTAGATCTGGCACGTATATGCCAGCGCACTGGCCCAGCCGGCTTCGAAAGTGAGATGGCCGCCGGCAGCGGTCGCTCGAAAGCCGGCGTTGGCGATACCCGCTACTCCGTCCGCGACGATCACTTTTTTGAAGAGGCCAACGGCGAACAGCGACATGCCCGCGGCCACGTTCGAGGCCTGCACTCCAAGCCGCTCGCGCAACTGCGGCAGGATCTCGCCATGATGCGCGATGGGACCGGCGATGAGTTGGGGGAAGAAGCTGACGAACAGCGCGAAGCGGAGCGGTTCCTGGTACCTCACCTTGCCTTGATAGACGTCGACAATGTAGGCGATCTTCTGAAAGGTGATGAAGGAGACGCCGAGCGGAAGAGCGATGCTGGGCACGTCGAGTTCGAGTCCAAGTGCCCAGGAAGCATTGACCATCAGGAAGGCGGTGTACTTGAAATAGGCCAGGACACCCAGGTTGCCGACGATGGCCGCGGCCGCCATCAGCCAGCGGCGGCGACCGCCGAGCCGACCGATCGCAACGCCGGCCAGGTAGTTGAGGCCGATCGACGGCACCAGAAGCCAGAGATAGGAGACTTCCCAGAACGCATAGAAGTAGAGCGATGCCGCGGTAACCCACACGATCGCGGCGGTCTGGTTGATTGCCGACAGCAGCCAGAAGCCAAGGAAGGTCAGCGGCAGGAATGCAAAGACGAACTCGGGGGAGGTGAAAAGCATGCGCGGCGTTCGTCTTTTGAGATGTGCTTGTAGGTGGGTCTAGCTCAGGTCCAGAATGAAGAGAAGGCCACTATCCGAAGAGGCAACGATCCTGGAAGCGGCGGCAAGGTCGAAGCTCACTGCCAGGACCAAGAAGTGCTTCGCCCTCAACGTCCTCTCCGTTATCAGGATTGATTTCTTGCCCCTTAAGTCGATCATGGCCCATTACAATCCGAATAGGAAACCGAGGGAACGCCCATGACCACCAGCACGCAATCGAAGCCTCGCACGCTGGGTAGCAGCGACCTGTCCGTCCTGCCGATCGGGCTGGGCTGCATGTCGCTCTCCGGCGCCTACGGCAAGAGCAACGACGATGAGGCGATCCGCGTCATCCACCACGCCATCGACCGCGGGGTGAATTTCCTCGACAGCTCCGACATGTACGGCTGGGGCCACAACGAGACCCTGATCGGCAAGGCGCTGGCCGGCGGCCGGCGCGGCAAGGTCGTGCTCGCCACCAAGTTCGGCCAGACGCAGCAGCCGGGCGGCGCCAACGGCGTCGACGGCAGCCCGGCCTATGTGAAGGCCGCCTGCGACGCCAGCCTCAAGCGGCTCGGCGTCGACGTCATCGACCTCTACTACCAGCACCGCGTCGATCCCTCGGTGCCGATCGAGGACACGGTCGGCGCGATGGGCGAGCTGGTGAAGGCGGGCAAGGTGCGCGCGCTCGGCTTGAGCGAGGCCAAGCCCGAGACCATCCGGCGGGCGCACAAGGTCCATCCCCTGGCCGCGGTGCAGAGCGAATATTCGCTGCTCTATCGTGAGCACGCCGAGGAGACGCTGAAGACGACCCGCGAACTCGGCATCTCCTACGTTGCCTACTCGCCGCTCGGCCGCAGCCTGCTGACCGGCACGGTGCGGCAGGCCTCCGACATTCCCGAGGGCGATGGCCGTGGCCGCCATCCGCGCTTTGCCGCCGACAACCTCAGCAGCAACCTCGCCAAGACCGCTGCCATCGAGGCCGTCGCGCGCGAGAAAGGCTGCAAGCCAGGACAGGTCGCGCTCGCCTGGTTGCTGGCGCAGGGCGCCGACATCGTGCCCATCCCGGGCACCAAGCGGGCTGAGCGGATCGACGAGAACGTCGCCGCGCTCGGCGTGGCACTTTCGGCCGACGAGGTGGCCAAGCTGTCATCGGCGCTGCCGCCGGGAGCCGCTGCCGGCACGCGTTATCCGGAAGGCGGCATGAAGGGTGTCTACCTCTAGAGCGCTGGCCTCGTTCGGTGGCCGTCGCTACGGCTTGAAAGCGATCGACCGTGCGATGGCCTCGATCGCGGCCTGCGTTTCATCGACGCGGTCGGCCGGAACGAACGCAATCATCCGGATGAAGCGCTGCTGCGGCCCGACGGCGGCAAACTGACTGAAGTGCCGGCCGTCCTGCGTCTTGCCTGACAGCACGACGCCATCGTGTCCGGCAAAGCGGACGGTCTTCTCGGTCTCGATGGTGGCGCCCTTCAATCCTTCCGTCTGGACGACCAGGGCACGCGCCGTCTGGGCAAGGTCGGCAGACATGGCTTTGCCGGAAAGATCGGCCGCAACGACCACCATGGGCTGCTTGCCCTCGGGATCGACGTCCTTGTCGCCGGCCATGAGCATGACCGCCGATCCGCCGATCGTGTCCACGATCCGGAAGGGAGGCGTTGCCTCGATCTTGAACGGAAGCTTGGAAACCTTCTCCGGCAGCGAAGGCGCGGAACCCAGCGTCGCGCTCTCCACCGCCTTCTGTGCGGCGGCCTCCGTCAAGGCCGACGCTTCCGTCGCCTGGAAGGTGATCATCACCGTCTTCTCGCCCTTGAGCAGGGCGAGCCATTTGTTGAGATGCAGCGTGCCGACCGTCTGAGTTCCGCTCAGAAACAAGACAGGGCCCGATGGCGCATCGATGCGCTTCAGCGCCGTGACAGAGATGCCCTTGGTTGCGAACGACGTCCGGGCCATCTCGAGATCGCCGAACAGCGCCGAAAGTTGCGGATAGGCTTCCGCCGGCAACTCCACGACCAGGATGCTCGCCGCACCGTTCCCATCCTTGAAGCCGGCGAATTCGGTGGCGAGGGCGAAGCCTGCCGGCGGCGTCATCGACACCGTCGTGCCTGGCACCTGCTGGACGGCAGGCGCCTGGGCGCGGGCCGGTGCCAAGCCGAGAACACCGATCAGAAGCAGAAGGACGCCGCCGAACTGCTTGAACGTCAGGGCACGATTCTTGGACATGTGATGAAAAGATCCCATGATCAAAATGCGGGGCCTCAACTCTGGCTTATTGATGGCGCCGCCGCGCTACAGCGATGTGACCGCCGCCTTTTGCCGCTGACGGCCTGACAGGCCGGGGCTCCGGGTGTATTGAGGCGCCAAATCCCGAAGGAACCTGCTGCCATGTCGGAAGAGATCGTCTTCTATCACAATCCGCAATCGCGCGCGCAGATGGCCCACTGGATGCTCGAGGAAGCCGGCGCACCCTACAAGACCGTGCTGATCGATTTCGCCAAGGGTGAGAACAGGACGCCCGCGTTCCTGGCGATCAATCCCATGGGCAAGCTGCCGACCATCGTGCATCGCGGCACGGTGGTGACCGAGACCGCGGCGATCATCGCCTACATTGCCGACGCCTTCCCGGCCGCAGGCCTCGCCCCGCCGCCGGGCGATCCGCTGCGCGGCGCCTACTATCGCTGGCTGTTCTTTGGCGCCGGCTGCATGGAGCCCGCGCTGCTCGACAAGATGATGAACCGCCCGCCGGTGGAGCGGAAGGCCGCGGTCGGTTGGGGCAGCTATGAGGAAGTCATGGCAACGCTGAAGACGGCGCTCGCCAACGGCCCCTACCTGCTCGGCGACAAGTTCAGCGCCGCTGACGTCTATGTCGGCTCGGAAATCCGCTTTGCCATGATGTTCGGCGCGCCCGCATTGAAGGGCGAGACTGTGTTCGACGACTACGTCGCGCGTCTCTCCGCCCGTCCTGCCGCACAGCGCGCGGCCGGAGGCTGACGGCAGCGTCGATGCCGGACTCGACGACCAACCGCCGGCTCGCGACCATCTTGGTCGCCGACGTCGACGGCTACAGCCGCCTGATGCGCGCCGACGAGGAAGGCACGCTGGTCGACCTGCGCGCGCATCTCGCCGAGCTGGTGGCGCCGGTCGTCGAGCGCTTCCATGGCCGCATCGTCAAGACGGTGGGCGACGGCGTGCTGGTTGAATTCGGCAGCGCCATCGAGGCCGTGCGCTCCGCAGTCGAGCTGCAGCGCGGCATGGTCGAGCGCAACCAGGGCACGCCGCCGGAGCGCCGTCAGGCCTTCCGCATGGGACTGCATCTCGGCGACATCATCGTCTCCGACGACGACGTGTTCGGCGACACGGTCAATGTGGCGTCGCGGCTCGAAGGCCTGGCCGAGCCCGGCTCGATCGTGCTGTCGGCCAGCGTCTACGAGCAGGTGCGCGACAAGCTCGCCCTGCCGTTCCGCGCCCAGGGATCGCGCACGCTGAAGAACATCGACCGGCCGATCCAGGTCTATTCCCTGGATGCCGCGGCCCTGTCGCGGGATGGCGCCACGCCGCCGAGGACAAGGGTGCCGGTGCGCCGCCTGACGATCGCCGGTGCCGCTGTCGCCCTGGCGCTGGCCATCGGCGGTGGGCTCGCCTGGGTCGTCGATCGCGGATTGTTGGACAATGCCGTGGCCATCACGCGGCCGCCGGCCGAGGCGGGGCTCTCCGTCGCCGTCCTGATGTTCACCAACCAGAGCGGCGATGCCGCCCAGGACTATTTCTCCGACGGCCTCACCGAGGACATCACTCGCGCCCTCGGCCGCTTCAAGGAGCTGACGGTGATCTCCTACAACGCCGTCCTGCCGTTCCGGAACAAGGAGCTGCCGCTCGCCGAGATCGGCCGGGCGCTTAACGCGCGCTATCTGGTGAGCGGCAGCGTGCGCCGCATGGGCCAGCGCGTGCGGGTCACGGTCCAGCTCAGCGATGCGATGAACAGCACGCAGCTCTGGTCGGAGCAGTACGACGACGAACTGAGCGACATCTTCGCCGTTCAGGAGCGCATCGCCCACCGCGTCGCCGGCACGCTGGCCTCGAGCCTGCAGCAGATCGCGCTGCAGCGGGCGCTGCGCAAGCCGACCGATAATCTCGACGCCTACGACATGCTGCTGCGCGCCCGCGCGCTCGGCGCCGATCCGACGCGCTCGGCCAATCGCATGGCGCGCGAGATGCTGGAGCGGGTGACCCAGATGGCGCCGGGCTATGCCGACGCCTATGCCGAGCTGGCCGACATCTATTTCCAGCGTGCGGCCTTCGGCTGGTCGGAGTTCGCCCAGCAGGACGTCGAGACCGCCATCCGGCTCTCCCAGAAGGCGCTCGAGATCGATCCGGACAGCGTGCTCGCCCACAGCGTTCTGGCGCGCGCCTATACCTCGGTCCTGAAGTACGACCTGGGCCTGGCCGAATCGGAGCGCGCGCTGCAGCTCAATCCCAGCGACGCCGAGGTCATGCTGGCGCGTGCCGCCGTGCTGCTGTGGACGGGCCGCATCGACGAATCGATCGCCACCGCCGAGGCCGCCATGCGCCTCAATGTCAGCATCGGGCCGGAAGCCACGCTCAATCTCGGCCTCGCCTATCTGCTGGCCCGTCGCTACACCGACGCCGTGCGCCTGCTCGAGGCGCAGCGCACGCGCTATCCCGCCTATCCGCTGCTCGATCTTCCGTTGGCCGCGGCCTATGCCGAGCTCGGCCGCACCACCGACGCCCAGCAGGCGGTCGAGCAGGCCAGGCTCAAGAACCCACACTTCGACCTGGCAAGCTTCGGCTCGCGCTTCCAGGACCCGGCCCTGCAGCGCCGCGTCGAAGAAAGCCTGCGCAAGGCGGGCGTGAATTAGGCTGGGGGCGCGCCACTCCAGTGGCGCGTCTTCTCATGCTCTTCCGGACC
>NZ_BKAJ01000137.1:0-22500 GCF_007992495.1 Reyranella soli
CTTGTGGCCATCTCCAACGGGCCATCAACGATGGGTGTACACCACCGGCCTCGGCGCGACGGCAAGCGGGTCGCCCGCGCCGACCCGGATATCAGACGTGGCGACCGACCAGTCCCGGAGGGCTTTGGTCGTAGCAATCGACGCGGCTGTCCCAAAGGCAAAGATCAACAAGGGCAGGCTGACGGCCAGGAGGTAGTTCATCGTTGCCTCTCAAAATCGTCCATCGGAGCAAGGCGCCGACGGCAGCCGCCGATCATTTTTCTGATACGCTGCCCGTCGGGCCAACGCTCAGCAGCACTTCGGTTTGACCGCGCAGCGCGCTCGCCTTCCACACGCCGTCGGATCCGCGGGCCAGCGCGCGAACACCCTTGTAGCCATCGGCTTCGATTGCCGCTTTCGCCGCCGTCTCGGTCATGGCGACCGGAGACGTCGTAACGACGGCCGACGGAGAGCGGATTGAAGCGGCTTCGTCGGCAGGAACGAACGATTTGCGATGCGAGAAGAGGACGGGCACCGGTGGGCGGGTTGCGTCCAATGAAGGGGCGCTTCGAGCGGGCAGCGCCGACACCTTGATCGGCGGCACCACCAGGGGCGGCGGCGACCGTTCCGTGGAACGGGCCAAAGCTCCAGTCCCTTCGGGAAGCGGCACGAGTGCGTGTGCGCCAGCAACACTTGCCGTCGCGAGCAAACCAAGGACCAGGAGCCTGAATTTCATATGGGAGACCTTTGGATCGCGACGCCTCAACGGTCGCATCCGACAGCAACAACGCAGGCGCCGACCACGTCGTTGCAGGTCTGGTCGAACGGCAGAGCGCCCGTTGTCGCCGTCTCGGCGCTTCGACTGGGTTGGCCGGATCGACGAGATTTATTCGTCGAAAATGCAACTTTTCCGCGTCCCTCCCGTTGACGCCATGACCCATTCCCGGAAGGAACACTCCATTCAATGCGCGTTCGTATCCTAGCGGCAACATCGCTCGGCCTGCTCGTGGCCGCGTGCCAGGGCACCTACAGCCAAGACTCACCCGGTGCCGCGGCGCCTGCCTATGGCAACACTTACCAGTCGCCCAGCACGGCCTGCGCCGACTACGGCTTCCGTGCCGGCACGACGAGCTTCAACCAGTGCGTCGCCCGTGAGCAGCAAGCTCGCGCCACCGGCCGCGTGAACCGCGACTACGCGGCCACCCAGTTGACCGCGGATGCGCAGAATGCCTGCGACTCGTACGGTCTCGCTGCGGGGACGGCGTCCTACGGTCGCTGCGTCAGCCGCGAGGTCGACGCCCGCACCTATCGCGACGGCGCAGCCCAGCCAGGTCCGGCCTACTACACCGACCAGAACGGCAACCGCGTCGATGCCCAGGGTTATCGCGTCGACACCAACGGCTATCGGGTCGCCAGCCAGCCGGCCCCGACCTATCGCACTGACCAATACAACAATCGGGTCGATGCCCAGGGTTATCGCGTCGATAGCACCGGGCGTCGCGTGGCCGTCCAAGGCCCGTACTACACGCCGGCTTCCCAGGCCTCTTCGACCCAGGCAGTCTCGCACGACGAATTCGGCAACCGCTACGACGCGCAGGGTAACCGCGTCGATGCCAGCGGCCGCGTCATCGCCATGCCGCAAAACCGATACTAGGCGTTGTGGCCCCAGGCGTTGGAGGTGAACCGCCTTCTTACGCCGCCGCGAGATGGATGCCCGCTCTACTGTGAGGGCACGATCATGAACCTGTTTGGCGTGATAGCACTCAGCTGCGGTCTGGTATTGGCCGCTCCAGCAGTCTTGGGTGCAATTCCGGAGAACAAGATCAAGGTGAACGCGGTGGTCTGCGTCACCAAATCGGGAATTGAAGCCACCCGCCCGGACATGAATGCCAAGCAGCTTGAAAGCCTGCGCTGCTCTACCGCACCGACAAGTCTTCGCGTCGATATTCTGCCGCCCTCGGTGGCGTGTGATCCTTACTTGTTCGTGGCGGCCACACTGCCCGACAGAATCCTCCGGTATTGGATCAGGCGCGACGAACTCGATGAGCAGGTGCTCAACATCGCCGGCGAGGATGCGGGCTGCCGAGAGTGATCGACCCTGGCCGTCGAAATGGGCGGAGCGTGAACCAACGGGCTTCATCGTCGGCGTATGCGATTCGACGCGAAAGGAAAACCCCAGCAACATTTCGCGCGGCTGTATAGCAACGGTCCCGTTGCGCATTCATGGGTGGTCGCGCAGAGGCACGTTGGTCGTCATGCGACCTGCTGACAGTCGAATTTGCCAGCAATTTCTGTCACACCCTTGCGTCGACGGTTGTGTGTCTGGAGCCTTCCTTGTCACTTCCTCTGGTTCATCCCCACGAAACGGCCTGGCGCCGCGATCGCCCCATCGAACCCGAGGCGGCCGCACTGCTGGTGGTCGACGTCCAGAATCTCGAAATCTCGCCGCCGATCGAGCGGGAGCATCCTGCCTTCGTCGCCGACCTGCAGGCCCGAGTGGTGCCCAACATTGCCCGCCTCATCGCGGGCTGCCGCCAGGCCGGCATCGAGGTCGTCTATACGGTCGTCGAAAGCCTGACGCGCGACGGCCGTGACCGCAGCCTCGATCACAAGCTCTCCGGCATCCTCGTTCCCAAGGGCGCCTGGGAAGGGCAGATGATCGACGCGGTGGCGCCACGCGACGATGAGATCGTGTTGCCGAAGACCTCGTCAGGTGTGTTCAACTCGACCAACATCGATTATGTGCTGCGCAATCTCGGCGTGCGCCATCTCCTGGTCGTCGGCGTGCTGACCGACCAATGCGTGGACATGGCCGTGCGCGACGGCGCCGATCGCGGCTACTACACGATCTGCATTTCCGATTGCTGCAGCACCTACACAGCCGACCGGCAGGCCAACGCGCTTCAGGCATTCGGCGGCTACTGCCGGACGGTTACGCTCGAGGCCATGCTCGCCGAAATCGCCGCCTCGGCGAAGAAGACCCGGGTCGGCTAGGCCGGGCGCTCCGGCACGCGCCTGCCGGGAAGCCGCAAGGAGGCGAGTCCCCGGGGCGCAAACAGGACGATGAGCACGATCAGCCCGCCATAGACGAGCAGCCGGTATTGATCGAGGAACCGCAGCGACTCGGCTGAGCTGGTCAGCAGCACGGCGCCGACCAGCGGCCCGGCGAACGTGCCGAGGCCTCCCACCAGCACCATGGCGATGACCAGGATCATGAGATCGGCGCCGATCGCGGCCGACGGCGTCAGGATGCCGACATAATGCGCATAGAAGGCGCCCGCCACGCCGACCATGAAGGCGCTGACGGCGAACACGCCGAGCTTGATGCGCGTGAGATTGACGCCGAGACTTTCGGCGGCATCCTCGCCATCACGGATGGCAAGAATGGCCAAGCCGATCTTGGATCGCAGGATCACGGCCGTCGCCAGCAGCGTCATACCGAGCAACAGGGCGGCGAGATAATAGTAGCCGATCTTGTTCGCCGGGCTGAACACGACCTCGCCGACGAGCGGCAGGTGGAGCGCCTGGAACGCCGGGATTCCCCACAAGCCAAGTTCGCCGCGCGTCAGGCCTTTGAGGTTGGAGCAGGAAAGGCGGACGATCTCGGCGAACGCCAGGGTGACGACGGCGACGTGCGCCATCGACTTGATGCGCAGGATCGGCAGGCCGATGAACAGACCGAATGCCGCAGCGAGCGCCGCTCCGATCCATAGGCTGGCCCAGGCACCGATCCCGAGATGGATCGATATCAGCGCCGAGCCGTAGGCGCCGAGGCCGAAAAACGCGTGATGGCCGAAAGTCTTGAGGCCAAGGTACCCGGTCACGAGATTGTACGCGACGGCGAAGATCGCGAAGATCATGATCAGGATCATGACGTGCAGCACGTAGCTGCCGACGCCGAGCAGAGGCAGGCCGAGGACGACCAGTGCCGCAACAACGGCGGTCAGCAGGGCGTTGAGGCGAAGCGGCTGAAACATCGTTTACGGGGCCTTGCCGAAGAGGCCCCAGGGCCGCGCCCACACGACCACGATCATCAAGGCGAAGCCGAAGACGTCACGCCATTCCGCCGACGTGATCTGCACGCCCAGCGCCTCGACGATGCCGAGCAGGAGGCCGCCGACGATGGCGCCGGGAAAGCTGCCGAGGCCGCCCAGCACGACGACGACGAAGCCCTTGAACAGCACCGGCAGGCCCATCCACGGGCTGACCGAGTAGATCGGCGCCAGCATCGCCCCTGCGACCCCGCCCAACGCCGCCGAGAGACCAAAGGTGATCATGTGGACACGCGACACCGGGATGCCGCACACCGAAGCGGCATCGCTGTCCTGCGAGGTTGCGCGCAACGCCCAGCCGAAGCGGGTCTTCTTCAGCAGGAAGCCCATGGCGAGCAGGGTGCCGACGGCCACCAACAGCATGAGCACGCGCTGCAACGGCAGGCGGATGTCACCGAGACGGAGAATGCCTTCCACGTAGTAGGGCACCGTCTTGTAATCCTCGCCGAACACGATGAGCGCCAGGTTCTGGAACGCGATGGACAGGCCGAGCGTCGCGGCGATGCAGGCGAATAGCCAGCCATCCTGGCGCAGCAGATAGTGGACCGTCAGGCGTTGCACGGCGGCGCCGACGAGAAAGAGCAGGCCGGCAACCAGGGGAATGGCAAGAACGGGCGGCACAGAGCGGCCGACGAGGTAGAAGGCGGCATAGCCGCCCATCATGTAGAACTCGCCGTGCGCCATGTTGAGCACCCGCATGGTGCCGTAGATCAGCGCGATGCCGCCGCCCACCAGGGCGTACATCGAGCCGGCGACGAGCCCGTTGACGATCTGTTCGATGTAGAGCGCGATCGGCATCGCCGTCATTCACCCAGGTAGACGCGACGGACGACGTCGCTGTGCAGCATTTCCTGCCCGGTGCCACCCAGCATCAGCCGGCCACTCTCGAGCAGGTAACCGCGATGGGCGAGCGCGAACGACAGGTTGACGTTCTGCTCGTTGAACACGACGGCAATGCCCTCGGCGTTGATGCGGCGGATGATGTCGTTGATCTGCAGCACGACCTTGGGCGCCAGGCCGAGATAGGGCTCGTCCATCAGCAGCAGCCTCGGCTTGGCCATGAGGCCGCGCGCGATCGCCACCATCTGCTGCTCGCCGCCGGACAGCCGGCCGGCCGGCTGCGCGCCGCGCTCGCGCAGGATCGGGAACAGGCCTTCCACCCAGCCGAGCCGCGCCTCTGCGTCATGCCGTACCGCCGCGGGGTACGCGCCGAGCAGGACGTTCTCGCGCACCGTCATCGCGGGGAACAGCCGGCGGCGCTCCATCACCATAGCGATGCCGATACCCGCCCTGTCGTGGACGGCAAGCCGCGCAAGGTCGTTGCCCTCGAAGCGGATGGTGCCGCTTCTGGCGCGGCAGAGACCGATGATGGCCTTCAGGACGGTGCTCTTGCCCGAGCCGTTTGGCCCCAAGATGGCGACGATCTCGCCCGCGGCAACATCGATCGAGACGTCCCACAGCACCTGGTAGTCGCCGTAGGCGACATCGAGCCCGCGGATCTCGAGCATGGCGGGCTCAGCCATGCGCTGCATCGCCGAGATAGAGGTCGATCACATCGGGATGGCGCGCGATGTCAGCCGGAGTGCCTTCGGCGATCTTGACGCCGCGATTCATGAAGATCGCGCGATCGGCCACCTCGCCGATCACCCGCATATTGTGCTCGATCATGATCACGGTGAGACCCTGCTCGCGAAGGCGCCGCACCAGCTCGATCATGCCGGGAATGCTCTTCTGGTCGATGCCGCCCGTCACCTCGTCCATCAGGAGGAGCTTCGGACGCGTGGCGATCGCGCGCGCGAGCTCCAGTCGCTTGCGCTGGCCGGTGCTCAGACCCTTGGCCGGCGCGTCGGCCTTGTCGGCGAGCCCAACCAGCTCGACATAGCGGCGCGCGGCCGCACGCGCGTCAGGCAGCCGCTTGTGATGCATCATGGCCCCGACCATGACGTTCTCGGTGACACTGAGCTCCTGGAACGGCTGGGTGATCTGGAAGGTGCGGGCGACCCCCAGCCGGCAGCGGGCATCGGGCCTCAGGCCCGCAAGGTCGCGCCCATCGAACATGATCCGGCCGCTGCCCGGCTGGCGTGCCCCGGCGATGAGATGGAAGGTCGTCGTCTTGCCCGCGCCGTTGGGTCCCATCAGCGCCACGATCTCGCAGCGAGACACCGCGAAGGTGAGCTCGTGGACCGCGGCGATGCCGCCGAACTCGACCGAGAGGCCGCTTACCTCGACGAGTGGCGTCAAGGCTTGGCCTGGAATTCCGTCGTCGCGGCGCTCTTCGGCCACACCACCTGGCTCTCGCCCTTGATGATCTGGGCGAACGGCACAGGCAGATAATCGGCGCCGATCTTGGGCGTGTGGATCGCCGTGTCATAGACCCACCGCCCATAGATGCACTTGTAGTCGGTCGCCGCGAAGGCGGCAGAGATCTTGGCCGCTTCGACCGAGCCTGCCTTGGCGACATTGTCGAGCAGCATGGCCATCTGGCAGTAACCCAGGGCATGGTCGCCGGTGCCCATCGTGCCGGTCTTGGCCTTGACCTTCTCGGCGAAGGCCTTGTGGCTGGCATTGTGATCGGGGTCGAAGATCAGCGGCGTCCACAACAGGCCGTCGGCCGACGCCGCTGCAGCCTGCAGGAATTCCGGCCGGATCGGGTAGTAGACCGCGAGGTGAAGTGAGCCGATGCCCTGCTCCTTGAGTTGCTTGACCAGGGCTGCGCCGGAATTCGGCGACGTGAAGATGCTGACCAGCACATCGGGCTCGTTGGCGCGCAGCTTGGAGAGCTGCGGATAGAAATCGGCCGTGCCGTTGGGCACGGCATCGTTCGACACGACCTTCCAGCCGTCGGCCTCGAACAGCGGCGCGGTGAACTCGACGTTGGACTTGCCATAGTCGGTGTCCTCGACAACGAAGGCGATCGACTTCTTGGCCGCCTTCACCTTGCCCGACGCGACAAGATCCTTGACGGCGTCGTGGATCGCGGCGGCATAGGCGTCGCTGTTGAAAGACATCTTCCAGAAATTGGCGTAGCGCTCGGGCTGCGCCTTGATCTTCTGGGCAATCGCAATCGACACCGGCTGGCCGCTCGCCATGAACTTGGCGAACGACGGCGCCAGCTCCATGGTCGCGAGCGTCACCGAGCTCGCCATCGAGTCGGCGATCAGGATATCGACGTTGTCGCGCGTCAGCAGCTTCTGGGCGGCGCTGATGCCCATCTCCGGACGGGAGGCGCTGTCCTCGAACAGCAGCGTCACGGGCTGCTGCTTGCCGCCGATGGTGAGACCACCCTTGCCGTTGACCTCCTCGGCCGCGAGCTCGAAGCCCTTGCGCATGGCGATGCCGGAATTCGCCTGCGGCCCGGAGAGCGGCCCGACCACGCCGATCTTGACCTCGGCCCTGGCGGAAGCGGCCATCACCGCCGCCGTCGCCAGACCCAGCAGAAGCCTGCTCGAAATGCGCTGAATCCTTGCCGACCGCCGCATGTCCTGCTCCCCCGTTTGCGACCCGGCGATCAGATTTGAACGTCGGATGGGTCATGTCAACTTCTTTACATATTTTACATTTTGTTGAGAATATGTAAGTAATCCTACAAACAACGATCCGCCGCCCGTTCATGCAAAAGTCGGTCCGAGAGAAGCTCGCAGCGCCAGACCTCGACCTCACGCCGTCCGAGCGCCGGGTCGCCCGCGAGCTCCTCCTGCACTACCCGGCAGCGGGGCTGGGGCCGGCGGCGCGGCTGGCCCAGCGCGTCGGCGTCAGCGACCCCACCATCACGCGGTTCGTGGTCAAGCTGGGCTACGGCAACTTTGCCGAGTTGCAGGCCGATCTGCTGGCCGAGGTCGAGGAGAAGGATCAGTCGCCGCTCACCATGTTCGACGACCGCCGCTCGGCGCTCGAACGCGGCGATCCGATCGCGACGTTCGTGGAGGCGGTCGCCTCGGCCGTAAAGGCGCTGGAGCGCGAAACCCTGACGAGCGACCTCGACCGCGCCACGTCGCTGCTCGCCGATCCCAAGCGGCGCATCATCTGTGTCGGCGGACGCTTCAGCGGCTACCTTGCGGGCATGCTGCGCAGCCATCTCGTGCAGCTCCATCCTGACACCCACCTGGCGGGCAACGACTTGACGGAGCTGTCCGACCTGGCAGCCGACGCGTCGCGCCGCGACGTGGTCGTCGCGTTCGACTATCGTCGTTACCAGCGCAGCACGATCGATTTCGTCCGGCAGGCCGCCGAACAAGGGGCAAGCGTCATCCTGTTCACCGATATCTGGCGCTCGCCGCTTGCCGCCTCTGCGGAGATCGTCCTGACGGCACGCGTCGAGACCGCCTCGCCCTTCGACACCCTGGTGCCGGCCCTGACCCAGATCGAGCTGATGGTGGCGCGGCTGCTCCAGCGCCTCGGCGAGCGCGCCCGGCCGCGCCTCGATCGGATCGACCAGTTCCGGCGCCGCAATCGGGTCACGCTGGAAGCCGACGAAATCGCCGCGCCGGCGGCGCGCCAGGCGAGCCCTCGAAAGCGGAGACGCAAGCGATGACCGATACGCCCGACACGCCACGCCGCGCCCCGTTGACGACGCTGATCACCAACGACCTCACGGCGATCACGCGCGGCCGCTCGGTCGCCGCCGACCGGCTCGTCGCCATCGCGGCGCAAGGTGTCGGCTGGGTTCCGGCCAATCTGTCGCTCACGCCGTTCGACTCCATCGCAACGCCCAACCCATGGGGCTCGCTCGGCGATCTCAGGCTGGTGCCCGACATGAACGCGCGGTACCGGGCGGCGGGCTGGCGGGCCGCCACGCCGTTCGACGTGGTGATGTGCGACGTCGTCGAACCGGACGGCAAGCCATGGTCCGCCTGTCTCAGAACCCTCGCGCGCCACGCGCTCGACACATTGCGCCAGGAAACGGGGCTCTCGCTCGTGGTGGCGTTCGAGCAGGAATACGGCATCGTCGGCGCGTCCTGGCAGGCGGAGCCGGCCTTCTCCCTGCAGGCCCTGCGGCGCGCCGATCCCTACGGACCGGAACTCGTCGCGGCGCTGGAGGAAGCTGGCGTCGAACCCAATGTCTTCATTCCCGAATACGGCGCCGACCAGTTCGAGATCAGCATCGGGCATACCGCGGGCATTGCCGCTGCAGACCGGGCGATCGCGGTGCGCGAGATCGTGCGCGAGCTGACGCGCCTGTTCGGCTGGCGCGCCAGCTTCGCGCCCAAGCTGGCACCTGACCTGGTCGGCAACGGCGTTCATGTGCACATGAGCCTGGTCGACGGCGAGGGGCGGCCCGTCATGTATGAGGCCGGACGTCCAGGGCGGCTCTCCCAGAGAGGCGGCGCCTTTGTCGCTGGCATAATGCGCCACATGCAGGCGCTGATCGCGCTGACCGCCCCCTCGCCGGTTTCCTATCTCCGCCTCCAGCCGCACAGCTGGAGCTCGTCCTACACGTGGCTCGGCGAGCGCGACCGCGAGGCGACCTTGCGCATCTGTCCGCCGATCGCGCTCGGCAACACCGATCCGGCTCGCCAGTTCAATGTCGAGTTTCGCGCCGCCGACGCCACGGCCAGCCCTTACCTGGTGCTTGCAGCGCTGACCCTCGCCGGCCTGGAAGGCCTGCGCGCCGGCCTGCCGACGCCGCGCATCGTCGATGCCGACCCGACAACCTTGTCGGACGCGGAGCGCGCCAAGCTCGGCCTGTTCCGCCTACCGCGTTCGCTATCCGAGGCACTCGATGCCCTCGAGGCCGATGCCAAGGTCCTTTCCTGGCTGCCGCCGGCCCTGCTCGAGACCTATGTCGGCCTGAAGCGCACGGAGATCCGGTTGGCCGAAGGGCTCGATGACGCCGCTCTCTGCCGGCGCTACGGCGCCGTGTATTGACGTCCGATCATCCCGGAGAAGACGCCACCGTGGTGCTGCGACCCGATGGTGGGTCGCCCTTCGTCCTGGTGTGCGAGCATGCCAGCAACGTCATGCCGGCGCGCTACCACGCCCTTGGGCTCGCCGATCGCCACAGCAGCCGGCATATCGCCTGGGACATAGGCGCCGCCCAATTGACGCGGCTGCTATCCGAGCGTCTCGACGCCACGGCGATCCTCGCCGGCTTCTCGCGCCTGCTGATCGACGCCAACCGCCCACCGCATGTGCCGTCGAGCATACCGTCACTGTCGGAGGACACGCCGATTCCCGGCAACATCGACCTCTCCGAGGCGGAGCGTGACCTCCGCCTTCGTCATTTCTTCCAGCCGTTCCACGACTCGATCACCTGCCAGCTCGATCGCCGCCAACGCGACTCGCGACCGACGGCGATCGTGGGCGTGCACAGCTTTACGCCGGTCTTTCTCGGTGAGACCCGCCCCTATCATGTCGGCGTCCTGTTCGATGCCACGGGCGACTGGGCCACTGCCTTGAGGCGGCACTTGCGGAAGCGAACGAACCTCGATGTCCGGCTGAACCAGCCCTACGCGGTCACGCCGGAAGAGGACTACACCGCCTACGTCCATGGCGCCGAGCGCGGGTTTGCTGCCCTGCTCATCGAGGTCCGCAACGATCTGCTGGACCAACCGCAGGACATCTCGCAGTTGGCGCGGCAGCTGGGCGACGCACTCGAAGCCACCGCAGCCTTCGCGCTGCCGAACAGGTAGGCCAGGCGACAAACCTCGCTCGGGCAACAAAAAAGCACCGGCTAGCGCAGCCGCGGGCCGGGATCGAGCCCGAGGAAGGCGCGGCCACCGATCGGATACCACTCCGGAGCGAGCGTCGCCGCCTGGCCGACCACCTGCAGGTCGCGCCACACTTCGGCCAAGCGACTCTCGGTCTTGAACGAGGTGCTTCCGCCGTGCCGGAACATCAGGTCCATCGCCTGGCGTGCGCAGTCGCCGGCATGCACCGCGGCGAGCCGGCAACGGGCGCGCTGCTCGAGCGTGGTCTCGCGGCCGTCGGCGAGCGTATTCCACAGCTCCGCGATCATCGCGTTGCGATAGATGCGTCCGGAATTGAGAATCGCATCGGCGCGCCCGACCGCGTCCTGTACCTGCGGATTGTCGCACAGCCTGCCCGTGCGGCCGCGTGGCGTCTTGTCGGCGGCAAGCTCGACGAGCGCGTTGATGCCGGCACGCGCCAGCCCGGTGATCACCGCGCACTGGTGCGGCCCGACCCAGGCCTGCGCCGGTAGGGCGTAAGTCATGCCCGGCCAGTGCCCCCACTGGTTGTCGAGCGGTACGCCGGCATGGACCATCGTGCGCCGCTC
This sequence comes from Reyranella soli, assembly GCF_007992495.1. Taxonomy (GTDB): domain Bacteria; phylum Pseudomonadota; class Alphaproteobacteria; order Reyranellales; family Reyranellaceae; genus Reyranella; species Reyranella soli. The sequence continues at coordinate 11,266 of NZ_BKAJ01000137.1, forward strand.
CGGCAGAAAGAAATCCCTCACCGTCCAATCGAAGCTCCCGGTGCCGCGCAGTCCGCTCACCTCCCAGCTGCCGGGAATGACCTCGACCTCGGCGCGCGGGAACAGGCCGCGCCAGAACGTGCCGCCGTCTTCGCGGCGGCGCGGCTCGCCATCATCGAGGATCTGGAAGCTGCCGAGCATCCAGGCGGCTTCGTGGCAGCCGCTGCCGAAGGTCCAGCGCCCGCTGACGCGATAGCCGCCCTGGACCGACACCGCCTGGCCGCCGCCCTGCACCGCGGTGCCGGCAATCACGGTACGATGGCCCTTCGGATAGATCTCCTGCACGCCGTCGTCCGGAAGGCCGAGCGTGACCAGCGAGCCGACGCCGTTGTTGGCGACGTTCCAGCCGACCGAGCCCGCGCCTTCGGCCAGGTGCTCGACGACGCGGATGTAGGTCAGCGGATCGGCCTGCAGGCCGCCGAGCGACCGCGGCAGCAGCAGGCGGTAAAAGCCCGCCGCGTGCATCTGCTCGACCAGCTCAGGCGACAGCCGCTGCTCGCGCTCGATCTCGTCCTGGTAGTGCCGCAATGTCGGCTTGAGCGCGGCGGCCGACTGTACGACCGGCTGGGCATCGATGTCGACCGGCAAGCGGCGGTCTTCGACTATGGTCTGCATCGACACCTCCTGTTGCCCGCTCCGGGTCGTGACGGGCGCGCTGATGTCGCGACCGTGTCAGGTGACAATGAACGGCATGGCCTCGGCAATAGCCTGTCCGCATCGTATCATGGCTCAGCCCGTCGATGGCGAGAGCGGCGGGCACCTTTGGGCCGACCGGTTTGATCGTAACTTGACCGATTTCGTCGCGCCCCAGGACGAAGTCGTGCGGAATATCGTCGATGCGCTGGCAATCAAGCTCACGCGCTGGGAGAAGCAGCTGCCAGGCGCGCGCGCGAACTGCTCGGTCGCACCACGCCCAAGATTCACCAACACTCAATGAGTCGCCCGATCACTAGCGCTGCGCGAAAGTTCTGAAATCCCGAAATGACATGAATAGCTCAAATTTTGAGTTGCGCACATCAAATCGGCTGACCAGAGTGACCTCAACCGACCGATCAAGGTCGGAGGAGGAAACGCATGCGACTGCTCCGATTCCCGCTGCTCGCCGTTGCGGCGCTGTCGATGACCGTCGGGACCGCCATGGCCCAGACCACGGTTCGCTGGCTGCACATCGAAGCCAATCCTGCCCAGGTGAAGATCTGGGAAGAGATTGCCCGCGCCTTCGAGGCCAAGAACCCCGGGGTCAAGGTCGAGATGCAGTTCCTCGAGAACGAGGCCTACAAGGCAAAGCTGCCGACCATCCTGCAGTCCAAGGATCGCCCTCACATCATCTACAGCTGGGCGGGCGGCGTGCTGAAGACGCAGGTCGAGGCCGGCGTCCTGCAGGATATCGGTCCGCAGCTGAAGGGTTATAGCGACCAGCTCGCGCCGGCGGCGCTCGCGGCCTTCACGATCGATGGCAAGATCTACGGCGTCCCGATGGTCCTGTCGGAGGTGGGCTTCTTCTACAACAAGGAGCTGATGGCGAAGGCTGGAGTCGATGGCACGACCATCAAGACCTGGGATGATCTGCTTGCCGCCACCAAGAAGCTGAAGGCGGCGGGCATGACCCCGATCGCCGTGGGCGGTGCTGACAAATGGCCGCTTCATTTCTATTGGACGTATCTCGCGATGCGCGCTGGCGGCAAGCCCGCGTTCGATGCGGCGATGCGCGGCGAGAGCGGCGGCTTCGCTGGCGAGACCTTCGTGAAGGCGGGCGAGCTGTTCAAGCAGCTGGTCGACCTGCAGCCTTTCCAGACCGGCTTCCTCGGATTCAAGAACCAGCCAGCGGTCGGCTATTTCGGCGACGGCAAGGCAGCAATGACGCTCGCCCTCAACAATGTCTACCTGCTCCAGCGCGTGCTGGCGGCAGACAAGGCCGGTCTCAGCGACGACAAAATTGGCTGGTTTGCCTTCCCTACCGTCGCTGGCGGCAAGGGCGATGCAAGCGACACACTAGGCGGTATCACCGGCTGGTTGGTGACCAAGGGGGCGCCGAAGGAGGCGGCCGAGTTCCTCAAGTTCTTCGTCTCGCTCGATGTCCAGAAGCGGCTGGCGGCGGGCAACTTCCTCGTTCCCGTGGTCGCCGGCGCGGAGACGGCATTTACCAACCCCTTCATGGGCAGCATCGCCCAGAACCTGGCACGCTCGAAGTACCACCAGAACTTCCTCGACCAGACGCTCGGCCCCTCGGTCGGTCGCGTCGTCAACGACGCGACCGCGGAGATCGCCGGCGGCAGCATGACTCCCAAGGACGCCGCCAAGGCCATCCAGGACGCCTGGAAACAGGGCAACTAGTGCGCGGCGTATGACGTCCACTGTCTCGGCGAGCGTGCCACGGCCTCGCGCGCGTGGATCATCCCTCGGCAAGCTTCTGGCCGATGACAAGCTCGCCACCATTGCCCTGTTCCTGCCGCCCGCTCTGCTGCTCTACACGCTGTTCGTCATCCTGCCGATCGGCGAAGCGGGCTTTTACAGCGCCTTCAGCTGGAACGGCTTCGGCAGCCCGACCAATTGGGTCGGCTTGGACAACTACCGCTACGTATTCGAGAATCGGGCGTTCGGCCTGGCGCTGCGCAACAATGTCCTGATCATCGTCGTCTCGCTGCTGATCCAGCTGCCGCTCGCGCTGGCGCTGGCCATTGCCTTGTCGGAGAGGTTCCGCGGCGCCGTGGCGCTGCGCATGCTGTTCTTCCTGCCCTACGTGCTCGCCGAGATCGCGACCGGCCTGATCTTCAGCTTCGTCTACGACGGCAACTACGGCCTGCTGGCCTCGATCTGGCGCCTGTTCGGCGCCGAAGCACCCCATCTGCTGGCCAGTCCGCAGACATCGATGCTGGCCATCCTGATCGTGATCGTCTGGAAGTATTTCGGCTTCCACATGATGCTCTATATCGCGGCCCTGCAAGGCATCGACCGCAGCCTCATCGAGGCTGCCCGTATCGACGGCGCGTCGCGCTTCGAGCTCCTGCGCTACGTCGTGATCCCCCTGCTCTCTCCGACCATCCGGCTCTCCGTGTTCTTCTCGGTGGTGGGCTCGCTGCAGCTGTTCGATCTCATCATGCCGCTGACGCGTGGCGGCCCGGCCGATTCATCGAACACCATTGTGAGCTTCCTCTACAATTTCGGTGTCATGCGCATGCGCGTGGGCTTCGGCAGCGCCGTCGGCGTCATCCTGTTCTGCATCTGCGTCACCTTCGCCTTCACCTACAAGCGCTGGATGATGCGCGATGACTAGCCCCTCCAGGACCAGGCGCCGCTTCGACCCCGCGCCGCTCTACAAGGCGCTGTTCCTGACCCTGGTTGCGGCGTTCGTCACCGTGCCGCTGATCACCACAGTACTGGGCGGCTTCAAGAGCCTGGGCGAACTGCGGACCAATCCCTTCGGCCTGCCGCAGAGCTGGGAGTGGGAGAACTACTGGGGCATCCTGGCCTCGAAGCGCTACTGGATGCTGCTGCGCAACTCCCTGATCATCGCTTCGCTCAGCACCTTCCTGACGCTCGCCGTCGCCGCGATGGCGGGTTTCGTCTTCGCCCACCTGAAATTCTTCGGCAGCCGGATGCTCGGCGAATATCTCACGCTGGGGCTGTTGTTTCCGGCCGCCACCGCCATCCTGCCGCTGTTCATCAAGGTGCGCGATCTCGGCCTGCTCGACACCTACTTCGGCGTCGTCCTGCCGCAGGTGGCGTTCAGCCTCGCCATGAGCATTCTGCTGTTCCGGCGCTTCTTCAAGGACCTGCCGCCCGAACTGCTGGAGGCAGCCCTAATCGACGGCTGCAGCTACATCGACTATTTCCGGCACATGACCTTGCCGCTGTCGCGGCCGATCCTGGCCACTGTCGGGACCATCGCCTTCGTGCACAGCTGGAACGCCTATCTGGTGCCGTTGGTGATGCTCAATTCCGACGCCCTCTATCCCTGGCCACTCGGCATCATGGTCTATCAGGGCGAGTACTCGGCCGAGTGGAACCTCATCCTGGCTTTCATCACCCTCACCATCCTGCCGACGATCGTGCTGTTCCTGCTGGCGCAGAAGCACATCGTTGCCGGCCTCACCGCCGGCGCGGTCAAGGGTTGACGGTACAGCGGAGTTGCCCATGCAAAAGGTTGGATTTGGCGTCATCGGCTGCGGGGTCATCAGCACGGCCTATCTGAAGGCGGCGCAACGCTTCGCCAATCTCGAGCTGCGCGCGGTCGCCGACATGCGCGGTGCCGCCGCCGAGAAGCAGGCCGCGGCGTTCGGCGTGCCCGCGATGCGGGTCGACCAGTTGCTGAAGCGCGACGACGTCGAGATCGTGGTCAACCTGACCGTGCCGCTGGCGCACACCGATGTCAGCCTGGCGGTTCTCAACGCCGGCAAGCATGTCCATTCCGAGAAGCCGCTGGGCGTTAGCGTGGCCGAGGCGCGCAAGGTCATGGACCTGGCCGCAGCCAAGGGCCTGCGCGTCGGCTGCGCGCCGGACACCTTCCTCGGCGGCGGACACCAGACCGCCCGCAAGGCGATCGACGACGGGGCGATCGGTCGGCCGGTCGCCGGCACCGCCTTCTTCATGTGTCCCGGCCACGAGCGCTGGCATCCGGCGCCCGGCTTCTACTACCTGCGCGGCGGCGGGCCGATGCTCGACATGGGCCCCTACTACATCACCAACCTGATCCAGTTGCTGGGCCCGATCGCCAGCGTCATGGGCTCGGTCGCCAAGCCGCGGCTCGAGCGCCTGGTGACCAGCGAGCCGCTCAACGGCACGCTCATTCCGGTCGAGGTGGCGACGCACGTCGCCGGGCTGCTGGAGTTTGAAAGCAGCGCCGTCGTCTCGATCGTCATGAGCTTCGACGTGCCCCGACACAATCACGCGCCGATCGAGATCTATGGCACGGAGGCCAGCATCCTGGTGCCGGATCCGAACAAGTTCGGGGGCGAGGTCGCCGTCGCCAAGCCGGGCGGCGACTGGCAGACCGTTCCCCATACACATGGCAATGTCGACGGCGAGTTCCGCTCGATCGGTGTGGCCGACCTGGCGGCCGCGATCACGAGCGGCCGCCCGCATCGCGCCAGCGGCGCGTTGGCGTTGCATGCGCTGGAGGCCATGGAAGCGTTCCAGATCTCGGCCGACGAAGGCCGGCGGGTGAAGCTCGAGACGACGGTCGAGCGTCCGGCGATGATGACGCCGGGCCTGCCGACCGGCGCGATGGATTAGACGTAGGGAGTAGCAGCATGCGCAAGGCGATGATCGTGTGGGGCGGCTGGCCGGGTCACGACCCTGACCTCTGTGCCTCGATAGTCCAGGGCTGGCTGAAGGCGGAAGGCTTCGACGTGCGGGTCGAGACCAAGACATCGGCGTTCGCCGATCCCGCCATCCATGACCTGTCGCTGATCGTGCCGATCTGCACCATGTCCAAGATCGAGAAGGCGGAGGCGCTCAACCTCTGCGCGGCCGTGCAGAAGGGCGTCGGCATGGGCGGCCATCACGGCGGCATGGGCGATGCGTTCCGCGATTCGGTCGAATACCAGTTCCTGTGCGGCGGACAGTGGGTGGCCCATCCCGGCGGCATCATCGACTACAAGGTCGACGTGACCCGGCCGGACGACCCGATCATGTCGGGTGTGCCGAGCTTCGAGCATCGCTCCGAGCAGTATTACATGCACGTCGATCCCGCCAACGACGTGTTGGCGACGACGACCTTCTCGGGCGAGCACGCACCCTGGATCGACGGCGTGGTGATGCCGGTCGTCTGGAAGAAGCAGTATGGCGCGGGGCGCGTCTTCTATTCGTCGCTGGGGCACCGGGCCTATGAGCTCGACGTGCCCGAGATCCGCACCATCATGACGCGCGGCCTGCTGTGGGCGGCGCGCTGACGGAATGAGCGAGACGGCCCGCTTCAAGGCGACCCTGCAGGACGTCGCCCGCACTGCCGGCGTGTCGCTTGCGACCGTCGACCGCGTGGTCAATCGGCGCGACGGCGTGCGCGGCAAGACGGTGGCGAGGGTCGAGGCGGCGCTGGCCAAGCTCGGTTATCGTCCCGATGCGGCAGCGGCCAGGCTGGCGCGCAATCAGACCTTCCGTTTCGCGTTCATCCTGCCGACCGGCGCCAATTCGTTCATGACGAACCTCGACGAGCAGGTGCGCCGGACGGCCGACTGGCTGGCCAGCCAGCGCGCCTTCATCGACGTCCTGCATGTCGACGTCTTCGATCCCGATGCCCTGGCCGGCGCTCTCGCGTCCCTGTCTTCGTCCTATGACGGCGTCGCCACCATCGCGCTCGATCACCCCAAGGTGCGAGCCGCCATCGATGATGCGGCGAATCGCGGCATTCGGGTCGTGACCCTGGTTTCGGACGCCCCGAGCTCGCGGCGCCTGCACTATGTCGGCATCGACAATCCCGCCGCCGGGCGCACGGCCGCGGCCTTGATGGGACGCTTCCTGTGCGGCCGCCGCGGCTCGGTCGGCGTCATCGCGGGCTCACTGGTCCTGCGCGATCATGCCGAGCGGCAGTTCGGCTTCCACCAGATCCTGTCGAGCGAATATCCCGAACTGTCGCCGCTTGCTGCCGTGGAAGGCCGTGACGACAACGAGCGCACCCGCATGCTGACGGCACGTCTGCTCTCCAGCCAGCCTGACCTCGCCGGCCTCTACAGCGTCGGCGCCGGCAACCGGGGCATCGCCGCGGCCCTGGAAGCGTCAGGCCGCGCCCACGACATCGTCTGGATCGCCCATGAGCTGACGGTGCATACGCGCGCCCTTCTCCTGCGCGGCGTGATCGACGCGATCATCAACCAGGACCCTGGTCACGAGGCGCGCTCCGCCGCCCGCGTCCTCCTCGCCCACTGTCTGGGCGATCCCGTCATGCCCGATCAGGAGCGGATCAACATCGATATCTTCCTGCGCGACAATCTCCCCTAGACGACACTCGTCCAGCGCGAACGGTGGTGTGGCGAGATCGTCGAGCTTCATTGTCGCCCATGGCAACAAAAAAGCCGCCCTCTTGCGAGGACGGCTTTTTGATTTGGTTGCGGGGGCAGGATTTGAACCTACGACCTTCAGGTTATGAGCCTGACGAGCTACCGGGCTGCTCCACCCCGCGGCAAATCCATGCGTCTGAATCTTGAAATCTAGGCGAAGGTTGCTTCGCCCTCATCGGAAGAGGTTCCGCGCGTTTGGAAGACCTGGCAGCGACCTACTCTCCCGTGCCTTAAGACACAGTACCATCGGCGCTGAAAGTTTTCACGGCCGAGTTCGGAATGGGATCGGGTGTTCACCCTTCGCTACTGCCACCAGGTCGTCGAAACGCGCAGAGGTCTTAAAGTCCCGGGCACAAAGCCGTGCGCGGATGTCGACCGCTGCACGGAACGAATGAAATCAAGCCGATCGAGCTATTAGTACCGCTAAGCTGAATGCATCACTGCACTTGCACATGCGGCCTATCAACGTGGTGGTCTACCACGACTCTCAGCGAGACCTAGTTTCGAGGCGGGTTTCACGCTTAGATGCTTTCAGCGTTTATCCCTCCAGTACATAGCTACCCGGCGCTGCGACTGGCGTCACAACCGGTACACCAGAGGTACGTCCATCCCGGTCCTCTCGTACTAAGGACGGCTCCTCTCAAGTCTCGAACACCCACAGCAGATAGGGACCAAACTGTCTCACGACGTTTTGAACCCAACTCACGTACCACTTTAATCGGCGAACAGCCGAACCCTTGGGACCTGCTCCAGCCCCAGGATGTGATGAGTCGACATCGAGGTGCCAAACACCACCGTCGCTGTGGACGCTTGGGTGGTATCAGCCTGTTATCCCCGGCGTACCTTTTATTCGTTGAGCGATGGCCCACTCACGCGGAACCACCGGATCACTATGGCCGACTTTCGTCCCTGCTCGACTTGTCAGTCTCGCAGTCAGGCGGGCTTGTGCCATTGCACTCAGCGGCTGATTTCCGACCAGCCTGAGCCCACCATCGCGCGCCTCCGTTACTCTTTGGGAGGCGACCGCCCCAGTCAAACTACCCACCATGCAGGGTCCCGGATCGGGATGACCGACCGCGGTTAGACATCAAAGATCAAAAGGGCGGTATTTCAAGGTTGCCTCCACCCGAGCTAGCGCCCGAGTTTCAAAGGCTCCCGCCTATCCTACACATCCAATCTCTAATGCCACTGCAAAGTTGTAGTAAAGGTGCACGGGGTCTTTCCGTCTAACTGCGGGTACCCCGCATCTTCACGGGGAATTCAATTTCGCCGAGCCTGTGTTGGAGACAGCGGGGAAGTCGTTACGCCATTCGTGCAGGTCGGAACTTACCCGACAAGGAATTTCGCTACCTTAGGACCGTTATAGTTACGGCCGCCGTTTACCGGGGCTTCGATTCAAGGCGTGAACCTCTCCTCTTAACCTTCCGGCACCGGGCAGGCGTCAGACCCTATACTTCGCCTCACGGCTTAGCAGAGCCCTGTGTTTTTGTTAAACAGTCGCCACCCCCTAGTCTGTGCCCCTCCATCGAGACCGATGGAGGCCCCCTTATCCCGAAGTTACGGGGGTAAATTGCCTAGTTCCTTCAACACAGTTCCCTCAAGCGCCTTGGTATACTCTACCAGTCCACCTGTGTCGGTTTAGGGTACGGTCTATACGCTGGAGTTATTTCCTGGAACCCTTGGGCCGCCCTAGCATTCGCCAACGAGCTAGAGCCACTTTTCGGATCCGTCACTTCCAGCAGGCCCACGAATATTGACGTGGTTCCCATCGGTTACGGCTGTCGCCCTCACCTTAGGGGCCGGCTAACCCTGCGCGGATTGACCTTGCGCAGGAACCCTTGGACTTACGGCGGAAGCGTCTCTCACGCTTCTTATCGCTACTTATGTCAGCATTCTCACTTCCGATACCTCCAGGAGCTCTCACGAGTCTCCCTTCGCAGGCTTACGGAACGCTCCGCTACCACTCTTTCGAGTCCGCAGCTTCGGTGCATGGCTTGAGCCCCGGTACATCTTCGGCGCAGGCTGGCTTATTTAGACCAGTGAGCTATTACGCTTTCTTTAAAGGATGGCTGCTTCTAAGCCAACCTCCTGGTTGTTTTGGCCTTCCCACATCCTTTCCCACTTAGCCATGACTTGGGGACCTTAGCTGGCGGTCTGGGCTGTTTCCCTCTCGACGACGGACCTTAGCACCCGCCGTCTGTCTGCCGCGCTGTACTCGTCGGTATTCGGAGTTTGGTTAGGTTTGGTAAGACTTTGGATCCCCCTAGCCCATCCAGTGCTCTACCCCCGACGGTAATCACGCGACGCACTACCTAAATAGTTTTCGCGGAGAACCAGCTATTTCCGAGTTTGGTTGGCCTTTCACCCCTAATCACAGGTCATCCGATACCTTTGCAACGGTAACCGGTTCGGTCCTCCAGTGCGTGTTACCGCACTTTCAACCTGCCCATGACTAGATCACCCGGTTTCGGGTCTACTCCGTGCAACTAAGCGCCCTATTCAGACTCGCTTTCGCTGCGCCTACACCTATCGGCTTAAGCTTGCTGCACAGAGTAAGTCGCTGACCCATTATACAAAAGGTACGCCGTCAGCCTTGCGGCCTTCGACTGTTTGTAGGCGTTCGGTTTCAGGTCTGTTTCACTCCCCTTGTCGGGGTGCTTTTCACCTTTCCCTCACGGTACTTGTTCACTATCGGTCACTGAGGAGTACTTAGGCTTGGAGGGTGATCCCCCCGTGTTCAGACAGGATTGCACGTGTCCCGCCCTACTCGAGGATGCGACTGCTTTCTACCCGTACGGGGCTATCACCCGCTATGGCCACCCTTTCCAGAGTGTTCCGGTTCTTACAATCGCATCACTGGCCTGGTCCGCGTTCGCTCGCCACTACTAGCGGAGTCTCTGTTGATGTCCTTTCCTCCAGGTACTGAGATGTTTCAGTTCCCCGGGTTCGCCTCGTCGACCTATGGATTCAGTCGACGATCATCCTGATGGATGGGGTTTCCCCATTCGGAAATCTTCGGATCAAAGTGTGTTGGCAACTCCCCGAAGCTTATCGCAGCCTACCACGTCCTTCATCGCCTCTCAGTGCCAAGGCATCCGCCAAACGCCCTTATTGTGCTTGATCTCACGTTTTGTCAGCGAAACGACGATCTTGCGATCGTCATTACGGCTCGTTCCGTGCAGGGGACGACCCCCGACACGACGGCCTTGTTTACCCTTCCTTCCACTCTGCCTAGGCGACAGAGCGAGGAAATCTAGACTTTAAGACCTCTTCCGATGAACGATGTCAAAGAACGATCGACGCCACCTAAGCGGCGCGAAGCTCTATGCGCATGGCCAGGCCACGCGTGATGATGGTGGAGGCAGACGGGATCGAACCGACGACCTCCTGCTTGCAAAGCAGGCGCTCTCCCAACTGAGCTATGCCCCCGTTTGAGCTTTCGGTCGGCGCGACCTGACTTCGTCTACCGGTGCGAACCGGCTGCTACCTCGAGGGTCGAGCCGATCGCGCGAAAGGTGGTGGGCCAGGGAGGATTTGAACCTCCGACCTCACGCTTATCAAGCGCGCGCTCTAACCAGCTGAGCTACTAGCCCAATCTCGGGCAGACGAAGCGACGGACATCCAATCCCATCTCACTGAAGAGGAGGAGACCGAATTCCGTCTCGCCAAGTACCATCATGGAAAGGGATGCGACAGCGGCGGCGACCACGGCTTGAGAAACCGCGGCTCCAGGTAGTGTTTAAGTAAGACCGGAATTGCTTCCAATCTTCCTTAGAAAGGAGGTGATCCAGCCGCAGGTTCCCCTACGGCTACCTTGTTACGACTTCGCCCCAGTCATTGATCCTACCGTGGCTGGCTGCCTCCTTGCGGTTAGCGCACCATCTTCGGGTAGAACCAACTCCCATGGCGTGACGGGCGGTGTGTACAAGGCCCGGGAACGTATTCACCGAGGCATGCTGATCCTCGATTACTAGCGATTCCAACTTCATGCACTCGAGTTGCAGAGTGCAATCCGAACTGAGACGGTTTTTTAGGATCGGCTCCGGCTCGCGCCATCGCATCCCATTGTCACCGCCATTGTAGCACGTGTGTAGCCCAGCCCGTAAGGGCCATGAGGACTTGACGTCATCCCCACCTTCCTCCGGCTTGTCACCGGCAGTTTCTCCAAAGTGCCCAGCATAACCTGATGGCAACTGGAGAC
>NZ_BKAJ01000137.1:25000-40389 GCF_007992495.1 Reyranella soli
GCGCTACCGCCCGCAAGGCGGCGCCGACGGCTTCTACAATCCCAACGGCGAGAGCGTCGTGCGCGCCTTCCTGCGCACGCCGATGGATGCGTCGAAGATCTCGTCGCGCTTCGGCATGCGCGAACATCCGATCCTGGGCTACAGCGCGTTGCATGCCGGCGTGGATTTCGCCGCACCATCGGGGACGCCGATCCTCGCCGCCGGCGCGGGCAAGGTGGTGATGGCGGGACCGAACGGTGGCTACGGACTCTACGTCAAGCTGCAGCACACCAGCGACGTCGGCACGGCCTACGGGCACATGTCGCGGCTCGGTCCCGGCATCAAGCCGGGCGTCGCCGTGCGCCAGGGACAGGTGATCGGCTTCGTCGGCTCGACCGGCATGTCGACGGGACCGCACCTGCACTACGAGTTCCATCGCGGCGGCAAGCAGGTCAATCCGCTGGCTCAGAAATTCGCGATGCGCGCCCAGGTTGCCGGCAAGGATGCCGGGCGCTTCCAGGCGCTGGCCAAGCAGTACTTGGCGCAGCTCAAGAACGCGCCGGTCGTGGCGGGTACCAAGAAGGCGAAGGACAAGGACTCGCCGCAGGTCGCGAAGGGGGATTGATCATGGGAGCGCGGACCTCCGGTCCGCGCTCCCGGCAAAGAAAAGGGCGCGACTCTCGTCGCGCCCTTTCGCTTTTCAAGTAACAACCCTTAGTCGTCGGCCGCCTCGCTCATCACGCGCTGGCCGCCGACGCTGAGCTCGCCGTTCTCGACCGACACCTTGACGGTATCGCCGTCCTTGATCCGGCCCTCGAGGATCTGAGTCGCCAGCGGATTCTGCAGGCTGCGCTGGATCACCCGCTTCAGCGGACGCGCGCCGTAGACCGGATCGTAGCCGCGGTTGGCCAGCCACTGCATCGCCTTGCTGTCGAACTCCAGGTCGATCTTGCGATCGGCCAAGAGCTTGCGCAGGCGGCCGAGCTGGATGTCGACGATGTCCGTCATGTGTGCCCGGCTCAGCCGGTTGAACAGCAGGATCTCGTCGAGGCGGTTCAGGAACTCCGGCCGGAAGGCGCGGCGCACCTCCTCCATCACCTGCTCGCGCACCGTCTCGGCCGACTGGCCATCGGCCAGCGCCGCGAGATGCGAGCTGCCGAGGTTCGAGGTCAGCACGATCAGCGTGTTCTTGAAGTCGACCGTGCGGCCCTGGCCGTCGGTCAGGCGACCGTCGTCCAATACCTGCAGCAGCACGTTGAACACGTCGGGATGCGCCTTCTCGACCTCGTCGAACAGGATCACCTGGTAGGGCCGGCGCCGCACCGCTTCGGTCAGCACGCCGCCCTCGTCATAGCCGACATAGCCTGGAGGCGCGCCGATCAGGCGGCTGACGGAGTGCTTCTCCATGAACTCGCTCATGTCGATGCGCACCATCGCCTGGTCGTCGTCGAACAGGAACTCGGCGATCGCCTTGGTGAGCTCGGTCTTGCCGACGCCGGTCGGGCCGAGGAACAGGAACGAGCCGATCGGCCGGTTGGGATCCTGCAGGCCGGCACGGGCGCGGCGCACCGCGTCGGCCACCGCACGCACGGCCTCGTCCTGGCCGACCACGCGCTTGCGGATCTGGTCTTCCATGCGCAACAGCTTGCCGCGCTCGCCTTCCAGCATCTTGTCGACCGGCACGCCGGTCCAGCGCGACACAACCGCAGCGATGTCCTCGGGCGTGACCTCTTCCTTGACGCCCTTGCCGCCCTGAACCTCGTGGTTCTCGGCCTCCTTGAGCTTCTTCTCGAGGTCGGGGATCACGCCGTAGGCCAGCTCGCCCGCTCTGGCCAGCTCGCCCTTGCGTTGTGCGATCTCGAGCTCCGAGCGCGCCTTGTCGATCTGCTCCTTGATCTTCTGCGAATCGGCGAGCTTGTCCTTGGCCGACTTCCACTGAGCGGTGAGCTCGGCCGACTTCTCCTCGAGACCCGACAGCTCCTTCTCCAGCCGCTCCAGCCGGTCGCGCGACGCCTGGTCGCTCTCCTTCTTGAGCGCCTCCTTCTCGATCTTGAGCTGGATGATGCGCCGGTCGAGCTCGTCGAGCGCCTCGGGCTTGCTGTCGACCTGCATGCGGATGCGGCTCGCCGCCTCGTCCATGAGGTCGATCGCCTTGTCCGGCAGGAACCGGTCGGAGATGTAGCGGTTGGAGAGCGTCGCGGCCGCCACGAGTGCCGCATCGGCAATGCGCACGCCGTGATGCAGCTCGTACTTCTCCTTCAGCCCGCGCAGGATCGAGACCGTGTCCTCGACCGTGGGCTCGGCGACGAAAACCGGCTGAAACCGGCGCGCCAGCGCCGCATCCTTCTCGATGTGCTTGCGGTACTCGTCGAGCGTCGTGGCGCCCACGCAATGCAGCTCGCCGCGCGCCAGCGCGGGCTTCAGCATGTTGGAGGCGTCCATCGCGCCGTCGGCCTTGCCGGCACCGATCAGGGTGTGCAGCTCGTCGATGAAGACGATGATGTCGCCCTCGGCCGACGCGATCTCCGACAGCACGGCCTTCAGCCGTTCCTCGAACTCGCCGCGATACTTGGCGCCGGCGACCATGGCGCCGAGGTCGAGCGCCATCAGCTTCTTGCCCTTCAGCGCCTCCGGCACGTCGTCGTTGACGATGCGCAGCGCCAGGCCCTCGGCGATGGCGGTCTTGCCGACGCCAGGCTCGCCGATCAGCACGGGATTGTTCTTGGTGCGCCGGCTCAGCACCTGGATGGTGCGGCGGATCTCCTCGTCGCGGCCGATCACCGGATCGAGCTTGCCCTCGCGCGCCACCTGGGTGAGGTCGCGGGCATATTTCTTCAGCGCGTCATAGCCGCTCTCGGCCGATGCCGAATCGGCGGTGCGGCCCTTGCGCAGATCCTGGATCGCCTTCTCGAGCGCCTGCGGCTTGACGTTGCCCTTGGCCAGCGCATCGGCGGCCTCGGTGCCCTTGGCGAGCGCCAGCGCCATCAGCATGCGCTCGACGGTGACGAAGGAATCGCCTGCCTTCTCGGCGATGGCTTCGGCCTGGTCGAAGACGCGCGCCGTCTCGGGCGCCATGTAGATCTGGCCCGCGCCCTGGCCTTCGACCTTGGGCTGCTTGGCGAGGTTGGCTTCGACCGCGCGATGGACGGCGCGGGAATCGCCGCCTGCGGACGCAATCAGGTTGGCGGCGAGGCCTTCCGGATCGTCGAGCAGGACTTTCAAAAGATGGTCGGGAACGAGCCTCTGGTGGCCTTCACGCAGAGCCAGCATTTGGGCACTCTGCAGGAAACCGCGCATGCGCTCGGTGTACTTTTCCTGATTCATTTCTCTCTACCCTTTCATTCGCACCCCCGTCATCGGCGGGCGAAAGAGCGGACCCTCTCCAGAGGCATCCTGATGCCGATATGGGGAGGGATCCCGACCTTGCAAGACCGGATCAGACGTGCGGCTTTTCTCTGTAACTGTGGTGGGTTATCACGACTGCCAACACGACATAGATCAAGGAAACAGGGAGAATTTCATGTCTGGTGGTCATGGCCATGTAGACACTTCGAACAAGAAAATCGCCCTCCTGGTGGCCGTCCTGGCCGCCTCGCTGGCGATCTCCGAGATGGGCGGCAAGAGCTCGCAAACCAACGCGCTGCTCAGTCATGCCGAAGCGTCCAACCTGTGGAATTTCTTCCAAGCCAAGACGATTCGACAGACGGTCCTGCGCACCGCGGCCGACGAGGCCGAGGCGACGTTCAAGGACAATCCGCAAAACATCCCAGCGGCCATGAAGGCCCAGTCCGACCGGTGGCGCCAGACCGCCCAACGCTACGAGACCGAGCCGGAGACCGGCGAAGGCCGCAAGGAGCTGATGGTCCGCGCCAAGGCCAAGGAAGAGCATCGCGACAGGTCGCTGGCCGCCTACCACATGTTCGAATACGCCTCGGCAGCCTTTCAGCTGGCGATCGTGCTGGCCGGCGCGGCGGCCCTGACGTCGGTCGTCTGGCTGACCGTCATCTCATGCGGCCTCGGTGTCCTCGGCCTCGGCTTCACGGTCGTGGCGTTCGTCGCCCCGAACCTGATCCATCTGCCTTGATCCAATAAAAACGCCCGGCAGTGGGACTGCCGGGCGTTTTGTCGGTTGTCACTCGGCGCGAGGGTTACCCCGCGCTAACCGCAGCAAAGGGGTCTTTAAAGCTGCAGGAAGGTTCCCTCGCTACGCTCGGGATGACAGGGATCGCTAGCTGCCGCCGCCGCCGCGACGTCCGGTTGCCGGCGTGAATTCCGGCACCTCGGGCTGCTCGTCTGCCGCCGGATCGTTGCCGCCCTGCGCATTGCGTCCGTTCTGCAGGAAGGCGACGCCGCCGAGGCCGGGCTCGTCGTTCTGTTCGTCTCGGCCACCTGACCGCTCGCCCTGGCCGTGCCCGTTGCCATTGGGCTGCTGCGGCTGGCCGCCCCCTTGTCCTTGCATCCCTTGCTGCTGCGGCGCCTGGCCCTCTTCGCCGCCATCGCCCCAGCCCTGATTGTTGCGCTGGGCGAAGCCGCCCGAGGCCTGGATCATACGGTAGTAGTGGTCGGCGTACTGCCAGTAGGCCTCGGCCATGATGCGGTCGCCCGAGGATGCCGCCTCGCGCGCCAGCGCCTGGTACTTGTCGAAGACCTGGTGGGCATTGCCGCGCACGCGGACGTCGGGCCCGCTTGAGTCAAAGATCTGGTTTCGATTGGGCGGACGGTTGGGGTTGTGGCTGTGCTGCTTATGATGGTGGCCACCGCCACCGCCGCCACCATTGCGACCGCCGCGCGACCGCTGACGATTGTTTGGTCTCATTACCTAAGGCCAGTTACATGCCGGACGGTGTTGTTCTTTGCTAACCCTCTGCCCTTCGTGGGCGCCGTCAGGCTGATTGTCAGAGGGATTAATTGCCTGGTGCCACCCATTGACCCAGGCCAAGCCCCCCCAAGGGGCTCAGATGAACGTAGTCTCATTCTGTTTAGTTGCCAACCATTTAATACCTCAAGGAGACCACCCGGTCGATGCCGCCGAGGTCTTTCCAGGGCGCTTCGGGCGTAAAACCTGTGGATTGGAAAATCTTATGTATTTCAGGAGCTTGGCCCTCCCCCGCTTCGAGCAATAAGCGACCGCCGGGGGTGACCAGGCGGGGGGCTTCTGCGGCGATCGCGCGATAGGCCGCAAGCCCGTCCGCCCCGCCATCGAGCGCCAGCTTGGGCTCAAAGCGACTCACTTCCGGCATCAGGCCCGCGATGGCGCCCGCCTCGATATAGGGTGGGTTGCTGACCAGCAAATCGAACGGCCCACCGACCTGGTCGTGCCAGTCCGGCTGACGCCAATCGCCCAGCAGAAGTTCCGCCCGATCCTCGACGTGCAAGGCAGCGGCGTTCGTCCGGGCAACGGCGAGGGCGGCCTCCGATATTTCCAGGCCAACGCCGCGGGCGGCGCGAAACTCGTGCAGCAGCGTCAGCAACAGGCAGCCCGAACCCAGGCCGAGATCCAGGATCCGCCAGGGCGGCGCACGATCGGCCAGCAACGCCAGTGCTGCCTCGATGACCGTCTCGCTGTCCGGCCGCGGCACCAGCACCGCCGGCGAGACCTTGAACGGCAAGCCCCAGAATTCGCGCTCGCCCAGGATATACGCCATGGGCTCGCGCTGGACGCGCCGCGCCGTCAGTTCGCGCAAAGCGGCGGCAACGGCGGCGGGCGCGGGCTCGTTGCCGCGCGCGACTAACTGCTCGACCGACAGGCCAGCCGCGCGAGCGAGCAGCAGGCGCGCTTCGAAACGGACATTGTCGAGGCCCGCGGCCGACAGCGCCGCCGCCGCATCGCGCAGCAGGCTGTCGTAAGTCGATCCTGGGGTCAGGCCGCGAGCTCCGCCAGGCGCCCCGCCTCGTCATCGGCGATCAGCGCGTCGATGATCTCGTCGAGCGCGCGGCCGTCCATCACCTCGTCGAGCTTGTAGAGCGTGAGGTTGATGCGATGGTCGGACACGCGGCCTTGCGGGAAGTTGTAGGTGCGGATGCGTTCGCTGCGATCGCCGCTGCCTACCTGGCCCTTGCGGTCGGCGGCGCGGGCATCGTCGCGGCGCTGGCGCTCGGCGTCGTACAGGCGGGCGCGCAGGATCTTCATGGCCTTGGCGCGGTTCTTGTGCTGGCTCTTCTCGTCCTGCTGACTGACCACGACGCCGGTCGGCAGATGGGTGATGCGCACGGCGGAATCGGTGGTGTTGACCGACTGGCCGCCCGGCCCGGACGAGCGGAAGACGTCGATGCGCAGGTCCTTCTCGTCGATCTTGATGTCGAACTCCTCGGCCTCGGGCAATACCGCCACGGTCGCAGCCGAGGTGTGGATGCGGCCCTGGGCCTCGGTCGCCGGCACGCGTTGCACGCGATGCACGCCCGATTCGAACTTCAGCCGGGCGAACACGCCGCGGCCCGATACGGTGGCGATCGCCTCCTTGTAGCCGCCGATGCCGGTGTCGGAGAGCTCCATGACCTCGAAGCGCCAGCCATGCTCGGCGGCATAGCGCTGGTACATGCGAAACAGATCGGCCGCGAACAGGGCCGCTTCGTCGCCGCCGGTGCCGGCGCGGATTTCCAGGATGGCGTTCTTCTCGTCGGCCGCATCCTTGGGCAGCAGCATGCGCTTCACCGAGCGCTCGAGCTCGGGCAGCCGCTTCTTGATCGCCGCCGCCTCTTCCTCGGCCATCGCCTTCATGTCGGGATCGGCGGCCAGGGCCTCGGCGTCCTTCAGCTCCTGCTCGGCCTTGCGCCATTCGCCGATCGCCTCGACCAGCGGCCCGAGATCGGAATACTCCTTCGAGGCCGCGACGAACTTCTGCGAATCGAGACCGGCGCCCGACAGGCTGGCCTGGAGCTCGGCGTAGCGGGCGGTGATCTGGTCGAGTTTCTGCAGCAAAGACATGGGAGGCCGCTCGTTACACAAAACCGCCGCAAGGCGCAAATCGGGCCGCATTGAGCAGGTTGGTGCGCTGGCGCGTCGTGGTCTTCCGGACCGCCGGCCTCCGGCCGGCTCGTGATCTTTCGGACCGCGCGCCTCATGAGCGCGCGGGGACGCGCGCGGTCCGGAAGAGCATGAGATGACACGCCACTGGAGTGACGCGCCCTCAGCTCAGGCTTTCAAGAGCTCTGCCAGGGCGTCCAGCGCCACTTCGCGCTGCTCGCCGCTGTCGAGGTCTTTTAGCTGCGCAACGCCCTTGGCGAGCTCGTCGTCGCCGATGATCAGGACGGCGCGGGCGTTGAGCTTGTTGGCGCGCTGCATGCGCCGTTTCATGTTGCCGCGATAGTCCTGCTCGACGGAGATGCCCTGGCGGCGCAGCGTGCGCGCGAGACCCAGCGCCTTAGCCTCGGCCGCAGCACCGAGCGGTGCCATCACGACGGGCCGCGGCAGCGGCGCGGGGTCGTTGCACAGCATCATCATGCGCTCGATGCCGCCGGCCCAGCCGATGCCGGCCGTTGGCGGACCGCCCAGCTCGGCGATCAGGCCGTCATAGCGGCCGCCGCCCAGCACCGTGCCCTGGGCACCGATGTGGCTGGTCACGAACTCGAAGGCGGTGTGGGTGTAGTAGTCGAGGCCGCGGACCAGCGCGGGATCGATCTCGAACCCGATACCGGCCGCCGTGAGGCCATCCTGCACGGCGGCGAAGAAGTCCCGGCTCGCCTGGTTCAGATAGTCGGCGAAGGACGGCGCCTTGGCGTTGATCGCCTTGTCGCCCTCGTCCTTGCTGTCGAGGATGCGCAACGGATTGCGCTGCAGGCGGCTCTTCGAATCCTCGGAAAGCTTGTCGAGATGGGCCGAATAGTACTCGACCAGCACCTTGCGATAGACCTGCCGGCTCTCCGGATCGCCCAACGAATTGAGCTTCAGCACGCAGCGGTCGAGGATGCCCAGCCGATCGAGGATGTCGGCCGCCACCGAGATCACCTCGATGTCGGCGCCCGGCTCGGGCGCGCCCAGCACCTCCAGGTCGATCTGGTGGAACTGGCGTTGGCGGCCCTTCTGCGGCCGCTCGTAGCGGAACATCGGCCCGGCAGCGAAGATCTTGAGCGGCAATTGCTGGGCGAGGTCGCCGTTGGAGACGAAGGCACGGCAGATGCCGGCGGTGTATTCCGGCCGCAAGGTCAGCGATTCGTTGCCGCGGTCGGTGAACGTGTACATCTCCTTGGAGACGACGTCGGTCGTCTCGCCGATGCCGCGGGCGAACAGCTCGGTGAACTCGAAGATCGGCGTCGCCATCTCGCGATAGCCGTAGAGGCGCGCCACGTCGCGCGCCGAATCGATGACGTGGGCGAAGCGTCGGTAGTCATCGGGAAGGATGTCGTGCGTGCCGCGCACGGGCTGCATTTTGCTCACGGAAAATCGCCTCGGATTGATCGTCGAAGAAGGAAAGGGTCGAAAGCGCTACTCGGCGGCGGCCCGGTGTCGCTCGGCTTCCTCAGCCTTCGCAGCCTCGATCTCGGCCGCCTTCTTCTCGATCAGCCCGGCCAGGTGCTCGACGATGTCGGCATCCTTCAGCCTGTGGTGCGGCACGCCCGCGACATAGACCTGGTGCGTGCCGTTGCCGCCACCGGTGAAGCCGAGGTCGGTCTCGCGCGCCTCGCCCGGCCCGTTCACCACGCAGCCGATCAC
The DNA here is from genome assembly GCF_007992495.1 of Reyranella soli. GTDB lineage: Bacteria > Pseudomonadota > Alphaproteobacteria > Reyranellales > Reyranellaceae > Reyranella > Reyranella soli. Next base: position 33,630 of record NZ_BKAJ01000137.1, read on the forward strand.
CGACACCGTCATCGGCGTGGTGATGTGGGCGACGCGCTTCTCCAGCGCCTCGACGGTGCGGATGACGTCGTACTGCTGCCGCGCGCACGACGGGCAGGAGATGATGTTGACGCCGCGGTGACGCAGGTTGAGCGCCTTCAGGAGCTCGAAGCCGACCTTCACCTCTTCCTCGGGCTCGGCCGACAGCGAGACGCGCACCGTGTCGCCGATGCCCGCCCACAGGAGCGAGCCCAGGCCGATCGACGACTTCACCGTGCCGGTGCGCAGACCGCCCGCCTCGGTGACGCCGATATGCAGTGGGTAATCGCAGGCATCGGCAAGCTGTTGATAAGCCGCGACGGCGAGGAAGACGTCGGACGCCTTCACGCTGATCTTGAACTCGTGAAAGTCGTGGTCCTGCAGGATGCGCGCGTGATCGAGCGCGCTCTCGACCATCGCCTCCGGGCAGGGCTCGCCGTACTTCTCCAGCAGGTCCTTCTCGAGCGACCCGGCGTTGACGCCGATGCGCATGGAGCAGCCGTGGTCGCGGGCCGCCTTGACGACCTCGCGCACCCGGTCGGCGCTGCCGATATTGCCGGGATTGATGCGCAGGCAGGCGGCGCCGGCGTCGGCGGCCTCGATGGCGCGCTTATAGTGGAAATGGATGTCGGCCACGATCGGCACCTTGGTGGCCTTGACGATGGCCGGCAGGGCCGCCGTCGATTCCTCGTCCGGGCAGGAGACGCGGATGATGTCGACGCCCGCCTCCTCGCAGCGGCGGATCTGGTCGATGGTCGCCCCGGCATCGGCGGTCAGCGTGTTGGTCATGGTCTGGACCGTAATCGGCGAATCGCCGCCGACCGGGACGGAGCCGACCATGATGCGCCGCGACTTGCGGCGCACGATGTCGCGATAGGGCCTGATGCTCATGACGCAAATGTAGTCGCGCCGGCCGGGCTTATCCAGCCGATGTCAAAGACCGAAATATGACGTTAAAGCACATTCCGCCCGGCTGGGAACCAGCCCGGCGGAATGTGTCCGGTGAAATCAGCATCACCCGCGCGCGCGATTCCGATCAAGTGGAACCGCAACGCGGTTCCACTTGATCGGAATCCGCTCTATCGGGCGTCGACGATGCGATAGGCGATACCCGCAGGCACGACGTAGCTTTCGCCGGCCCGCACATAGGTCTGCGCCAGAACGTCGCCGTTGGGCGCGCGCAGCTCGATCCAGCTGTTGCCGCGCACCCTGACGGTGGTGTCGGCGCGAACCGGTACGCTGGCGGGCTCGGCCGCCGGCGGACGCGCGGCTTCCTCGACAGCCGGCGCCGCGGCCTGCTGCGGCGGCTGCTGCGTGGCAACGCGCGGCTGCTCGGCACCTGCCGGCGGCTGGGCGGCCTGCGCCTGGCCCGGGCCGGGAAGGTTCATCATCACCGGCGGCGGCGGTGGCGGCGGAACGGCGGCGACGACCGGCGGCGCGAGGGGCGTGCCCTGCGGCGGCTGAGGCGGCGGAGGGGCGGCCGTTTCACGGCGCGCCGGCCAGACTTCGGCCGGAAGGTTACCGGGCGCGGGGCGCGCCTCCTGGCTCGGCGGAACGGACTGCGTCCCCTGCCCCGACACGACCGGGGCCGGCGTGCTGGTTGTCGCGGCGGGCGGGTGAGCGTCGGTCGACGGAGCCGGGTTGGGACTGGAAGCCAGCAGGCGATCCGGCACCGGCGGCACCTTCTCGGCCACCACCGACTGCTCACGCGGCAGATAGTGCCAGGCGGCGTAGCCGACACCCACGACCAGCAGCACGGTCAGGACGGCGAGCCCGATCGGCGCCCTTCTTTCCACGATGGGGAAATCAGCCGGCAGGGTGACAGGGCGCTTGATAGGAACAGGACCGGACAGGTGATAGGCCGTCATGACCTTTTCTGGGTCCAGTCCGACATGCGATGCGTAGGCGCGCAGGAAGGCGGGGATGTAGGCAGCACCCGGCAGCTTGTCGAAGCGACCCTCTTCGATCGCCTCGAGATTGGCACGACGGATTTTCAAGCTCTTCTCGACCGTCGCAAGGTCGAGGCCACGCGCTTCACGCTGATCGCGCAGCAAGCGACCTACTGCACGACCCGGTGAGGCTTCGCGTTCCAGCGCACGCCAATCGACCTGATCCGGCATGATGTCCCCTGCTAGTCCCCTCTCTCGCGAGTTTTACCAGAGGCATACTGACAGTTGGAGTCTTATCGTCAAATTTCGATCGAATGATCGGCCGCAAAAAGGCGAAGAGTCTCACGCATCGGTCTGTCTGGTTGCGTAAGCGCAGCGTTCATGAAACCAGTCGCCTCGTTGAGATCGAGCGAACGGATCATGGCCTTCACTGGACCGATCGCACCGGGCGACATCGACAGCGCACGCACGCCGATGGCGAGCAGCGCCAGAGCCTCGACCGGACGGCCCGCCATCTCGCCGCAGACCGACAATTCGACCCCCGCGGGCCGAACCTTTTCCACCACAAAATGTAGCAGTCGAAGCAACGGCGGGGACAAGCTGTCGTAGCGTCCGGCCAGCCGAGTGTTGCCACGGTCGGCGGCGTAAAGGAACTGCAGGAGGTCGTTCGTCCCCACCGAAATGAAGTCGACGTGGGGCAGCAGGCTATCGAGCTGCCAAGCGAGTGCCGGCACTTCGAACATAACGCCAACGCGCAGGCGCTCGGGCACGGGCTGGCCACGCCGCTTCGCGCGCTCGAGTTCGAGATCGAGCAGGCGACGTGCACTCAAGAGCTCACTCACCTCAGCGATCATCGGAAACATCACCGACAACGGCCGGCCACTCGCGCCTTGTATCAAGGCGCGCAACTGACGACGCAGCATCGCCGGCCGATCGAGACCGATGCGGATCGCGCGCCACCCCATCGCAGGATTGTCATCACCGAAGGCGCCGACATAGGGCAGCACCTTGTCACCACCAACATCGAGCGTGCGAAAAGTTACCGGTCGTCCGTCGGCGACATCGAGCACGCGGCTGTAGAGCCAGGTCTGCGCATCGACGTCGGGGAACTCCGAACGCACCATGAACGGGATCTCGGTTCGGTACAGGCCGACGCCGTCGGCTCCCGTCTCGTCGAGATGCTGCATGTCGATCAATAAACCGGCATTCATGTTCAGCGAGATGCGCGCCTGATCGCGCGTCGCCGACGGCAGGTCGCGCAAGGCCATGTATTTGCGCCGCCGCTCGTCGCGCGCCTCGATCGCGGCGTGGATGGTCTGCAGGATGTCGTCGGCCGGCCGCACCAGCACCTGGGCGTTGTCGCCATCGACGACGATGGAATCGCCCGGCTCGACGCGGGAGAGCACATCGGGCGCGCGGCCGACGACGGGAATGTCGAGGGCGCGCGCCACGATGGCGACGTGGCTCATCGCCGAGCCTTCCTCGAGCACCAGGCCGCGCAGCCGCGTGCGGTCGTAGTCGAGCAGCTCGGCCGGGCCCATGTCGCGGGCGATGATGATCATGTCGTCGGGCAGCGACGCCGGATCGGCGACAGCCCGGCCGGCCAGGCGCAGCAGCACCCGGTTGGTGAGATCCTGCAGGTCGCTCAGCCGCTCGCGGATATAGGGATCGGTCGACTGGCCGAGCCGCGCGCGCACGTCGTCGAACGAGCGCTGCACGCCTGCCTCGGCGGTCAGGCCCGAGCCGATCGCCTCGCGTATGCGCTCGAGCCAGCCGCGATCGTCGACGAACATGCGAAAGGTTTCGAGGATCTCGCGCTGCTCGCCCGACTGCATGTCGTGCGCTTCGAGCATGCGGTCGACATCCTCGCGCACGCCATGTGCGGCCTCCTCGAAGCGCTTCAGCTCCTGGCCGGCATCCTCGGCGACGACCTTCTGGATCGAGATGCGCGGCTCGTGCAGCACGGCGTGCCCGATCGCCACGCCCGGCGTCAGCTGCACGCCGTCGACGCGCAGCGGCAGCAGACCGAGACCGTCGACCTGCTGCACCTCGTTGGGGCTGACGAAGTGACCGGCCGCGATCAGCTCTGCCAGCACCATGGCGATGGTCTGCAGCGTCTCGATCTCTTCTTCGTCGTAGTGGCGGCGCGTGCGGTTCTGCACGACCAGCACGCCGAGCACGCGCCCGGCGCGCACGATCGGCACGCCGGCCAGCGAATGGTAGATCTCCTCGCCCGTCTCCGGCCGATAGGCGTATTGCGGATGGGCTTGTGCGTCGGCCAGCGACAAGGGCCGGTTATGGGCGGCGATGTCGCCGACCAGGCCCTCGCCGACTCGCAGGCGCGTGCGGTGCACGGCCGAGGGGTTGAGGCCCTGGGTGGCGAACAGTTCCAGCACCTCGCCGGCGCGCAGCAGATAGATCGAGCAGACCTCGGCCACCATCTCGTTGGCGACCAGGCGCACGACCTCGCCCAGCGGGTCCTCCATGGACTCCGCACGCGCCATCGTGTCCCGGAGCCGCTTTAGGAGCATTCGCGGTCCGGCCGGGGGAGTTGTTCTCTCCATGGTCAGACCGCTAGATGCTTGAGTCGGATGACGACAAAGCTACGGTCGGTGATGCACGCGCAGACGCGCCAAACCGCCGCGCGGCGGGTGTTTTGGCAGGTCATATGAGCGTGGTCGGCGCGCATGGCGTGCTTATAGCAAGACCTGCGCCGAACTGCCTACCCAGCTTGTTCGCATAAGCAGCAGAGAAACTTATGCGAAAGCACTGCTGTCAATGAGGGCACTGCCCTCAGGCGGCGTCCAGCTCATAGGCTGTGTGAAGGGCCCGCACCGCGAGCTCGGTGTACTCGGCGGCGACCAGGACGCTGATCTTGATCTCGGAGGTCGAGATCACCTGGATATTTATCCCCTTGGCGGCAAGGGTCTCGAACATCTTCAACGCCACGCCCGCATGGCTGCGCATGCCGACGCCGATCACCGAGATCTTGGCGACGTTGGTGTCGGACTGGACCTCGGTGAACTTGAGCTCCGTCTTGGCCTTCTGCAGGCGTTCGACGGCGCGGGCGAGATCGGCGCGCGGCACGGTGAAGGTGATGTCGGTCGAGCTGCCGTCGAGCGACACGTTCTGCACGATCATGTCGACATTGACGTTGGCCTCGGCCAACGGGCCGAAGATCGCTGCGGCCACGCCTGGCCGGTCGGCCACGCGGGTCACCGTGATCTTGGCTTCGTCCTTGGCGAAGGCGATGCCGCTCACGACGGATTTCTCGAGTCCCTGGGCCATGATCTCTTCCTCGTCCACAACCATCGTGCCGGGCAGGTCGCTGCCCAGCGCCGCGTCGAACGACGACAGAACCTGCACGCGCACGTGATGGTTCATCGCCAACTCGACCGAACGCGTCTGCAGGACCTTGGAGCCCTGGGACGCCATCTCCAGCATCTCTTCGTAGGTCACCTGATCGATCTTGCGCGCCTTCTCGACGATCCGCGGATCGGTCGTGTAGACGCCGTCGACGTCGGTGTAGATGTCGCAGCGATCGGCTTTCAGCGCCGCCGCCAGCGCCACCGCCGATGTGTCCGAGCCGCCGCGGCCCAAGGTCGTGATGCGACCCTCCGGCGAGAGGCCCTGGAAGCCCGGCACGATCGGCACCTCGCCCGCGGCCATCGCTTCGGCCATGCCAACCGTCTCGATGTCGACGATGCGCGCCTTGGCGTAGGCCGCGTCGGTGCGGATCGGGATCTGCCAGGAGATCCACGAGCGCGACTTCACGCCCATCTGCTGCAGGGCCATGGCCAGAAGGCCGATCGTCACCTGCTCGCCGGTCGCCACGACGACGTCGTACTCGCGCGCATCGTGCAGCGGGGCGATCTCGTTGACCCATTTGACGAGCTGGTTGGTGGCGCCGGACATGGCCGAAACCACGACCGCGACCTCGTTGCCGCGCTCGACCTCGGCTTTGACCTTGCTGGCGACGTTCTTGATGCGATCTGTGTCGCCAACCGAAGTACCGCCGAATTTGAGAACGATGCGCGCCATGGACCTGCTCGAAAGCGGGGTATAGACACCGGGGGCACCATATGGGTCAAGAGCAGCAATGACCGCCACCGGGCATACCACCGTCGATCCGGCCGAGATCGAGCGCTTCTCGCGCATCGCCGCCGAATGGTGGGACCCGACGGGCAAGTTCGCCCCATTGCACCGGCTGAACCCGCTGCGCATCGGCTACATCCGCGACCGCGCCGCCGCCCACTGGCAGCGCGATCCGCTTTCCGGCTCGCCGCTGAAGGACCTGTCGCTGCTCGATATCGGCTGCGGCGGCGGGCTCTTGAGCGAGCCGATGGCCCGATTGGGCGCGCGCGTAACGGGCGTCGATGCGGCCTCGAAGAACGTCAACGTCGCCGCCCTGCATGCCGAGGGACAGGCGCTGGCGATCGACTATCGTCAGGGCACGGCCGAGGCGCTGGCCGAGGCGGGCGCGCAGTTCGACATCGTGCTGGCGCTGGAGATCGTCGAGCACGTGGCCGACGTCGACCTGTTCCTGAAATCGTGCGGCCGCATGGTGAAGCCGGGCGGCCTGATGTTCCTGTCGACGCTCAACCGCACGGCCAAGGCCTGGGCACTCGCCATCGCCGGCGCCGAGTATGTCTTGGGGTGGTTGCCGCGCGGCACGCACGACTGGAAGAAATTCCTGAAGCCGTCGGAAGTCGTGAACGGTCTACGGGGCGGCGGTATCGAGGCGCAGGAGATCGTCGGCGTGGTCTACAGCCCGCTCAGCCGCGCCTGGTCGGTGAACAAGAGCGACCTCGACGTGAATTACATGCTCTATGGCAGCAAGTCCGGCAGGAACT
>NZ_BKAJ01000138.1 GCF_007992495.1 Reyranella soli
GGGCACGAGCTTGCGGCCGAACAGGAGCACGCCGAGGAAAGCCGCCTCGAGGAAGAAGGCAGTGATGCCCTCATAGGCGAACAGGGGGCCAAGGACATTCGACGTCGCATCGGCAAAGCGGCTCCAGTTCGTGCCGAACTGGAAAGGCATGATCACGCCTGACACCACGCCGACCCCAAAAGCGACCGAGAAAATCCGGATCCAGAACATCGAAATGCGGAGATAGATGCCGCTTCCAGTCGCGGATGAAATCCTTCGAGGATCACGATGTAGGAAGCCATGCCCACCGTGAAAGCGGGCATCAGGATGTGCCAGCCAATCAGCCAGGCGAACTGCAGGCGCGAGAGAATTACTGGATCGAGTTCCATGCCGCTCGATGCTCAACCTGGCCGGCTCAACTGTCCGGACCATAGAAACGGATTCGGCGCATGGCGCGACCAACCTTCCTGGCAGGCGAGGACATCCAGGCCCAAGGTCGCAAGATCGTCAGCAACGGGGTCCACGCCGGCATCCTCGGCCTGATAAAGCATCTTCGCGTAGGTGCCGCAGTCGTCGCACGTCTCGATCCTGGCCGCGCCGCCGAGGCCCTCGATTGCCCTCAGCGCCAGCCAGCGCGAGTGGCTGCAGGTGATGCAAACGGCCCTCACATGGTTCCACGCCGTGCCACAGAGGGAGCAATGCAGATAGCGCGCACCGCGGACCTTTCCGGTCTCGGCGATGACGCCGCACACCGGCGTGCAGCCGCAGCAGGGGCATAGGCCGCGTTGCGGGAGCAGGCTCAAGGAGGCAGCGGGCAAGGACGCGGCCAGGTGAGTGAAGTAGACCTGCAAGGCGGCGGCGACGAAGACGGCGGCCCCCAGATCGCCGGGCTCCATGGATCCGTGCAGGAAGTCGTCGGCCAGTGCTTCCTGACCGTCGATCGAACTGTCGCGCAGAGCCGCGATCGTCATCCGGACCGACGTCGGCGCCGCCCCGATGTCGAGGCCGTCGAGCAGCAGGGCGAGGCCCTCCCGCCATATCGGATCCCGCCGATAACTGTTCGCTGCGATGGGAGGCGTCAGCTCCACCCCGTCTTCCACTTCGATTCGAACCAAGCTGCCGGAGAGCCTCATCATGCTCGCGACCGCGTGCTGCGCCCTCGCGACTCGCGCCATGAAATCGAGCCAACGTGCCATCGGATGGCCCGTCGACAAGGCGTCAAGCCGAGCCGCCGTGCGGGCGAACCTCGTGGCCGGGTCGGGCAGCATCAGCGCTTCTGGCGCCGTCACGCCGCCATACTGGTTGCCGATCCATTTTCCGTTCAGCAGTTCATGCGCTTGTCTCATTGGCGTTGCCTCCGGCCGCTGGCGTGCGGCCCCGGTCCCTCCGAGCCGGTCTCCGCCAAGCGGCGCAACCACGCGCGGTGATGCCGCCAGGCCCAGCCCGGAGTCACATAGCCCTGCGTCATGCCCCTAACCGAGCCCCTGACCCAGAGCGCGGCATAGACATGGATGATCCAGACGATGATTGCCGCCACCGCCGCCATGGAATGGATCAGGGTGGCGACCCGCTGCTGCTCGATCGTCGTGTAGGCGGAAAAGTAAACCTCCCAGATCACGATCCCGGTGAAGAACAGGGCCGGGATGAGGAGCGCCATCGCCCAGAACACGAACTTCTGGCCGGCGTTGAAGCGACCGACCTCGGGAATGCACTCCTCGTCGTTGGCGAGCACGCTGCCGATGGCGCGCATCCACGCGACATCCTTGCGGTTCCAGCCGTTGTCGCGCCAGAACTGCACGATCATCCCGGCGTAGCTGATCAGCAGCACGGTTCCGATCCAGGGATGGATCGCCCGTGTCGCTTGGCCGCCGCCGAACAATGCTGAGAGCCAGAACAGCATCGGGTCGAACACCGCGAGCCCCGACAGCACCAGCAGCACGAAGCATCCGCCGGTGATCCAGTGGTTGATGCGGGCGGCCGTGGTATTGCGGCGCAGCGTTCCCTTCGGATGTGTCATCGTCGATTTCCCGCGTCGCGCATCAGGCGCTGTGCTTCGGCTTCATCCTCCGGCTGCACCTCGTTGCGCCCAACAACGACCCAGTGGAAAAAGCTCGCGAGCGCCGTCGCGGCGATGCCGGCCAGCGCCAGCGGCTTGAGAAACCCCTTCCATGCCTCGATGAGCGGGCTGATCCGCGGCGCGTCGGGCAGTCCCGCATAGAGCGACGGCCGGTCGGCGTGGTGCAGCACGTACATCACATGCGTACCGCCGACGCCCGGTGGATCGTAGAGCCCGGCATTGCGGAAGCCGCGCGACTTGAGATCCGTGATGCGCTCGCCCGCCCATTGCGTCATGGCCGCCTTCGTCCCGAACATGATGGCGCCGGTGGGACACGCCTTGACGCAGGCCGGCTCCAGCCCGACCGCCACCCGGTCGGAGCACAAGGTGCACTTGTACGCCTTGTGATCGACTTGGCTGACGCGCGGGATATCGAACGGGCAGCCCTTGATGCAATAGCCGCAGCCGATGCAATTCTCGCTGATGAAATCGACGATGCCGTTGGCGTACTGCACGATCGCGCCCGGCGCCGGACACGCCTTCAGGCAGCCCGGGTCCTCGCAATGCATGCAGCCGTCCTTGCGGATCAGCCATTCGAGATGGCCCTGCTCGTTCTCCCATTCGGTGAACCGCATTAAGGTCCAGGTGTTTGGATCGAGATCCGAGGGATTGTCGTAGGAGCCCGAGAAAAGCCCGACCTCGCCGCGCAGGTCGTTCCACTCCATGCAGGCGGCCTGGCAGGCCTTGCAGCCGATACAGCGGCTGACGTCGATCAGCTTCGCCACCTCCGCCTCGTGCCGGCGTACCGACGGCGGCGTCAGGGTCGACGCCGAGCGGCGGATATAGTCCTGAGACTGCAGGTCAGACATTGGCCGCTTTCTCCGCCACGGGCGGGCTGATCTTCTCGACATTGACCAGGAACGCCTTGAACTCCGGCGTCTCCGAATTGGCGTCGCCGACCGACGGCGTCAGGGTGTTCGCGCCGTAGCCCTTGCGCGTTTGGCCGGTGAAGCCCCAGTGGATCGGCACGCCGATCACATGCGTTGGACCGCCGTTCACCGTCATGGGACGGATGCGCTTGGTCACGTAGGCCTTGCACACGACTTCACCGCGCTTGGACGTCAGGCGCACCCAGCCGCCCTGCTCGATACCTTTCTCCTTGGCCAGGACTTCGCCGATCTCGATGAATTCCTCCGGCTGCAGGATCGCGTTGATGCGCGCGTGCTTGGTCCAGAAGTGGAAATGCTCGGTCAGGCGATAGGTGGTCGCGACGTACGGGAAGTCCGATGCCGTGCCGAAGGCCGCCCGATCGTCGGCAAACACGCGCGCCGCCGGATTCGACTGGACCTTGGGATGCAGGACGTTCGGCACCGGCGATTCGAAGGGCTCGTAGTGCTCGGGGAATGGTCCTTCGGCCATCAGGTCGAGGGCAAACAGGCGCCCCAGCCCCTCGGTGTTGTTGATGAAGGGACCGACACCGTCGGAGGGCTTGGTGGTCAGCCCATAGTCAGGCACGTCGATGCCGACCCAACGGCTGCCGTTCCACTGGATGAGCGGCTTGGCAGGGTTCCACGGCTTGCCGGCAGGATCGGCACTGGCGCGGTTGTACATGATGCGGCGGTTGGCCGGCCACGCCCACGCCCAGTTGGGCGCGAGCCCCTGCTCGCGCGGGTCGGACGCGTCGCGGCGCGCCATCTGGTTGCCCTTCTCAGTATAGCAACCGGTGTATATCCAGCAGCCGGACGAGGTCGTGCCGTCGTCGCGCAGCTGGCCGAAGCTGTCGAGGAGTTGGCCGGCATGCAGGACAACAGCGCCGCTCTCGTCCTTGAGATCGACGAACGTGTAGCCGTTCATATCCTTGGCCAACTCCTCCGGATCGGGAGCGGTCGGGTCGGTGTAGTTCCAGGTGAGGTTGAGGATCGGATCGGGGAAGGCGCCGCCTTCCTTGCGATACATCTCGCGCAGGCGATGGAAGATCCCGGTCATGATCCAGATGTCGGATCGCGCCTCGCCGGGACCGTCGGCCGCCTTCCAGTGCCATTGCATCCAACGCGCCGAGTTGACCAGCGAACCCTTCTCCTCGGCGAAGCAGGTGGTCGGGAGCTGGAAGACCTCGGTCTGGATCTGCGCCGGATCGGACGGGTTCTGCGGGCCGAAGTCCTGCCAGAACCGCGACGTCTCGGTGTCCAGCGGATCCATCACGACAAGGAACTTCAGCTTGCCGAGCGCGCGGCGGCTCTTGCCCCTGTCGGGGAACGACTGCAGCGGGTTGAAGCCCTGGCAGATGTAGCCGTTGATCTTGCCCTTTGCCATCATCTCGAAGGCGCGCAGGATGTCGTAGCCGTCATTGTCGAGCTTGGGCAGCCAGTCGTAGGCCCAGTCGTTGTCGGCCTGCGCGGCGTCGCCGTAGACCGCCTTCTGGAAGCTGACGAAGAACTTCCGGTAGTTCTGCAGGTAGCTGGTCTGCCCGGGACGAAGCGGCTTGTACTGGCGGCTCCGCATGTACCGCTCGAAGGTCGTCTCCGCATCGCTCGGCAAGGTCAGGTAGCCCGGCATCAGGTTAGACATGAGCCCGACATCGGTCAGGCCCTGGATGTTGGAATGGCCGCGCAGGGCGTTCATGCCGCCACCCGAGATGCCGATATTGCCGAGCAGGAGCTGCACCATCGCCATGGTGCGGATGTTCTGGGAGCCGACCGAATGCTGCGTCCATCCCAGCGCGAACAGGTTGGTCATCGCCTTGTCGGGCGCCGCGGTGCCCGCGATCAGCTCGCAAATCTTCAGGTACTTGTCCTGCGGCGTGCCGCAGATGCGCGACACCATTTCCGGTGTGTAGCGGTCGACGTGCTTGCGCAGCAGGTTGATCACGCAACGCGGATGCTGCCAGGTGTCGTCGACCTTGGCGTAGCCGTGCTCGTCGACCTCGTAGTGCCAGCTCGTCTTGTCGTAGCTGCGGTGCTCCTCGTCGTAGCCGGTGAACAGGCCCTCCTCGAAGCCGAAGTCTTCGCGCACGATCAGGCCGGCATTGGTATAGGTCCGCACGTATTCACGCTGGATCGCGTCCTTCTCCAGCAAGAAGCGGATCAGGCCGCTCAGGAAGGCAATATCGGTCCCCGGGCGGATCGGAGCATAGACGTCGGCGACCGAGGCGGTGCGGGTGAACCGCGGGTCGACCACGATCACCTTGGCCTGGTTCTCGATCTTGGCCTCGATCACCCACTTGAAGCCACAGGGATGGGCCTCGGCGGCGTTATCTCCCATGCACAGCACGACATCGGCGTTCTTGATGTCCTGCCACGTGTTGGTCATTGCGCCTCTACCGAATGTCGGGCCCAAACTGGACACCGTCGGTCCGTGTCAAACTCTGGCCTGGTTGTCGAAGACCAGCATCCCCATGGATCGCACCACCTTCCATGTCAGGTAGGATGTCTCGGTCGAGGAAGCGGATGCCGCCAACATGCCGGTGGTAAGCCAGCGGTTGACCGTGGCGCCGGCGGCGGTTCGGGCGACGAAGTTGGCGTCGCGATCCTGCTTCATCAGCCGGGCGATGCGCTCGAGCGCGAAGTCCCACGAAACCACCTTGAACTCGCTGCTGCCGGGCGCCCGATATTTCGGCTGCTTGAGCCGGGTCGGCGCGTGGACGACGTCGAGCAATGCCGAGCCCTTGGGGCAGAGCGTGCCGCGGTTCACCGGATGGTCGGGATCGCCCTCGATGTGGATGATGTTCGACCGGGCGTTCTTGGCACGATCGCCGGCGCTGTACACCAGGATGCCACAGGCCACCGCGCAATAGGTGCAGGTATTGCGGGTTTCTTTCGTGGCCGTGAGCTTGAAGGGGCGGACCGCCGCCGCCAGGGCGTCGCCGGACGATCCGAAGCCGATGGCGCCGAGCGTCGACGCCGCAAGGCCGGCGCCGGTGAGCTGGATGAAGCCGCGACGTCTCAGGTCCATCCCCAGGCTCCCTTGTCGTCCGGAATATGAAACCCACCTTGGCGTAGCAGCGCCTCCAGCGGTTTGATGCCCTCGGCGTATCGGCCCTGTTGGCAATTGTACAAAGCCAGCTCGGCCGTGGACTTCTGTGACAACCCGAAGAACACCGGATCCTCGTCGTATCTCCACCAGAGGTCATAGAGATGAGAGCACAGGGCCATGAGCTCGGGCGACGCGGGCGGCTTGGACGCACAGGCAATCGCAGTCGAAGCTATAATGACGCAAGCCGCGAGCCGGCACGCTGCGCAAACCCGTGTGACCATCGACTTCCTCTTTGTGTGCGATCGATACGCTGCCTTCAGTAACGATGGCCTAGCTGGCGTCGCGCAGAAGGGATCACACTAAGATAGAGCGTCGCCGGGACGAGTCGATTGTACCTTGGCATATGGATGTACAACCAAGTCACTATCGATCCTTAGTGATCGAAGATGTTGACGGACTTTGCTTCCCAAGTCGCGGTACTTCACTCACGAGTCGACCGGTCTGATAAGCGACGGCACGATGGTCTAATAGACCGCGTCCTCTGTTTGCCACCACGTGTGCTGGGCCCACCGGCTACGATGAATCAGTCGCTAAACGAGACAGGTGGCGAATCATCTGGGTCGCCCTGTCAGGCAATAGAGGAAGACAGCCCTTGGAATCCCCGAGTTGCGACGATCTCGTGTCACGACGTGTTGTCGAGCAACATGCGGACGAGTTCGGCTTTGGGCTGTCCTACACGCCGATGGCGCTGCTCGCCTTCTCGACCCTGCCAGCGCGCCACCTGACCCAGGGCAATGCCAACTTCGCGCTGATCCGCATGCTAGGCAGCAGCATGTTCGTGTCGGTGGTGCTGGTGGTGTTCGCCCATTCCATGGCCGAGGCCAACCTCACGAGCTCTATTGAGAGCGGCCAATCGTCTGTGGCTTCGGAAGGCTTGTTTCCAATAGGGCAGAGATCAAGCCGTCTAGACGCTCTGCGCCTATTCGATCTTTCCCCCGGCAGCCTCGGCCGAGACCGCCGCCAGCATCGCCGACATTCCGCGCACCGAAGGGAAGTCGTCCGCCGCCACGCCCTGTCCCTTCAGCGTGTTGCGGGGTTCGCGATAGGCGATGCGGACCTCGCCTTCGGCTGTCTCGTAGACTAAGGCGCGCAACGGTAGGTCGAGGCCCAGCGTCTGGTGCGCCTGCATCAGAGGCGTGCCAGCCTTGCCTGCGCCGAACGTCACCACGGTCGTGCGGTCAAGAGTAAGGCCTACGGCCAGCGCATTGGCCGCGTGGTCGACAAGGCTGAACACCTCGACCTGCCTGTGCTTCACGCCGGCGACCAGCGCATTCAGTGTGTCTTCGAACGGGCGCGACGAAGTTACGACGACCAAGCCTTCAGACATGTGTCACCCGTCCCTGGCGCTGCCGCCTTACTGTCTATAGTCCGTCGTACACAAGCTTCGTGAAGAATTTCGAATCAATTACAAACCTTCCCCATCTATCATCGAAGGCCGCGGTCGGCTTCACCGCTATGATGTCTTCGAGGGATTTCCCCTGTGACTTCAGTGCCCCGACCTTATCGCGCACCGTTACCAGCATATCGCGAAATTCAATCAATTGAGCGCGGTTGCCGACCGGCCCATGACCAGGAACCAGGATTGTTTTATCTGTAGTGCGTTTGATGGCCTTGTTGGCCCAGTCTATGGCCGAATTGACGCTGCCGCCGTCTTCGTTGTCGATGAACGGAAAACTTCCGTTCCAGAACGTGTCGCCGAGCGCCACCACATCGGCCTTTTGAAAATACACCCACACATCTCCGTCCGTATGACCCGGGCCGAAATGCTCCACCTTTATGGACTCGCCCGCGAAGGTGAACTCCATCTCATCGTCCACGATGATCGTAGGGCGCGCGCCGGCTGGAACGGGTGCGAACGTCCAGTTCCAATCGTCGACGTGAGTGGTCTCGGAAAGATGATTCAGCGTATGTCTCTGCGCAACTATCGTGGCGCCAGCGGCACGCATCCATTCGTTTCCCTCAGTATGGTCCCAATGCCAATGGGTGTTCACGACGTATTTCAAAGGCGACGGGCCGATCTTGCCGAGAGCCCCCTGCAACTTATCCTGCGAGGGCTTGATGCCGGCATCGACGAGGAACTTGCCCTCGCTTCCCGACAGAACCACGATATTCGCCCCAGATCCCATCAGGACATTGATGTTGCCACGCAGAGGTATGGTGACGATGTCGCCCTTGGCTCGTTCGAGGTACCACGCACCGGCCCCGGTGTGGAAATAGTCTCCTTTGGTGGGCTCGCCGGCTGTTGCGGGTGGAATGGAAATCGCCCCGGCAGATGCAAGCATGACAGAGGCGGCAGCAGCGCGGATCCAGGTGAAGCAATGCATTGGCAGCCTCCGTCGTGATGCGGTGCTCGACTGAAATGGTCGTTTCGGCCTATTTCACGCCCTTGACGCTGGCCAGATAATCGACGATTGCGTTGACATCCTTCGGGTCGATTGGCGCCTTGTAGGCGGTGAGCATTTTGTGGGCCACGGCGTCCCACTGCGCCCGCGGGAATGGTGGCTGACTGAGCACCATGTCGGCAGAGTGACAGGCGAGACAATTGTTGTTGATCGCGTCCACGCCCGGCCCGTCCGGAAACAGGTCGTCGCCGGGCGGCAGATCCACGTTGACTGATTCCAGCGAAAGCCGGCTCTGCGTTTGCGCGCCAAACGGTGCAAGAGCAACACTCATGGCGCAAGCAATCGTCAGCGGGACGCGCACCATTATCTTCTCCTCAGGCGACCACAACGGCGGTACGTTCGATGACGTTGCGCATGAACCCGCTGGGATTCCAAATCGGTGTGTCCCCCTGCACCTCGCCACTGCTGCTGGTGCAGCGGACCATCAGCACCTGCTTCCCCCTGGCCGGCAGGGTGAAGCGGATTTGCCATTGGCGGAAACTGTACTTGCCGTGATCGGTGCCGAGCTCGGCTTCGCGCCAGTCCGTGCCGCCATCGCTCGAGAAATCTACGCGCGATACGCCTGCATCGCCGCCAAATGCGATGCCGCGCGCGACAGCGGAAGTGCCGATCTCAAACGCATCGCCCTCCTTGATGTTCGTGATGAACGAGCGCGGAAGCATCCGGCTGATTGGTACCAAATTGAAGCCGGTTTCCCCGGGCCGGACATTTCCGCCAGGCGTGTCCGGAATGGTGTAGGCGGTCTTTGTCCAAAATTGCGTGTCCAGCTGGTCCAGCACTTCGATGTCGCTGAGCATCTTGACCCAATAGGTCGAGTACCAGCCGGGCACGATGAGGCGCAGAGGGAAACCGTTGAGCAGCGGCAGCTGTTGGCCGTTCATCGCATAGGCAATCATGACCTCGCCGTCCCGCGCATGATCGATCGCGAGCGACTTCATGTAGTCTGGCGCATCGGGGACCACCGGCTCGTCCATGCCACTGAATCGCACCTGGATGGCGCCGGCCTTCACGCCTGCGCGATCAAGCACATCCTTGAGAAGCACGCCGGTCCAGCGCGCGTTTCCCATGGCGCCATTCGACCATTGCGCGCCGGGGACAGGGGGTTGGAAGTAGCCGCGCGAGTTGCCTGAGCACTGGTTGACTGCGACCAGCTCTGCCTGTGGCAGGGCCAAGATGTCGTTGAGCGACAGGGTCAAAGTCTGATTGACATGTCCGCGCACCGTCAACCGAAAGGAAGCGACATCGACCTCTGTTGGAATAATTGCCCAGTGCCACCGTACGAAGAACTGGTCGTTCGGCGTGAACACCGAATGATCGAACACGTCAAAAGGCGTTTCGAGGAGCGGCGGTCGGGTGCGCTGCAGGATGAGTGCTCCCTTCTGCGGAAAGGCGCCAGTCACCAACCGCTTGGCCTGCCCGCCCACAAATGGAAGGTCGACAGTCGTGTCGGCCATCGCCGGCGCAGCGACCAAAGCCAAGCTTGCAGCCCCCACCCTTCCAAGAATCTGTCGGCGTGAGACGGGTGGGCGTGGGAGAAGCACCTTTTCCATGGTCTGCGACCTCGTTCAAATACGGATCACGATGTGGCCATTGCCGCAACCGCCGACGACTAAAGTCAGTGGCGCACGCAGAAGGACCATATGAGATTAGGGGATTGCCGCAGCTCGTCGATTGTACTTAGGCTTAAGCGCATTTAACCATCGCTCGAAGCTTCTCTTAGAGCTTAAGATACCTGCCCGAGTGCTTGACGAGGCCATAGACCAGGCTGAGCCTGGGCCATCGACAACCCCTGGCTCGGCCGCACCAAAGCGCCCCCCATGCCGAGCGCCTGCTCCATAAGCACGGTCCGCAGCTTCAACTCTTAAATCAGTCGATTCAGATAATTTAAGAAGGAGCACAAGGACTGCATTTTGGCGGCGTGCCACAAAGCGTTCTGCAACCTGTTTGCCGCCGTGGAGACGCATTGTGGCCTCGTTCGCACGACCACCAGATCCAAAGGCTCGGCCCTTCGTGACTGTCGAGAGCGAGTGGCGGCGCCCGCCGCCACCGGAGACAAGCATCAGGTTTGCTGACCAGCTGATCGTCTCACGCTGGATCGACGAAAGAAGTCAATCGCGAGAGCAAACCACGGATCATGCTGCTGGCTACTACACAATTGGCCTTGCCTTGCGATCGACCAACCTCGATTTTCTTGTTGGCGGCCGGACGATTCATTCGGGCGCGGTTCAATGTGGGATGATTCAATTCGGTGCACCTGGAGTCCGCGTCAATGCAGTCGTCCGTGCACCTTGCGACTTTCTCCACCTCTGGATCACTAACTCGTTTCTTGAGGCCAGATGCCAGGAGTTGGACGTCGCGCCTTGCCGGCTTACCAATTATCCCGGCGAGTTCGTGTTCAGGCGCGATGCGGCGATTACCAGGCTGACACACGCAATTCTTGATGCCAGGACGCCCACAGGCGAACTCTACACGGAGTACGTCACCGGCATTGCCTCTGCCATCATCACCCGCCTAATCACGAAGCAAGAGGAGTGGAGCGGGAGAGGTCCATTCTGTCGGGCCTGTAAGCTCCCCCAATGGCGCCTCAAGCGGGCCGTCGACTATGTAGACGCTCATTTGGGAGAGCCGATGCACCTGCGCGATATGGCAAATGCCGCGGGGCTGAGCCGAATGCACTTTGCTTCTCAATTCCGAGCAGCGACGGGCGTCCGTCCCCGCGAATACCTACTTCGACGTCGCGTTGACCGCGCTAAGGATTTGCTGGCTGGAACTGATCTGACGCTCGTTGACATTGCGATGAGCATCGGCTTCGCAAATCAATCCCACTTTTCGACCGTCTTTGGGCGCATGGAGGGCCAAACGCCGGGACGCTGGCGAAGGACGAATCGAAGGGTCACCGTCGTGCAAAGTCAAAAGAAAGCACTTCCTGAAAAGACAGCAATATGGTCGGGCTCGAATAATGGGGAGAAAGGCAGGAAGGAAAGTCTGCTCACATGAATCTCGTATCCGAAGCATATCGACGGCCGACGACCGTCGATCCCTCTCGTCCTACGGATCTTTCATCTGACGCGGCGCAAGCCCTAGCCGCAGCACTAACTCTGATATTGGCGGACTTTCTCACACTCTATTTCAAAACCAAAAATTTCCGGTGGCATATGTCTGGGCGACACTTCCATGATTACCATCTAATGCTGGATGAGCAGAGTACCCAGATCCTCGCCGCTGCCGACCCCATTGCGGAACGCGTTCGGAAAATGGGAGGCACGACCATTCGCTCGGTCGGCCATATCAGCAGGTTACAAAGGATTCTCGACAACGACGCCAGCTTTGTGACACCGAAGGACATGTTGGCCGAACTGCGCGATGACAATCGGGAGCTTGGTCGACATTTGCGGCTTCTCCATTCGCTCTGCAGGGAGCACGGGGACATTGCAACGGCGAGCTTGGGCGAGAGATGGACTGACGAGGCCGAGACTCGAAGTTGGTTCTTATACGAAGCCACGCGGTCTACATCGCAATCCGGTGACTAACAGGCATGGCTTGGCAAGCTAAGACAGGTCGATCTCTGGCAGGCTATCGAGTAGGGAACGTGCCTCTTTCATATCTGCGGTATCAAAACCCTCAGTAAACCGCCTATAGACGGGCGCCAGCAACTGCCTGGCCTCGCCTCGCCTGTTCTGGCGTATCCGCAGATGGGCCAGGCTGAGGGCGATGCGCAGTTCCCAGATCAGTGCGCCTTGCTCCCGGGCCAAGTCTGCCGCTTCGACATAGCAACGCTCCGCAACGGCGATCGCGTCGACGGAGGCCCGCTGCAGAAGTATCTCGCCTTTCATGCGAAGCAGTTCGGGCACGTACCAGACTTGACTGTTATAGCCGTGTCCGGCTCTGTCCACCGCGTCGTCTACTGCTGAGAGCGCGGCATCAAAGTTGCCAAGACCGGAAAGCGCCTCAGCAAGAGCTCCTCTGTATTCCGGATAGGAAACCTCCCATCCGGTTCTTTGGCAAATGTCAAAGGCCTTTCCGAATGTAGTGACCGCAGTGGCAAAGTCTCCATGCAAAACGAGCCTTCTTCCTTCCAGGAACATCCCGACGGTCTTCCAAAAGGGTACGTTCGACACAGTGGCAGCTTCGACAAACCGGGCAATTTCGCGATCCGTAACCGCCAGATCCCCGGTCATCAGGGCGACGCGAACCATGCCGTAATAGTGAACCCGACAAAACGCTACCGGAGACTTGTTTGAGGCGACCTCCTCTATGCTCAGCTCTGCCGCTGCACGTGCCCTGTCGATGAAACCCTGCAGGCAAAGTGCTCGCGCTAACATCGCTCGGGCTGCTGCTTGATCATTAGAGTGATACGCGCGTGCAAATTTGTGATCTCCGCTGGCTGCGACTGATGCAACGACAGCTTCAAGGTGTTGCTGCCCCTCCAAAAGCCTCCCGTCCGTGAGCATGGACAGTCCTGCAAGCCATTCGGCTTTGATGGTTGCTCCCAAGTCACCGCTTTGTGCAGCTATCTGGCGGAGCCGGTCCGTTATCGCGCGCGCTTGCACATACTGACCGCGAAAGCGGTAAGCAGTGTGAAGATCGTTTAAAGCTGCCACCTGGGTCCGCAAATCGTTGAGATCCTCCGCAATACGTGCAGCCTCAGAAAGGCTCGCTTCCGCCTGATTTGGGGGACCCATCGTGTGCAGAAGGGCGCGCCCGAGCGCCAACCGTAGCTTCAAGCGTGTGAGCGTGGTCGGATCCTCATCGGGCGACAATTTCGCAAGAGCGGTCTCGCACCGGTCGCGACACTCAGCATAGAAGAAGTATTGTAGCCACACGGGCGTATAGGCGGCCGTCAGATCGACCCCGATTGCGGCTTCGCCCGTTCTCGAGAACGACCAATCAATGGCAGCTCGTACATTGTCGATTTCTTCCAGGTATGGGAGTAGATCGGCAGCTGTGGAGTCTACATCGGTAACACCCGTTGAGATCATGCGGCGATAGAAGCTCGCGTGACGAGCTCCTGCCAGGTCCGCCTCCCCTTCGAAGGTGAGCTTTTCAAGCGCGTACATGCGGATTGTTTCGAGCAGCCGCCACCGCCCACGGGCTTCGGACTCGTCTAGCGCCACTAGCGATTTCGTGACCAGACTATCAAGCGCATTCAAGATATCGTCGGCACCCAATGAGGCGGTCACTTGGATGACGGCTTGGAGGGTGAAACTGCCGGCGAACGTGGCCGAATGGCGCAAAAGTATGCGCTCGTCTTCTGACAGCAGTTCATAGCTCCAGTCCAGCGCAGCACGCAGCGTCCGATGCCTCGGTAGTGCCATCCGGCGTCGGTTGATTAGCATTTCAAAACGATTGCGCAGCCCTGCCTCGACCTGCTTCACACCGAGCGTTGCGGCTCGGGCAGCTGCAAACTCGATGGCCAACGGTATTCCATCAAGATGGCAGCAAATCGAAGCAATTTCTGCAAGCTGAGCGGGCCCCGGAGCGAAGCGGTGGTCCAGCGCTTTTGTTCTGCTCACAAATAATTCCACAGCGCTGAATTCTAACAACTTCTCCGGCGTCGGAGAATTCGGCTGAGGTACGTCAAGCGGAAGCACACGATATACATGTTCGCCGGCTGTCTTCATTGCTTCGCGACTCGTCGCTAACACTAGCGCGTAGGGACAACGGCGCGTCATGGCATCAGAAAGCTCGGCAGTGGCATCAAGGACATGCTCGCAATTGTCCAGAACCAGCAGCAGCCTTCGATTGCCAATCGCTTGCGCCAACCGTTCCGCCGTTACGTGCTCGCCTTCGAAATTCAGGCCGAGGGTGCTCGCGACTGTCGGCAAGACCAAATTGGAGTCTGCCAATGGGGCTAGCTCGACAAGGCACGCACAATCATCGAACTCGGCACGCAACTCCCGAGCCAGCTCGATTGCGAGAGTTGTCTTGCCGATCCCCGGCGCTCCTACGAGGGTAACTGCCCGATAGGCGGTGACGAAATCTCTCAATTGCCGTAGGGCCGAGGTCCGACCGACCATGATGGAGCTAGCAGCAGGCAAATTGCTGTCGAAAAGCTTTTCGGAAGTTGACGGGCTCTCAATGACCCCTGTGTTGTCGTTTGCTCTATTGTCTGGCTTTGTCGTCCACCGACCCAACAGCCTGTACCCCTTGCCGGCAGCCGTCTTTAAAAGGGTCCGATCCGGGCCTAGTGCCTTACGAATTGCATGGATGTGAACATGAAGGGTGTTTTCTTCGACAAGAGTACCGCGCCAGACATGAGCCACCAGTTCGTCTTTCGTCACAATGTGCCCGGCGGACTCGGCCAACTTCTCGATTATCTCGAAGGCGCGCGAACCGATAGGGACCGGCCGACCGTGGGCCCGCAACTCACGCCGGTCGCCGTCGACTTCCCACGCTCCAGCCTCGTAGACGTACTGTGCTAACAATTGCGGCCTCAGCCTTCCTACCCCGCTGCTGGCAGCTCGAACTTTCAGTCAATCCGCGATGGGCACAACCAAAAACCGCCGGTATCGCTTGGATTTAGGGGTGCCTTGTTGGACGGATCTCGCACGGATTTATTCCGCACTGCGGGGTCACCGATATGGCGAGTCTCAATAGCTCGGGCACTTGGAATGTGATCAGGCCGCTGCAGCACCGCTCACTGTTGTTCTGCCTTCAGCAAGGCGTATGCAGCCTTCAGATCGGTCGTCGCTTCGCGATCGGAGAAGCAAGCATAGATTCGAGCAAGGTCGGCGAGTGCAATGTCCTCGTGATGGCAGCCCTTACTCAAACGAGCCAGGCTCATTGCCAATCTGAGCTGCCAGGACAGAGCACCGCTGCGATAGGCCAAACCAAGACCTTTGATGAAGTAACTACGAGCTTCCTCAACGGCTTCTGCCATATCCCGACGTTGCAAGATTTCTCCCTTCAACCGATAGTTCTCTGGTACGAGGGCCGCAACCCCATGGCTCGTGCAGCGCTCGATTGTGCTGTCGACAACGTCTAGCGCCTCGTCGCATCGACCCGCTTGCATCAGGCAATCGGCATACCAGGTGCGCAGTGTCGTAAAGCGTACGGAATTGGTGGTCGGAAAGGTGGCAAATGTCGCCCGAATCATCTCGGGGCCGGCGTCGAAGTCACCTCGTTGAGTGAGCAACACGCCTTCAAAGCAGTTGGCCCAGGCAAGCCAGTAGCTGAGCCCATAACGACGGGCGCAATCACGCAAGGTGCAAAGCCCTCGTTCTGCGTCATCGAGGTCGCCTCGGTAAAGGCTGAGCGGGCAGCTCCAGTTGGCCAACACGTTGCACAATCCAAGGAACTGATTGTGCGAGAATGCCAGTTCCTCGCTCTGCCTCAAACGCTGCTTCGATTGGTCATAATTTCCAAAATGCCAATAAATCGCACCGGACAATCCGAGGGCCATCACACTGCGATTGATTGAAACGTCGGGATGGGCCAACACCCGCTCGGCATGCTCGAGGGCGCCCACTTGATTGTCGAGCACGTGCTGCAAGATACCCATGCAATAGTCACCGGATATAACAGCGCTCGGATCGGCCGCCGTAGCAGACAGATGCCAGAAATCGCGAACCACTGGCTCCGAAGCCAGAAAATTCCCTTCGTTGAACCATGTGTGACAGAGGGCCCATCGCGTCCGCAGCCGGTAGCCCTCGTCGCCCAGCTGATCGGCTATTGAGATGGCCCTCTCAAGGCTCGCCCTATCTTCGTTTCCTTCGTAAAGGGCTGCAGTACCTTGCGCAGTAAGCAGCTTCATTTCCTCGCTGGGGTCCGACGCAGGCTCGGCGTTCAATACTTCCAGAGCGCGATCGACGTGTTGGCGGCATTCGTTAGTCAACGAGTGATCGATTAAGTGGGGAGCGGCAGCTGCCGCAAGAGATATTCCAAGTCTCGGATCGCCAGCAGGCGAGAATGCCCAGTCGATTGCACTCTTCAAGTTACCAATGGGATTGTCGGACGTGGGTAGTGTCTCTGCGTTTGTCGCCCCCTGCCAGTCCGCCTCCGAGCGCAAAAAAATATCGAGGAAATATTGGGCGTGGAGACTTGCTATGCGGTCGTATTCACCGCTCTGTCTGAGCTTCCTTAATGCATAGCTCCTGGTTGTCTCGAAAAGGCGAAATCGAGATCCGGCGCCTCCAGCTTCGACGACAACCAGAGATTTCGCCACCAAGCTGCCGATCAGATCGAGAAGGCTGTCCGTTCGTGACCTATCGGTTGCAGCAATTCTTTCAGCGGCTTGTAACGTGAAGGGACCAGATAGAACCGAGAGGCTGCGCAATGCCTTACGTTCGTGTTCGCTCAATAGAGCATAGCTCCAATCAAGTATTGCCGATAGCGTTTGATGGCGCGGCAACACCCTGTGGTGTCGCCCAACTAGCGTATCAAAACGAGTTTCCAGACTCTCCGCAACTTGGGCCACGCCGAGTTCCGCAGTCGGTGCTGCAGCCAACTCGATGGCTAGAGGAATCCCGTCAAGCTTTCTGCAAATTGCGGCGATCGCTTTGCTATTTGAACTATTTGCTGAAAACGCCGGATCGAGCGCCTTCACGCGAACCATGAATAGAGCGACTGCGCTTCGCCGCAGCAATTGTTCGAGTTCTTCCTGGTCGGATGTCGGTAAGGAGAGCGATGGTACCCGGAAGACATATTCTCCATCGATGCCGAGGAACTCCCGACTCGTTGCCAATATCCGGGCAAACGGACATCGCTGAAGAATCGCTTCGGCCAATCGGGCAGCGGAATCGATGACGTGCTCGCAGTTGTCGATTAGTAAGAATAGCTTCTTGTTCCCGATGGCCCGTACAATAGAGGCTACGGAGATTGTTCTGTCTTCCAGCTTTAGCCTCAAGGCTGCGGCCACCGCCGCGGGCACGAGGTTCGGCTCGGACAGTGACGCCAGATCGACCAGCCACCGACCGTCGTCAAAGTCGGTTGGTAGGTTACGCACCACTTCGATTGCGAGTGCTGTCTTGCCGATACCGCCGGCTCCAGTAAGGGTCACGGCACGAAAGGTCGTTAGAGTTTCGCGCAAATGGTTCAAAGCCTGAGCCCGGCCGATGAGGCTTGGCACACCTACTGGCAAGTTGCCCTTAGCAAGTAGAACGTGTGCGTTCGGTTGGTCAGACTCGACGAAGTCGCCGGCGCAGGCGACTATCCAATGCCCGAATAGGCCATAGCCGCGACGCGCATCGGTCCGCAGCAAACTGCGATCTGGACCGAGCGCCTTCCGTATTGCGGATATGTGAACGTGAAGCGTGTTTTCCCTAACTGATGCTTGACCCCACACGCAGGTCGTCAAAGTCTCTTTGCTTATATATTGCCCTGCTGATTCTGCGAGCCTTACGAGAAGATCAAATGAACGGCTGGTGAGCGGCACTGGAACGCCGCGCAGTCGCACCTGTCGCTGCCGGACGTCGATCTCCCACACGCCTGACTGAAAAACCAAGTGTTTCTTTGCCGTCATCGCTGTTTCCCGGCGCGAAACGAGCGCGATATGGCAGCATTCTACAGAAGTTGGGTATCGGAGTGCAGCACTTGGACTCGAAAAATCTCCGGCAACACCGTGCGGCATCTCGGATTCTCACCCGAGCTACGAGGCGCAGGGATGCAACGCCGGGTCTATGCGCGGTTGCTGGCATGGCTGACCCCGCGCTTGCTGCAGGAGTGACGTAACAGGTGCCAGCGAGGCAGTCTCAAGACTGTAGTTTAGCCGGCCTCTTTTAGAAGTTCCTGCGCCTCTACGAGGTCCGGTGTGCCGAAGCCGTCACCAAACCGGGCGTAGGTATCGCGCAGCATGGCCAGGGCTTCATCGAGACGCCCGTTTGGCCGGTTTACTCGAACGAGGCTAGTCGCAATACGGAGTTGGGCCCACAGCGAGCCCTGTCGGCGTGCCAAGTTCATGCCTTCATTGAGAAGCCTGCTCGTTTCTGGACAGGTCCTGCCGCCTGTTTGCTGCCAGAGCGCACAGCCCTTAATGCGAAAAAATTCAGGGAGCATCCATAGATGCCCGTCGCGCTCGGCCATCAACAACCCGGCCTCGGAAACGGCCAGCGCTTCGGATTCGTGCCCGGCTCTGTAAAGTGCGTCAGCATAGAGGGCGCGGAGCTTCGTGAATCGCGGATGCCGATCCCTACTCCCAAGTTCAGCGAAGCTTGCGCGCAGAATGCAAAGCCCTTGCGCCAGATCGCCCTGTCGTGTCATCAGGGCGCCCTTGAAGCAGCGCGCCCACAAGAGCCAAAAGTCGAGTTGATAACGCGCGGCGTGCTCTACCATCATGGTCATGTATCGCTGGGCATCGGGCAGATCGCCCCGCTCTAGCGTCAGCACGCACACCCAGTTCGCTAGCGTGTTGCACAGCGAAAGGACATCCGCACCAGAAAGCGCTTCATTCACGCTCTCGTCCAGGCAACGTTTGCATTCGTCGGCGTAGCCTTGCTGCCATAGGATGCTGCCAAGCAACCCCAGGGCAAGAACGCGGCGATTGAACAGGAAGCGGTTTGGCGATGGATTGAGGACGTCGGCTTCCGCCCGCTGAACAACGGCTTCGACATAACGCCGACCCAAGCTCAGTTCGCCAAGAACAGAGATCACGCCGCCCAAAAGCAACTCAGCCCAAGCAGTAGCGTTGGGATCGCCGGCTGCGCGCGCAAAGTCGTAAAAGCGGTCCGCCAGTTTCCGGGCAGCGCGAAAGTCGCCGTCGTTTAAGCAAAGTGAGCACAGTCCCCACAAATTCCGCAGCCGGTAGTCTCGATTGTCGAGTCGATCAGCAATGTGAAGGCTGCGGGTGAACGCCTGCCGCGCATCCGTGCCTGAGCCCATCGTCGAGAGCAGGGCCATGCCGTGCGCGGTCAGCAACCTCATCTCCAGATCGGGGTCGGGCTGCGGATTGGCCGCAAACATCGCCAAAGCGCGCACCATGTATTGGCGGCACTCCATTGCCATTGAGAAAAACATCCAGACAGGCACGGCGGCAACGATCAGGCATAGGCCCAGCGCCGCGTCGCCGTTGGATGAAAACGCCCAGTCTATCGCCGCACGCGCATTGCCAAGCAGGTCCATGTACTCAAGCTCGTCCAGCGAATCGGCTTGCGCATTCCCCTGCCAGTCAGACTCCGCGGAGGCAAATACACCTAGGCAGTATTTCGCATGGAGCCGTGCCACCGTGTCGAACTCGCCGCTGTCCCGAAGCCGCGACTGGCCGTAGACCCTGGTCGTGTCGAGAAGGTGATATCTCATCTCACCATTTACAGAGTCGGCCACGACGAGCGACTTCTCGACAAGTCCTTCAAGCACTACCTCTGGGTCGCCAACGTCCCCGCCGTCGGCGAGCAACGCCGTGGCCATCCGCAGAGTGAATCGTCCGACGGGCACGGCTAGGCGCTGCAATCCTCGCCGCTCAGCTTCCGTGAGCAGGTCATAGCTCCAGTCAAGCGTCGCACGCAGCGTCCGATGGCGCGGCAGGGCAGTGCGAAAACCGCTCGTCAACAGCCGGAACACATCATCTAGGTGTCTGGACAGCTCGACAATTCCCAAGGTCGCCGCCCGCGACGCGGCAATCTCGATGGCGAGGGGAATGCCATCCAACCGACGGCAAATAGCAGCCATAGCTTTGACGTTCGCCGGATCAAGCGCGACATCCGCTCCCATTGCACGGGTTCGAGCGACGAACAGCTGAACGGCACCATAGTCGATCAGGCGGTTTACGTCTGCCATGGCCTCGGGTGGAACAGCCAGTGGCGAAATCCGGTAGAGGATTTCCCCTGCCGTACGCAACGGCTCGCGGCTTGTCGTGAGCACGCGCAGGGCCGGGTTCGAGATGGCAATGGTGTAGGCAAGCTCGGCGACCGAGTCGACAACGTGTTCGCAGTTGTCCAACACGAGCAGAAGTTTGCGCGACGCAAGAAGCGAGGCAATTCGCTTTGGCTGCGCAAGGTTGTCCGGAATGTCGAGACGAAGCACTGACGCGACGGCATGTGCAACGGCGCTGCCATCGCTCAGCGAGGCCATCTCGACCAACCAGACCCCATCGGTGAAGTGCGATAGCAGGCCGCGCGCTGCCTCTAATGCAAGACAGGTCTTTCCCATGCCGCCTGCGCCGGTCAACGTCACGATGGGATGCTTCTCCAGCAAGCCTTGAAGGTGCGCGACGACACCCTCCCGTCCGATGAGCGAACGAGTGTTGGCCGGCAGATTGGTCCTAGCACTCGACAGGACCAGTCGGTAGCCACGCCCCGATACTGTACGGATCGCCGCGGCATGGTTCCCCAGCGCCTTGCGCAATGCGGAGATCGCGACCTGAATATTGTTCTCTTCGACAGGGGGGGCCGGCCAAACCCGCCTCAGGATCTCGTCTTTAGAAACGAGGTCACCTTTTGCCTCCACTAGGAGACGGGCGATCTCATAGGCCCTGCTGCCGATAGATATGGGTTCGCCATCGACGACCAATTCACGCCGTTCCGGTACGAGTTTGAGCGGACCGTATTCCATCGAATCGCTTTCAGTGTGTTTCTGTTGGAGTCGGCCCATGATCCTTCGGAATTCTCAAACGGGTTTCAAGACCGGCAAAGGCGATCTACGGAAGGACCCCGGAAACGATCACTTTAGACTTAACGGACGGAACCACCACCTGTTCCTGGGAAGCCTCGCGCTGCGGGCCCTGGAGCCGGAAATGACGGACTGCCTGCCGCAGGATCGTCACCCAGTGCGATGGATTGGGGACAAAGGGCGGCCCCTGATCCGGGTGGACTACCGGGGGAGACCCAATCAACCCTGGCTATTCCCGGCCCTCAGGATCTCCTAAGCCAACGCGCGTGGAGTGGACGGTCCTAGCCTCAAATGTTGCCGCGGTCCGAGAATGCCTGCACGGGTTGAAGCCCTGGCAGATGTAGCCATTCATCTCGCTCTTCTCCACACCTCGAAGACGCGGACGATGTCTTACAGGGAGACATCTAGCTTGGGCAGCCAGTCGTAGGCCCAATCGTTGCCAGCGGTCGCGGCATCGCCGTAGATCGCCTTCATGAGTCTGGGTGCCCGATCAACGATTCCGTGGCGAAGCGCTCATCCCGGGCGCAAGGCCGGGATTTATCTGCGCCGGCGTGAGACTTGGTTCCTCGACTTCCACTTGGAGCGACTGCGTGCGCCCGGGGTTTGGCGCGATGGCCGGAATGCAGTCGGGCCTAGCGGGGGGGCCCTCAAAAACGTCCGCAAGCCGGGCATTGATCTCCGTAATGGTGGCGTCGAATGCGTTGGGGCGGGTGGCGCCGGCCGGCGGCAGGACCGTCACCGTCGCCGTCATGCCAGCGACCAGTGGAACGCCGGGCGGGACCTTATCGATCGTGATCCGAACTGGCACGCGCTGCGCTAAACGGACCCAGGTGTACACCGGGTCGACATTGGGTAGGCCCTGTGTGCTGGGCGACGCATTCGATACGCTGATGCCCCGCGTTATCGTCGAGACGTGTCCTAGGACCGGCTGGGCGTAGCCCATCAGCTTGGCCTCGACGCGGTCCCCGACGCAGACTCGCGCCGTCTTGGTCTCTTCGAAGTAGCCGTCGATCCAGTAGCTCTCGCTGTCGATGACGGAAACGATGACACTTCCCTGCTGCGCATAGTCGCCAACGCCGATCAACAGGTTAGTGATATAACCGCTCACAGGGCTGCGGATCTCGGTGCGTCGCAGATTTATCTCGGCTTGGGCCAGCTGCTGACGGGCCATTTCGAACGCCGCCTTGGCCTGCAGCGCGGTCCCGGCAAAGACCTGCTGCTCCTCCGGGGTCGTGGCCAGGTTCGTCAGGTGCTGGCGCCGGTCGGACTGCACCTGCTTAACCTGCAGATCCGCCGCTTTCTGCTCTACCATCGCCTTGTTCGTGCGCACGGCGACAGCGAAGTCGAAAGGATCGATAACGTAAAGCACGTCGCCCTTGTGAACGAACTGGTTATCGACGATGCGCTGTTCTGTAATCTGACCGGATATTTGCGGCGCCACGCTGGCGACGTGCACGCGCACCCGGCCATCGCGGGTCCACGGCGCCGAGACATAGTAATCCCAAGTCACCAGGCCCATGACACCCGCAACAAACATGATCGCCAGCGTTGCCAGTCTGCGCGCCCACGGCACAAGCATGGCTGCCAGTCTGTTGGCCCAGGACAGCAACAGGTGGATCAGGCGGCGACGCCTCTCAATCGCCGCGCGCTTCCTCTGCCGGAGCGCCCGACGCCTAGCAACGGCGGACTGCGGAACAAGTCGGACCACCTCCACAGCCGGTTGTCGGATTTGCAGTTCCGGCGGCATACACCGGCCGCGGGGTTCGGTAACGTCCATAGGCACCCTAGAAGAGCACTGTGAGCATACCCAGGACCATCACGTAGATGCTGAGTTCGGCAATCGACGGGTGACTGAATAGTCTCGCGAATCCTGACCAATGCAGGATCGGCCGCAGAAGCACGAACATCACCAAGGCTGCCACCATGTAGGTGACGAACGGCGCCAGCAGAACGTCACCGACCACCAGCTCGGCGAAGCGATGTGTCATTGCCTCCTGCCCTCCATGACAAGGCATGTGACCTGGAGAGCGGCGCTCGTTGCCTGCGCGCGCGGGTCTTCGGGTGCTGCCTCCTGCATGTCCGAAGCGGCCCGGCGAATGGATCGAGCATCCCGGCTAATCAAAGCCTCCCGCGCCTGAGCTGCAAGACTTTCCAGTGGGCTGCCGGCGAAATCGCGCAGGCTGGTACCGCACAACTGAATGATCGCGGCCTGGTCGAACAGAGTAAGGGCTTCCTCCAGGAGGCCCCGCTGCTGCGGCCCAGCGACGCCGGCGATCTGGCCGATCCGCACGGCGTCACGAAACATCGCTTCTTCCGGTGTGTAACACTGCGCCCACCTCGACGACACCGGTTCGTTGTCACGGCGGACTGAAGCCATCAGCAGCAGCCGCCGGCGCTCATCCGAAACAGGCGGGATAAGGAGCTGCGCTGCCAACAACACCACAGGACAGAGGCAGCTAAGCAGAGCGGTCTCCAGAAAGACTTGCGCATTGTAAGTTTGGGGATTGCCCAGCCCGGCGACGACCAGGATGACGATCAGGTTCAACCGGCCGAGGCCGGCCAACAGTGGGTTCGGCAGGCTCGTCAAGACGGCCGCGCCGATCATAAAAGGAGCAAGCGCCAGCGCCAGCTGCGGAAAATCCGTGACGCCGTCGAGAATCACGAAGTCGAGCACGCCGGCAAGGACGGCCCCTATTGGGGAGCCAATGAGCGCCACGACTGAGAAGGCGCGGGGATTGGGCGTAAGCACGCCCAATCCGACGAAGGCCGTGAGCTGTACGAGGCAGACCTCCGCCGCGGGCCAGCCGGCCAGGATGAAGCCGATCGACGCCAGGGCGATCCAGAGGGAGGCCCGCACGCCCGTCTCGGCGGCGAGGCGCTGGCATGCGTAGAAGGGTGTGCGCCATGTGCGCGCCGGCCAGGTACCCGATCGCAGTGCCGCCAGACCCTCGCGCACGTCCTGATCTCGTCGCCGCAACTCGCCAAAGGCCCACTTTAGGGTGGAACTCATGTTGTCGGTCCTGGCGCACCCGTCACCAGCCTCCTCTTCGAACAGGGACGTCCTGCGATCGCGGATGGTGGAGTCGACGTCGATCGGCAGAGCCTCTAGGACGCGCACCGCATGAATTTCCGCCACCAGCGCCACGGCCGTACCACGCGCGGCTGCATTCCTGGCCGGGCCATCGCTCGATTCGGTCTGCAGGCTGGAGATCTCGGAGCGTAGCGCGGCGATTTCACGCAAGAGCCCCGCCGTCGCTACGGGATCAGTTGCCTCGGTGAGAATCACGGCGTTTGCCTGATCGCGGACACGGCCATGAAGAGAGGCAAGCTGAGTGGCCAACTCTAGGTACTTGTCTGGCGCGATCAGCAGGTCGTTCACGATGGCAATGGCGGCGATTCCCAGCGCAATCGCAGCTCCACGCTGCATACCGAAGTTGAAGACATTGTTAGGAGTGTCGATCTGCTGAATGGCGACGAGCGCCACCGTGTAGCCGGAGAGAACCGCCCCATAGGCTCGGAAGCCATCCGACAGTGCGGCCACATAGATGCTAAAGCCGATCCAGGCCGAGAACGCGAAGAAAAGCAGGTCTCTCGCCTGCGACAGGCTGCCGACGAGGACGATCGACGCGATCACGCCGATGATCGTCCCGGAAAACCGGAATGCGGCCTTTTCCAAGGCTTGCCCGCGCGTCCTGACCGCCAGGATTCCAACGGTAATGGCGGCGGAAGCCGGTGACTCGAGCTCGAGCCAGAAGCCTGCGTACAGGGCCATGACGACAGCGAGCCACACGCGGATGCCAAACGCCCAGGAGGCGGAAGGAACGCCGGCAAAAAGCCTCGGGCTTCGCGCTGTCGTGACGCTCATGAGGCCATCCTCACGCAGTAGCTTCGCACTGACCGGCCAATGTCATCCCCTTGGTGTTCGACGTTCACTTCCGGCTCGACTATCGCGGAGCCTGCCAGCTCGTCTTTCCCTTCTTCGTCTGATCGCGCGAGACCTTGTTATGAGATCAGCTTGATGACGCCAGCGCGATCCTACAGGACGCTTGGCTAAGCGCCTGTATCACGCTGAACCGGAAGGCCGCTCAGGCCGGTTTCTCAAGCCGACCTACGACCCGGCCCCCTAGCTTGCATGCCCGGCGCAATTCAAACTGCACGTGTTACGGACATCGATGGGCAATGCGTTCCATGCGCGGACAACCTCTCCGACGGACGCAGCTTGCAACTTCCTCTTCACACTGCCGCGGTGCACCTTGACCGTCTGCTCGGTGATGCCCAATTCGAATGCGATCTGCTTGTTTAGTTTACCGAGAGCTACATAGTGAAGTACTTGGCGTTGGCGCGGCGTCAGCGTGGACAGTCGGTCGACATGACCCTTGATGGCCTTGGCCTCTGCCCGCAGCGAAACATCTTTCTCAATGGCGACGTTCACCGCGTCCAGTAAGGTCTGGGCCCGGAAAGGCTTTGTAAGGAAGTCGATTGCTCCGGCGCGCATAGCGCGGACGGCTAGCTCAACATCTCCATAGCCCGTGACAAAAACTACCGGCTTCGTATAGCCATCGGAGCGAAGCTGGCACTGCAATTCGAGACCACTCACCTCCGGCATGCGCACGTCAAGAATGAGACACCCCGCTCGGTCGGGCAGCACCGCCTCGAGGAAGGACCGCGCTGAGGCAAAGCCGATGCAGTCGATTCCGACCGACATCATGAGTTCGCTAAGGGAACGACGAATGGCGGCATCGTCGTCGATGATGAGAACGAGCGGGACCGTCTTATCACTCGCTACTGACGGTGATCCTTCACGGCGTACGATTGATTCGAATTGCTTCATCACTTGCTTTCCTCCTGTCGCCCGCCACGAACAGCTGCCGGCCATCATTGGCGAGTCGACTTCCATATCGGGAGAATGAAGACGAAATCGGGTGACTAGCTGATCATAACGTTGAGCTAGTCGACACTCTTTCGACTGCGTGCACCTTTTCGAAAGCGCACTACCGACTATTCGTCGGCTGGTTAGGCTGCAACCGTCGACTAAGGATTTGCTAGCGAGGCTGCTTGACACTCATGATGCCGCAAGCCAACGGCTTTAACGCTTTAACCAACACGATGTCACTGGTCGCGCTACTGCGACCTCCACCAGAAGACTGCACTGCAGGGGCACATATCTCCGCCCTTCGATATGAGTACCAAAGACTATCCAGAAACACCGTCGTGCAATCTCAATACGAGCATGCGGCTTCGAAAGAGCAGGTAGCGCATTGGCGCTAACGTCCTCTTCTTTCCCCGCTGTTCCACGGGGAGCACCACGGAAAGGAGTTTCTTTTTGCAAGGCCCATAATCTCTCTATCGGCACGTCCGAAGGCAGGAGCGGTCCGCCGCTTCATGGTTATCAAACGGCACATTCAGCGGAGCGACATTGCTGAACAGTGTTGCTGGGCCCCTCGCCAGCATTAGTACGGGCTCCATGCACACTACTGATGGCGGATTCTCCGCGTGGAATTGCTGCTGCTGCCACATCGATTGGCAGCGGAACAGAGAAGCCCAACCTAAACGTCCCTGAGAAGCCCGGCCACGGAGGCCGGCCAAGGAGAGCTTCCAATGACCGAGCTTGTACTTCGCCTGCTGCGCCCAATCGCCGGTGCCATGTCGGAACGGATTGGCGTTGGAGCTCTCCGCGTTTCGATCGCAATCGTCTTCCTGTGGATCGGAGCGTTGAAGTTCGCACCGTACGAAGCGGACAGCATCACACCGTTCGTGGCCAACAGTCCCGCCATGTACTTCTTCTACAAGCATCCTGAGGACTACAAGCGCCACCTAACGCGGGAAGGCGAGCTCAAGCCCGCTGAGCGGGACTGGCAGACAGCCAACAACACATATGCTTTCTCGATCGGCCTAGGCCTTGTCGAGGTGTTCATTGGGCTCTTGGTCCTGTCCGGCCTCCTGACGGCTCGCTTGGGGCTAGCGGGAGCCATCTTGGCGTTCCTCACACCGTTAGTGACCCTTTCCTTCCTGGTAACGACGCCCGAAGCCTGGGTGCCTGCTCTCGGCGATGCACAACACGGTTTCCCGTATCTATCTGGAGCGGGCCGCCTCGTTCTCAAAGACATCGTCATACTGGCCGGTGGATGGCTTCTGGTCGTAGACGGGGTACGCGCCATACTTGCGCAGCTGGTAACCCATTTAAAGGCAGAGCGAACCAGCTCGAAGGTCCGGTCGGCTTGCGGAAAGTCCGGTTCCACTATCCAGATCCAATGAAGGAGACCATCATGTCAGAGATCATTGCCGGTATCCGCGTGCCACATGGCGCCATTTGTCGCGCTGCGACGCAGCTCGTCCGCGATACCGAAGACGATCTTCTTTACAACCACAGCCGCAGGGTCTTTTTCTGGGGCGCGCTGACCGGTGAGCGTCGCGAGCTGAAATACGACCCAGAGCTGCTCTACCTCGGCGCCCTGTTCCACGACATGGGCCTCACGGAGAAATACTCGAGTCCCGACCTGCGCTTCGAGGTGGACGGTGCGAACACCGCGCGCGACTTCATGAAGAGCTACGGAGTACCGGAACGCGATGTCGAGGACGTCTGGACGGCCATCGCGCTGCACACGACACCGGGTATCTCCGAGCACATGCGCCCGACGATCGCGCTGGTGACCGCCGGCGTGGAGATGGACGTGCTTGGCATCGCCTATCGCGACTTCACGCACGAGCAGCGCGACCATGTCTGCGCGCATCATCCCCGCGAGGAAAATTTCAAGGAGAACATCATCGATCACTTCGCCAACGGCATTGCCAAGAAGCCGCTTACGACGTTCGGGAACGTCAAGGCCGACGTGCTGGCATTGAAGGACATGAACTACGTGCGTCAGAATTTCTGCTCGATAATCCTGGCCTCAGCCTGGCCCACCTGACGGACGGCGGCTACGGCGCGCTCACAACTGATGTTCACCCCTAAGCAGGACGAAACCACTGACGAAGGTGCTGGTACTTTACTACCTGGCTTTCGGCCACTTCAGCACAAGCTTGAGGCCCGGGATCGCACTAGCTTCACGCAGGCTACAGAGACGAGCTCACATATTGACTCCAGAGGAGACGCGAACTCATTCCCGCTGCCGCCAAGGATATGGCTCGCTATCCACGACAGTTTGCGCCGCTCCGGAAACACCGTGAGCAGACGGTATTCCATCAGTCCTCTTGTGAGCGCCGCACTGGGTGTCAGTTGCCGATCTTGCTCTGCTACACAAGTTTGCCGCTGGCCTGCGTTGAACCAGACGGATTAAGAACCGGCAAAGGACAGCATTGACACGTCGAGTCGTGCGAAAGCCTTCTGCAGGTTCGACTTGGCCGGCCGGGCCAAGCGCGCCGGTGCATCGGCAACCGCGAGTGAGTGAAAAATGACACAGTTTGCAAACATGCGTTGGCAGCCCACCTAAAGTGCGAAGGCGGTGAGAGATGCCCGTACAGACTGTTGCGATAGTGGTCTACGAGGGCGTCCAAGCCCTGGACGTCGCCGGTCCGATGGATGTTTTCAGCGAGGCGAACACATTTCTCGACAAGGCCGACCACTACGAAACGGTCTTGATTGCCGCGCACCGCGATCCACTGCGCACCTCGAACGGCATACGGCTGGTCGCCGACCTGACCTTCGAGGAAGCGACGGGCGGCTTCGACATTACCCTAGTGGCGGGCGCTCCCACTCCGCCGGGAGCGGAACCAGATCCGTACCTTCTACGGTGGGTCAAAGACTTGCCGTGGCGCTCGAGCGTTTACGGATCGATCTGCACAGGGGCGTTTGTCCTTGGCTATGCGGGCCTCCTGGACGATCGGCGGGTGACGACCCATTGGCAGGATGCAGACGCGCTGGCGGCCAAGTTCCCAAAGGCAAAGGTCGAACCGGATCTGATCTATGTCCGCGATGGCCGCCTGATCACCGCGGCAGGTGTGACCGCGGGAATAGATCTGGGCTTGGCGCTCGTCCGGCAACAGCACGGCGCACAAACGGCGCTGAAGGTTGCCAAGCGCCTGGTCTTGGTTGCTCAGCGCCAGGGTGGACAATCGCAGTTCAGCCCCTATCTCATGGCACCGGCCGATCCGGAGTCGCCGATGGTTCGCATTCAAGACCATGTAATGGCTAACATTAGGGATCGCCACACTCTGGAGTCACTCGCCGCAGTTATTCGGACGAGTCCTCGGACTTTGGCTCGCCACTTTATGGAGGAGACCGGCGTCACACCGCATCAATTCATCGAGTGCGCCCGCATCAATGCGGCACGTATGATGCTAGAAGGAAGCGACCGGTCGCTGAAGGCTATCGCCTTCGATTGCGGCTTCGGGTCGGCGGACCGAATGAGGATTGTGTTCAAGATCCGACTGGGCGTGACGCCTGTCCAATACCGCTCCAGCTTCCGTCGGGGGGAAGCGGAATAGCCAGACCGCTGCCCTTCTGCTGTTGCGAAACTCCGAGAGCATTTGTCAGGAAACGACGGCGAGGTGTCCTGATCCGGAGGACGGTGAAGGTTGTTTGATCGGGGCTCCATCGCGACACAGGGAGTTCCTGGTAACGAGGTTCTCGCGGCAACCAATCTCCATGCCGGCGACAGACGTCTCGACGAGGTGAGCTGTAGGGGCGGCTCGGTCAACGACCTGGACTGCACCAACCAATAGGCGCCAATCGCACCTGCGACGGCTGGCGGCCGCCCTGAAAGCGGATGACTTCGACACTAATCCGGCGGCCAACAATCGGACACTGCGGCGACGGCGAACCGCCTGCTTCCAGTCGGTCAAAGAGCGCAGAGCATTTGTTGATCGAGCTGCGTCTCTTTGACTCCTTTCCTATGCAGCATGATGGGAAGCGACCGCCGCTCACCTAGTGAGGATCGTGTTCAGCATCCGTCTGGAGCGGCATGCTGTCCAATACCGCGCCACTCGACGGGGGCGGAATAACTCACGGCATCATCTGGCCGCTAGCTCGCTGCGTTCTACATCGCGAAGGCTCCGAGGGGCATTTGTCAGGAAACGACGTCGAGCTGTCCTGATCCGCAGGATCGCATTCATTGTCCATCGCGGGCTCTATGGCGAAATATGCATAGACCCGTCTGGCAACTCGCTTTGGGAACGCGTTCCGGCCTCCCCATCGGTGTTCTTGAAGGCGCGCGCGACCCAAGACTCTGCGAGCGGCTACGACACACTAAAGAGTAGGATGTATGTCATGACTTGTAACGGTCTGCCTTTGCCGCCGGTGTTGCCAGAGGATGCTGAGTCTCTCGTGGCCACGGTCGCGGGTTCTGTTCTATTGCCGGGCGACGCGGGATACGACGACGAACGAGCCGTCTGGAATCTGAATCACGAATTGTTACCCGCAGTGATTGTGGTGCCAGAGAGTGCCGCTGATGTGCAGGCCGCCGTCACTTTCGCGGCAAGGCAGTCTCGGCCGGTCATGGTGAAAACCACTGGGCACCAAGTGGTCGGCCAAGCGCGTGACGCCGTTGTCATCGCGACCAGGCGAATGAATGAGGTAGCGATCGATGCGATGGGTCGCACAGCCCGCGTTGGTGCGGGAGCGATATGGTCCGAGGTCGTCAAAGAAGCGGCAAAGGCCGGACTTGCCCCCCTCAACGGCGCGAATCCCACGGTCGGAGTCGCCGGTTACACGTTGGGAGGCGGGCTCAGCCCGACACTGGGCCGCTCCCAGGGTTACGCCGCCGACCACGTGCGCGCCCTG
The DNA here is from genome assembly GCF_007992495.1 of Reyranella soli. GTDB lineage: Bacteria > Pseudomonadota > Alphaproteobacteria > Reyranellales > Reyranellaceae > Reyranella > Reyranella soli. Next base: position 30,728 of record NZ_BKAJ01000138.1, read on the forward strand.
GACGTGGTGACCGCTGATAGCCAACTCAGGCATATCGACGCGGAGTCGGAACCCGACCTTTTCTGGGCTCTGCGGGGTTGCAAGGGCAACTTTGGCGTAGTGACAGCGCTGAAATTCGACTTGTTCCCGGTTGCGCGCCTTTACGGCGGTGGCCTCTTCTTCCCCGGCGAGCAGATGGCTGTCGTTCTGCGCGCTTGGGCCGCTTGGCACCCGGGCACGCCGGAAAACATGGTCACGTCGTTCGCAGTTATGCGGATGCCGGCAGTGCCCGAGGTGCCTGCCCCTCTGCGTGGCAAGTTTCTGGTGGCGGTGCGGATCGCCTACAACGGTAAGACCGCGGACGGCGAGCGCATGATAAGGCCGCTACGAAGAGTAGCTCCGGTAGCTCTGGATACCGTGGCAGACATGCCGTACGCCAACGTCGCGTCGATTCACAACGAGCCGACCGACCCGGTACCCTACTACGAACGTGGTATCATGCTGCGGGAATTCCCTGCGCAGGCTCAGGACAAACTGATCGAACTCGTCGGTCCCGAAGCAAACACCGAACTGGTGCTCGCTGAGCTGCGTGCCCTCGGCGGGGCGTGGGACCGGGAGCCGGCGGTGCCCAACGCAGTAGCGACCAGGGGCCTGCCGTACAGTCTGCTGGGCGTCTCCGTCGGTCCTCTCACGCAGGAGCAGCAACTCAAGAGATCGGTAGCCGAGTTGCTCGATGGAATGAGGCCCTGGCAGGGTGACCGGCGCAACGCGAACAATCTCGCGCCGGACGAGGCGGGCGATGCCGCGGCGATCTACGGCTCGGAACGTTACGCGCGGTTGTCGTCCATCAAGAAGACCTACGACCCGACCAACATGTTCCGGCTTAACCACAACGTGGTGCCGTCTCCTTAATTGGACTCCCAGCGAACAATGGCGAGGCCGGTCGTGATCAATTTGCTGCGTCTCAATGGGTTGGCAACGTCAAGCCGCTGTCCTGGCACTGAAGGACATGAACTACGCCCGACAGAATTTCTGCTCGGCCATCTATGCCTCACCTGGCCCACCTGACGGACGGCGCTACGTAGTGCTCAGAACTGATATTCACCACCAAGGAGGACGGAACCAGTGACAAAGGTGCTGGTACTTTACTACTCGGCTTTCGGCCACATCGAGAAGATGGCCGAGGCGGTCGCCGCTGGTGCAGGTGAAGCTGGTGCAGACGTTGCGATCAGACGTGTTCCGGAGCTCGTACCGGAGGAAATCGCGCAAAAGTCCGGTTTCAAGCTCGACCAGAAAGCGCCTGTTGCCATCGTGAACGAGCTCCTCGAGTACGATGCAATCATCTTCGGGACTGGGACCAGGTACGGGAACATGACCGCGCAGATGAAAAACTTCATCGACCAAACCGGTCCGCTTTGGGCAAGCGGCGCACTTGTTGGCAAAGTTGGATCGGTCTTTTGCTCCTCAGCTACCCAACATGGCGGTCAGGAGTCAACGCTGCTGACCTTCCACCCAGTGCTGCTGCATCTGGGGATGATCATTGTCGGCTTACCCTACGCGTTCCAGGGCCAGATGGGCGTTTCCGACGTGATGGGGAATTCGCCCTACGGGGCGTCAACGATCGCGGGCGGTGATGGAACCCGTCAACCGTCCCGGGTCGAGCTCGACGGTGCGCGTTTCCAAGGCCGCTACGTCGCGAGGATCGCCGCCAAGTTGGTAGGTTGAAGACATGCCGCGCGGACCCTGCGGCAGCGCACTATCCTGGAATTGAAACAGCTGCAGCAGGAAGGATTCCCTGACCCGCTATGCATAGTGGCGGCCACCAACATCATCACCAACAGAGGTGAGTCGAAAGCCGTCGTGAACCAGCCAGTCAACCCGCGTGCTTTGCGGGCTGTGGCACACCTTGCGCTAGAAACCTTGGACAATGGCCGCGCTTTGCAGGGTCACCAAGTCCCGGCGCGATCCGTTCAGGCTCTGCATCACGATCCACAGCTTCTGGCCTTCCGCCAACGACAACAACATAAGGTCTCCACCACCTCGAGCCCATTCACTTCACGGCCTTCGCCAAAGGGTTATGTGGCATAGCTGCAAGTCTTTAATCAAAACCCCGTCACGCGCTTCGAGCACCAGGGTCTTGACCTCGCCAAGCATACTTTCCGTTGTTATTGTGGCGTCGACTCCCAAATCGGAAGAGTGAAGAGGAACCGGGTTCCTACTGGTTGGTTCTTCTGGGCCCATAGTCGCCCATTGTGGGCCTCGACGATGGACCGGCAAATGGCAAGCCCCATGCCCATGCCGTCCGGCTTCGTAGTGAAAAAGGGCTCGAATAGCCGTTCCGGGTGCTGCAGCCCTCCTGCTTCGTCCGCTACTTCAATGCATATTTGTCTACGGGCGGTCAAAAGGGAACGGATCCTGAGCTGTGCGGCAGGCGTGGGCGTCGAACCCAAGGCTTCTATGGCATTACGGATCAGGTTGATTAGGACCTGCTGAATCTGCACGCGATCAATGACCGCTAAAGGAAGACCGCTAGGGAGGTCGTGACACACTTCGACATTTCCGGCCCTGAGTTCGGCTCGCATCAGCTGGCAGACCTCAAAGACGACTTCGTTGATGTTGGCAGGTGACCTCGCAGTCGGGCTCTGTTCAAAAAGGGCACGAATGCTTTTGACGATATTAGCAGCCCTATTGACCTCGCGGGTGAAGCTTTGGGACGCAATCTGCGCACGTTTAATGTCGGGGGGACTGGCCGATAGCCAGCTTTCGCAAGCATAAGCATTGGCGAGCGCCGCTGTCAGCGGTTGGTTCACCTCATGCGCGATTGCAGCTGACAGTTCCGCAAGGCCTACCTGCTGCGTGAACGCCGGCAGTCGCTCTTGCACGTACGGGCGAACGTTTGGCGCCTGCATTTCCGCGTCGTTGTCGGTCATGGATTCCTACCGTTGCGACTTGATACTGTGATGGCCGGAACATGCAGTGATTGAGGGAGCTAAGGGCACGCCTCCCAGTGAGTTACTAACGGTCAGGACAAGCCGGTCGCGTAAGAACGTCGGGTAGATGACGTATTGATCCGAGGCTGAATCGAACTCAGCGGTTGGGTCGCGATGATTACTTGATCCACTGCAGGTCCCTTTGTCTTCAGATCGGCAAAGTGCTGGCGAACGACATCCAACACCTCGCCGAAAGATGGTGATGAGCGGTCTGCGATCAGGAACATGACCCTTCCTCAAGGGTCGATAAGGGTCGTCAATTGTGCACCGTCATCGGCAACAACAATCGCGATCAATTCCGCCCATTCGGTGTTGCTGGCGTTTGCAGACACTAGGTGTATAGCGCCCGGGGGTTCAAAGAACGACTGCCCCACATCGTATGTCTCCAAAGGCCCCCCTTTGAGTTGAGACTTGATCTGGCCTTTGGTGATGTAAGCCGTAACCGTACCACCATGACGATGCGGCGGAGTAAAGCCCCCTGGCCCGTACGTCACCCGGACAACTGTTACTCGCTTCCCCGGTATGTCGGGTAATGCGTATGACCTGACTATCTCCACCTTGTCGAGCGACGACCCCGACGCCCCCTCAGCTGTGCATAGCGGGAGCGGAAATTCCACCACTGCGTCTCTGTTGAAGTCTAAGGTTTCTGCGGCCGCGACCGCGCAGATACCCACGAGAGCAACCAATGACAGCTGAAACCATCCTCGACCTGTCATCGAAGTGGTCATTGATAGCGCAACGCTGTACATGCATCCTCCATCAATGCTGCAACAGTTGTTTGATTATGAAGTGGCGCCCTAGGACATTCTTTCGATTGATGTAAGCTTTCTCACAACCGCACTGTGTCAGCACACCCGGCGCCACTTAACGGATTGCGGTCGTAGATACCGTAGGCTGCTCAGCTATCGGCGCCACTGCCTTTGATCATCACCGGCCCTGGCGGACCTCGATCGCCATGAGCGCGGATTGCTTCGGCAGAAGCATTAATATGGATTGGCTATCCGACGATCGGGCAAATGCCTTCTCGTCGGCAGACAGCGGCACGACGAGCGTCAGTGCGCCCGACGCAACGACTGCTGCTCAATCCCCGCATGAACAGCGCATCGCCCGCTTTGAGAGAGCGTCCAGCAAGGAGTATGGAACTGGTCTGACGATTCAGGGTCCGGACCATCGAGTACCTGCGCCACCCTCTGGACCTTCGATTGACCCGCGATTAGGTCAGACGATACCGCCATTAGAGCGCACCACTTGCCCGTTAATCCAAGCGCCATCGGGTCCGGCGAGGAACGCAACAACTGCCGCAATGTCAGGTGGCATGCCGAGTCTTTCAAGCGGAGCAAGCCTAGTGAACCGTTCTATCTCCTCTTGTGATTTGCCTTGCAAAAAAAAGATCCGTTGCGGTTGGTCCTGGGGCCACCGCGTTCACGTTGATATTGCGGCCACGCAGCTCCTTCGACAGAACTCGCGTCAGCGCTTCTACACCGGCCTTAGTGGCGGCATAGACACCATACGTCGGATGGAACAAGCCCACCTGACTGGTCGATAGATTCACGATGCGACCGCCTGAGCGCAAGCGCCGCGCCGCTTCACGCAATGTGTTAAGCGTTCCCTTCAAATTTACGGCGACTATTCGATCGAAGATCGCGTCGTCCGTATCTACTACGTTGGCGAGAGACATGATGCCGGCATTGTTCACCAGAACGTCAATCCCGCCGAATATCGTGTCTGCGGCATCGAAAACAGCCGAGACCGCTGCAGCGTCGCTTACATCGCCCTGCACGGCTACCGCGTGGGCACCGGTTTGGGTTAGCGTTTCAACCAGCGCCTGTGCCTCCGTTGCGTTACCAGCATAGTTGATGACAAGCCTGAAGCCGTCGGCGGCAAGCCTTCGCGAGATTGCTGCACCGATGCCGCGCGAGCCGCCTGTGACAATTGCGACTTTATCCGTTGCGCTGGACATTCATTTCCTCCGATCTTGGCCGATGCCTAAACACTTGTGCACCTTATAAGTCTGCTTGCGCGGACTGCGCCGTCCATGACCATCTCAAGCTCCATCATTCGGAATTGGTCCCTTCAACGACGCCTAAGAACAGCTAGCAGCGCAGCCAGACCGGGAGCAACCCGGCGATCATGAAGCCTTCGGTACCGGTGGCGAAAGCACCGAGGGTCGACCAGAGAAGTGACGTCAGCGATGCAGCCATGGCGCTCACGTGGTTCCCGACAATCGACTACGATGCGTTATTTGAAATCGAAAACCCAAAGGCTACCCGACATACTTGGACGGTCTCATCGACTCGTCGCGCGGAGAGTGTCCAAACAGGCTGCTATAGGACCGGCGCGTACGACAGTCGAAGTGATTTTCTTTTGCGGTTGAACCGCGAACCCAGCATTGTCGCCTACCCCACGCGTCTCCCCATGCAATTGCGAAGCGGATGAGCAGCGACAAAGAGGCAAAGACTGAAGGGAAGTGCGTGACCCTGTCGGACCAGGGTGCTTCAGGGATTATGGGGTATCCGGGAAAGGTGATGAAGCGATCAGGTCGGCCGCATTGGGACTCTTGAAGTCCGGGATGAAGCGTTCACAGACGCCGGCGTTCACGGTGCCATACGTCGTGTGGGGCTTGTGCGAGAATCCGGCGAAGTACGCCTTGATGAAGTCGTCCCTGAAATGCTTGCGCGGGTACTTGGCGACGATTTGCTCGCGCACGTCGGCCGGGAACTGGTCGAAGCCACGCCCCAGCACGTCGAGGCCGACGCCCGTATAGAGCAGCGCCACTTCGGGCTGCATGTGGTGGGTGACGCCCGGCGTGGTGTGCAAGGCGATGGCTTCCCACACAGTCCGAATCTGCTCTTCGGGCACGTCGTGCGTGGCGAGGAACTGGCGCGCGGCATTGGCGCCGTCGACTTCGAAACGTTCGCTCTCGCTGGAGAACGTCCTGGTCAGGCCCAGATCATGAAAAGCCGCGGCGATGTACAGGAGCTCCGTATCAAACCGCAGCTTGCGCTGGCGACCCTGCTCGGCGGCGAATAGGTAGACCCGTACCGAGTGGTTAAAGAGCAGGTTTCCGGAATGCTCGCGCAGGATGCCGGTGGCTTCCCTGGCGAGAAGCGAATCTGGAATGGCGAGAGCAGGAGAGTGTGCGGACATGTTATTGCTTCCTTCACAAGGGTGGCGTCGCCAGGATGATTTTGCCCTTCGGGCGGGGTTGCTGGCCTTCCAGCATCCGATGCGCTTGGGTTGCCTCGGCAAGGGGCAGGACCATGCTGGGCCCGACCCGCAGCTTTCCCTCGTCGATGAGCATTGCGATTCCAGTCAGCTCCTCGGTCGTCACCTTGACGAGGAAGAAGGCCGCCTCGACGCCGTGCTGTCGCGCTGTGGCCTGGTCCGGCTTGGAGACCGTCGAAATCAGCTTGCCGCCGCGGCGCAGGACCTGGAACGAGCGCTTCTGCGTTTCGCCACCCACGAGATCGATCACAGCGTCGGCATCCCGCACCTTGTCCTCGAACCGTTGGGTCCTGTAGTCGATGACCGTGTCTGCGCCTAGCTCGCGAACGAACGGCGCATCGTCCGCCGATGCGGTGGCGACGACATGCACGTCTGCCTGACGCGCGAGCTGGATGGCATAGGCGCCTACAGCTCCGGCACCACCATGGATCACGACGGTCTGCCCCGCCGTGAGCCTGGCATGGTCGAATAGGGATTGTCGGGCCGTTACAGTAACAACGGGTACGCCGGCTGCGTCGATGTAGTTGAGGGACGCGGGTTTGCGCGCGACCATCGAAGCCGCGGCCAGGGCGTACTCCGCATAGGCCCCGACAAACTGAGGGTTCGTCACGCCATAAATCTCCTCGCCGAGGAGAGGGGGCGAAACCCCGGGCCCCACGGCGACGACTTCACCTGCGAGGTCGGACCCGAGCGTCAATGGAAGCGGTTCCGGCTGGGCCCCTCGCCCAGCCCTGATCCAGCCGTCCCATAGACCTACGCCTGCGGCCTTCACCCTCACGAGGACCTCGCCAGGGCTAGGATCAGGTCGGCGGATGCGCTCGAACTTCATGACCTCCGGCGGTCCGTACTCATGGACGCGCCACGCCATCATTGACGTAGCGGTTCGAATCGGAAGGTCTTCGCGGGAGACACTGGTAGCGTCGGCCGCGACATACGTCTGCGTCATCACGATGCTCCTTTCCAACGTGAAGATCGTACACAACTAATGCCCACCGATGGATTGTGCCGGTGGTTCAATAAACATGTGCGAAGGTTCAATCGACAATTTCTGGTAATGCTTTAGTTTGTGTGATCCGTCTGCGTGGCGTTGCCATCTTTGGGCATCGTTCTAGTGCTGCAGGCAGCGTAACGCACGCACCCAAGAGAGCCGATGATTCATACATATGTGCGCCGCCCGCAACCTCGCTGCTTGGGTCATGACACTTTCGGCCTGGGTAGCATGTGCCCCCACGCCGTGAACAAAGATGGCGCGCTGCAGTCGTTGTTACGATCTATGAGGGAAATACGACCAAGATCCGGTCTTCTTCGGATTGGCGGGGATGCGAACCGAGGAGCTGGCCTTCTACAACTCGATACGACGAAGGCATCAAGCCTCTGGAGCAACTGTTGCGACGGCGCCCCTTCCGCTTACCGAACGGTGCACGGGCCCAAGCGACGTCGTAGCGTCATCAAGTCCACAGCCGCAACTCTTGGGTCGTCGTCGCCTTGCGATGGGTTGGCGACGGGGACCTGCCGCCTCAAGTCCACAGGGACGGCGGCGACGCGCAATTCTGATCTCCGACAGTCAGGGTTGAGTGTAGCACCGACTGACGGTGTCGGACGCACGGCATGAGCTTAACCGTGTGCAGCGCACATCGAACGCGCGAGATACTCTCTCCGCGGCATCTCACAGGCATGCAATGACGCCAAGATCTCCGATTTCGAAGATCGTGGCGCCGGGGTTCGTCGCTCCTGTTGCTGCCATTATGCTGGCGGCGATTGTCTTCCTCCTCGACACGTTCAGCCCTTTAGAGTTCAGCGTCGCCGTCCTGTACGTGGTCGTTGTCCTTATTGTCGACACCTCCAGCCAACGACGTACCGTGCTGCAAGCGGCGGCCGGTTGCGCTGGGCTGACATTGGCCAGCTATGTTATGGTGCACGGCACCACGTTCGCAGGAACGCCGCCGATCCGGGCCAGCATTGGCCTAACAGCGATCGGTATCACAACGTTCCTGGTGCTCAGAAACCGAGCCGTGAATGAGCGCCTGAAGCATACGGAGCGGCAGCGCGCGAACTTGGCCCGCTTTTTCTCGCCACGCCTTGTCGATCAATTGATGGATGCCGACGAAAGGCTGCCAATTACGCACAAGCAATCTTCGGCGGTGATGTTCGTCGATATGGTCGGCTTCTCGGCCCATTGTGCGCGCCTGCGACCGGAGGCGGTGATTGTCATGTTGCGCGATTTGCTGGCGCGATTGAGCAGCGCCGTATTCGCCAACAATGGTACGATCGACAAGTTCTTGGGGGACGGCCTGATGGCAGTGTTCGGTTTGCCGATGCCCTCTGCAGCAGACGTCACGAACGCGGTGCGGTCGGCGATCGACATCCAAACAGCTATTTCTCTCTGGAATGCTGAACGATATCAGCTCGGCGAGGTGGCCATTCGGGTTGCGGTCGGTATTCACCACGGTGATGTTGTGTTTGGCGACGTTGGCGGCGACCGTCAGCTGGAGCTCACCGTCGTCGGTGACACGGTCAATGTCGCGAGCTTAGTCGAGGCGCAATGTCGGCTTCTGGACGTATCGATTCTCGTTACCGGCAGCGTCATGGACGCGCTTTATGCCGAAGGCAGTGATGGTCTGGCTGCGCAGTTCGCCGACGAAGGCCGTCATCTACTGCGCGGCCACACAGAACCCATCCACCTCTTCAGTATGAGTACACCGCTCGTACCCTAATGCACCACCGACGCCTACTGTCGCCGCTGTGGCAGATGGAATCGTTAGCCACGAAGTGGATCTTGGCCTGCATGAAGCGCGTCCTACTGGTGGGACCTTCAGATGGCGCCCCGAGCCGTATGTAGATCAGGGCCGTGGCGGTGCCTTGGGGACGTCAAGATCGGTCCAGTGGTATCGGCCTAGACCCGTGCGCTCATTGCGGCTGTAGCTCCCGTCGAAACGATCAATCGGTCGGCGGTGCTCGGT
>NZ_BKAJ01000139.1 GCF_007992495.1 Reyranella soli
AACTCAGGCTCGACTGCAGGAAGGGATAGAGCTCGTTGACCGAGGCGAAGGTGCCGGAAAGGCCGCCGGCGGCACTGAGGATCCGGTAGGTCGTGCGCGGCGCAAAGGTCGACCCCGGCTGGGCATAGACGCTGACCGCGCCGCCCTGCAGCGCCGCCGTGCCGCCGACAGTGATCTGGTCGCTCTGGCCCGCGCCGTTGACCTCGGCGCTGTAGACGCCGCTGCTGCTGAGATTGCCGGAGACGGTCATCGTGCCGATCGAATTGCCCGGAGCGACGACGCCGCTGTTGACGAGGCTGCCGCCGATCGTGCCCGTGCCGCTCAGCGTGCCCATGTTGGCGAAGCTGCCGCCGACCGTGCCGTTGTTGGCGAACATGCCCATGTTGGCCACGCTGCCGGTGATCGTGCCGGTGTTGCTGAAGGTGCCGGTCGCGGTGTTGATCACCGAGCCCGCGAGCGTTCCGGTGTTGCTGGCCGTGGCGGTGTTGGCGAGGCTGCCGTTGAAGGAATTGTTGTTGGTGAAGCTGCCCTGGTTCAGCTGCCACTGGCTCGGCGTGTTGACGGTGCCGTTGTTCACGAAGCTGCCGCCGGCATTGATGGTGACCAGACCGTTGCCGCCGATCGTGCCGTTGTTGGTGAAGCCACCGCCGTTGACCGTGACGTTGCCGACGATCGAGCCATTGTTGCCGACGGTGAGCATGCCGCCGTTCACCACGGTGCCGCCGGCGTAGGAGCCCGCGCCGCCCAGCGTGACGTTGCCGCTCTGCAGCGTCAGGCCGCCTGGCCCGGTGATCGCGCCGCCGAACGTGCCTGAGCCGGTCTGGTTCACCGTCAGATTGCTCATCAAGAAGGTGGGAAAGGTCGACGAGAAGCCATTGGACAGCGTCAGGTTGCCCTGCAGCGCCAACATCGGGATGATCGTCGCGGTCGCGCCGTTGGTGCCGGCGGCCTGGTAGCCGACGAAGCCGTCGATCGGGTCGTAGAGGTAGTTGAGGTTGTTGAAGAAGGTGCGCCCGAGGTTGCTGGCGCCCGCGTTCTGCGTGACCTGCACGCCGAACGGCGTGCTGGGATTGGTCCCGTCGCCCAAGGTGAATGTGTAGGCCGGAGTGGTCTGGCCCGGCAGGTAGACCGACACCGAGCCACTCTGCAGGCAGTTCGACGGCGGGGTTGCCTGGTCACTGCAGGAGGGAAAGGGCACGGAGCCGACCGGGACGGTGTTGCCCGGTGAGTTGACGATCATGTACGAGATGCCGCTGTCGGGCAGCTGGCTCGCCTGACCAAGCGTGTAGGTCTGGCCGTTGGTCGTGATCGACACCGACCCGTTCTGCGAGCTCCATTGCAGCGGGCAGCCCATGCCGGGGGTGCTGCAGTAGGACGGCAGGCCACCGGCCGACGGCAATTGCTGGAACGAGAAGCCGGCGGTGTTCTGGCTGTTGAGGCCGAGCGTCAGGCCCGGGTTCGAGCCGTTCAGGCTGATGATGTAGCCCGGCTGCATGGTGCTGACGTTGACGTTGGTGCCGCTCACCAGCGAGAGCAACGGGTTCATCTGGTAGCTGTTGTTGGCCGGCGTGAGGGTGGCCGGGTTCGAGTTCGGGCCGATCATGATGCCGCCGCGGTCGAAGCCGATGCCGAGCTGCCGGTAGCCGTAGTTGCTGGCCCCCAGGATCGGCACGCGCGCGGTCACAGACTGGCCGTTCTGGCCGTTGATCTGCACGTTCGTGAGGTAGAGCGCGCCTATCGGGTTGGCGCCGCTGGTGCTGTAGGTGATGGTCGCGTAGTTCGCGAGCTGCACGTCGCCGTTGGCCGGCGTGTAGGTGTAATGGTTCGGGTCCGCGACGAGGCCGAGCGAACCTGTATCCAGGATGAAGGGGTTGGTCTTGTTGCCGTTGAGCGTCAGCGAGACGAAGTATATCGGGGGGCCGCCTCGGGGATCGTTAGGCTGGCTGGTGATCGGCACGAAGAACGAGCCGCCGTTGCCGTAGAGGTTCCAGCTCTGGCCGTGCGCCGGAACGCCTGCCAGCGCGAACACAACCGCCACAAAAAGGCGCGCGAGGTGTCTCGCCGAATATTTGAGCACGTCCCTGCACTCCCCCAAAGGATGCGGTGCTCTGGACTGGGAACACCGCACATTTCGGAGTTGTGCCCGAGTTTTAAAAAAATTGCACTGCTAATGTTATTATTGCATTAAGCCGCTTTTGGCAGGCAACAAGCTGCATCGACCGAGCGCCAGCGGATCAGCGGACGGCCATCTCCGATTCGATGAAGCGGACCGCGTCGCCCACCGTGGTCAGCCGCGTCGCCACCCGGTTGGGGATCGCAATGGCGAACCGCTCCTCGCACGACATGACGATCTCGACGACGTCGAGGCTGTCGGCGCCGAGATCCTCCGTCAGCCGGGCGTCGTCGGTGAGACGCCGTTCGTCGGCTCCGAGATGGAACACGAGGATATCCCTGACCTCTGTGGCTACGTCGTTCATCGCACGCTCCCAAGCACACCCACCTATACGGGTGCTAACGTTGGTCGCCGCGGTGCGGCTCTGTGTCCAAGATGGAGCCAATGCCAAGCCGCAGATGCCGTGACGTTTCTGTCACATGTGGCCAGGCGGCGACCGTCTTCGCTACCCAGTAGTCATACGACTCGCCACATGGCGACTCTGTGGCAAAAGCCACCAACAACGACGGACCCCGGCGGCTGGCGCTGCCGGGCTTGCTGTCGATGTACCGCGGGAGTCGACGCGATCAGCTTCGCGTCGGATCGTCCGAGACCTGCACCAGCAGCTTGCCGAAGTTCCTGCCCTTGAGCAGGCCGATGAAGGCCTCGGGGGCATTGTCGATGCCCTTCACGATGTCCTCGCGGTACTTGAGCTTGCCGGATTTCACCAGCGCGGGGACTTCCTTCCAGAACCCCTCCATGTCGGTGAAATGGTCGGAGACGATGAAGCCGGTGACGGTGGCGCGCTTGACCAGCAGCAGGCGCCAGTCGGGACCGGGACTGGGCTGCATCTCGTTGTAGTGCGCGATCAGCCCGCACAAAGGCACGCGCGCGAAGTCGTTGAGCTGCGGCACGACGGCGGCCTGCACCGCACCGCCGACATTCTCGAAGTAGACGTCGATGCCATTAGGGGCGGCGGCGCGGATCTCCTTGAACAGGTTGCCACCGGCCGCGCGGTAGTCGACGCAGGCGTCGAAGCCTAGCTCTTTCACGACGTAGTCGCACTTGTCCTTGCCGCCGGCGATACCGACCGCGCGGCAGCCATGCGCCTTGGCGAGCTGGCCGACCACCGAGCCGACCGCGCCCGACGCCGCCGACACCACCACCGTCTCACCCGCCTTGGGCTTGCCGATCTTCATCAGGCCCCACCACGCGGTCATGCCCGGCATGCCCAATACCGACAAAGCGGCCGACAAGGGCGCAGCATTGGGATCGAGCTTCATCGACATGGCGCCGTTGGACACGGCATGGCTCTGCCAGCCCGCATATTCGACGACATAGTCGCCTTCCTTGAACTTCGGATTTCTTGACTTGATCACCTGCCCGACCGTGCCGCCGACCATGGCGTCGCCCAGATTGACGTTGGCGGCATAACCCTTGGCCTCGGCCATGCGGCCGCGCATGTAGGGGTCGAGCGACAGCCAGATGGTGCGCGACAGATACTCTCCATCCTTAGGCTCGGGGAGGGGCGCATCGACGATGTCGAAGTTGGCCGGCGTCGGCTCGCCTTGCGGGCGCGACTTCAGGAGCACGCGTCGGTTGGTGTTCGTCATTGTCAGTCTCCGATGGTCTGCCGGTGGAACCTCTGCGGCCGTCCGAGCGTTATCGCACGCCGGCAGGAGGCCTGTCTTGAAACTCTCTCCCCTTCTCGTTGCCCTGATCGTCGCTGTCTTCGCCCAGCCCGCGCTGGCGCAGAAGGACAAGGACGACAAACCTGGCCGCGGCGGCGGCCCGGACAAATCCATGCACGGCAAGGGCAACGACAACGCGCCCGGCCAAGGACAAGGTCAGGGCCAGGGCGCGCGCGGCAACCAGCCGGCGGCGCCCGCCAACGTCGTGGTCGCCGATCGTGACCGCAATACCGTCTACACCTATTACCGTAACGACTTCGCGGCCGGGAACTGCCCGCCGGGCCTGGCCAAGAAGAACAACGGCTGCCTGCCGCCGGGCCAGGCCAAGAAGCTGTGGGCGATCGGCCAGCCTCTGCCCGGCACTGTCGTGTTCTATCCGCTGCCCGGACCTCTCCTGATGCAGCTCACGCCGGCGCCTTCCGGCTATCAGTATGTACGCGTCGCCAACGACGTCCTGCTGATGGCGGTCGGCACGCGCCTGATCACGGCGGCGATCGCCGATCTCAGCGCGATGTAGCGCAGGCTTCCAGGAAGCGCTCCGTCATGGCGTCGATCGTGAAGATCGACGCGACGCGCTCGCGGCCCGCCGCACCCAAGCGCCGGCGGAGCTCGGCGTCGAGCACGAGCCGCTCGAGGTTGCGCGCCAGGTCGGTCGCATCGCCTGGTGCGAACAGCAGGCCGGTGTGCGCATCCTCGACGATTTCGGGAAAGGCGCCCGAACGCGCTGCCACGACCGGCAGGCCATAGGCGCCCGCTTCCGCGACGGTCAGGCCGAACGGCTCCTCGACGGCTGGCGCGACCAGGATGTCGACATCGCTGTACAGCCGGTCGCGGTCGGCAACAAAACCCGTCCATCTTACCTGCTCGACAAGGCCGAGTGCCGAGATGCGTGCTTCGATGGTGTCGGAAAAGTCGCCGCCCTTCGTGCCGACGATGTCGAGTCGGCAGTCGACGCCGCGTTGTTTCAGAAGGGAGCAGGCATCGACCAGCACCATGTGCTGCTTCTGCTCGACAATGCGGCCGACAATGGCGAGGCGCAGCGGCGTCCGCTGGACGACAGGCGCCGCGGCCGGAATCGGCACGCCGTTGTGCACGACTTCGAGCTTGGCGGGATCGACGGGCGTACTGCGGGCCCACTCGGCGATGAACTGCGAACAGCACAGCACGCGATCGAGCCGCCGGTCGAGCAGACGGCCGACCCAGCGATGCTGCATCAAGCGCTCAGGCAGCGATTGCAGGAAGAGCGCGCGCCGGGTCCGAAGGATCGAAGCCGAAAGCAGCAGCGTCTGCACGTCGGGCGAGATCACCCAGTCGGGCCGCAGGTCGGCGGCGATGGCGCGAAGCTGGCGTCGCGCCTCGGGCATGCGCCGCAAGGTGTGCCAGGTGAAGACCGCATTGCTGATATAGAATCGGCCGAGCGGCACTTCGTGGTGCGGGATGCCCGCCTCGTCCAAAAGACGCGGCACCTCGCCGTCGGTCCAGCCGCTGACGATCGCGGTTGGCTGATGACCGCGCGCAGCAAGGCCCTTCATCAGTGACAGGAACGCCGTCTCCATGCCGCCGACGGTCCAGCCGCCGGTGAAGAACAGGAACCTCATGATGGCTCGTCGATCAGATGGCCGAGCAGCTCGCCGAGCGTCGCCGCCTGCTTGCCCGACAGGCGCTGACCGACCGCGGCCTCGATGGCACGCGCATAAACCGGCCACATGCGCCGGCGTATCGTCCGACCGGCGTCGGTGATGGCGATAAGGTGGCCGCGGCCGTCGTCGACGCACGGTCGCCGCTCGACGTAGCCCGCGGCTTCGATGCGATCGACCAGGCGCGACAGGTTGTATTGCGCCAGCAGCATGGCCCGCTCGAGCTCGAAGGGCCGCAGGCCGTCCTTGCCGGCACGCTCGGTCTCCAGCAGCACGTCGTACCAGGCGAGCGGCGGCAGCCCCGCCGCCTTCAGCGCGCCCTCCACCGAGCCCAGTGCCCGGTGCTGCGCCTTCATCAGGCGGGCCCATGCCTGGACCGTCGCCTCGGCTGGCTTGTCGCTCATGAGGGCAGCCTATCGGCTCTTGACTCTATATGCAATTGCATCCATTTAGATGCGATTGCATGGAGTTGCCGATGTCTCCCTCCCTGACCCTCGTCAGCCATCACCTCTGCCCTTATGTCCAGCGGGCCGCCATCTCGCTGGCCGAGAAGGCGGTGCCGTTCGAGCGCGTCTACGTCGACCTCGCCGCCAAGCCAGCCTGGTTCCTCGACCTCTCGCCGCTCGGCAAGACACCGGTGCTCAAGGTCGACGACCGAGCCATCTTCGAGAGCGCCGTGATCCTGGAGTATCTCGAGGAAACGCGGCCGCACCCGCTGCACCCCGCCGATCCCCTGCGGCGCGCCGAGCACCGTGCCTGGATCGAGTTCGGGTCGGCGGTCCTGAACGACATCGCCGGCCTCTATTCGGCCAAGGATGAGACGGCCTTCACAACGAAGGCCGAGACGCTGGCTGCGAAGTTCGCGCGGCTGGAGAACCATCTGGGAAAGGGTCCGTGGTTCGACGGCGGCTTCTCGCTGGTCGATGCGGCGTTCGGTCCGGTGTTCCGCTATTTCGACGTGTTCGACCGCATCGGCGCGTTCGGCATCCTGGCCGGCAAGCCCAAGGTAGCCGCCTGGCGCAAGGCCTTGGCGGCGAGGCCGTCGATCAGGCAGGCGGTCGGCGCCGACTACGAGAGTCGCCTGGAGCGCTTTCTCCGCGCACGCAATTCCCACCTCTCGACCTTGGTGAACTAGCCGGCTAAGACCGGTGTAATGAAACGGACATACCTCTGCCTGCCCGGCGCCTGGATGGGTGCCTGGTCGTGGCAATTCGTACTGGAGCGGCTCAGCGCCGCCGGGCATGACGCCCGGGCCCTGCCCTTTCGCGGCGTCGGCGAGCGCGCGGCCGAGCTGTCGCCCGAGCTCGACAACGACGTGTTCGTGGCCGACACGTTGGCGACGCTCGAAGAAGATGACCTCAGGGACATCGTCCTGGTGGGCCACAGCTTCGGCAGCCTGATCGCGAGCCTGGTCACCGACCGCATGCCCGAGCGCATCGGCCATCTCGTGATCGTCGATGGCGGCATCGCCCAGGACGGCCAGTCGATCTTCGGCCGCATTCCGGCTGCGATCGTCGCCAAGCGCCAGAAGCTGGTGCAGGTGGTCAATGGCACCGAAGTGCTGCCTTTCGCACCGGTCGGCAGCCTGATCATCGACGATCCCGAGCTGGCGGCATGGACGCATCGTCAGCTCACGCCGCATCCGGTGGCCTGCTACACCAAGCCGATCCGCCTGAGCAATCCCGCCGGCAACGGCCGGCCCATGACCTACATCGCCTGCACCAAGCCGCGCTATCCGGTGTCGGCCGGCATGCACGAGAAGGTCCAGGCGATGCCGCACATCCGCTACCGGCCGATCGAGGCCGGCCACAACTGCATCATTTCCGCGCCCGACCTGGTGGCGAAGGAGCTGCTGGAGGTCCCGCGATGAGTGAGCAGCTCATGATCCTGATCGCCGGTCCCTACCGCTCCGGCACCAACGACGATCCCGTGCTGATCCAGCGCAACGTCGATGCCATGGAGGACATGGCGCTGAAAGTGTTCCGGCACGGCCATCTGCCAGTGCTGGGCGAGTGGTTCGCCCTGCCTTTGCTGAAGCATGCCGGCTCGAAGAAGACCGGCGACGCCGTATTCGACGAGATCTTCCATCCGGTGGCGCGCGAGCTGGTCGGCAAGTGCGATGCCGTGCTGCGCATCGGCGGGCCGTCGGCCGGCGCCGACGACATGATCGCGACCGGCGAGCGCTTCGGCAAACGCATCTTCCGCGACCTGTCGGAGATCCCCGAACGCAGGCGCTGAGACGATGCGCAGCCCCTTCGCCATCGCGGTCAACGCGCTCGGCATCACCCAGATCACGGCGTGGGGCACCAGCTTCTATTGCCTGGGCGTGCTGGCCAAGCCGATCGCGGCCGAGACCGGCTGGGCCATCAGCACGATCTTCCTGGGCTTCAGCGTGGCGCTGGTGACGATGGGCGTGATCTCGACGTCGGTCGGGCGCTTGATCGACCGCATCGGCGGGCGCGTCGTCATGTCGGCCGGCACGGTGATCGTCTCGCTCGGCCTGTTCGCGCTGGCGCAGGTTCACGGCATCGCCGCCTATTTCGTGGCCTGGGTGGTCGTGGGCATCGGCATGCGCTGCTGCCTCTACGACGCCGCCTTCGCCGCGCTGGTGCAGGTCGTGCCGAGCCGCGGCCGGCTGGCGATCTCCTATCTCACCCTCTACGGCGCCTATGCCTCCACTGTCTTCTGGGTGATCGGCCATTATCTCAACGAGGCCTATGGCTGGCGCGGCACGCTGATGCTGTTCGCGGCGATCAACCTCGTGATCTGCCTGCCGCTGAACTGGCTCGGCCTGTCCTGGCGCGAGACAGGCGCGGTAGCGACGACGGCCAAGCCCGCGGCGTCGACGTCCGAAGGTCCGGCGCTGCAAGGCCGGCAGCGCACCGTCGGCATGATCCTGTTCGCCCTCATCATGTCGCTGAACGGCTTCGTGTTTGGCGTGATCTCGCTCCAGCTCGTCCCCCTGCTCGAGGCGGCGGGGCTGGTCGGGGCAATCGCCGTGTGGGTCGCCTCCCTAAAGGGCCACGGCCAGTTCGGCGGCCGCTTGATAGAAATCTTCTTCGCCAAGAACCTCAAGGCCATGACGGTGGCCCGCATCGCCATCGGCGTGCTGCCGCCCTGCCTGGTGCTGCTGATGGTGGCGCGCGGCGAGCTCTGGCTGCTGGTCGCCTTCACGCTACTGCTGGGCGCCTCACAGGGCGTCATCACCATCGTGCGCGGCGCCGTGCCATTGGCGCTGTTCGGCGCCGAGGGCTACGGCGCGATGCTGGGGCTGATCGCCACGCCGATCCTGCTGGTCAACGCCTTCTCGCCGTCGTTGTTCGCCCTGATCGTCGACCAGATCGGCTGGCACAACGGGCTCTACGTGCTGCTGGGCTGCTCGGTCCTGACCTGGATCGCCATCGAATTGATGTCGCGCTGGTACGAAGGCGCGCGGAGTGCGACAGTGCCGGCCGGGGACAGGACAAGATGATCGGGGGAGGATGCGATGAGCCGTCTCTCGCGCAGGGATGTGGTCACCGCAACGGGCGCGGCGGCGGCAGCGGCGCTGGCGATTGCGCCGCCTGAAGCAGCGGCACAGCAGGCTCCACCGGCGGCTCAACCGACCGTCTATCTCTTCTTCAATACGGACGAAGTCGCCTTCATCGAAGCCGCCCTTTCGCGGCTGATCCCGGCCGACGATCAATGGCCGGGCGCACTGGAAGCGGGCGTCGCCAACTTCATCGACAAGGAGCTGAACGGCGCCTGGGGCGCCGGCGAGCGGCTCTATCGCAGCGGCCCCTGGCAGCCCGGCACGCCGAGCCAGGGCTACCAGCTTCCCTTCACACCCGCCGAACTGTTCCGCACGGCTCTCGCCGCCATCACCAAGGAGCTGGCGCGCGCCGGCACACCCTTCGCTAAAATGAGCGGCGAGCAGCAGGACGCCTATCTGCGCAGCCTCGAAGCGGGGGCCGCGGATCTGGGCGGCGTGCCGTCGGACGTCTTCTTCGCCCATCTGTGGGACGCCCCCGTCGAAGGCTTCTTCAGCGATCCGGTCTATGGCGGCAATCGCGACATGATGGCGTGGAAGATGATCGGTTTCCCCGGCGCCTACGCCTCGTACTACGAAGTGGTCGACCAGCACGGCATGAAGCTCGACCGTGCGCCGACCAGCCTGGCCGAGGACAGCCATGGCCACGTCCATGTGCAGCCAGTCATCCCGGCAGGCCAGCGCTGATGGCTGAGCGGCTGAAGGCGGTAGACGTCGTCACGGTCGGCGTCGGCCTGACGGGCGCCATTTTAGGCAAGGAGCTGGCGGCGACGGGCCTGAAGGTCGTCGGCCTCGAGCGTGGGCCGATGCGCGATACCGTGCCGGACTTCCAGTCGCCCGCCATCCACGACGAGCTGCGCTACGCCGTACGCAAGGCGCTGACCCAGGACAACGTCAAGGAAGCGATGACCTTCCGCAATTCGACAGGCCAGACGGCGCTGCCGATGCGGCGCTGGCAGGGTTTCATGCCGGGCAACGGCCTGGGCGGCGCGGCCGTGCACTGGAACGGGCTCACCTGGCGATTCCAGCCGGCCGACTTCGTCTATCGCACGCATCTCGAGGGCCGCTACGGCAAGGGTTTCGTCGATTCCGATCTCACCATCCAGGATTGGGGCGTCACCTACGCCGAGCTCGAGCCGCACTACGACCGCTTCGAATATCTCTGCGGCACTTCCGGCAAGGCGGGCAACATCAAGGGCGTCGTCCAGGCCGGCGGCAATCCCTTCGAAGGCCCGCGCTCGCGCGAGTACCCGACGCGGCCGATGAAGGAGCCCTACTACGGCGCGCTGTTCCGCAAGGGCGCCGAGAGCCTGGGCTACCATCCCTTCCCTTCGCCCGCCTCGACGCTCAGCGAGCCTTACACCAATCCCGAAGGGCTCTCCCTGCATCAATGCGTGTTCTGCGGCTTCTGCGAGCGCTTCGCCTGCGAGCATTTCGCCAAGGCGAGCCCGCAGACCGTCATCCTGCCGGTGGCCCTGAAGAATCCCGACTATGAGCTGCGCACCGGCTGCCAGGTGCTGCGCGTCAATCTCGACAGCACAGGCAAGAAGTCGACCGGCGTAACCTATGTCGACGCCGCCGGCCGGGAGTACGAGCAACCGGCCGAGTTGGTGCTGATCACGGCCTATTCGCTGAACAACGTGCGCATGCTGCTGAACTCGCGCATCGGCAAGCCCTACGATCCGGTGACCGGCGAAGGCGTCGTCGGCCGTAACTACGCTTTCCAGACCATGAGCTACGCTTCGGTCTTCTATGATCAGGACGTCGTCATCAATCCCTTCATGGCCTCGGGCGCCAGCGGCACGGTGATCGACGACTTCGCCGGCGATAATTTCGACCACAAAGGGCTCGGCTTCATCGGCGGCGCCTATATCAGCGCCACCATGACCGGCGGCCGGCCGATCGAGTTCCATCCAACACCGCCCGGCACGCCGAGCTGGGGCCTGGGTTGGAAGCAGGCGGTGGCGCGCCACTACAACCACACCGTCGTGCTGACCTGCCACGGCTCCTCGCATCCGATGCGCGGCAACTGCCTTGACCTCGATCCGACCTACAAGGATGCGTGGGGCCAGCCGCTGCTGCGCGTGACCTTCGACTTCCCGCAGAACGACGTGCGCATGTCGCGCTACGTCACCGACAAGGCGGTGGGCATCGGCCGCGCCATGGGCGGCAAGATCGTGGCGGGGGCGCCGCGCGAACGCCCTTATGACTCGACGATCTACCAGACGACGCACAACACCGGCGGCGCCATCATGGGCAACGATCCCACGACCAGCGCCGTCAACCGCTACCTGCAGAGCTGGGACGTGCCCAACGTGTTCGTGGTCGGCGCCTCGGCCTATCCGCACAACGCCTCGTACAATCCGACCGGCACGGTCGGCGCCCTCACCTACTGGGCGCTCGACGCGATCAAGAACCGGTACCTGAAGGCGCCGGGAGCGCTGGTGCCGAGATGAAGCTCGGACCCTGGATCGGCGCCGCCGTGGCGATGTTCGGCCTCGCGGCGCAAGCGCAGGACAACCTCAAGCGCGGCGCCGACATTGCCGCCAATGGCGCAGGCGACAACGTCCCAGCCTGCTCCGGGTGCCACGCCCAGAACGGCATCGCCGGCGGCAGCGGCGCCTTTCCCCGGCTGGCCGGGCAGTCCGCCTGGTACATGGCGAGGCAGTTCGCCGACTACGCATCGGGCGCACGCAACAGTGCGCTCATGGGACCGATCGCCAAGGCGCTGTCGGCCGCCGACGGTGCCGCCGTGGCGGCATATTATGCGAGCGCCAAGGGGCCATTCGTGTTCAACAACCGCGCGGACGCCACGCTGATCGAGCGCGGCCGTCAACTGGCACGCGTCGGCGACCAGGCGAAGCAGCTGGCGGCGTGCAACAACTGCCATGGTCCTGGCGGCATCGGAGGCTTTCCTGCGATCCCCTTCCTTGCCGGGCAGTATGCGGACTACATCGCGCTACAATTGCAGATGTGGAAGTCGGGCTCGCGCAAGGACGGCGCCGACAGCATGGCCGACATCGCCAAGCGACTGAGCGACCAGGACATGGCGGCGGTCGCCGCCTATTACCAGCAGCTTCGCGAAGCGCCGACGCAGGCGGCGAAGTAGATCACAACGCCATCGTCATCGTCGGCCACGGCCTTGTTCCACAGTGCGATCACCGTTGACCATCCCTTGCGGTGCAGGTGGCGCCTTCGCTACGGTCCGCCCGCATGAAATTACCTCCTTACCCCATGGTCGAACTCGACCTGTCGGCGCCGTTCGACCAGCACCGCGCCACCGTGCTGCCGGAGTGGATCGACTGGAACGGCCACATGAACGTCGGCTTCTATGTCGTCGCCTTCGACAAGGCGACCGACACGCTGTGCAACCAGTTCGGCTGCAGCTGGGAGTACACGCGCGAGAAGATCGGCATGACCTTCGTGCTCGAGGCGCACGTCACCTACGACCGCGAGGTCAAGGAGGGCGATCCGCTGCGCATCACCAGCCAGATCCTCGACCACGACGCCAAGCGCTTGCATTTCATCCATTGCATGTATCACGAAGCCGAGGGCTATCTCGCCGCCACCAACGAGTTGATGATGATGCACATCGACTACGAGACGCGCCGTTCGGCGCCGTGGCCCGAATGGGCGATGGAGCGCATCGACAAGCTCGCGGCCGCGCACAAGAAGTTGCCGACGCCATCACAGGCCGGCCGTCTCATCGGCATCAAGAGGAAGAAGTAGCGTATGCTCGATTCACTGCCCTACGAGTTGCCCGAGCTGGTCACCCGGGCGCCGCTCGACACTCATACGTCGACGGTGCTGCCCGAATGGGTCGACTGGAACGGCCACATGAACGTCGCCTTCTACGTCACCGCCTTCGACCAGGCCTCGGGCGCCTTCATGCGCAACATGGGGCTGGGCCGGCGTTACGTCGACGGCAAGCTCGGCATGACCTTCGTGCTGGAGACCCACGTCACCTACGACCGCGAGATGCGCGAGGGCGCGCCGATGCGCTTTGCGACGCAGCTTCTCGCGCGCGACGCCAAGAAGGTCCATCTCTTCCACGAGATGTACCACGGCGAGCAGGGCTATCTGGCCGCGACCAACGAGACGATCGTGATGAACATCGACTATGCCAGCCGCCGCTCGGCGCCCTGGCCGATCCCTGTCGCGGCGCGGCTGGAAGAGCTGTGGCAGGCGCACAAGGACCTGCCGCGGCCGGCCAAGGCCGGCCGGGTCATGGCGCTGTCTCAGAAGAAGTGAGGGTCCGGCGATAGGCGGTCGGCGTGATGCCGGTCGCCTTGTGGAAGGCCGTGGTGAACGAGCTCGTCTCGCCGTAGCCCACGATCCGCCCGATATCGGTCACCGACGCCGTGGGCTGTGCCAGCAGATGCTTGGCGCGCTCGATGCGGCGGTTGCTGTGATAGCGATGCGGCGGCAGGCCGACCGACTGCTTGAAGGCGCGACAGAAGTGGTACGGGCTGAGCCCGACCAGCCGCGCCAGAGTGCAAAGCGATATCGGCTCGGCGAGATGCTCTTCGATATAGACCGTGACGGCGCGCTGCTGCCAGGCCGCGAGCCCTCCCTTGGCGAGCGCTTCGCTTCGTGACGTGGCGGTGAGCCGAACGAGCTCATGCGTCAGGACCGTTCCGAGCGCCTCCAGATAGTGGTCGTCGTCGAAGTCCGTATCGTCGATCAGCCGGCCGAGTTTCAGCGCCGTATCCGCGAGGGCCGCATCCTCGAAGGCCATCCGAGGCGCCAAGGGTGGGGATGCCGGCATCGCGGCCGGATCGACATAGACGTAGACGACACGCATGGCCGCGCATGGTTCGTGCCACTCTCGGTACGCGTGACCGGCAGGCACGAAGGCGAGCTTCCGAGGACCCCGCTCGTATGCGGCAAGCAGGTGCCGCGGCCCGCTATAGTGAAAGTCCAGCCTGGCCCGCTTCGTGGCCTGTACGCTTTCGGCGATCATGCCATTCCAGACGCGGCTGCGGCGCTTCACGGCGTCGCTCGGCTGGACCATTACGCCCTGATCGACGATTGGCATGGATGCGACCTCCGACTGCCCTGTGGGCGAGACGGATCCAAGTTATTCCTGCAGGAGCTCGCATTGGAGGTCGCATTGGTATGAGGCGTTCATACGTTGGTCTGGCGGCGCTTCGCCGCCGGGCCGATTGTCGACCGCGGCGGCGAAGCCTCGTGCCGGTCAGCCACGTGTCGGTACGGGGATGTTGGCGTCGCGCAGCCTCTGCTCGAGCACCGGGATCGCCGGCTGGGCGTCGCCCTCGAGGCACTGGGCGATGGCGACGGCGGTCGCGTTGCCGACGTCCGAGCGGCCGTACTTGAAGACGCCGTCGTAGTAGCCGCCCGAATATGTGGCGGCCAGCAGGTGGCAGTACTCCTGATCGCTCATCGGCGACGACATGGGAGTCTGGGCATTGCTGGTCGTGGCGAAGCCGAGGCCGACCACCAAGGCGGTGACTGCGGCAGCGGACAGAGAGGTGAGCTTTTTCATTTGAGGGACCTTTCATCGTTTGCCGGGAAGCGCCGATTGGCTCCCGCGCATGTCGAGGATCTATGGATCCCACCACGCGCTCGCTTGCGCCGGATTGCCGACACTTGCTTGGTGTTGTCGAAAGACGACGCCCGTCAGGCGGTGCGCGCCGGACGCCGGCGCAGCCGATCGAGATAGAGAAACACCACGGGTGTCGTGTAGAGCGTCATGAGCTGGCTGACGACGAGGCCGCCGACGATCGCATAGCCCAGCGGCTGGCGGATCTCCGATCCAGCCCCGCTGCCCAGCATCAGCGGAACGGCGCCCAGCAGAGCCGCCATGGTCGTCATCAGGATCGGCCGGAAGCGCTGGACGCAGGCCTGGTAGATCGCCTGTTCGGGCGACAATCCCTGCTGGCGCTCGGCCTGCAGCGCGAAGTCGACCAGCATGATGCCGTTCTTCTTGACGATGCCGATCAACAGGATGATGCCGACCAAGGCGATGACGCTGAGATCGAAGCCGACCGCCATCAGCATCAGCAGCGCGCCGACTCCAGCCGACGGCAGCGTCGACAGGATCGTCACGGGATGGATGGCGCTCTCGTAGAGCATCCCAAGGATGAGATAGATCACGACCAGGGCGGCCAGGATCAGCAGCGGCGTGCTGGAGAGCGACGCCTGGAAGGCCTGGGCGTTGCCCTGGAAGCCGGTGGCAAGCGATGCGGGCTTGCCGAGCTGGCGTCCCGCCTGCTGGATGGCGGCAACCGCGTCGCCGATCGCGACGCCCGGGGCGAGGTTGAAGGAGATCGTCACCGAGGGGAACTGGCCCTGATGATTGACCACGAGAGGCGAGACCTTCACGTCGCTCTTGGTCAAGGTCTTGAGCGGGACCTGCTGGCCGGCGGCCGAACGCACATAGATGTCGCTCAACGCCTCCGGACCGTTCTGGAAGCGCGGCAGCACCTCCAGGATGACATGATACTGGTTGAGCATGGTGAACATGGTCGACACGATGCGCTGGCCGAAGGCGTCGTTGAGCGTGTTGTCCACCGTCGCCGGCAGGATGCCGTAGCTCGACGCGACCTCACGGTTGACGGCGATGTCGAGCAGCGGACCGGCATTCTCCTGGTCGGTCGTGAGGTCGATGATGCCGGGAATGGCCTTCATCTTCTCCAGGTAGAGCGCGGCCCAGTGATTGAGCTCGCCGGGATCGGAATCGGACAGGGTGAACTGGTACTGCGTCTTGGCGAGCCTGGCGCCGACGGTGATGTCCTGGGCAGCCTGCATGTAGAGCGTGATGCCCTCGACCTTGGCGAGCCGCGCCTGCAGTCGGCGGATGACCTGGTCGGCCGTCGCATCGCGCTGGCCGTACGGCTTCAGCGCGATGAACACGCGCCCGCTGTTGAGGGTGGTGGTGCCACCGCCTGCACCGATCGCCGAGCCGACCGACGCGACCGCCGGGTCCTTGAGCACGGCATCGATCACAGCCTGCTGGCGCTGCACCATTGCCGGATAGGAGATGTCCTGCGCCGCCTCGCTCAGGCCCAGGATCAGGCCGGTGTCCTGCTGCGGGAAGAAGCCCTTGGGAATGACGACATAGAGCCAGCCCGTCAGCACCACCGTGCCGATCATGACCAGCAGCGTGACCAGGCGATGGCGCAGCACGACCTTGAGCCCGGCCTCGTAGAGGCCAAGCAACCCATCGAAGGCGCGCTCGGAAAGCCGGTACAGGCGGCCATGGGCGCCCTGCCTGTCGTGCGGCTTCAGCAGGCGCGCGCACATCATCGGCGTCAGGGTCAGCGAGATCACAAGCGACAGCACCAGCGACACGCTGACCGCGACGGCAAATTCGCGGAACAGCAATCCGACATAGCCGCCCATCAGGAACAGCGGGATGAAGACCGCGATCAGCGACAGCGTGATCGAGACGATGGTGAAGCCGATCTCGCTGGCGCCGGCCAGCGCCGCCTGAACGGGCGAAGCGCCCTGCTCCAGGTGGCGGACCGTGTTCTCGATGACGACGACGGCGTCGTCGACCACGAAGCCGACGGCGATCGACAGCGCCATCAACGACAGATTGTCGAGGCTGTAGCCCAGCTCATAGAGCACGGCGAAGGTGCCGATCAGGGACAGCGGCACGGTAATGGCGGGGATGATCGTCGCCCAGACATTGCGCAGGAAAAGGAAGATCACCATCACCACCAGCGCCACCGTGAGCACGAGCGTGAACTGCACGTCGCTGACCGAGGCACGGATCGTCTCGGTGCGGTCGGAGATGACGTCCACCTTGAGGGATGCCGGCACTGATGCCTGGAGCACCGGCAACATCTCCTTCACCCGCGCGACGGTGTCGATGACGTTGGCTCCCGGTTGACGCTGGACCGCCAGGATGATGGCGCGTTTGTGGTTGAACCAGCCCGCGACCAGGTTGTTTTCCGGCCCGTCGATGGCACGGCCGACGTCGCGCACGCGCACCGGCGAGCCGTTGCGATAGGCGAGGATCAGCGAGTTGTAGGATTCGGGATCGAGCAGCTGGTCGTTGGTGTTGATGGTGTAGGTCTGCCGCGGACCGTTCAGCGTGCCCCTCGGCATGTCCACATTGGCCTGGGCGATGACATTGCGCGCGTCCTCCAGGCTGATGCCGCGCGAGGCGAGCGCCTGCGGATCGAGCTGGACGCGAATCGCGGGCTTCTGCTGGCCGCCGATGCCGACGATGCCGACGCCGGGGATCTGCGAGATCTTCTGGACCAGGATGTTCTCGGCATAGGCGTCGACGACGGTCAGCGGCAAGCTGTCGGAGGTGACGGCGAGCACCAGGATCGGCGTGTCCGCCGGGTTCACCTTGCGGATGGTCGGTGGGTAGGGCAGCCCGGTCGGCAGTTGCGCCGATGCCGCGTTGATGGCCGAGAGCGCATCGGTCGCTGCCCCGTCGATCGAGCGGCCGAGGTCGAACTGCAGGGTGATCTGAGTGAAGCCCAGCGCGCTCGCCGAGGTCATCTGGACCAGGCCCGGGATCTGCCCGAACTGCAGCTCGAGCGGCGTCGCCACTGACGAGGCCATGGTCTGCGGATCGGCGCCGGGAAGCTGGGCGGTGACCTGGAGCGTCGGATAGTTGACGTTGGGCAGCGAGGCCACCGGCAGCAGCGGATAGGCCGCCAGCCCGGCCAGCAACACGCCCACCATCAGCATCACCGTTGCGATCGGACGGGCAATAAAGGGGGCCGAGAGGTTCATGGGATGGGCGTGCGCTGCAGGCTCTGCGCCGCCGCGTCCTGGGCTGCCTTGCCATGCAGAAGCGTGACGCGGCTGCCTTCCTGCAAGCGATACTGGCCGTCGACCACGACCTGCTCGCCGGCAGAAAGCCCGGCGGTGATCAGCACCTGGCCGCCGCTCACCTGGCCAACCATCACCGGACGCAGCGCCACCGTGCCGTCCGGCGCGATGACGTAGACATACGCGCCCTGTTGTCCCTGCTGCACGGCCGAGGCGGCCACGGTCAGGCCGTCGTGGCGGACTTCCAGCTGCAGCCAGATATTGATCAGCTCGCCCGGCCACAGCCGGTGCGCCGTGTTGGCAAATTCGGCCTTGAGGCGGACCGTGCCGGTCGTCTGCAGGATCTCGTTGTCGAGCAGGGCGAGGCGGCCGCGATCGAGCTCGATCGTATCATCCTGGCTGTAGGCCAGCACCGAGAGCGGCCCGCGGGCCATCTGCTGCTGGATCTGCGGCAGATCGGTCTCGGGCAACGTGAAGATCACCGAGATCGGCTCGATCTGGGTGACGACCACCAGGCCGTTGGCGTCCGTCGGATGGATGATGTTGCCGATGTCGATCTGGCGCACGCCGGTGATGCCGTTGATCGGCGAGGTGAGTCGGGTGTAGCCGAGCTGGACCGACGCCGCCTCGATCAGGGCCTCGTCGGCCTTGATGGCGCTGTTGAGTTGCGCGACCTGCGCCTTCTGGGTGTCGACGAGCTGCTGGCTCGCCCAACCCTTGGCGCCAAGATCGGCATAGCGCCCGAGGTTGGCTTCGGCGTTGGCGAGCTGGGCGCGATCGCGATCCCGCATGGCCGTCACCTGGTCGAGCTGTGCCTGGAATGGACGCGGATCGATCTCGGCTAGAAGGTCGCCGGCATGCACTGCTTGGCCTTCGGTGAAGGCGATGCGTGTCAGCTGGCCCTGGATCTGGCTGTGCACCACCACCGTGTTGTAGGCGATCACTGTGCCGACGCCGCGCAGGTAGATCGGCACGTCCCCGCGCGTGACCGTGCCGGCAACGATCGGCACGGCGGGGGCGACCGGCGGAGCTGCCGGCCCATGCTCGCCGATCCATCGATGCGCCGCGGCAAGACCGCCAACCGCCGCGAGGACGACCGCCAGGCCAATGACAGCCAACTTGTTCGTTCGTCGCATCGCCGCGCCTCCCCTCTGTCAGCAGCCGCCGGGCGACGTGGCCGCACCCGCGGAAGGAACCGACATGGTTACGCAGGACACTGCCGCCGGCGCCGACATCGCCGATGGCGCAGTAGCGGCCGGCGCGACGAAGGCGGGCGCCGCGGCCGGCTCTGCCAAGGGGACGAGGGTGGGCACCGGGTCGGGCAGCGGGCTGAGGCCACCGCCGCCAAGCTCGACGGAGCCGAGAGGAATCCCCAACCGGCCCACCGTCTGCTGCGACGTCATGGGCATTGGCGCGGACGCCGATGCCGAGGGGTTCGTCATGGTGCTGGCGGCTGTCGTCGGACAGTTTCCCGCGGCCATCGTCGTCATGCCGCCGCCGTCGAATGTCGTGCCCCCGGTCGTGTCGGCGCCAGACGAACCAGCGGTCGGACAGGTGATCGCCATGCTGCCGGGCATTGCGATCGAGGACACGTCCGGGAGCGGGCCGATGCCGGGCGAGGCAAGCTCGGTCGCTCCCATGGGA
The DNA here is from genome assembly GCF_007992495.1 of Reyranella soli. Lineage (GTDB taxonomy): Bacteria > Pseudomonadota > Alphaproteobacteria > Reyranellales > Reyranellaceae > Reyranella > Reyranella soli. The sequence goes on from NZ_BKAJ01000139.1 coordinate 19,411, forward strand.
ATACCGGTTGGGCCAACCGGCGTGCCGGGCCCGAGGCCCAAAGGCGACGTCACGCCGAGCGGCGATGCCAGGGTCGGGCTTTGGCCGGCGATCTGCGCCATTGCCGATCCGCAACAGAAGACGACGGACAAGGCGATCGGCAGGACGATGTAGCGATTCATGGTGACTGCCCCCGGGCTGATGCGGGCAGACACCATGTGGCCCCCGCCCTCCATCACACCCTGAGCCGACGCGCGCGCTGGAGCCATCGCCTATTCGTCTGCGGCGATTAGACTTCCGTATAGTTCACCTGACCGACGTGCGGTCAGGGCGGCGAGGCCAACCTTTCCAACGCCTCACCACTCAGACGGTACGGCAGCCAGTTGCGGATCCACTTGAAGCCCAGGCGCTCGTAGAAGGCGCGCGCCGGGTTCCAGTCGAGCACGTTGAGGTCGATGCGCTTGTATCCTTTGGCAACGCACTCCTGCGCCAGCGCCTGCATCAGCGCGCGCGCCACGCCGCCGCGGCGCTCCTCGGGCACCACCCAGATATCCTCGATGAAGATGCCACGCGCGGCGGTCCATACGGAGTAGTTGAAGGTGTAGAGCACGAAGCCCACGGGCGTGCCGCCGCGCTCGGCGATCAGGGCGGCGAATTGCGGGTCCTTGCCGAAACCGTCGCGCGCCAGCGACTGCGGCGTCGCGGTGACGGCGTCGGGTTCGTCCTCGTAGCTCGCGAGATCGACCGAGAAGCGATGCAGCAGCTCGACATCATTGACTGTCGCCAGACGGACGGTGACAGCAGCAACGGGCGACTTGTCGTTCATGTCGTGGCGGCCTCCTTCAATGCTTCGCGGATCGCGGCCTCGTCGCCGATGTGGTTGACCAGCAGCAGGATCAGCCGCGCGTCGAAGTCGCGGCACTGCTCGTCGCTCAGGCCCTTATGGGCATCGATGATGGCGTTGTAGATGTCGTCGGGTCGGGCGAGGTTCAGGGTTCGTCGCAAGGCGGTCATGCGGGGCTCCTGCCCGTGTTACGTCCTTGGGCACGCTCGACGGCGGCAGTGATGGCAGCGGGGTCCGGGCTGCGCCAGCGCGCCGCGACGTAGCGGTCGGGACGGATCAGATAGGTCGTGCCAGGACGGGCATCGTAGCGCCGCCAGGCCAGGCCATTGCCGCCGACCGCGATGCCGGTGACGCCGTCCGGCGGCTCGACCCGGTCCTGGCCGAACGTCAGCAGGTTGAAGTCGCGGCCGAGCCGGTCGATCAGCCAGCCCCCATTTTCGCCTTTTAGGCCGACTGGCGCGTCGAGCATCGCCCGCCCCGGCCCCGGGCCGCCGACCCAGTCGCCGTCGCGGTCCGGCGTGTCGAGCGGCGACTCTGGCTGCAGCGTCGGCACCGACAGGCGACCGCTGTTGATCAAGGCACGGGCGAAGGGGAAGTCGCGCGCCAGGGCGAGCGCGGCGTCGCGAAAGGCGCGCGAAGCCGGGAACTTGGGCGTGATGAAATCGGTGCTGCGCGTCGAATTGAGGATGTTCTCGCGCGCCGCCGCGCGACGCTCGCTGTCGTAGGAGTCGAGCAGCGCTTCAGGGGCCTTGCCGGTCACGATCAGGGCGAGCTTCCAGGCGAGGTTGTCGACGTCGGCGATTGCGCCGTTGCCGCCACGCGCGCCGAACGGCGAGACGACATGGGCGGCATCGCCGGCGAAGACCACGCGGCCATGCATGAAGCGCTGCATCATGCGGCAGGTGAAGGTGTAGACGCTGGTCCATTCATGCTCCCAGCGCGCCTCGGGGCCGAACATCAGGCGCAGCCGGCAATCGATGTTCTCGGTCTTCTTCTCCTCCTCGGCATCGGCGTCGTGGCCAAGCTGGAAGTCGACACGCAGCACGTTGTCGGCCTGGCGGTGCAGCAGCACCGAGTTGGTCGGATGGAAGGGTGGGTAGAACCAGAAGCGCCGCTCCTTGGGCAGCTCATCGAGCAGGCGGATATCGGCAATCAGGAACTGGTCGTGGAAGACCTCGCCTTCGAACGCCAGGCCCAGCATGTGGCGCACCGGGCTGCGCACGCCGTCGCAGGCGACCAGCCATTCGGCCTCGAGAGTGTAGCGGCCGTCCGGCGTTTCGACCTCGACCACGACATGATCGTCATGCGGCATGACGCCGACGACCTTGTTGAGGACGCGCATCTCGATCGCAGGCTCGGCGAGGCAGCGCTCGTATAAGAATTCCTCGACGTAGTACTGCTGCAGATTCACGAAGGCCGGGAACTTATGGCCAGGCTCGGGCTGCAGGTTGAAGCGGTAGACGGCCTGGTCGCCGAGATAGACCTCGCCCTGCTCCCAGGTGATGCCCTTGTCGACCATGCGTTGGGCAATGCCGAAGCGGTCCCACACTTCGAGGCTGTGCTTGGCCTGGCAGATCGAGCGGCTGCCGAAGCTCACCGTATCGTCCTCGTCGAGCACGACCGTCGGCACGCCTCGCGCGGCGAGCTCGAGCGCCAAGGTCGGACCCGCCATGCCGGCGCCGACGATGACCACGGGCCGACGCGCGGCCTTGCCGTCGAGCTCAGGTGGACGGCGATAAGGGTAATGCTGGTAAGTGTAAGAACTCATCGGAGCGCGGACCTCCAGGTCCGCTCATGAATCATGATGCGGACCTGAAGGTCCGCGCTCCGCATGAGCGGCTTGGCGCTCGCATGATCACGCCTTCTCCAGCGCCGACCACATCTCGATGTCGCGCTCGGCGGTCCAGATGCGCGGGTGGTCGAGGCCCTTGGCCTCATCGTAGGCGCGCGATACGTCGAACGGCATGCAATGCTCGAAGATCACCCAGTTGCCGTAGCGCGGCTGCAGGGCGACCATCGCCTTGTCGTAGGCCTGCTTCAGCGAATCGCCGGCCTCGGCGCTGCGCGATACCGCGTTGTAGAGATCGCCCAGGAAGGCCTGCGTACCGGCGATGCCTTCCTCGACGGCGCCTTCGCCCATCAGCGCGTCGCCGCGGCCCGGCACGAGGGCGAGCGCCTTGAGGTCGCGCAGCTTCTGCAGGGTCTCGGGCCAGTCCTTGTAATGGGCGTCGCCGGCATAAGGCGTGGCGCCGTATTCGACCAGGTCGCCGCTGAACAGGGTGCGCTCCTCGGGCAGCCAGACGATGGTGTCGCCCTTGGTGTGGCCGCGGCCGGCATGGATGATGTCGACCTGCAGCTTGCCCAGCCACAGCGACATGCGGTCGGCGAAGGTGATGGTGGGCCAGGTCAGGCCGGGGATGGTCTCGGCGGCGTCGAACAGGCGCGGGAAGCGCTGCAGCTCGGACTTGTAGTCCTGCGCGCCGCGCTCAACGATCATCTCCCGTGTGGCCTCGCTGCAAATAATGTGTTGCGGCGCGAAGCCCGAGGCGCCCAGCACGCGCACCGCATGATAATGCGACAGCACCACGTACTTGATCGGCTTGTCGGTGACGGTGCGGATGTACTCGATGACCTTGTGCGCCATCTTGGGGGTCGCCTGCGCATCAACCACCAGCACCGCGTCATCGCCGACCACGATGCCGGTGTTGGGATCACCCTCGGCGGTGAAGGCGTAAGCATGCTCCGACAGGCGGCTGAAGGTGATCTTCTTCTCCGCCATATCCGCCTGCGAGGCGAAGGCCCGGGCCATCGATCTGTCTCCTTGTTCTTTTTCGTCCGACGACGGCCGCAGTATAGCTCAGTCCGAGCCGAACCTGTGATAACGCGCCCGGTCGCCGGTTCGTACGGTGACCTCGAAGGCGTCGTTGTCACGCTCCATGCGCAGGGTGACCGCCGTGCCCGCCGGGCCGCTGGCCCACAGCTTGCGATAGAAGTCGGCGACATCGTCGAGCACGTCGCCGTTCAGGGCATGCAGGATGTCGCCGCGCTGCAGACCGGCGCGATCGGCTGGGCCGCCGTCGGAGATGCCGCCGACCATGAGCTGGCCCATGTGCTCGAGTGTGTAGAGGCCGAGCCAGGGACGCGGCGGCGTCGCCAGCCGGCCCTTCGTCACGAGTTCCTGGAAGATCGGCTTCAGACGATTGATGGGCACGTACATGTTGCCGGGGAAGGCCGGTGCGCCCGGACCCAGCGCCTCCTGCACCAGCAGCGAGCCGATGCCGAGCAGCGAGCCGTCCTGCCCGATCAGCGCAGAGCCGCCCCACAGCGGATAGGCCGGCACGGTGAAGATGGCGTTGTCCAAAAGGTATTCCCAGTAGCCGGCGAACTCTCGGCGGCCGGCAACCTTGACCCTGAGCGTCGCCTTCTCGCCGCCCAGGCCTGCGACGTAGGCCTCGCTGCGCAGCTCCAACGAATCGGAATCGCCGAACGTCAGGGGCTTGAGCCGGATAGGCTGCTCGGTGCGCACCAGGCCGAAGCCGCTTTCGTAGTCGTAGCCGACGATGTAGGCGGGCCAGTCATTGCCGTCGACGTCGGTGATGGTGACGGTGTCGGCTTCCATGATCAGGTAGCCGATGGTGACGATAAGGCCGTCCTCGCCGATCAGGGCGCCGTGGCCCTCGCGCTCGGTGCCCAGCGTCTGGGCCGTGCGGCGGTCCTTGGGGATGGTTGTCCGCAAGCCGACCACGGCGGGCAGCGCTCCGGCTACCGCCGACGGCAAATTGGAAACACCACCGGGCAGCCGCGCTTCAACGGCCTCCCGGCCGGTCGGAACATGACTACCCGACCCGTTCGCCGAACCGTTCAACCCTCGGGCCATCGGCAACCTCCACTTCCGGCGCGCACGGCACCGGCACATTCCCCCCGGACGTCAAAGATAGGCGTCTGCGCCGGCGATTGCTATATGACCGTGCATGGCGCCTCCCGCCGATCCGTTCGAAATCACCGACGATCCCGGACCGACTGATCCCCAACCGGCCCGGCGCGTCGTCGTGCCCAACGCCCATCTGGAAGGGCTGAACGAGGAGCAGCGCAAGGCCGTCGTCCACGAAGGCGGGCCGCTGCTGGTGCTGGCCGGCGCCGGCACGGGCAAGACTCGCGTGCTGACCACCCGAATCGCCCACCTTTTGATCACCGGCCGGGCCCGCACCTCGCAAGTTCTTGCAGTCACCTTCACCAACAAGGCGGCACGCGAGATGCTCGATCGCGTCGCCAGCCTGATCGGCGGTGCGGCCGACGGCATGTGGCTCGGCACCTTCCATGCCATCGGCGTCCGCGTGCTGCGGCGCCATGCAGAGTTGGTAGGGCTGAAGAGCAACTTCACCATCCTCGACACCGACGACCAGACCCGGCTGATCAAGCAGCTGCTGCAGGCCGAGGGCATCGACGACAAGAAATGGCCGGCCCGCATACTTTCCGGCATCATCCAGCGCTGGAAGGACCGTGCGCTGCCGCCAGACAAGGTTTCGGGCGACGACGCCGGCGAGTTCGCCAACGGCAAGGCCGCCGAGATCTACCGCCAGTACCAGGCGCGGCTCGCCGAGGTGAACGCCGTGGATTTCGGCGACCTGGTGATGCATTGCGTCACCCTGTGGCAGGCCCACCCCGACGTGCTGGCGCAGTACCACCGCCGCTTCCGCCACATCCTGGTCGACGAGTACCAGGACACCAACGTGGCGCAGTATCTCTGGCTCCGGCTGCTGGCCCAGGGCACGCCCGACGTCTGCTGCGTCGGCGACGACGACCAGTCGATCTACGGCTGGCGCGGCGCGGAGGTCGGCAACATCCTGCGCTTCGAGAAGGATTTCCCGGGCGCGACCATCGTCCGACTGGAGCGCAACTACCGCTCGACGCCGCATATCCTGGCCGCCGCCTCGCACCTGATCGCCCACAACGAGGGGCGCCTGGGGAAAACCCTGTGGACGGATATGACGGAAGGGGAGCGCATTTCCCTGCGCGGCGTGTGGGACGGCGACGAGGAGGCGCGCACGGTCGGCGAGGAGATCGAGGCGCTGCAACGCGACAAGCATGCGCTCAGCCAGATCGCCATCCTGGTGCGTGCCGGCTTCCAGACCCGCGAGTTCGAGGAGCGGTTCATCACCATGGGCCTGCCTTACCGGGTGATCGGCGGGCCGCGCTTCTACGAGCGTCAGGAGATCCGCGACGCGATGGCCTACTGCCGCGTCACCGTGCAGCCCGACGACGACCTCGCCTTCGAGCGCATCTATAACACGCCGCGCCGAGGACTGGGCGAATCGGCGCTGCGCACGCTGCGCATCATCCAGCGCGCTCAGAAGGTGTCGCTGTTCGAGGCGACGCGGCGGGCATTGGAGACCGACGAGCTGAAAGGCCGCCAGCGCAAGTCGCTGGGCGACCTGATAAAGAACTTCGATCGCTGGCGCGCCATGCTCGACGGCATGAACCATGTCGAGGTGGTCGAGACCATTTTGGACGAATCGGGCTACACCGACATGCTGCGCCTCGACCGCTCGCCCGAGGCCGAGGGCCGGCTGGAGAACCTGAAGGAGCTGACCAACGCCCTGCAGGAGTTCGACACCCTGCCCGCCTTCCTCGAGCACGTGGCGCTGCTGACCGACAATGCCGAGCGTGCCGGCAGCGACATGGTGAGCGTCATGACGCTGCATGCCGCCAAGGGGCTGGAGTTCGACACCGTGTTCCTGCCGGGCTGGGAGGAAGGTCTGTTCCCCAACCAGCGCGCGCTCGACGACAAGGGCCTGGCCGGGCTCGAGGAGGAGCGCCGACTGGCCTATGTCGGGCTCACACGGGCGCGCAAGCGGGCCTATGTCTCCTTCGCCGCCAACCGGCGCGTGTTCAACCAGTGGCAGGCCGCCATCCCCTCGCGCTTTCTGCGCGAGCTGCCGACCGAGCAGCTCGCCGAGAGCAGCGATGCCGGCCTCTACGCCACCTACTCCGCCGGCCATCACGGCGGCCTGCGCGAGCAGGCGAGCGGCTTCGACTATGAGAGCCTGGGCGTGACCAGCGTCGGCCGCTCGCGCACCCGCTGGCGCGACGAGACGTTCGACGACCGCCGCGCCGTCGAGGGCGACAAGCCCGACCTCAGCGTCGGCCAGCGCGTGTTTCATCAGAAATTCGGCTATGGCCGCATCGTCGCGGTCGACGGCAACAAGCTCGACATCGAGTTCGAGAAGGCCGGGCCCAAGAAGGTCTTGGACAGCTTCATCGAGGCGGCGTGAGCGTCTGGACGGCCTGGCTGGAAGTGCCCGCAGCCGATCGCGCCTCGCGCGAGCAGGCGCTGGAGCATCTCGCCGAGAAGGGCTTCGTGGTCACCAGCCGCGAGGTCACGCGCGATGGGCCGTGGCGCATAGAGATCTTCGGTGAAGGCGACCGAACCGCGGTCGCGGCGGCGATCGGCGCCGGCTGGCAGTGGGAGGAACTGCCCGACAGGGATTGGGTGGCCGAGAACCAGCGCTCATTCCAGCCGTTCGCCGTTGGTCCCTTCTGGGTCCATCCTTCGCATGACGCCGGAAGCATGCCGGCCGACCTGTTGCCGCTGCGCATCGATGCCGGAATGGCGTTCGGCACCGGCACGCACGCCACCACGCGCGGCTGCCTCGAGTTGCTGGCGACGCTCGATCGCGCCGAGACGGCCAATGCCGTCGATGTCGGCTGCGGCAGCGGGATTCTGGCCATCGCCATGGCCAAGCTGTGGCAGCGGCCGGTGATCGGCGGCGACAATGACGCCGAGGCGGTCGACGTCGCGCGCGAAAATGCCGTGCTGAACGGTGTCGGCGATCTCTGCCGCTTCGTGCATGCCATCGGCCTGCGCCACGACGAGCTGCAGGCGCTCAGTCCTTGCGATCTAGTCGTCGCCAACATCCTGGCCGGTCCGCTGATGGAGCTGTCGGAGTCCTTCTCGGCCGCCGTCCGGCCGGGCGGCCGGGCGCTGTTGAGCGGCCTGCTGCTCGAGCAGGCCGAGGATATCCTGTCGGTCTATCGCCGATGGGGATTCACCCTCGAGCGCCACATCGACCTCGAGACGGGCGGCGCGATCTGGCGGACGCTGCTGCTGCGGCGAGACTGAAGCGCGTCCTGGATTCTTCCGGACCGCGCCCATCCTGCGCGCTCATGATCATGAGCGCGCAGGATGCGCGCGGTCCGGAAGAGCATGATTCTAGCCGTTTGCGCGATTCGCCTTCCCGGCAGCGGGCAGGAGGAACGGATCGACGGGATGGGTCAGGCCCATGCTATCGCGCAGCGTCGTCCCGCGATAGTCGCGCGGCCGCAGGCCGCGGCGCTGCAGCTCGGGCACGACCAGCTCGACGAAATCGCGCAGGCTGCGCGGCTCGACCGGCATGGAGAGCATGAAGCCGTCGCAGGCCTTGCTGCGGTACCAGTCCTCCATCATGTCGGCGACCTGGACCGGGTCGCCCTTCACCATGTTGCCGCCCATCGTCGGCAGGACGCGCTCGTAGGTGGCGCGCACGCTGAGGCCCTCGCGCGCCGCCATCTCCAGCACCGAGCGGCCGATCGCCGTGCCGCCCAGGCTCTCGCCCTGCCGTTTCGGCATCGGGCCGTCGATCGGCAGCCCGGTCAGGTCGACGCCGGCGACCTTCGAGAGATAGCTGACGGCGAGCGCAGGCGAGATCAGGGACTGCAGCTCCTCGAACAGCGCATCGGCCTCCGCCGCGGTGCGTCCCACGAACACGCTGAGGCCGGCAGGATGCGCAGCGCGTCCGGCGGCCGGCCATACTTCTTCATCCTGCCCTTGATGTCGGCATATTCGGCCTGCGCCTCGGCCTTGTTGCTCGCGGTGCCGAACAGGCCCTCGCCACCATAGGCCGCCAGCTCCTTGCCTGCGTCCGACTGGCCGGCCATGAAGACGACCGGCTGTCCCTGCGGCGTTCGCGCCACGTTGAGCGGCCCCTTGACCGCAAAGTGCTTGCCGCGATGATTGGTCAGGCGCACGCGCGCCGGGTCAAGGTATCGGCCGGTCGACTTGTCCTGCAGGAACGCGTCGGTTGCCCATGAATCCCAAAGCGACCGCACGACGTCGAGGCTCTCGCGGGCGCGCTCGTAGCGATCCTCACGGCCGAAATGCTCATCGCGTCCGAAATTCTTGGAATCCTCGACATACTGCGTGGTGACGAGGTTCCAGCCGGCGCGGCCGCCGCTCAGGTGATCGAGCGAGGCGAACTTGCGGGCGATCGTGAAGGGTTCTTCGTAGCTGGTGGTCGCCGTCGCCACGAGACCGATCCGGCTGGTGTGCTGGGCGACGGCGGCAAACAGCGTCACCGGCTCGAACACCGCCGGGCGATCGGACGGGCTGTTGGCGGCGAACAGAGCGGGCTTGTCCATCTGGCGCACGCCGTTGCCGTCGGCCAGGAACATCATGTCGATGCCGCCACGTTCGGCGATCTGCGCCATCTCGATCATGCATTGCAGCTGCATGCTGGTCGTCGGAAACGAATCGCGATGACGCCAGCCGCCGAGATGACCGCCCAGCGCGCCGCCGGTGAAGCCCAAAACCATCATGCCGCGCCGCGCTCCCCTGCCGCCTGCTCCGGATGCCACTGGCTGGGAGCATCGGACAGACCGAGATGGCCGCGCAAGGTGGTGGTTTCGTATTCCTTGCGAAAGATGCCCCGGCGCTGCAGCTCGGGCACGACCAAGTCGACGAACTCGCGCAAACCACGCGGCTGGACGGGCGCCATGATGGTGAAGCCGTCGGCGGCCCTGCTGCGCCACCAATCCTCCATCTCGTCGGCGACCTGCGCCGCACTGCCCTTGAACACCGGGCCGCCGAGGGCGGGCAGTGTGCGCTCGTAGATCTGGCGGATGGTGAGGTTGTCGCGCCGGGCGAAGTCGATGATGTAGCGACGCAGGCTGCTGCCGCCCAGCGTCTCCGGCGCCAGGTCGTCCGGCAACGGGCCGTCGAGCGGCAGGCCTTCGAGATCATGCACCAGCATCTTCGACAGATAGTGCACGCCGAGCGGCGGCGAGATCAGCGACTGCAGCTCCTCGTACAGTTCCTCCGCCTCGGCGGCGGTACGGCCGACGAACGTGCTCACTCCCGGCAGGATCTTGAGCGAGTCGGGCGCGCGGCCGTAGCGCGCCATGCGGCCCTTGATGTCGGCATAGGCGGCAATGCAGTCCTGCTTGGTGGTACCGGCCCCGAACAGGGCGTCGGCGTAGCGCGCGGCGAGTTCCATGCCCGGCCCGGATTGACCGGCCATGAACACGACCGGCCGGCCCTGCGGCGTCGGCGAGATATTCAACGGCCCCTTCACCGAGAAGTGGATGCCCCGATGGTCGATGGGGCGCACCCGCGCAGGATCGAGATACTGGCCGGTCTGCTTGTCCTGCGGGAAGGCGTCGTCCGCCCAACTGTCCCACAGCTTGGCGACCACCTCGTAGAACTCCTGCGCGCGGGCATAGCGGTCCTCGCGGCCCATATGCTCGGCGCGGCCGAAGTTCAGCGCGTCGCCGGCGTTGGACGCGGTGACCAGGTTCCAGCCGGCGCGGCCCTTGCTGATGTGGTCCATCGAGGCGAAGCGGCGCGCGACCATCCAGGGCTCGTCGTAGGTGCTGGTCGCGGTGGCGACGACGCCGATGCGCTTGGCGATCATCGAGACCGCGGAGAGCAGTGTCGTCGGCTCGAAGAAGGCGGGCCGCGCCGAGGGATGGTTGGCGGCGAACAGCGCCGGCCGATCCATGTCGCGCACGCCGTTACCATCGGCCAGGAACACCGCATCGAGCTTCCCGCGCTCGGCGATCTCGGTCATCTCGATGAAGGCCTCGAGATTCATGACCGGCTTGGCGAAGGCGTCTTTGTGACGCCAGCCGCCGAGATGGCCACCGACCAGGTTGGGAATCGCGATAATATTCATCATGGCGTACGCTCCTCGAACAGAGGCTATTGGCTGAGCCAGTGCGGCACCGCGGCAAGCTCAGGCAGAGGGATGTGGCAACGAATGCCGTGGCCCGGCGCGGCCTGCTGCACGGGTGGCGGGACGCTGTCGCAGATCGGGCCGACCCGCCGAGTGCAGCGATCGGCGAACTTGCATCCCCCCGCCATCGGGACCGCACGCGCAGCCTGCGTCGAGGCGGCAACGGTACGGCGCTTGCCGATCAGCGGGACGGAGGACAGCAGCAGCTCGGTATAAGGATGATAGGGCGGCTGCAGCACGTCGCCGACCGCGCCCTCCTCCACGATGGTGCCCTGGTACATGACGGCGACGCGGTCGGCGATGTGGGCGATGACGCCGATATCGTGGCTGATGAACAGGTATGCGACGCTCAGCTCGTCGCGCAGGTCGCGCAACAGATTCAGCACAGCGGCCTGCACCGACACGTCGAGCGCCGACACAGCCTCGTCGCACACCAGGAACTTGGGCCGCGAGGCGAGCGCCCGGGCGATGCCGACGCGCTGCTTCTCGCCGCCCGACAGCTGGTGCGGATAGCGCTGGGCGTAGGAACGCGGCAGGCGGACCAGGTCGAGCAGGCGATCGACCTCGGCCGAGACCTCGGCGTCGATGCTGGCGATTGCGAACCAGCGTACGGCACGGCCGAGGATCATGCCCACGGTCTGGCGCGGATTGAGCGAGGTGTCGGAGTTCTGGAAGACGACCTGGGCGCGTTGCCTGAAATGAGCGTCGGGCCTTGCGCCAACGACCGCGGAGGCAAACCGCAGCGTGCCGCCGCGCGCCGGCAGCAGCCGCAACAGCAGGCGGCCCAGGGTTGACTTGCCGCAGCCCGACTCGCCCACCAGGCCCAGCACCTCGCCGTTGCGGATCGTCACCGATACGCGGTCGACCGCCAGCACGCCGCCGACCTTGCCGAGCAGGCGCTGCAGCCAGCCGCCGCTGTCGAAGCGGATGCTGAGCTCGCGGGCTTCGACCAGCGGCACCGCGGAGGCGACCGGCGCGGCGGTCGGTGGCACGGGCTCGGCAGGCCATGGCAGATCGGCGACCGCATCGACGCGATGGCAGCTCACCTGGTGTCGATCGCCGCTCAGCAGCTGCGGCCGGTAGCAGCCCGCAACGGCAAAGGCGCAGCGCGGGCGGAAGTTGCAGCCCGGATCAGGCGCGGTGAGGTCGGGCAGATTGCCCTGGATTGGCGCCAGACGGCCGGCATGGGGACGGTCAGGCCGCGGCAGCGCGGCCAGCAGCCCCTTGGTGTAGGGATGGCGCGGACGATGCAACACCTCGCCCGTCGTCCCCGATTCGACCAGGCGTCCGGCGTAAAGCACGGACACCGTGTCGCACAGCCGATCGACGATGCCGAGGTTGTGGCTGACCAGCAGCATGGCGAGGTTGCGGCGCGACCTAAGCTCGTCGAGCAGGGCAAGGATCTGGGCCTCGATGGTCACGTCGAGCGCGGTGGTCGGCTCGTCGAGCAGCAACAGGTCGGGCTCGCTGGCGAGCGCCGCGGCAATGCCGACGCGCTGCTTCATGCCGCCGGAGAGCTGGTGCGGATAGCTCCGCATCACCTGGGCCGGGCGCGGGATGCCCATCTCCGCCAGAAGATCGGTGCCGCGCTGCCAGGCGGCGCGATGCTCGGTGCCGAGATGGACGCGCATCGGCTCGATCACCTGGGAGCCGATGGTGAGGGCGGGATTGAGCGCTGCCGCAGTGTCCTGGAAGACGACGCCGATACGACGGCCGCGCAAGGCAGATGCGTTGGCGAACAGGTCGTGGCCGTCGAAGGCCAGGCGTTCGGCCGTCACCCGCGCCGCCGGACCAAGCAGGCCGAGCAGCGCCAGCACGACGGTCGACTTGCCCGATCCCGATTCGCCGACCAAGCCGCGCACGCTGCCCGCGGCGATGGACAGGGAAACGCCATCCAAGGCCTGCAGCCAGCCGCCCCGCGACGGATAGGCGACGGAAAGCGCTTCGATCTCCAGCGCCGCGCCGGTGCGAATCGTGGCGTCAAGCATGCGAGCGGCCGCGCAGTTGCGGGTCGAGGCGCTCGCGCAGCCCCTCGCCCACCAGGTTGACGCAGACCAGCAGCACGCAGAGCGACAGGCCAGGCGCGAGGCAAACCCAGGGCGCCTGCCGCAGGAAGTCGCGGCCCTCGGCGATCATCAATCCCCATTCGCTGGCCGGCGGCTGCGGACCGAGGCCCAGGAACGACAAGGCCGAGCCCAGCAGGATGGCGAAGGTCACGCGCAGGCCGCACTCGACGATGATGGGCGGCCAGGCGTTGGGCAGGATCTCATGCCACAGGATGGTCGGGGCACCCTCGCCGCGCGCCCGCGCCGCCTGCACGAAGTCCTCCTCCAGCAGGCCCAGCGCCACGGCGCGCGTCAGGCGCACCATGATGGGCACATAGACCAGGCCGACGGCGGCGATGGTCTTCCACAGGCTGGGCGGCGTCACCGCCAGGACCAGCAGGCCGAGCAGCACCGGCGGCAGGGCGATCAGCAGATCGACGCTGCGCATGATCACCTCCTCGGTGACCCCGCGATGGAAGGCAGCGATCAGGCCCAACGGCACGCCGACGGCCAGGCTGATCGCCATGGCGCCGAAGCCGGTGGCCAGCGAGAGGTGCGCGCCGGCCAGGACGCGCGAGAGCACGTCGCGGCCAAACTCGTCGGTGCCGAAAGGGTGCAGCGCGCTGGGCGGCTGCAGCCGCTCGCGCACGGCAAAGGCGGCGGGATCGTAGGGCGTGAACCAGATGCCCACGACCGCGGCCAGGCCGATCAACAGCAGCAGCGCGCCGCCCAGGACGAGTGCGGACGGCGCGCTGAGCCGCGGCAGGGTGAGGAGGGTCACGCCGTCGCCCCGGCAACGCGGATGCGTGGGTTCAGAACGGCGTACAGGAGCTCGGCGACGAAATTGGCCAGCGCATAGATGGCCGTCACCACCATCATGCCGACCTGCAGCAGCGGCAGGTCGTGGCGCTCGATGGCGTAGACCAGCAAGCGGCCGAGGCCCGGATAGGCAAACACCGTCTCGACCACCACGATGCCGCCGATCAGCAATCCGGCGTCGATCGCAAGAACGGTGATCGCCGGCAGGAGCGCATTCGGCAGGGCGTGGCGCCACAGCACCTTGCGCTCGGGCAGGCCGCGCGCCCGGGCGGCAAGCACATAGCGGCTGTCGAGCACCTCGATCATCGATGACCGGGTCAATCGCGAGACATGGGCGACCAGGCCAAAGGCCAGCACCAGCACGGGCAACACCAGATGCGACGCCCACTTGGCCACGCCCTCGCTCAGCGGCGCATAGCCTGTGGCCGGCAGCAGGTTGAGCCAGGAGGCAAAGACCAGGACGGCGAGGATCGCCCAGAAGAACTCCGGCACGGCGATCAGCAGGAACTGCGCCAGGGTCAGCACCTTGTCCGACGCCCGGCCGCGATGCGTTGCGGCATAGAGCCCGAGGCCGATGCCGCCCATCGCCACCAGGCCGAAAGCGAATACGGCCAGCAACGCCGAGCGACCCAGCGCCTCGGCGATCAACGGCGCCGCCGGCCGCTGCATCACGATCGACATGCCGAAATCGCCGTGCAGCATGGCGCCCAGCCAGCGCCAGTACTGCACCGGCAGCGGATCGTTCAGGCCGAGCTTGGCTTCGAGTTGCGCCACCGCGGCCGGCGTCGCGAATTCGCCCAGGATCGCATAGGCGACGTTGCCAGGCAGGATATGGACGATGCCGAAGATCAGCACCGACATGCCGAGCAGCACACCGACCAGGCCGAGCAGCCGCCGCAGCAGGAAGGCGGCCATTCCCATGGCTCAGCTCAGCGTCGCATGACGCAGGTCGAACCACTTCATCGGATGCGTCTTGATGTCCCCGACCGACTTGCGATAGGCGCAGGCGTAGTTGACGGAATAAGCAAACATCGACGCCGGATTGGCGACCAGCGCCGCCTGCACGTCGATGTAGTTCTTCTTCTGCACGGCCGGGTCGGCGCTCGAGCGCGCCGCATCGAGGGCGCGATCCACCGTCTCGTCGCTGTAGTGCCACAGGCGCTCGTTCCAGCTCCCCTTGCTGCGCAGGAAGGGGAACAGGCTGGTGTCGACCGTCGGCCGGGCGAAGAAGCCGTCGATGTACAACGGCGCCTTGCCAGAAACCTCGGCATTGAATGACGAATAAGGCAGACGCTGCACCTGCAGGTCGAAGCCGCCGGCCTTGGCGAGTTGCTGCAAGGTGACGCCCAGGCGCTCGCGCACCGGGCGGCCGACAGGCAGGATCATCGGCAGCTTGATGCCGTTGGGATGACCGGCCTCGGCGAGAAGCTTGCGGGCAGCCGCCGGATTGGCCTTCGGGACGACGACGTCCTTGGCATAGAACGGATGGCTCGGCGGGATCGGGCTGATCGTCGGCACGCCCTGGCCGAACAGCGTCAGCTCGACCACTTCCGCCTTGTCGACGGCGAGATGAAAGGCCTGGCGCACGCGCTTGTCGTTGAAGGGCGGGATGGCGTTGTTGAGGATCGCGCCATCCCATGAGGCGGTGGGCACGCTGTCGACGCGTAGATCCGTGCGACCCGACAGCGGCTTCACCTGCTCGAGCGGCAGGTCCCATAGGATGTCGATGTCGCCAGCCTGCAAGGCTGAGATCTTGACGCTCATCTCCGGGATGATGCGCAGCTCCACGCCTTCGACTTTGGGCAGGCCGGATTCGTAGTAGTCGGCGTGGCGCGCCAGCACCAAGCGGTCGCCGGCGGTATAGCTCACGAACTTGAAGGGTCCCGTACCGATCGGCTGCGTCGCCATCTGGGCCGTGGCGCTGCGCGGCACGATCTTGACCTGGCGGTCGGTGAGAATGTCCGCCAGG
The DNA here is from genome assembly GCF_007992495.1 of Reyranella soli. Classification (GTDB taxonomy): domain Bacteria; phylum Pseudomonadota; class Alphaproteobacteria; order Reyranellales; family Reyranellaceae; genus Reyranella; species Reyranella soli. The sequence goes on from NZ_BKAJ01000139.1 coordinate 35,053, forward strand.
CCGCCATAGGGGATCTTGAGCTCGAACACGACGGTGCCGGCATCGGGCGCGGAGATGCTCTCGACCATGTCGTACTGGCTGCGCACCGGCGAGGTGCCGTTGGGATCGAGCAGGCGGCGAAAGGAGGCGACGACGTCGTCGGCCGTCATCTCCTCGCCGTTGTGGAATTTCACGCCACGGCGCAAGCGGAACGTCCAGCGCTTGAGATCGTCACTGTAGGTCCAGCTCTCGGCGAGGTCGGGCTCGACCACGAGATCCTCGCGCATGCGGGCCAGCCCGTTGAAGGCGAGGTTCGCGTAGATGTATTCGTCGCCTGTCGTGACCATCATCGGGTCGAGCGTGTTGAGCGACGTGCTGATGCCGATGCGCAGCACCTTGCCGGCGGCATGAGCCGGCCGAACGACTGCGGCCGCCGCCAGTGAAGAGCCGATCAGCGTCCTGCGGGAAAGTGGCATGGGGCGCCTTTCAGCGGCTGCGGGAAGATCCCCCTGGACGGAGCAATGGCTGTGCCAGTCGCCGCTTCAACCCGGATTGGCGAGGTTCTCGCGCAAGGTGCGGCCGGCATATTCACGGCGCAGCAGGCCGCGGCGCTGCAGCTCCGGCGTCACCATGCGGCCGAACTCCTCGTAGGTCCCGGGAAACACGGTAGGCGGCAAGACGAAGCCGTCGCAGGCACCGTTGGTGAACCAGTCTTCCATCACGTCGGCGATCATGGCGGGCGTACCGGCCAGCAGGCCACGCGGCTTGCGCACCGCCTGGGCGAAGCTGATGCCCTGAGCCTTGGCGACCTGGCTCATGCGGTCGCGCGAGCCGGCAATGCCCTGGTTGCCGGCGGCGACTTCCGCCTCCTCCGCAGTCTCGATGCGGCTGAGGTCGACACCGAGCAAGGTCGATGACGAGGCCATCACCAACTCGGGATCGATCAGGCTGTCGAGATACTCCGCCTTCTCGCGGGCGATCGACTCGGTCTCGCCGATGACCACCGACAGCGTCGGCAGGATGGCGCATTCGACGGGTGAACGGCCCAATGCCGCCAGCCTGGTGTGCATGTCGGCACGGAAGGCGATGCCGTCGGCCTTGGTGGCGGTGGTGCAGAAGATCATGTCGGCCCAGCGGGCGGCACACTCGCGTCCGCGCGGCGAAGAGCCGGCCTGCAGGATCAGCGGACGGCCTTGCGGGCTGCGCGGGATCGACATCGGGCCACGCGTGCTGACGTAAGGGCCGGCATGGTCGGCATACCGGATCTTGCTGGCATCGGCGAAGACGCCGCTCTTGCGGTCCATCACCAGCGCGTCGGGGTCCCAGCAATCCCACAGGGCAAAGCAGGCCTCGAGCACGTCGTCGGCGCGATCGTAGCGATCATCCTTGGGCGGCATCCCGTCCATGCCGAAGTTGCGCGCTTCGTAATTCGTCGCCGAGGTGACGACGTTCCACGCCGCCCGCCCGCGGCTCAACAGGTCGAGCGAGCCCAGGCTGCGCGCGATGTGATAGGGCTGGTTGAAGGTCGTCGATATGGTGTTGCCGAGGCCGAGATGACGCGTCACCCGCGCCATCAACGGCAGCACCGTCATCGGGTCGATCAAGCTGAGCTGGCCGCCGCGTCCGACATAGTCGGCGAAGCTGTTCTTGTAGATGTCCGGCAGGCCCATGCCATCAGCGAAGAAGCCGGCGTCGAAGCGTGCCGCCTCGAGCAGGCGCGCCAGGTTCTCGTAGCGCTCGGCATCCCAGATGTCGTCGAGCGGCGCCGACGGATGGCGCCAGGCGCTGGCATAGCTCGCGGTCGGTCCCGTTTTGAGATACGCGACCAGATGCATCTTGCGCTTCATCGGCATCGGCAAATGGCAGCAAATCTCATGCCCACCTCCTTTGTCGCGACCATCGAAGCAAAGGGACGGCGTTGCAGCCACGAAAAAGGGCCGGCTTTCGCCGGCCCTTGTACGCTTACGCTTACGCTACTGACGTTACTTATGCTTACGCGACGCGACGCAAGTTCTGATTCGCCGGGATGACCGTATGGGTCACGCCGTCGATCTCCGGCATCACGCCCTCCGCGGTCTCGCGGATGGCGAAGTGGATGTCGCCGCGGGTCAGGCCGATGTCGGCCAGTTCGCGGTCGCTCATGCGGAAGAGCTGGCTCTCCGCGGCACGCAGCTTGAAGTCGGCCTTGATTGCGCCGACGAAGCGGCTGTACTGGCGGCCGAGCCACAGCAGGGCGTCGGCCAGGCCATTTGCGACCAGCTCGGCGCGGGCGTAACGCGCGCGCAGCTCGAGCATCCTCCGCTCCTCGAAGGACGGGGTCGTCTTGGCAATGTCGTTTCCCCCCGCCGGCGAAGTTTCGCTGGTCAGATTTTCAAACATCTGGATCGGCTGGGTCATCATGGTCTGCTCCTTATTGTGCGACGCGGTAGGCGATGCTGCGCTGCACAGAGCAAATATAGAGCCTTGAGTTACAACAATAAGTGAAGGCTTGGAACGACTGATATGCGTTGCACGCATAGTGCTGTCCGATTGCGCATTTCGCACTCGCGAGAGACCGAAAATTGCTCAGATTGCCTGTCCCAACCACGCCGCGTAGGGTCCCGCCTACATGAGTTCCGCCCCAGACGACGTCCTTCACCTGTTGCGCCAACGCGGCCGCAATCCTGACCCATCGGCCCTCGATTCGCTCATGCGTGGTGTCGCCGCAGCCCCCGAGGGTCTGGCCGGCCCCGAATGGGTCGAACTGGTCGATCCCAGTGCAGATGCCGAGCTCACCCGAGCGCTAAAAGCCTGGCGCGAGGAGCTGTCACAGGCCGATGACGGACTTGGCACCTCGCCGGCGCCGACGTCGCGCTTGGCCGCGCTTCGCGCCGAACTCAGGCACCGCGGCCTCGATGGTTTCGTGGTGCCGCGCGCCGACGAGCATCAGGGCGAGTATGTGCCGCGGCGCTCGCAGCGGTTGGCCTGGCTCACCGGCTTCCGTGGCTCGGCCGGCCTCGCCATCGTGCTGGCCGATCGCGCGGCGATCTTCATCGACGGCCGCTATACCCTGGCCGTGCGCGCCCAGGTCGACACTGACGCCTTCGCGCCGCACCAGATCCCCGAGGAATCGCCCGAGACCTGGATCGCCGATAACCTGCCCAAGGGCGGCAAGCTCGGCTTCGATCCCTGGCTGGTGACGGTCGACGGGCACGACCGCTTCGCCCGCGCCTGCCAGCGCGCCGGCGGTGAGTTCGTCCCGGTCGATTCCAATCCCGTCGACGCGGTGTGGCGCGACCGCCCGCCGGCGCCGCTGGCGCCGGTGCTGCCGCATCCCGACGAGTTCGCGGGCGAGAGCAGTGCCGCCAAGCGCGCGCGCATCGCCGGCACCGTCAAGGCCAAGGGCGCCGACGTGGCGTTGATCACGCAGCCCGATTCGATCGCCTGGCTGTTGAATGTGCGCGGCGGCGACGTGCCGCGCACGCCGTTCGCGCTGGGCTTCGCGCTGCTGCACAGCGACGGGCACGTCGATCTCTACATGGACCGCCGCAAGGTGCCTGACCGCACGCTCAGCTGGCTCGGCAATGCCGTGACCCTGGCGCCGACCGACGAACTCGGCGCCGCGCTCGACACGCTGGGCAAGGTGAACAAGAAGGTCCTGATCGAGACCGCGACGGCGCCGATCTGGGCGGCCAATCGCCTGCAGGGCGCGGGCGTCGCGATGGTGCGTGACGCCGATCCGGTGGCGCTGCCCAAGGCCTGCAAGAACGCCGTCGAGATGGACGGCATCCGCAACGCCCATCGCCGCGACGGCGCCGCGGTCAGCCGCTTCCTGGGCTGGCTGGGCCGCGAATCGAAGGCCGGCAAGCTGCGCGAGATCGAGGTGTCGGACCGCCTGCAGGCGCTGCGCCAGGAGACTGGCAAGCTGCGCGACCTGAGCTTCGACACGATCTCCGGCGCTGGCCCCAACGGCGCCATCGTGCACTATCATGCCTCCGAGTCGACCGAGCGCACGCTCGAGACGGGCAGCCTCTACCTGGTGGATTCAGGCGGCCAGTATCGCGACGGCACGACCGACATCACCCGCACCGTGGCGATCGGCACACCGAGCCCGGAGATGCGCGACCGCTTCACGCGCGTGCTCAAGGGCCATATCGCGCTCGCCATGGCGCGCTTTCCCGCCGGCACAACAGGCTCGCAACTCGATGCGCTGGCGCGCTATGCGCTGTGGCAGGCCGGCCTCGACTACGACCACGGCACCGGCCACGGCGTCGGCGCCTATCTTTCGGTGCACGAAGGACCGCACCGCATCTCCAAGATGCCGAACAACGTCGCGCTGCAGCCCGGCATGATCGTCAGCAACGAGCCCGGCTACTACAAGACCGACGCCTACGGCATCCGCATCGAGAACCTGGTCGCGGTGCGGGAAGCGAAGATCGAGGGCGCCGACCGTCGCTATCTCGAGTTCGAGACCTTGACGCTGGCGCCGATCGATCTTGCCTGCGTCGAGCCCGGCCTGCTGACCGAGGCCGAGCGGCAGTGGCTGAACGACTATCACCGCCGTGTGCGCGAGACGGTGGCGCCGCAGGTCGACGACGCGACGAAGGCCTGGCTTGTCGAGGCAACGCGCGCGAT
>NZ_BKAJ01000140.1 GCF_007992495.1 Reyranella soli
GAGCGCGCAGGATGCGCGCGGTCCGGAAGACTATAAGGCTAAGCTGCCCGCTTCTGGCCGCGTTGGCGCAGGATCGACAGGATCTCGGCGGCAGCAGCCGGGATGTTGGTGCCGGGGCCGTAGATGGCGGCGACGCCCGCCTTCTTCAGGAAATCGTAGTCCTGGGCGGGAATGACACCGCCCACCACGACCAGCACTTCGGAGCCGCCCTGCTTGGCGAGTTCCTCGATGAGATGCGGCACCAGGGTCTTGTGGCCGGCGGCCTGGCTCGACACGCCGATCACGTGCACGTCGTTCTCGATCGCGGCCCGCGCGGCTTCCTCCGGCGTCTGGAACAGCGGGCCGATATCGACGTCGAACCCTAAGTCGGCGAAGGCCGTGGCGATCACCTTGGCGCCGCGGTCGTGGCCGTCCTGGCCCATCTTCACGACCATGAGACGTGGCCGGCGGCCTTCTTCCTCGGCGAACGAGCCGATCTCGGTGCGGATGCGCTCCAGCCCCTGGTCGCCTTCCCACTCGCTGGCATAGACGCCGGCAATCGAGCGGATGGTGGCCTGGTAGCGGCCATAGACGCCTTCCAGCGCCGAGGAGATCTCACCAACCGTGGCGCGCGCACGCGTGGCTTCGATGGACAGCGTCAGCAGGTTGCCCGTGCCGTTGCGCGCCGCATCGCCCAGCGCCTTGAGCGCAGCAACGCACTTCGCCTCGTCGCGGCTGGCGCGGATCTTGTTCAGGCGGCTCACCTGCGATTCGCGCACCATGTCGTTGTCGACATCGAGGATCTCGATGGCGGGCTCTTCCTTGAGCTGGAACTTGTTGACGCCGACCACGACCTCGTCGCCGCGGTCGATGCGCGCCTGCTTGCGGGCGGCCGCCTCCTCGATGCGCAGCTTGGGCATGCCGGCCTCGACCGCCTTGGTCATGCCGCCCAGCGCCTCGACTTCGGCGATCAGCTTGCGCGCCTCGGCGATCAGGCTCGAGGTCAGCGCCTCGACGTAGTAGCTGCCGGCCAGTGGATCGACCACCTTGGTGACGCCGGTCTCGTGCTGGAGGATGAGCTGCGTGTTGCGCGCGATGCGGGCCGAGGCCACGGTCGGCAAGGCAATCGCTTCGTCGAACGAGTTGGTGTGCAGCGACTGCGTGCCGCCCAGCACCGCCGCCATCGCCTCGTAGGCGGTGCGGATGATGTTGTTATAGGGATCCTTCTCGGTCAGCGACACGCCCGACGTCTGGCAGTGCGTGCGCAGCGACAGCGAATCGGCCTTCTTGGGCTCGAACGGCCTGATGAGCTCGGCCCACAGGTAGCGCGCGGCGCGGAGCTTGGCCGCCTCCATGAAGAAGTTCATGCCGATGCAGAAGAAGAACGACAGGCGCGGCGCGAAGGCGTCGATGTCGAGGCCCTTGGCCTTGGCGGCGCGCACGTACTCGAGCCCATCGGCAAGAGTGAAGGCCAACTCCTGGACCAGCGTCGCTCCCGCCTCCTGCATGTGATAGCCGGAGATCGAGATCGAGTTGAACTTGGGCATGTGCTGCGCGGTGTGCTCGATGATGTCGGCCACGATGCGCATGGAGGGTCCGGGCGGATAGATATAGGTGTTCCGGACCATGAACTCCTTGAGGATGTCGTTCTGGATCGTGCCCGCGAGCTTGTCCTGCGGCACGCCCTGCTCCTCGGCGGCGACGATGTAGCCCGCCAGCACCGGCAGCACGGCGCCGTTCATGGTCATGCTGACGCTCATCTTGTCGAGCGGGATGCCGTCGAACAGGATCTTCATGTCCTCGACGGAATCGATCGCCACGCCCGCCTTGCCGACGTCGCCGACGACGCGCGGATGGTCGGAGTCGTAGCCGCGGTGGGTGGCAAGGTCGAACGCCACCGACAGGCCCATCTGGCCGGCCGCGAGATTGGCGCGATAGAACTTGTTGCTCTCCTCGGCGGTCGAGAAGCCCGCGTACTGACGCACCGTCCAGGGGCGGCCGGCGTACATGGTGGCCTTGGGCCCGCGGGTGAAAGGCGGGAAGCCCGGGATCGAGCCCACGGATTCGAGGTTCTCGAGGTCGGCCGCGGTGTAGAGCGGCTTCACCGCGATGCCCTCGGGGGTCATCCAGTCGAGCGACGACAGGGGCTTGTCGCGCAGCTCCTTTGCAGCGAGCTTTTCCCAGTCGGCCGGGGTCTTCTTCGGAAAGTCAGCCATACGGAATTATGTAACGCAAAGAAGCGGCTTTGCCACCCCCGCCTCTTTCACCGTTCTTTCACCTCCCCCGTCATACGGGGGAGGCAGGGAGGGGGAAGGCACCAGACGTGGTGTGCGACAGGAAGAGATCATGACGTCGGAATTTCGAGAGCACGTCTGTGGCTTTCCCCCTCCCTACCCTCCCCGTGAGACGGGGGAGGAAAAGAGGTGGGTCACTCGTTCGCCAGGATCGTATTTCGCACCAAGGGATAGATCTGGCCGGCCCAGCGCCTGCCGCTGAACACGCCGTAGTGGCCGACGCCGGCCTGCATGTAGTGTTTTTTGCGATATGGACGCAGGCCGGTGCAGAGATCGTGGGCGGCCACGGTCTGGCCGATGGCGCAGATGTCGTCGCGCTCGCCCTCGATGGTGAACAAGGCCGTGCGACGGATCGCCTTGGGATTGACGCGGCGGTCCTTCCAGTCGAGCTGGCCGCGGGCCAGGCGGAAGTCCTGGAAAACCCACTGCACGGTCTCGAGGTAGAACTCGGCCGTCATGTCGAGCACGGCGAAGTACTCGTCATAGAAATCCTTGATGGTCTTGGCCTCGGCGTCAGCGCCCTTGGCCATCGCCTTGTAGAGGTCGACCTGCGCCTTGATGTGGCGCTCGGCGTTCATGCTCATGAAGGCGGTGAGCTGCAGGAAGCCGGGATAGACGCGGCGCGTCGCGCCGGGATAGCGCAATGGCACGCGCGCGATCAGGTTGCGCTCGAACCACGAGATCGGCCGGCCGGTCGCGAGCTCGTTCACCTTGGTTGGATTGATGCGGGTGTCGATCGGTCCCGCCATCAGGGTGAGCGACAAGGGCTGGCAGGGATGGTCGTCCTCGGCCATCAGCGCCGCCGCGGCCAGCGCCTGCACACAGGGCTGGCACACCGCCACGACGTGCGCACCCGGTCCCATGGCGCGCAGGAACCACATCAGGTGCTCGACATATTCGTCGAAGCCGAAGCGGCCGTGCCAGATGCCGACGTCGCGCGCATTGGCCCAGTCGGTGATGTGCACGTCATGCTCGGGCAGCAGCACGCGCACCGTGTCGCGCAACAGTGTCGCAAAATGGCCGCTGAGCGGCGCCACCAGCAGCACCTTGGGCTGCGCCGGCACGCCTTCCTTGGCGAAACGCAGCAGGGTGCCGAAGGGCGTGGCGAAGACCTCTTCCTCACGCACCGGCACCACGCGGTTGCCGACCTTCGATTCGGTGATGCCGAAGGACGGCCGGCGATGGGTGAGCGTCGCCCGGCTCACCATCTCGCAGAGCGCTCCGGCGGCACGCCAGCTCTCCAGGTCGCCGCCGCCCGACAGGCTCTGGCCGGCGGCCGACGCCCAGACCCGCATCGGCAGCATCATGTCGGCGGCGGTCTGGTACAGCGAATAGAGCATAAGGCGGCGACCGGCTCGGATTTTGCATCCCCAACCGCATGGCCGAGGCTTCGCTGACCGTCAGTAGCAAGAACTATTCCTCTTGGTCGCTGCGCGGCTTTCTTCTGTGCCGCATGGCCGGGCTGGATTTCGCAGAGAAGATCGCCCCGATCGACGATCCGGCCACGCGGGCCGAGCTTTTGCTGCTTTCCCCGTCTTTTTTGGTGCCCTGCCTGGAGCACGGCAAGGTCAAGGTCTGGGATACGCTGGCCATCGCCGAGTACCTGAACGAGATCAAACCGGAGGCAGGCCTGCTGCCGAGCGACCCGGTGGCCCGCGCCCATTGCCGGGCGGTGTGCGGCGAGATGCATTCGGGCTTCGCCAACCTGCGTTCGGCGCTGCCCATGAACCTCAAGGTGCGGCACGAGGGCTTCAAGGTGTGGGCGGGCGCCCAGGCCGACATAGAACGTGTGACCGCGATCTGGCGCGAGTGCCTGCAGCGCTACGGCGGGCCCTACCTGTTCGGCAAGAAGCCGACCATGGCCGACGCCATGTACGCGCCGGTCTGCTCGCGCTTTGCGACATACGACGTGAAGCTCGACGCCGCCTCGGCCGGCTATCGCGACCTGATGCTGAAGTTCCCGGCGATGCTGGAATGGACGCTGGCGGCGAAGTCGGAGCCGGAGGAGGTCGAGGAGCTGGACGTCGAGTTTTGAGCATCGCCTCTCCCGCTCTTCACCTTCTACCGCCAGAACAAGGCGAGAAGGATGATGATCGGAATCGGCACACCCACAAGCCACAGCAGGATAGAACGGCCCATATCGGCTCTCCTTCGATTGGTTGGTTGACGGCAGTCAGCCGCGCAGGCCGGTCCAGCCGCGCCCATCACGCAGCGCACCGCCTTCCAGAGCGGCAAGACAGGCCGCGAGCGCACCCAGAAACAGCGACGCAACGAGCCACAGCGACAGGCGCATGGACACCTGGCGCGCGAGTTCGGCGGCGTTGCGCAGGCTGACCTCGGCGGCGGAAACGCGCCGCTCGGCCTCGGCCAGGTCGACGCCGGTACGCGCCGCGACCATCTGCGCGAGATACTGGCGATCGGCCGCCTCGCCGGTGGCGAGAAGCCGGGCCGCCGCGTCGCGATCGACGGCGAGATCACGACCGGCAGCGAACACGCCGGCCGCGCGCTGCCCGGTACCGCCGGTCAACACCGCATAATCCGGACGAAACAGACGATCGAGGATCGGCATCGCCACCGCCGGTGCGACGCCGGCCGGCTGGCCCGCATCGGGCCGTTGAACCGTGCCCTGAACGGCGCCAGCGGTCGCGGCACCGGTGAGCGCCGTCGCTGCCGAGGCCAGCAGGATCGCGCCCATCACCGAGGCAAACGCCCAGGCGAGAAGGCCGTGCACGGTATCGCGGAAGAACACCTCGTCGGCCGGGGCGCCCGACCAGCGCGTGCGCAGACGTCCGGCAATGTAGCCCCCCAGCGCCGAGGCAATCACGGCCGTCGCGGCCATGTAGATGCCGGCAAAGGTCGCCGCTTTGAGGGTGGTGATCTCGGGCGAGGCGCGCCATGGCGACACCACCATGAGGCCGAGGCCGCCGCCAAGCGCCAGCAGCAGGAGAGTGAAGGCCGCGGCCACGAAGCCGCCAGCGACGATGGCTGGCCAGGCCACGGCTGATGGAGCGCCGGAGGCTTCCGGCAGCTGATTCTCGACGACGACAGTTGTCATGGATACCTCGCGAATGGACGCCAACGTGCTCTATTAAGCGAAGTTCCGCAGCGAAGCCGTCAGCGATGCCTCGTCTCGATCAGCAACGACCCGGTCGCCCGGCCGTTGCCTTCGATGAAGCCAAGCGTGCGCCCCACAGATCCGCAAAGGCCGCCTCGTATTCTTGTCGTTGAGGACGAGCCCACCGTGCGCCTGCTCATTGCCATGCATCTCGCCGAGCATGGGTTCTTCGTTGTCGAAGCAGCGTCCGCCGACGATGCCATGACCATCCTGCAAGAGGACGACCTTGTCGCGCTGGTCTTCAGCGATATCCAGATGCCGGGCGAGACCGACGGTGTCGGCTTGGCCCAGTGGATCGGTCGCGAACGGCCCGACCTGAAGGTGCTCCTGACGTCGGGAAGAGCCGTGCCGGCGACAGCCGGGGCCTGGCCATTCATTCCCAAGCCCTACCGGCCCGAGAACGTCGAATCGCGACTGCGCACAATGGCGGACGTCTGATCACTATGCGTTTCCTTGACCTTCCACCGCCAGCGCGTGATGCGCCGCCAACCGGCAAATAGCGGCGATGTCCCCGACCCACAGGTCGCGCGGACCGGCATCTCCGACCAGCGACGGCGGCACCGGCGCCACGTCGTAGTCGATCACGGCGTGGCGGGCATGCAACGCTTGTGGCGCCGGCACCTTGCGACGGTTGTAGCGACGCACCGCATCCGACGGATGGGAGGCGTAGCAGATCAGCACCACCACCCGCCCTACATCATCAGCCAGCTCGCCCTCAGAGTCGCTGCGTCGGCCGGCGGATGCATCGAAGCCCTGCCGGCGCAGAGCAAAGGCAATGATGGCGGCGGCCGCATCGTCGATCCCGCCGCGGCCGCCGATGCAGCGGAACGAAGCACCTGAGCGGAGCGCCACAGGCGCAGCAATGGCGTCGTCCGACGCCGCCGACAGGAAATCGAGCACGTCATCGGTGCCTTCGACGATCGCGGCGACCTCGGCAGGATTGAGCCGGTCGAAGGTGTCGTCTGCTTCGGCCAGCACCACCATGCGCCCCATGGCGTCGTCCAGCCCTGCTTCCGGCCCCTTCGCTTCGATCTCGGCCAATGCCACGGCGGATGCGTCGGCCACCGCCTTGCGGATGAGCCTGCGGTAGATCTGCTGGTAGGGCGCTAGCGCGGGTTGGTCACCGAGCAGGATCTCCAGGAATCCAAGGTGAGGAACGTGCTTGCCCACCACGAGCAGGCAGATGGTGAGCGGAGTGGACAGCAGCAGGCCGATCGGCCCCCACAAGGTGCCCCAGAAGATCGCCGAGAGGATCAGCGCCAGTGGCGTGACGCCCGTCGACTCGCCGAACAACAACGGTTCCACCACCTGACCGATGACGATGTCGAGGGCAACGATGCACCCCAGCACGAGCAATGGCTGCAGCCAACCCGGCAGGACGGCGAAGGCGATGATCGTGGGCAGCACCGCACCGAGCGCGGCGCCGACGTAGGGCACGAAGCGCAGGGCACCGGCAAGCAGGCCCCAGAGCACGGCGTTGGGCATGCCCAACGCGAACAGGCTCAGCCCGACCAGCACGGCGAAGCCGAAATTAGTGAGGACCTGCAGCGACAGCACCCGCGCCACGCGCGAGGCCGCGTCGCCCAGCGCCTTCGACGTCGCATGGACGTCGCTGGCGCCGAACAGCCGCACGAACTGGTCGCTGAGATGGTCGCGGTCGAGCAGGATGAAGACCACCAGGATGACGATGATGCCGAGGCTGAGCAGCGGGTGGAGCAGCGGCGCCACAAAGCTCGCGACGCTGGCGAAGCTCGACATGTCGCTGCGGACGCGAACCGCGGGCGCCGTCGCCGTCCCGGCATCGAGGCTGAGATCCTGGGCCAGCGACGCCGCCATCGACATGAACCGGCTGACCGTGCCGCCGTCCTGCGACAAGGCCCGGACGTCCTGGATCTTCTGGTGCAGGTTGGCCTGGTAGCGCGTGAGACTGCCCGCGACGTCAGCGAGCTGGGAGAACACTAGGACCGCCACGATGCCGCCGGCGACCACCCCGCCGGTCACGACGATGGCGACCGACAGCGGAAGCGGCAGCAAGCGCCGGACCCAGGTGAGCGCGGGGCCGAGGATGAAGGCAAAGAACACGGCGAGCGCCGTCGGGATGAGCACGTCGCGGCCGAAATACAGCGTCAGGATCGCGATCGTGCCGAGCAGAGCGATCGCGGCAGCGCGGACGAGCCGGACGTCGGTGCCGTGGCCCGCGAGGGCTGGACTGGGCAGGCGCGCCATCGTTTGCCTCCATTGCCTCAGGGAGGCGGCGATCCGAGCTCATCGAGACGAACTCTTGCCAAGGCGGCAAAGGCGCCTTCGGGATAGCGGTCGAGGTAGGCCGAATACATGTCGGGATTGGCGCTGTCCTTGACCGTATCCCAGAACGCCAGCTCGACGGCGCTGACCTCCGGATCGGCCGCAGCCGCCTCCCCCGCCGGCGCAGCCGCCTCGTCGAACAAGGCCTGTCGGCGCGTCTCGGCCAGCGTGGCGAACGCGCCTGCCGGGTAGCGTTCGAGGTAAGCGGCAAACTCGGCCGGATCCCTGCTCTCCTTGATGGATTCCCAGAAAGTCAGCTCGAACTCCGATTCGTCGGCAGCGGGTTGCTGGCGCAGGGCCGGCCCATCAGAGGAGCCGGAACTTCCTGCTGCCGAAGAGAGCGGCGCCGGGGAAGCGGCTGCCAGCTCCGCCGAGGCATCCGCGGCGCGCAGCCGAAACGCTCGAATGGGCTGGTCGATGTTCTTGACGCGCTGCTCGCCGAGATCCTCGAAGGCGAAGCGGCCCATCTTGCGCACATGATCGCGTACGCCGCGCGAGATGCAGACGCCACCAGGCTCGGCCAGCGATTCGAGGCGGGCGGCGATGTTGACGCCGTCGCCGAAGATGTCGCCATCCTTGACCATGACGTCACCAACATTGATGCCGATACGAAAGTGGAGCTGGTGTTCGTTGGACAGCTCCCGGTTCGCCGCGGCCAGTGCCTCCTGGATCTTCAACGCGCAATCGACGGCATCGACGACGCTTGCGAACTCCGCCAGCACGCTGTCGCCCGCCGTTCCGGTGATACGGCCATTGAAGGAAGCGATCAGGTCGTCGACGATCAGGCGGTGGGCGGACAAGGTGGCAAGCGTCGCCGCTTCGTCGCGCTCCATGTGACGACTGTAACCCTCCACATCGGCGGCAAGAATGGCGACGAGCTTGCGTTCGAGACGCGGCGCTTCCACCCGAATCTCCTAATCCGTCCGGTTGGTGAAGCGGGCGTTGCCGAGCCCCGTGCCGATGGTCATGACGCCCCAGTGGCTGACATCCTGCATGTTCGGAACCTCGCTCAGCCCCTGGACGACGGCATCGTTGTGGATCTGGATGAACACATCGTGGCCGCCGATCCGCGGTAGGCGCTTGCCCAGGGCGACCGCGAGATTGAAGCCCTCGTCTTCCCAGTTGCCCGGCAGGTTCTGGCCGCCCTTCAGGATCGCGCCGTGCTCGTCGATCAGGCCCGGGCAACCGATCCCCATGAACGGGGCGAGCTTCACCTTCTCGTCCTCGGCGCGCTCGATCAGCTTGCTCATCATGTCGGCAATGCGATCTATCGCCTCTTCGCGGGCAGGCTTGTCGTCAAGGTGCCGCCAGTGCTGGCGCTTCCATACATCGGCCTCTGCGACGCTGCCGCGCTTGTCGGTATTGAGCTCGACGACCCCGACGCGCACGTTGGTGCCGCCAATGTCGGCGGCAAGGATGGCGTCGTGCCCGGCCAGGATCCAGCTCGGCGCCAGCTGCACGGCGCCGATCAGGCCCGCCTCGTCTGGGTGATTCCGGATCGGGCACAGCTCCATGCTGATGCCGGCGCCGGTCAGAAGGATGGCGGCGCGACCCATGGAAAGCTCGCCGATCCGGCTGGCGATCAGGCCGCCTCCCAGCACGATGCGCTCGGTGTCCTTCCAGCTCGCCAGCCGCAGGAAGCGACGCACCACCGTCGCCAGCTCGGCGGCGAATTCCTCGACCACCGTATGGACGAGGGCGGCGGACTTGGGATCGTCACTCGCCATCATCTTGTCGAGCTTCGCCTTGGAGACCTCCTCGGTCGGCGTGTCGCCGAACGGATCCTTGCTATGCTCCGCAAGGCGGTCACGCCAGTCGGCCAGAATCGCCCGAAAGGCGCGGCGGCTGGCGCGGTCGCCGACGAAGCCGTCGTCGTCGCGCAGTTCCTCGTTGTAGGTGTCGACGGTGACCGCCGGCAGTGTCCGGCCCCCATGGGCAAGCGGGGCCTGCGGGCGGGCATCGGCATCCAGCTCTTTTGGGCTGCTCAAGACCAGCTCCCTTGTATTGGCACCGACGATTCCGCCGGGGCGCTGGGGACCGTGATTGTGATCGTGCGCGCACGGATGCCGGGCAAGGCTGAAGCAAACGGCCCATGTCGATCTCCTGGCGCAGCAAGGCAACGCGATGCCGGCCCAATCGTTGCGGCGCTCCGGGGTTTGCCTCCAACGGAAGAAAGGGCGCCGGCTAGAGGCGGGATTGTTGCGGCCGTCGCATGCCGGCTTCGGCGAGACGACTTTCCTTCTTGCCGTCCAAGTCGAACGCCCGCTGGCTTGCCCAACCTTCATAGGCAGCAACGCCGCAGGCGCCCACCGCCTTGGCTGCTTCCTCTGCATCGCTGGCGTGCTCGAAGCCACACATCACCTCCGTGCGGCCGCGGCTCCTCTCCACTGAGATGGCAAATCGCCCCTGCAGCGGCAGTGTCTTGAACAACCGCGCAAGCATCAGTTGCGTCACGCGCGTGTTCACTGCTTGGAATTCGGTTCCGACGACTTGCGAGGGCAGCCGCGCGACGACGAGATGAGGCGCGGAGCACTCATCCAACAAATTCCTCCAATTGATAGCTGGCATGAGGATCAAACGCCTTCAGGCTGGCGAAGTTGCGAACGACACTTGCCTCCCCTTCTCTCCCCAAGCAGACTTCTCGCAACGAATGGGAGGAAAAGCCTTGAACATTACGCGTCGCGTAGCGGTAAGCGGCCTGGCCGCCCTGCCTTTTGCCGGAGCTGCCCAAGCCCAGAACTTCCCCGGCAGGCCGATGACCCTCGTCGTGCCGTTCCCCGCGGGTGGGCCGGCGGACATCTTCGGCCGCAATCTCGCCGAGCGCATGTCGCCGCTGCTCGGCCAGCCGGTGCTGGTCGAGAACAAGAGCGGCGCCGCCGGCGTCACCGGCATCGACTTCGTCGCCAAGGCCGGCACCGATGCGCACGTCATGGGCCTGATGAGCGCCTCGGCCGGCGCCATCATGCAGAGCCTGATGCCCAAGATGCCGTTCGACCCGGCCAAGGACATCGCCCCGCAGGTCCTGGTGGTGCGCGTGCAGGAAGTGTTCGCCATCAACAGCAAGCTCGGCATCAACGACCTCAAGAGCTTCATCGCCTACGCCAAGGCCAATCCCGGCAAGGTGACCTGCGGCTCGGCCGGCACCGGCGGCATCACCCATCTCGCCATCGAGCTGTTCAAGCGCGAGACCGGCACCGACCTGCTGCACGTGCCCTATCGCGGCGCCGCGCCCGCGACCAACGACCTTCTGGCGGGCACGGTCGACACCGTGCTGCTCGACATCTCGGTGCT
Organism: Reyranella soli; assembly: GCF_007992495.1. Lineage (GTDB taxonomy): Bacteria > Pseudomonadota > Alphaproteobacteria > Reyranellales > Reyranellaceae > Reyranella > Reyranella soli. Next base: position 10,984 of record NZ_BKAJ01000140.1, read on the forward strand.
GCTGCCGCATGTCCGCTCGGGCGCAATCAAGGTGCTGGCCGTGACGTCGGACAGCCGCCCGCCATTGCTGCCCGACGTGCCGACCATGCGCGAGATGGGCTATCCCAAGGTCAATTCCGACAACTGGTATGCCCTTGTCTCGCCGGGCGCCTCGCTGCTGGAGCAGCGCAAGAAGATCTTCGACGCCGCGACCGCGGCGCTCAAGACCAAGGAGCTGGCCGATGCGTATGCCGCCGTCGGCGGCGTGATCGGCGGCGGCACCTCGGCTGAGCTCGCCGCCTTCCTGCGCGAGGAAGGGGAGAAATGGGCCGCCGTCATCAAGGCCGCCAATGTCAAACTGGAGTAAAGAGTAGCGCGTGACCCTGAACATCGATCGTGGCCTGGCGAAAACCTTCGCCGGGCATATCCATTGGCGGGCCTGCGGCAGCGGCCCTGTCGTGATGGTGAGCCATATCAACCAGCAGAGCTCGGCCGTCATGGTCGAGCTCTTGCAGGCGCTGGCGCCCAACTTCCGCGCCATCGCCATCGACTATCCGAGCCACGGCCATTCCGACCACATCGACTGGCAGCCCGGCATCGAGGACTACGCGCGCTGCGTCGTCGAGGTGATGGATGCGCTCAAGATCGAGCGCGCCTTCGCCATGGGCGAGGCGGTAGGGGCCGCGACCTCGATTGCGCTCGGCTCGCGCTGGCCGCAGCGCATCGACAAGGCGGTGCTGATCAACATCCCCTATTTCAGCGACGCCGACACGGCCAGGAACGACATCGCCGACATCGCCAAGGTACGGCCGAGCGACGAATCGGGCTTCCCGGCGCCGCGCTCGATAAAGTTCCTGCTCGAGAATGATCCCGAGCATGCGCCGATGCAGCCGACGCAGTCGTGGATGGACCGCATCAACACCGCCCAGCTCGAGATCGGCCGAGACCGCTGGCAGGCGATGGGCGCGCTCGCCAAGTTCGACCCGCTGGCCGGTCTCGCGGCGCTGAAGCAGCCCGTGCTGATGCTCTATGGCGAGAACTTCATCTACGGCAAGCATCGCGCGCTGATGCAGGCGAAGTGCCCGCACGCGAAGCTCGAGATCGTGCCCGGCGGCCGCTTCTGCATGAGCTGGGAGCGCGCCACGGACATCGCGGCGCACGCCCGCGCCTTCCTGCTCTGATGAGCCGCGACGCCATCGGTCGCCTCAACGCGGCGCTGGCGCGCTTCGAACGCGTCGGGCTCTGCACCTTGCCGACGCCGTTCGAGCCCATGACGCGGCTCAGCCGGCATCTCGCGGGGCCGCGGCTGTGGGTCAAGCGCGAGGACTGCACCGGCCCGGGCTTCGGCGGCAACAAGCTGCGCAAGCTCGACTATGTGCTGCACGAGGCGCTGCAAAGCGGCGTCGACACGCTGGTGTCGGGCGGCGTGGTGCAGTCCAACAGCCAGCGCCAGGTCGCGGCCGCGGCGGCCAAGCTCGGGCTCGACTGCCGTCTCGCCGTCTACCATGGCCGGCTGGCGCCGCCGTCAGCCGAGTACGGCCGTACGGGCAACGCGCTGCTCAATCGCCTGTTCGGCGCCACCCTGCACGACGTGCCGTGGATTGGTGATCGCAACGGTGCCATCCGAGATCTCGCAGCACGTTTGCAGGCGGAGGGCCGCAAGACCTATGTCGTGCCTTACGGCGTATCCAATCCGCTGGGCGCGGTGGGTTACGCCTCGACGGTCGTCGAGATCGCCGAGCAGTGTGCGGCGCGCGGGCTGAAACCGCGCGCCATCGTCCATTGCTCGGGCAGTGCCGGCACGCAGGCCGGGCTGGTCGTCGGCGCGCGCGTCTGCCTGCCCGACACGCGCATTGTCGGCATCGACATCGATGCCGAGCCCGAGCGGGTACGCGCCGACGTGCTGACCTATGGCAGCGCCGCCGCGGAGCTTCTCGACCAGCCGTTCGACGAGGCCGATGTCGAGGTCGTGGCGGGCCATGCCGGCCCGGCCTACGGCGTGCCGCACGCGGCCACGGTCGAGGCGATCAGGCTCGCGGCGCGGCTGGAAGCGCTGATCCTCGATCCGGTCTATTCGGGCAAGGGCCTGGCCGGCCTGATAGCGCTGATCCGGGCCGGGCGCTGGTCGACGGATGACGATATCGTCTTCCTCCATACCGGCGGCGCACCCGCCCTGTTCGCCTATCGCCATCTTTTCGATCCGGAGTGACCGATGCTCGACGCCGAAGCCCGTATGCTGCTCGACCTGATGGAGAAGGCCGTCCAGGACGGCCGGCCGAAGCTGCACACGCTGCCCTACGCCGTGGGCCGCCAGGCGGTCGACAAGATGTCGGAGGACAGCGAGGCCGATCCGATGCCGGTCGGTGAAGTCGTCGACGGCGCGTTCGCGGGATCGGGTGGGCAAATCCGCTTTCGCCGCTATCGTCCGCAGGGCACTATGGCCGGGCCGCTGCCGACGCTGATCTATTATCACGGCGGCGGCTTCGTGATCGGCAACATCGAGACCCATGATTCGACCTGCCGGCGCCTGGCCAACAAGAGCCGCTGCCAGGTAATCTCGATCGACTACCGCCTGTCGCCCGAGCATCCCTTCCCGGCATCGACCGACGATGGCGTCGCGGCCTTCCGGCATATCCGCGACAACGCGGCCTCGTTCGCCGTCGATCCCTCGCGCATCGCCGTCGGCGGCGATTCGGCGGGCGGCGCCATCGCCGCGGTGGTCTGCCAGGCCGTGCGCGATGCCGGCGACAAGCAGGGTCCGGCCTTCCAGATGCTGATCTACCCCGCGACCGATTCCAGCAAACAGAGTGCCTCGCGCGCCGCCTTCGCCGAGGGCTACTTCCTCACCAAGGAGCTGATGGACTGGTTCTGGAAGGCCTATGTACCCGCCGGCACCGATCTTGCCGACCTGCGCCTGTCACCGCTTCTCGCCAAGGACTTCAAGGGCCTGCCGCCCGCCTTCGTGCTGACCGCGGGCTACGACCCATTGCGCGACGAAGGCCGTGCCTATGCCGACCGGCTGATCGATGCCGGAATCAAGACGACCTACGTCAACTATCCCGGCACCATCCACGGCTTCTTCTCGCTGACGCGGTTCCTCAGCCAGGGCCTCAAGGCGAACGATGAGGCCGCTGCAGTCATGGGCGCGCATTTCGGGATGTGACCTTCTTGATGCAGGCGGCGATGGGATCCTTCGCTGCACTCAGGATGACAACGGGAGTGTGCGGAATCTGCAACATCTGATTGCACAATTCTGACTTCCACAACTAGACCATAAATCGGACGCAGGCGACGCTCAACCTAGAGATGCAGTCGCCACGAGCGGCTGGACGTTCTACTTCATGGAGGAAGTCATGGCATCGACCTTTACGCGTCGGCAGGCCTTGGCAGGGTCCTGCATGGGTGCGGCGCTCTTCCTGGCGCCGGGCGTCGCCCACGCCGTCACCCGGTTCGCCGTCGTCAGTATCGCCAATGAGACACAGTCGAACCTGCTCCTGGCCTATCGCTGGGGCGACAGCGAAAACTGGCAGCAAATCAATCTCGGCCCCGGCGCCAGGCACTGGTGGTCGCACAAATTCTCCAAGCCCAATGAAAACAGGGCGCCGCACTTCTACATCCGGTTCGATGCGGACACGTCGAACAAGAGGTACATCGAGCCCTGGAAGCTCACCGGACGTGCCGCCGAGGAGGAGCGCTTCGAGCTCGGCAACAAATACGCGCTGCGCTACGACGGTCCTTCCAGGCGCTACATCGAGATCTTCGACGTACCGGGCTGAAGTCGAACGAAGTTGATCGGATCGGCGAAGCCTTTGAGCGGCACGCTTTCCTCGCATGCCGCCACTGCAGTCAGGAGCGGCTGCACGGCGGGATCGTCGGCGACGGCGCGGCTCAGCACGATGTCGCCGCCGACGCTCTGGCCCTGCAGGCGGGCGGCCATGTTCACGGTCGAGCCGAAGTAATCGAGCCGGTCGTTCAAGGTCACGACCACGCTGGGGCCGGCATGGACGCCGAGCTTCAGCACCAGGTCGTGGTCGACGATGCGGGTCTGCATGGCGAGCGCCGCCTTCACGGCGTGCGCCGGATCGCCGAACGAGGCCATGACGGCATCGCCGATGGTCTTGACCACAGCGCCATCGTTGTCGCGCACGATCGATGCCAGCAGCGCGAAGTGCTCACGCACCGTGTTGAAGGCGGCAGCGTCACCCATCCGCTCGTAGAGCGCCGTTGAGCCCTGCAGGTCGGAGAACAGCAGCGCCACCTGGCTGACGCCCGCTTCGTCGCCCGGCCGCAAAGTTGCCTCGGCGAAGAGATCGCGGAAGGCCTGCAGCGAGATCACCTCGGGCGCGGTCAGCGCCTCGCGCGTCCAGGTGCGGTCCTCGATCAGCGCCGCCAACTCGAAACCGGCGTCATTCAGGAAGGCGATCGTGCCCGCCTGGCCGGGCGGCAGCGCCTCGACGCCCTTGTCGGTCACGCGCACGCCCGGGAAGGCGCCGCCCCCATGGCGTGGATCGTGCTCGACATCGACGAAGGCGCCGGGATGGAGTGTGCGCAGGCGATAGGCGCCGGCCGGCAGGTCGAGCGCGATGCTGCGCTTCTCACCTGGCGCCAGCAGGAGCTGGACGGCGACATGCGGCGTGGCCATCGGGCCCGACAGGCAGAAGCCGCCGACGCCCAGCGGCCGCACCGATGGCGCAGGCGCGAAGGAAAGCTCGACGTTCTTCTCGAAGTCGCGATCGTAGTCGATGTTGCATGATGGGCAGTGCGCGCCGCGCGGCAGCTCGGAGAGCGCCGAAGCCGTGAGCTTCGCGCCGCGGCAGTTGGTGCACAACAGGTCCCACTTCATGGTCAAAAGGCCCGCGCGCGTGCCGGCGAGACAGGCCTCGATGGCGGCGCGTTGCGGCACCTTCAGGTCGAGCGCCAGGTTCTTGGGTTTCAGATGGTCGAGATCGGTCGCCATGCCGCCGAGCACCAGGTCGGCGAGCGGCCGGCCGAGCCTGTTGCCGTAGGGGCTGCGATCGACCTCGGCCGCCAAGGCTGCGGCGCGCTCGCGCGCGCCTTCGGGCAAGTCGGGTGGCGCCAGGTCGAACCAGGTCGTGCGCTCGCCCTTGGCGAAGGCGACGGCTTCGAGGATGCGCTTCTCGACCACGCCGCCCGCCTGCTTGGCGAGCCGCGCGCCGAACAGCCGGCCCGTCAGGGTCAGCGGCTCGTACTCGAGCGCGTAGCTCACCTTGCTGCCGCCCTTGCCATCCGGTTCGAGATCGAAGATCGGGCCGAAGCGGCGGAACGGTCCCTTGGTGAATTCACGGGACTGCCGGAAATACCGGCCTTCGATCCATTCGTAGGGCTTCTCCTCCCATTCCAGGGTGAAGCCCGCGGCCTTGCCGCGGCCGCGGCGCAGGACCGTGCCGTTGGGCTGGGGCGTCTCCTCCAGCACGTAGGGCGGCAGGCCCATCGCCTCGTTGAAGCGGTTGGTGTCGGCCAGCACCGGCCACAATTCATGCGGCGGCAGGTCGAAGGTCCATGTCCAAGTGGCACGGGGCATGACGAAGGTACTGTAGCACCGGCCGAGCGGATGGCTCGCGCCGGATCACAGGGAGGTGAACGTCTCAGACCGCGCCGGTAGCGATCAGGCTCCTTGCGCAGTCCAGGACGGCCTCCTCCACCGGACGTGGCCGCCAGCCGAGCATCCTCTGCGCCTTCGCCGAGCTGAAGACGCGCTTTTCGCCGAGGCGCGGCGTCACGCTCGCCAGGCTCTTGTCGAACAGGGCGGCGAACCTCAGGACGAAGTCGGGAACCCGGCGCGTCGGCACCTTGCTTGCCGCATCGCCGAGGCTGGCCCGCAGCAAGGCCGCCAGATCGGCCATCCAGGCAAAGTCCCGAGCGGCGATGAAGCGCTGGCCAGCCGCTTCCGGCGCGGTCATCGCGCGGACGTGCAGGTCGGCGACGTCACGCACGTCGACGAAGCAGAAGCCAAGCCGCGGCAGGCCGGGCACCGTGCCGGACAGCAGGCGTTGCACGACCTGGACGGACGCGGAAAAGTCGGGGCTGAGGATCGGCCCGACCACCATGGAAGGATTCACGGTAGCGAGCGTCGTGGCGCCAGCCGAGCCATCGACCAGGTCCCAGGCGGCACGCTCGGCCAGGGTCTTGGAGCGGGCGTAGGCGCCGACCGTGGGATCGTCGAGATCGGTCCATATCGATTCGTCGGAGACACTCTCGCGTGCCCCCGGACGCGGACTGGTCGCCGCCACCGACGAGGTGAGAACCACGCGCTTCACACCGGCCTTGAGGGCAGCGCCAACGGCGCGCCGGGTGCCGTCGCGGGCGGGAACGATGAGGTCGTCGGCGTTCTTCGGCTCGACCGCAACCACCGGCGAGGCGACATGGAGCATGTAGTCGCAGCCGTTCGCCGCCGCGTCCCAGCCGGCATCCGCCGTGAGCTCGACGGCATGGAAGCTCAGGCGATCCTGCGGATCGACCACTTTGCCGATCGCGGCGCGGACCGTGCTCTCGCGCGCGAGATCGCGCACCGTCGTGCGCACGGCATAGCCTTGCTGCAACAGCGCGATCACGCACCAGCTGCCGATGAAGCCCGACCCGCCGGTCACCAGCACCGTTCCCTGTCCGCTCATTGGTGCTTCTCCGATCCCTGTGGCCGCCCTTGTGACAAGACAGTGGAAAGAGGCAGTGCAGGTAGCGAGCGCTTGTCGGTCTCTCGCACCGACGGCATTGTGCACTCATGTCGGATGTCCTGTCGCGTGCTGGCCCGAGCTGGTTGACGTATCAGCAAGTGGCCGAACGGCTGGGCCTCCGCAGTGCAAGCGCCGCAGCGGCTCGGGCCCGGCGCGCAAAGTGGCCTCGACGAATCAAGAACGACACGCTTGAAGCGGAAGTATGCGTCCCTGCCGAGCTGCTTGCGGCAGGCCCGCAGAAGCCTCGACAACGACGCCCGCCAGACGACGCCCATAAGTTGCTCGAAACCGTCGCAGCAACTGTGGCCCCGCTGCAGGCCCTCATCGAGACCCTGTCGGTGGAGCTGAAGGTCGCTCGTGGCGCGAACGACGTGCTGCGCGAGCAGCTTGCCGCTGCCCAGGCCGAGGCCGCGGAGCTGAAGGGCAAGTCCGCCGCCAACGAGGCCGCGTTGGAGCGGGAAGCCGTCGATCGCCGGGACCTGCAGCAGCAGGTGGACCTTGTTCGCCGCGAGCGCCAGGCCGCCCAGGAGCGCGTCGCCCAGGCCCAGGCCAACCTCCTCGACCAACAACGCCGGCTGCTGGCGACCGAAGATCTGGTGACGCGGCTCAAGCACGAGCTGAACGAGATGCAGCGCGCCAAGGAACGCCGCCGCTGGTGGCAATGGCGATGATCGATGATCACATTGCTGCCAATTTCCTGGCCAAGTTTCCGCCGACACAAAACCAAGACGCCCGACGCCCCTCCTCTGACCCCTCAAGGAACGCGAGATGCTCGATGAAGGACCCGCGCCGAAACGTATTGTGACTTCTTCATCTCCTCGCCCCTCCAACAACCACAACACGATACGAACAGTCGGCGTCCTGCTGGGCGGGCTAGCCTTCGCGGCGATACTCGTCTGGTTGGCGCCGCGCGATCCGCTGCCGCCTTCCCCATCCGCAGAGACTGCGCCTGCCGAGATCGCGGCGGCCGAGCCCGCCCCGCTGGCGTTGCAGGAAGCGCCGGCTGAAACACCATCGGCCGACGACACCGTCGTCGTCGACGCCCCGCCGCCGGCCGCACCGACGGAACCCGAGCCACCGGCGCCTTCGCCGGTCGAGACATCCGCGCGACTGAAGAAGGGCGGCACGGTCGCGAGCGTGCTGCAGCAGTTCGGCCTCGCCGCCGACGATGTCAGCAACGCCGTTGCGGCCCTGAAGCCTCACGTGCGTCTCAACCGGTTGCCGGTCGGGCAGGAAATCACGGTGAAGCTTTTGCTAGCGGAAGACGACGGCAAACCGTCGCTGGTCGCACTGTCGATCCGGCCCGAACCCAAGCGCGAGATCACGCTCGAGCGCGACAAGGACGGCGATTTCAGCGTCGAGGAGGAGATCTTCGACACCGTGGCCAGGCTGCAGCGCGCGTCGGGCGCGGTCGAGGGCTCGGTGATCGTGAGCGCCGAGGCGGCGGGCGTGCCGCGGCCGGCGTTGGTCGAGATGCTGCGCGCCTTCTCGTGGGACGTGAACTTTCAGCACGACATCAAGGTCGGCGACCGCTTCGACGTGCTGATCGAACAGGACTGGACCAGCGACGGCTGGCCGGTCGATGCCGGCCGCGTGCTGTGGGCCGAGCTGACGACCGGCGGCGGCGAGCAGAGTTTCAGCATCTACCGCTTCAAGCCGCAGGACAGCGAGGAGTTCTTCTACAACGGCGAGGGCGAGAGCGTGGTCAAGGCGCTGCTGCGCACGCCACTCAACATGAGCCGCATCTCCTCGCGCTTCGGCATGCGCCATCATCCGGTGCTGCGCTTCACCCGCCTGCATGCCGGCGTCGACTTCGCAGCACCGCCCGGCACCCCGATCCTCGCCGCTGGCGCCGGCCGCGTCGTCGAGGCCGGTCCCAACGGCGGCTACGGCCGCTGGATCAAGATCAGCCACTCCGACGGATTGGCGACGAGCTACGCCCACCTGTCGCGATCGCGGCCGGCGTGCGGCGCAGCGCGCGCGTGAAGCAGGGCCAGGTGATCGGCTATGTCGGCAGCAGCGGGCTGTCGACCGGGCCGCACCTGCATTTCGAGGTGCATCGCGGCGGCCGGCCGGTCGATCCGCTCAGCCTGGCGCGCACGGCGACGCGGTCGCGGCTCGCCGGCGAGGACCTCGCGCGTTTCAGGGAGCGCGTCGCCGAAATCGACCGAGCGCGGGAGAGCACGAAAAATGGCGCTCCGTCAGGAGAGCCATTTCCGTGAACGTCGGGGCGCGGCCTTAGCTGCGCGGGTCCTTGGCGGACGCCCGATCGATCGCCTCGCTGCAGCTCTGCCCGCTGACGGGCTTGTGCAGCTTCCAGCACATCGTATCGCCGTCCTTCACGACCCCGGCATTGCAGTAGAAGACTTCCTGCTTCTTCTGCAGCCAGAGCCCACCCGGTACGGCCGCCTTGATGTCGAAATCCTTGCTCAGGAGATCGGTCGCCGACAGGTTGGGCTCGGCGCTGTGCTGGGAGACACAAGTGCTGTCCGCCTTGTTGGCTCCCGGCAAAGCCGTTGCCTGCTGATCCGCTGCCTGACCGGCAACGGAGAACACGAGAAAAAGCGCCGCGGCACCGAACGTAGCCGTCTTCATCATCATCACACCCCTTGGGATGACGCCCCCCAAAGGCGCCATATCATTTTCCTGAGGTCTGATTATTATTTCTTCATCATTGAGGCAATTTCATTTTCTGCGTCCAAAATGAAATATTGTAAGTAAAGTGCAATTAGTGTGAATCGACGTCCCGGTCCGCAGGTCGGCAATCCACGGGCAATCCGCGAGACTGGGCACTGCATTTTCGTGCCAGACTGCAGGCATGCAGCACCATGAAGCCATCGTCGTCGGCGCCGGCGTCGCCGGCATCTACCAGATCAAGCGCCTGCTCGACCTCGGCATCGACGCCACCGTGCTCGAGGCCGGCGGCAATCTCGGCGGCACCTGGTACTGGAACCGCTATCCGGGAGCGCGCTTCGATTCGGAGAGCTGGACCTACGGCTACTCCTTCTCGCGCGAGCTCTTGGACGAATGGCATTGGAAGGAGCACTTCTCCGGCCAGCCCGAGAACCTGCGCTATCTCAACCACGTCGCCGACAAGTTCGGCCTGCGCAAGCACATGCAGTTCAACTGCCGCGTCGACAGCGCGCGCTACGACGAGGCGGAGAATCTGTGGCACGTCCGCACCGGCGACGGCCGCGAGCTCACCTGCCATTTCCTGATCCTGACGCTGGGGCTGCTGTCGATGCCGACCCTGCCCAAGCTCGAGGGCATGGAGAGCTTCAAGGGCCGCTCGTTCCACACCTTCCACTGGCCGCACGAGCCAGTCGACATGGCGGGCAAGCGCGTCGCCGTTGTCGGCACAGGCGCCACCGGCATCCAGGTGATCGGCGAGATCGCCGACAAGGTGGGCGAGCTCACCGTGTTCCAGCGCCGGCCGAACTGGAGCTGCCCGCTCAACAACGGGCCGATCTCCGAGGCCGAGATGGCCGACATCCGCCGTCGCTACGACGAGATCTTCGCCGCCTGCTCGCGCTCGCCGGGCGGCTTCGTGCACGAGCCCGACCGGCGCGGCTTCTACGAGGTGAGTCGCGAGGAGCGGCTGGCGCTGTGGGACCAGCTTTACGACGGGCCGGGCTTCGGCATCTGGCTGGCGAACTTCCGCGAGATCTTCACCGACGAGAAGGCCAATGCCGAGTTCTCCGAATACATCGCCGATCGCATCCGCCGCCGGATCAAGGATCCCAAGCTCGCCGAGAAGCTGATCCCGCGCGACCACGGCTTCGGTGTGCAGCGCGTGCCGATGGAGACCAACTACTTCGAGGCCTTCAACCGGCCCAACGTCAGCCTGGTCGACATCAGCGAGACGCCGCTGGTGCGCGTCACCGAAAAGGGCCTGGCGACCACCGAGCGCGACTACGAGTTCGACATCATTGTCTACGCCACGGGCTTCGACGCCATCACCGGCGCCTACGACAAGATCGACATCCAGGGTGCGGGTGGCGTCAAGCTCGCCGACAAGTGGCGCACCTCGATCTCGACCTTCCTCGGCATGATGATCCACGGCTTCCCCAACATGCTGATGCCGTCCGGCCCGCAAAGCGGTTCGGCCTCGACCAACTATCCGCGCGGCATCGAGACCGGGGTGAACTGGTGCACCGACCTCCTCGAGTACATGCAGGCCAAGGGCTACACCAAGGTCGAGGCGACGGAGCAGGCCGAGCAGCGCTGGACCAAGCACGTCGTCGACATGTACGCCATGATGCTGATGCGCAAGGCCAAGTCGTGGTTCACCGGCTACAACTCCAATGTGCCGGGCCACGAGCAGGGTACCATCCGCTACCTCGTCTACAACGGCGGCACGCCGAAGTACGTGAACACCATCAACAAGGTGGCGGCCAGCGGCTACGAAGGCGTCGTGCTGAGCGCCGATCGCGGTCCGGCCCCGGCGGCCGGCCAGCCGGCGGCCGTGGCCTGAGAGGAATTTTGGACATGAGCGACATCGCCTACACACCGATCCTGCCCGAGGGCTGGTCGCGGCCGCGCGGCTTCTCGCATGCCGTCGTCGCCAAGGGCACCAAGAGCGTGCGCATCGCGGGCCAGATCGGCCGCGAGCCCGGCCAGTCGCACATCCCGCCGGGCACCGACGCCGGCACGCAGTGGCGCGTCGCGCTCTCCAACCTCGTGACCGTGCTGAAGGCGGCGGGTGGCGAGCCGCAGCACCTGGTGGCACTGCGCGCCTATGTGACCGACATCGCCGAGTTCAACGCCGCCGGCGCGGCCATCGGCGCGGCGTGGGGCGTCACTCTCGGCAGGCACTTCCCGGCCATGACCCTGGTCCAGGTTTCGGCCCTGATCGATCCGCAGGCCAAGGTCGAGATCGAGGGCGAAGCGATTCTGCCCTGACGCTCGGCCCGCCCTTGCGAACGGCGGAGGACGCCCGGCACGTCAGCCGGCTGATGCTGTTCTTCGCCATCGTCTATCTCGTCGAGGGCATCGGCCAGGCGCGCGTCGGCATCATCTACCAGCCGCTGACGCACTATCTGAAGGACATCGGCTGGACGGCGCTGCAGGTCGCAGCCTATTTCGCCGTCCTCAATTTCCCGTGGATCATCAAGCCGGTCTTCGGTCTGGTCTCCGATTTCGTCCCGCTGTTCGGTTATCGCCGCAAGAGCTACCTGGTCATCGCCAGCCTCTGCGCGGTCGCAGCCTTCGCCGTCATCGCGCGCCAGGCCGAACCCGCCGCGATCGCCTTGCCGCTGCTGCTCACCTCCTACGCCATGGCCACCGCCAGCACGCTGTGCGGCGCGCTCTTGGCGGAGAACGGCCAGACCTACCGGCTCAGCAGCACCTTCGTCAGCCAGCAGTGGCTGTGGTTCTACATCGCCATCATGGCGAGCTCGTTCGCCGGCGGCGCGCTGGTCGAGAGCCTGCCCGCCCTCTCCGCTCTGCAGGTAGCCGCGGCCATCGCCGCCGTCGCGCCGATCGCGGTGGTGCTGGCGTCGCTGTTCCTGCTCGACGAACGACAAGCGAGCGCGAGCGCCCCCGAGATGCGGCGCACCCTGCTCGCGCTCGTGACCGCGACGAAGTCGACCAGGCCCTACCTTGTCGGCCTGTTCCTGTTTCTCTATTCCTTCGCCCCCGGCTTCGGCACGCCGCTCTACTACTTCATGACCGACGAGCTGAAATTCTCGCAGAGCTACATCGGCATCCTGGGCGCGATCGCCTCGGCCGGCTGGATCGCTGGCGCCCTGGTCCATCGCTACTTGCTCCGGGGCCTGAGCTCGAAGGCGCTGCTCAATCTCAGCATCCTTCTGGGCACGCTGTCGGCCGCCTCGTTCCTGCTGCTGGCCGACCCGGTCACCGCGGCGATCGTGCACTTTGCCAACGGCGTCGCCCTGATGATCGCCACCATCGCCTCGCTGACGCTCGCCGCCGACTTCGCACCCAAGCGCGCGGAAGGCTTCGCCTTCGCCGGGCTCATGTCGATCATGAACCTCGCGGATCTCGCCTCCAGCACCGTGGGCGCCTGGCTCTACGACCATGTGTTCGACGGGCGGCTGGGACCGCTGATCGTCGTCTCCGCCGCATCGACGGCCTTCGCGCTGGTGCTCGTTCCGTTGCTTCGCCTCGGCGACAGGCCCCTGTAAAGATCGACGGCGCCGGTTTGAGCTGGACCAGCAGGGACATGCAACGATAGGATGCAGAGGCCGGCGCACAACAGCCGGGCGTTGTCTCTGTTCCCAGGTTACTGCCGCGATGGAGGCTCCGGTGCGTCATCCGCTCACGGGCTTTTCTGCTCTCTTGCTGTCGCTGATCTTCATTGTCGCAGCCGCTGCACAGGACATCCCCGACGAGTGCGGCTGCAAGTACCTGAAGGCGACATCGACCAACCACGGCCGCGTCTGTCGCGTCCAGGAGGCCTCCGGTCTCGATTGTCAGCTGCGTTGGGGGCCGGTCGCCGGAAGCCAGGTCACGCAGCGCACGCCGTTCCTCAGCAAGCCCGAGGAACTGGCGGCAGCCGTCGCCGGCTTCAAGACAGCCGGGCCAGGCCCAAAGCTCCAGGCACCGCTCGACACGCCGGCGATCTGGGCACGAACCATCGAGACCGCGCGCAAGTATTCAGACTTGCGCGGCAGCGCCGGCCCCGTCGAGGAGCTCTCCGCCTTCCTCGGCGAGGAAAAGCTTATGGCTGACTTTCAGCTGGAGGCCGTCCTGGCGGCCATCACCCTCATCGACAATGACCTGCAGCTCGCCAAGATTTCCCGCAGCATGCGCCAAGGATTGGTTGGGGCGCTGGCCGCGAGCCTCAGCCAGGACGCCCTGGGCGTCTTTCGATCCTCGCGCCAGCCGATGTTCCTAAAGCAGGAAGTCCCCATAGTCGTCGACGACAAGCCGCAGAATCTTGTCGTCGAGATCGTCATCGGCCGCGGATGCATTGCGGAGCACGCACCGGAACGTCGCTTGGCCTCGATGATAAAGACCAACTGGTCAAGCCGAGACATGAGGAGGTGCGCACCATGAGCAGCCGGTTGTGCCTTCCGACGCCTTGGGGTTGCGTCGTCAGGCGCTCCATCGGGACGCTGCTCGCGGCGCTGTCTGTCGCGATTCTGCCGGCCGCGGAGCTGCAGGCCCAAAGCATCCGGGTGTTCGAGTGGAATCGCGGCAACTCCACGGTTGGCATCCTGTTGCTGCACGGACTTGGCGGGTGCGCCGTACCGACCGGCTCGGACGCCAAGACCTGGTGCAGCGGCGGTGCCACCGACAGTTTCCGGAATGCCGCCACATCCGCGAGTTGGCCGGCCATTATGTCGGCGGATGCGCGACCGCTGCTGAGTACGGCGCTGCCCGGTACGCCTTCGAAGCCGCTGTTGATGAGGGACCTGGGTGTCTGGGGCGTCGACTACAGCGCTGCCACGACGGCATTGTGCACCAATTTCAGCATTCCGCAGCTCGCCCAGACGATTCAGGGCCAGCTGGCCAGCAGCGGATTCTTCGACCGCTACGAGAGCGTAATCATTGTCGCGCACAGCATGGGAGGCTTGCTCATCAAGCAGATGATCCAGAACTGGGTTATCAAGGATGATCCCGTACGGCACCGCATAATCGGCGTCATGCTGCTGGGTGTACCGTCCCAGGGGTCGCCGGCGGCTCCGACCGGCGTCTGGCAGTACCTGGCAGAGGCGCTAGGTCTCGACCACCTGGCGAAAGTGTGCGGCAGGCAAGTCAAGGATCTCGTCGGCGCCGACGAAAATACCTGGCTGCAGTCACTCGAAACATCCTGGCAATCGATGCTCACGCGCCTGCGCAGGGACTCGCGCTCGCAATTGCCGATGACCGGTTGCGCCTATGAAACCGTGCCTGAGCGCATAACTGCCGGGTTCAAGAGTACGATCGTGCCGATGCTCTATGCGAATACCCAGTGCTCCATATCGAACTTTCCCATTGGCGAGCAGCACACGCGGTTGCCGAAGCCTGCCAGCAGCGCAGCGGACGTCCACAGTGCCTGGCTGCTACCAAGCTTGATCGACATCTTGAAGCATTGGTCGGAACAACCGTTGGGCAATTTCAGGCCCGATCCCTCAGCGCTGCAGGGCGGCACCTTGGCCGAAGTGAAGCGGTGGCTGTCCTCGAGGCAGGCTGCGTTCTCTCTGGACCTTGATCCTGTCACTGCAGCATATCGGATCAAGGACACCCCCTACAAAGGGCCGAACTTGTATGCAGTGGTGATGGCCATCGTCAGTGAAAACCCGCCCCTCTGCATGGAGGGCAGTTTTCCACCGGACAAACAGGCGGTGGTGACGCTGCGTGCCGACAAACCATGCAAATGACGATCGCCTGAGTGCGTCGATCGTCAGGGCTTCGACAGCTCCAGATACTGGTTGCCCAGCCTGAGCTGAAGCGTGCCACCGACGGCGCGGCCGCGGACTGCCATCTCCGTCTTGAGGCAGGTCGAGCTGAACATCAGCGCCAAGCCGGTGACAGTAGCGGTCGATGAGACCTTGAGCGTGATCGGCGTCACGCCGCATTCACGCTGGATCAGCGTTCCCGAGCCGATGCCGTTGCTCACCTTGAGCTTGAAGGTGACCAGGCGTCCCTCCGAGCGCGTGGTGATCACGCCGACATAGACGCCGTCATAGGCATCGAGCGGCCCGGCGTTCTCGGCATTGGCTGGTTCGTCGTCGGTCTCATCCGAGTTCCGCGACCAGATACCAATCGCCGCCTCGGCGCGCCTCTCGAGCCCAGCCCGGTCGAAAGCCTTGGCGTCCGGCACATACCAGGCGGCGTGTGCCGACGACTGCGACGGCACCGAAGCGATGTAGCCGGCACCCAATAGAAGCGCGACCCACGTGACAATCGCGCCGATCCAGCGTGCGTCTCGGACCATGGTGCTCCCCTTGGTCGGCGAGACTCCATCTTGTGATGCTTTCCATCTGGCCTAAGTGGGATTCCGCACACTCACTCCAGGCGAATGCCGGCGTCGGCAATGACCTTCTTCCAGATCTCGGTCTCGCGGGCGATGTGGGCCGCCGCCTCGGCCTGGGTGCTGGCGATCGTCTCCATGCCTTGCTGGGCGTAGGCTGCCTGCACCTCGGGCGACTTCAGCGCCTTGGTCAGGATCGCGTTCAGTGCCGCGACGGTCTCCGGCGGCACCTTCGACGACACCACCACGGCATACCAGTTGGTGGCGGCATAACCTGGAAATCCCTGCTCGGCGATGGTCGGAATGTCGGGATCGAACGGCGAGCGCTTGGCGCCGGTGACGGCGAGTGCCCTGATACGGCCCTCGCGCATCAGAGGCGTGGCGGTGGGGGCGCTGGCGATCAGCGACGGCACGTGACCTGCCACCAGGTCGTTCATGGCCGGTCCGCCGCCGCGGAACGGCACATGGATCATGTTGGTGCCGCTGCGCGCCTTCAGAAGCTCTCCGGCGAGATGGCCAGCGCCGCCGACGCCTGACGATCCGTACTGGATACCCTCCGGCCGCTTTGCCAGCGCGAGATATTCGCCGAGCGTCTTGGCCGGCACGCTGGGATGCACCACCAGCACGTTGGAGAAATCGACCGCCAGGCACACCGGCGCGATGTCGGTGGTCGGATCGTAGCCGACATCCTTCATGGCATAAGGATTGACCGCCAGCATGCCGACATTGGCGAACAGCACGGCGTGGCCGTCGGATGGCGCCCGCAGCGCCTCGCGGGTTGCGATGTTGCCGCCGGCGCCGGGCTTGTTGTCGACCAGGACCGAGTACCCGCCGCTCTTGGTCAGCTCCGCCCCGAGCACACGGGCCACGATGTCGCCGCCGCCGCCCGCGGCGAATCCGACGATCAGCCGGAGCTGCTTGGACGGAAAGGACTGTGCCCGGCCGACAGCCGGCAACAGCGCGGCCGACGCGGCCGCCCCGATCAACGAACGCCGATACATGAAACGCTCCTCCCAACCCTTTTCGGCAGGCATCATGCCCTGCCGTGCGTCGAGCGCCTACTCCATCGGCTTGAAGCCCGTCGAGCGGATGATCGGCCCCCAGGTTGCCGCTTCGACCTTGATCAGGGCGGCAAGCTCGGCCGGCGTGTTGGACTTGGGCACCATGCCGAAATTGGCGAAGGCCTGGGCGATTTCCTTGCTGGCCAGCGCCTTGCCGATGGCGTCGGAGGTGCGGCTCACCACGGCAGCCGGCGTCGCCGCCGGCGCGAACAGGCCGAACCATTCGGTGACCACCAGCTCCTTGACGCCCTGCTCGGCGAAGGTGGCGACGTCGGGATAGAACGGCGAGCGCTTCTCGCCGCTGGTCGCCAGCACGCGGGCGCGATTGTCCTTGGTGTAGGGCAGGAAAGATCCGTCGGGCAGCATCAGGGCAGCGAGCTGGCTCGCCATCATGTCAGCCAGCCCCGGCGCGCCGCCGCGATAGGGCACCGGCTGGATCGGCGCATTGAGCGCCTTGGCCATGACCAGGGTGAGGAAGTGTGGGAAGGAGCCCTCGCCCGGATTGCCGCAATTGGCCTTGGCCGGGTTGGCCTTCGCCCAGTCGGTGAACTGGGCCAGCGTCTTGACCTCGGCCGGCACCACCGGACCGACGGCGAGGCCATGCACGAAGGTCGCCGTCAACGATACCGGCGCGAGATCGGTCGCCGGGTTGTAGGAGAGCTGCTTGTAGATGTCGGTGTAGACCGTGACCGTCGAGGCCGGCGTCAGCACCAGGGTGCGGCCGTCGGGCGGTGAATTTTTCAGCATCTCGATGGCGATGCGGCCGGCCGCGCCCGGGCGATTGTCGACGATGACGTTGCGCGCAAAGCCCGGCGCCAGCCGCTCGCCGAGATGGCGGCTCACGACGTCAGCGCTGCCGCCCGGCGGGAAGCCGACGATGATTTTCAGCGACTCGAGCGCGTCCTGCGCGCGTACCAGGCTGGGCGATGCCAACCCCACGCCTGCCACGGCCATGGTTTGAAGGGCGCCGCGGCGCCTGATCGTCTTGGTCATTTGTGTTTCCCCCTTTTGACGGAAACTCTGACGATGCCCGCCGGGCTCGGCAAGGGAAGAGCGCATGCCCCTTGCAACCGCCGCTGCGCCGTGGCTGACTAGGCGGGCTGCCTGTCTCGACGGGTGGCCGTAAGCGGTTCACGTCAATCAACGCGTTCGTCCCATGCCGTCGCCTGCGGGCCGGCAGCCGGAGACGTGCGTTGCGATGACGTGAGGCGTGGCTTCCATGTCCTTTCGATTCGCCGCGGCGGCTCCGAATCGTGAAAGGAATGGTTCCATGGACATCGAGCGTCTTGCCCTCTTCGCCGCAGCCTATCTCGCCGTCGTCATCCTGCCCGGCCCCGCCGTCACGGCCGTGGTTGCGCGCGTGCTGGCACGCGGGCCGCGCGGCTCGGTCGCCTATGTTGCCGGTGTGGCAGCCGGCGCGCTGGTCTGGTTCTCGGTCGCGGCGGCCGGCCTTGCCGCGCTGGCTGCGACCTTCGCACCCATTTTCGTCGTCATCCGCTACGCGGGCGCCGCTTGGCTGCTCTATCTCGCCTGGAAGCTGTGGACCGCGCCGCCGCGTGCCCTCACCGTCTCCGACGACATGGACGAGGGCCGCGGCCTGTTCCTGGCGGGCCTTGCCCTGAACCTCGGCAACCCCAAGGCCATCGTGTTCTTCCTGGCGTTGCTGCCGTCGGTCGTCGAGCTCGGCGAGCTCACGCCGCTCGCCTTCGCCGAGCTGGCCGGCGTCATCGTCACCGTCGTTGCCGGCGTGTTCTCGCCCTACGTGCTGCTGGCGGCGCGCCTGCATCGGCTGTTCGCCTCGCCGCGCGCCCTGCGTCTGGTCAACCGCGGTAGCAGTGTCGCCGTGGCGGGCGCCGCCGTCGCGGTGGCGGCGCGTTGATCAGACCTTCACGTGCCGGTCGATGAATTCGATCATCTGGCCGAACATGGGGCCGCACTTCGACAGGTCCGGCGAAGAGCCGGGCTGGCGCTCCATGTCGATGTACTCCAGGTCGATCGAGCCGCCGGCCCTGGCGTAAGCCGCGCAGAAGCGTTGCGGCTCGTTGCCGGCGAAGGTCGATTCGGTGTCCTTGTAGTCGTGCATGATGTCGCCGTGCGCCTGGAACCAGATCGCAGGCGGCGTCAGCAGCTTCTCACCGCGCTCGAGCGCCATGGTCGGGCTGCCTTCGGACATGTTGGCTTCCGACTGCCAGTAGGAATCGTGGCGGCCGATGATCGACTTCGGCCAGGGCGGCGGATTGGCGCTGGCCTCGGCGCGCTTGGCGTGGCGGTAGCGGCTGAGCGGATTGATCACCGGCCAGGACATGATCACGCAGCGGACGCTGGCGTCCTGTGGCGACGAGCCGGCAGGCAGCGGGATCGCTGAATAGCGCGGATCGTTGGGTCGCATGGCGACCAGCATGGCGAGGTGACCGCCGCTCGACTGGCCCGACAGGCCGACGAGGTCGGGCCGGGTCTTGAGCGCGCGCGCGTTGGCCTTGGTCCAGCGGACCGCGTAGTTGATGTCCTGCACCGAGGCCGGATACGGGTCCTCGTTGCCCGAGCGGAAGTCGAGCGCGATCGACACGACGCCGTGCGAGGCCATGTACTCGTGGCGCAGTTTCTCGGTGTGGCGGTCGCTCATGCACCAGGCGCCGCCGTGGCATTCGACCATGGCCGGGAACGGGCCTGCGCCCCTGGGCTTGTAGATGGTCGCCAGCAACGGCTTGTCGCCGTGGCGCAGGTATTCGACGTCTTCGACATCGAACGCCGCGGTCGGGGTTTCGAGGACTGCAGCAGTAGCCATGGCACGTTCCTCCGATGTTGGTTTCGGAGGAGCCTAGTGTCTTTGCCGAGCGCGCGCCACTCCATGGGAGCGCGGGCCTCCCGGCCCGCTCATACTCTTCTGGACCGCGAGCGTCCTCGCTCGCTCATGCTCATGAGCGCGCCGGGAGGCGCGCGGTCCGGAAGAACATGAACATGAGCGGGCCCGAGGCCCGCGCTCCCGTCACGGCAACATCACCTTGACCAACCGGCCGCCCTGCACGTCGACGCGCTGCATCATCGAGCTGCCCTGGCTGCCGTCCTGCCACTTAACGCTGGTCGTGACGTACCACACGCCGTCGGGCACGCCCGGGAAGGAGAAGCTGCCCGAGGCGTCGCAGCGCGCCGTGCGCAGGCTCTGGACATAGAGCGAGTCGTCGCGCTCGAACTTCACCGGCCCCAGGCTGGCGGCGCGCTGGCCGCGGGTGGCGTTGCCGAAGATCGCCGTCATGCGCGCCCGCGCATAGGCGGTGTCGGGGATCAGGTTGGCCGACTGGCCGGCGCAGGTATAGGTCGTGCCGCCGCTCTTCAGGCTGGCGTTGCCGGTCACGGTGTTGCGGCCGCTCTTGCGCGCCCACTCGACCTCGCCGGGGGAGATACCCGAGGACAAGGCGGCCTGCTGCTGGAACTGGGCGCAGCCGGCGAGCGCCAGGGTCAATGCGAAAACAAGGGCGAGGGGTTTCATTGGCAGTCTTTCCTCCATTCGGCCCAGAGTAGACGGCAACCCCGCTGCGGCCTGTGATCCTTCGGTGAACAGGGGTATGCTCGACCCAGCGTTGCCCGCGGCATGCCCTTTCGGCCCTGCGGCAGTGGTGCAGTTTCTTCGACACGCATAGTTGGCAGACGACTTCCCGGTGGGCGCGAGAGCGCGGCGGGACACGCGTATCTCCAGCCCGCGCCTACGCTTAAACCGACACATAAAAACGACAGGAGGAAACCATGGCTCGCATTGCGCGGCGTAGAGTTCTGACACTGTCTGCTTCGGGCGGCATGGCCGCCATCCTGGCCAGCGGCCGGGCACCGGCGATCGCCCAGGAGATCGGCGTCCACTGGCTACGCTGGGCCGATTTCGTGCCAGCCTCCGACACGCTGCTCAAGGGCCCGATCACGCAGGAATGCAAGAAGGCGCTCGGGATCACGCTCAAGGTCGAGACCGTCAATGCCAACGACCTGCAGTCGCGCATCACCTCGGCGATCCAGTCGGGCGCCGGCGCGGACATCATCATGGGGTTCGGCAACTGGCCGCAGCTCTACGGCCAGAGCCTGGCGGACGTCGGCGACCTGGCCGAGGAACTCGGCAAGGCCGGGGGCGGCTACTACGACGTCTCGCGCCAGATCGCCATGATCGGCAACAAATGGATCGGCGTGCCGTTCACGACCGGCGGCGCAATGATCGCCTACCGCAAGTCGTGGCTCGAGGAAGCCGGATACGCGACCTTCCCGGAAACCTGGGAGATCTTCCGCGAGGCCGGCAAGAAGCTCAAGGCCAAGGGGCGGCCGATCGGTCAGACCGCGGGCCACACGTTCGGCGACGCACCGGGCTGGTGGTATCCCTTCCTCTGGTCGTTCGGCGGCAAGGAAGTCGAGGCCGACGGCAAGACCGTCGTGCTGAACAGCAAGGAGACGGTCGAGTCGATCAAATACGCCGTCACCCTGTGGAAGGAGACCATGGACGAAGGCGGGCTCGCCTGGGACGACACCAACAACAACCGCGCCTTCCTGTCCCAGACCATCAGCGCCACCAACAACGGCGCCTCGATCTACATCGAGGCCAAGAAGAAGCCCGACACCTACAAGACCGAGAAGAACACGCCGATGTGGGAAGACATCCGGCACGCCCCGATCCCCAAAGGGGTCGCCGGCCAGTACAACTCGCCGGGCGTCTTCACCGACATGCTGATGGGCTACTCGAAGAACCAGAAAGCGGCCAAGGACTTCCTGCGCTGGATCCACTCCAAGCCGATCTACGACCAGTGGTTCACGTCGCAGCAGGGCTACACCTCGGGCGCCACCAAGGACTGGGCCAAGCACGCAGTGTGGGACGTCGATCCGGTGCTGAAGCCTTTCAGGGACCTGCCGCAGTACGGCCGGCTGGTCGGCTATGCCGGGCCGCCCGACCGCAAGGCCGCCGAGGTGGTCAGCAAGTACATCATCGTCGACATGTACGCCAAGGCGATCCAAGGCATGTCGGCCGAGGACGCCGCCAAGTGGGCGCACTCGGAGGTGACGAAGGCGTACGCAAGCTGACATCGACTGCCGGAGCGCGGGCTTGGCGAAGCCCGCGCTCCGGCGAGACGTCACCCGAACGTGGCGAAGACTTCGTCGATCGCCTTCAGCTGGTTGCCGGCCGCCGACGACGGCACCAGGATCGGCGTGTGCACGCCCGCCGCGCGCCAGGCGGCGACGCCATCGCGCACCTTGGCGGCGGGACCGAACAGCGTGGTTTCGGCCAGCCATTTGTCGGTCAGGAACTTCGGCACGTCGTCACGGCGGCCCTCGGCGATCGCCTTCTCGATGCCGTCCATCTCCTCGACGAAGCCCGCCTCCTTCCAGTAGTTCCGGTAGTTGGGCAGGAAGGCGTAGTTGGTGAGCGTGCGCCGGTTCACCGCGCGGGCGGCCTCGACGTCGTCGCTGATGCAGGTCGGGATCATGTTGCCGATGAAGAAGCCAGGATCGTTGCGCTTGGCCGCGGGCAGCGCCGCCAGCGACTCGCCCATGTGCGACAGCACGACGTTGGCGAACACGACGCCTTCGGCAAGCTCGCCCGCCAGCGCCACCATCTTCTTGCGCAGCGCCGCGACGATGATGGGCGGCAGCGGGCCATAGGACGTCTCGGCGCGAAACTTCTCGATGAAGGCGCGCGTGTCGGCGAGCGGCTTGCCCGGAGTCACGCCCATGCGCACATAGGATGGCCCGTGAGCGATGCCGATGCCCATCCGGAAGCGTCCGCCCGACACCTCGTGCATCATGGCGGCGCTCTGCGCGAAGTCGACGATGGTGCGCTGGTAGATCGGCGCGATCGAGGTGGCGAAGGTGATCTTCTCGGTGTTCCACGCCAGCGCCTCGCAGGTCGACATGCCGCCGGTCGGGCTCGGCACATAGAGCCCGGCAAAGCCGCGCCGCTCGGCCTCCTGGCCAAGCTCGATGGTGCGCCGGCGGCGGCCGGGCATGGCGATCAGGCAGAGGGCGGGGAGCGCTTCAGACATCGTGATGGTCCTTCAACTGGCGTTCGTTCCGGACTGTAGCACCAGCCGCCATCAAACTTCTTGTCGAACCAGCCGCGTATTGGTCTAGTGCCAGCGGGGAGACTGTAAACCGCGTACCCAAAAATTTGCGGTCAAATCGGGAGGAAACCCAACCATGAAATACAGCGCAATGCTCGTTGCCGCTGGCGTGCTCAGCGCCGGGACGGCGTTTGCCCAAGGGGCGCCGATCAAGATCGGCGTGCTCTATCCGCTGACCGGTGGCGGCGCCGTCTACGGTGCGCCGGCGCTGGTCGGCCATCAGATGGCGATCGAGGAACTGAACGCCAAGGGCGGCATCATGGGCCGTAAGGTCGAATCGCTGGAACGCGACGACAAGCTCAATCCGGCGACCGCGTCCTCGACGATGAAGGAGCTCATCACCAAGGACAAGGTCGACATCGTGCTGGGCGGCCTCGCCTCGTCGGTTGGCCTAGCCATGACCGAGGTCTCCAAGCAGGAGAAGGTCGTCTACATCTCGACCATCCCCAAGAGCATCCAGATCACGACGGACAAGCTGCACAAGTACGTCTTCCGTACCTCGGCCAACACCGATCAGGAAGGCGAGGCGATGGCGATCCTGGCCGGCAAGAACAAGCTCGCCAAGATCTGCCATCTCGAGCTCGACTACGCCTACGGCAACGATCTCGAGGCTGGCATCCTGAAGGCGATGCCGAAGTACGCGCCGGACGCCAAGATCGTGCTGACCTTGAAGCCCAAGCTCGGCGCCACCGACTTCAACCCGTTCATCCCGCAGGTCATGGCCGCGGGCTGCGACGGCGTGCTGTCGGGCCTGTGGGGACCGCACTTCGTGTCGTGGGTAAAGCAGGCCGCACCGCTCGGCTTCTTCAACAAGATCAAGTGGATCTCGGGCGGCGAGGTCGGCAGCCACGAGATCGCGGGCGAGCTCAAGGGCGAGTACCCCGACAACGTGATCTCGAACACCTACGAGCTTTGGTACAAGGGCAACGATCCCTCCCACAAGGAGTTCCAGGAGAAGCTCGCCAAGAAGCTCAACACCCAGGAGACGCCGCAATGGGCGGCGCTGGGCTACATCGGCGTGATGTATGCCGCAGCGGCGATGGAGAAGGCCAAGTCGACCGATCCCGACAAGGTCGCCGAGGCGCTGGAAGGGCTCTCGATCGGCACGCCGGTCGGCACGCTCACCATCGACGCCAAGACCCACCAGGCCAACATCGGCCAGTTCTGGGGCCCGATGGTCAAGAAGCCTGATCGCGCCTACCGCATGATGGAGCCGGCTGAGTACATCCAGCCGAAGTGACGACGGAGCCGCGTAGCGGCGTAGTCGTCATCCCGAGCGAAGCCGAGGGATCTTTTCTTGTCGATGCGATGACAAGACGAGGTCCCTCGACTCCGCGGCCCTGCGGGCCGCTCCGCTCGGGATGACGGTAGGGAGAGAGTCCATCAATGACGCTAACCATGTTCACGCTGAACGCGTTCTATGGCCTCGCGCTCGCCATGAACATGTTCATCATCGCCTCCGGCCTGAACCTGATCTTCGGCGTGCTGCGGGTAATCAATTTCGCGCACGGCATGTTCTACATGTTCGGCGCCTACATCGTCTTCACCGTGGCCAAGACCTGGGGCGCACCGTTCTTCGTCGGCGTCCTGGCGGCCGGTGCGGCGCTCGCGGTCATCGCCTTCGCGATCGAGCGGCTGCTGCTGCGCCATCTCTACGACAAGGAGCACCTGATGCAGCTCCTGTTCACCTTCGCCATCGTCCTGCTGATGAGCGACGCGGCGAAGATGATCTGGGGCACCGACCAGTACTCGGTCGGCTATCCGCCGGGGCTGGGCGGCGCAGTCAACCTGGGCTTCGTCATGCTGCCGCAGTACCAGCTCTTCCTCTGCGTCGTCGGTCCGCTGATCGCCGTCGCCATGTGGTTCGTGGTCGACCGCACGCGCTGGGGCCGCGTCGTGCGCGCCGCCACCCAGGATCGCGAGATGCTGGCGGCGTTGGGCGTCAACGTGCCGATGGTCTACGCGGCGGTGTTCACCATCGGCTCGGCGCTGGCCGGCGTCGGCGGCGCACTCGCCGCGCCGCGCATCGCCCTGGTGCCGGGCATGGATGCCACCATCATCAACGAGTGCTTCATCATCGTGATCATCGGCGGGCTGGGCAACATGTGGGGCAGCTTCCTGGGCGCGCTCGCCTTCGGCTTCGTCGTGCAGTTCGGCACGGTGCTGGCGCCGAACTGGCAGGACGTGCTGCCCTACCTGCTGATGCTGGCGGTGCTGATCATCAGGCCCTGGGGCCTCCTCGGCCGGCCCGAGACGGGGCATTGAGCATGCCGCAGCGCCGTGACCTGATCGCCTCGGCGATCGTCGTGCTCCTGCTGGCGCTGCTGCCGCTCGCGGGCAGCCGCTACGCCATCGACCTTACGACCGAGGTGATGATCTACGCCCTGTTCGCGCTCAGCCTCAACGTGCTGATCGGCTTCACCGGCAACATCTCGTTCGGCCACGCCGCCTACTTCGCCATCGGCGGCTATGCCTGCGCCATCCTGCTCACGACCTACGGCTGGCCGCTGGCGCTTGCCCTGCCCGCGGCAGTGGTGCTGGCCGGGCTGGTGGCTGCCGTCGTGGGCTATTTCTGCGTGCGGCTGACACAGATTTACTTCGCCATGCTGACACTCGCCTTCGCCATGCTGGTGTGGGGCGTGGCCTTCAAATGGAAAGAGGTGACCGGCGGCGACGACGGGTTCACTGGCATCAAGATGCCGGAAATCATCGCCCACCATGTGGGTTACTTCTACTTCACGCTGGTCGTGGTGGCGGCCGGCATCGCCGCGCTGTGGGTGATCTGCCATTCGGCGTTCGGCCTCACCCTGGTGGCGATCCGCGAGAACAGCGTGCGGGCGGGCTTCATCGGCGTCGACACGCGCCACATGCGCTGGGCGGCCTTCACCGTCGCCGGCACGTTCGGCGGGCTCGCTGGGGCGCTGTTCGGCATGTACCACCGCGGCATGTACATCGAGAACGCCTTCTGGACCGAATCGGCCAACGTGCTGATCATGGTGCTGCTGGGCGGCATCTACTCCTTCATTGGGCCGATCATCGGTGCGGCCGTGCTGCACCTGCTGCAGACCTTCACCAACCAGTACACGCCCTATTGGCCAACCGTGCTGGGCCTGATCCTGCTGGTGATCGTGATGGTCCTGCCCGACGGCCTGATCGGCCTGGTGCGACGCGTGCGGGCGCGTGGAGGCCGGCCATGACCGCCATGCTCAGCATCGATGGCCTGTGGAAGTCGTTTGCGGGCTTCGTCGCCACGCGCGACGTCACCTTCGAGCTTCTGGCCGGCGAGACCCACGCCGTGATCGGTCCCAACGGCGCGGGCAAGACCACCTTCTTCAACTTGATCACCGGCCATCTGCGCCCGGACAAGGGCAGCGTCTCGTTCGAGGGCCGCGACCTGGTCGGCCTGCCGCCGCAGAAGATCGTGCGGCTGGGCATCGCCCGCTCGTTCCAGCGCATCAACATCTATCCCCGCCTCACCGTGTTCGAGAACGTGCAGGTGGCGCTGATCGCCCACGAGGGCCAGCAGTGGAACCTGTTCCGGCCCGGCCGCTCGCTGCATCGCCAGGGCACGCAGGAGCTGCTCGAGTTGGTGGGCCTCGCCTCCGAGGCCGAGGAGACCGCGGGCGAGCTGAGCTACGGCAAGCAGAAGCAGCTCGAGCTTGCGATCGCGCTCGCCTCGCAGCCGCGACTGCTATTGCTCGACGAGCCGACGGCCGGCATGTCGCCGCAGGAGACCGGCGAGACCATCGCCTCGGTACGCGACATCGTGAAGGCGCGCGGGCTCACCCTGCTCTTCACCGAGCACGACATGTCGGTGGTGTTCGGCATCGCCGAGCGCATCTCGGTGCTGCATCACGGCGAGATCATCGCCTCGGGCACGCCCGACGCTGTGCGCAACGACCCGGAGGTCAAGCGCGTCTATCTCGGGGAGCACGCGCATGGTTGAGCGGGGGGCTGACCTCAAGGTCGACGGCATCCATACTGCCTATGGTTTGAGCCAGGTCCTGTTCGGCGTGTCGCTCGAAGTGAAGGCTGGCGAATGCATCGCCCTGATCGGACGCAACGGCGTCGGCAAGACCACGACCATGCGCTCGATCATGGGGCTGACGCCGCCGCGCCAGGGCCATGTGATGTGGAAGGGCCAGGACATCGCACGCTTGGGGCCGCATCGCATCTGCCGCCTCGGCATCGGCTTCGTGCCGGAGGACCGGCGCATCTTCCCCGAGCTGTCGGTGTGGGAGAACCTCGACATCGCGCGGCGCACCGGCGCCGCCGGCAAGACGACCTGGAGCGAAGAGCAGGTGTTCGCGCTGTTCCCCGACCTCGCCGAGATCCGCGACCGGCGTGGCGGCGTGCTGTCGGGCGGCCAGCAGCAGATGCTGACCATCGCCCGCACGCTGATGGGCAACCCTGAGCTGCTGCTGCTCGACGAGCCGTCGGAAGGGCTGGCGCCGTTGATCGTCGACCTGCTGCAGCAGCGCGTCGGCGAGCTCAAGGCGACCGGGCTGTCGATCGTCCTGGCCGAGCAGAACCTGCAATTCGTGATGGCGCTCGCCGACCGCGTCTACATCCTGGAGAAGGGCGAGGTGCGCTTCACCGGCACGCCCGCCGACCTCAAGGCCGACGAGCGCATCGTGCATCAGTATCTTACGGTGTGATGGTTCATTTTCCTCCCCACGCTTTTGCGTGGGGAGGTGGCCCGAAGGGCCGGAGGGGTCACGGGCGACCGTACTGGCGCTCATGACCCCTCCGTCCGCTTCGCGGACACCTCCCCAGCTTTGCTGGGGAGGAACGACTAGTAGCTCTGCACAG
>NZ_BKAJ01000141.1 GCF_007992495.1 Reyranella soli
CTAGGTACTCCGGTGTAGTTATTGGAAGTCCGCACACTTGTAGTGTCTGCTACAGGCACCAATCTGGACGCGACATTGCACCGACAGCCTGCTGAAACCCCGATCCCCATGCTTTGGAAAGCAGCGTTCCTTGGCTTCGTCATCGTTCTCGCGGTTCTTGCGTGGCTGCCGGCAGACGCCATGACGCGCACATCACTCGGCGGGCACGTAGAACACCTGATCGCGTATCTCGGCGCCGCGACGGTGACGGGACTTGCGGCGCGAACGACGCGGCGGCTTGCTGTGCAGTGCCTTTTCTTGGTTGGCTATGCCGCGATTTTGGAGGCTGGCCAGTTGTATGCAGCTGGCCGTCAGGCTTCCCTTCAAGATCTTGCATTCAGTTCCAGCGGTGTTTTGATCGGGATCATGTTGGTGTGGATCGCACGCACTTGCTGGGCCCGGCTGAGGATCCTCAGGCCCACCTTCGTTGAATAGAAGCGATACAGAAGAGCCTGGCCGGCCAGTCCCTCACGTGAGTCATGGGCGCACGTAGCTCCAACCCTGTTCCTGCAGCTCCATTACCCGCACCACACCAGACGACACAATCGTGGCCTGCGAGATGAGCGGTATTTCCTTTTGCTCGGCCCGGCTCATGTTAGCCCTTGTATTGTCGCAGGCAGCAAACGAGATCGACCGCGAGGTCTCGGCTAGCGACTTGATCCGCTCCTTTACCGGCGAGGTATCGTCGCGCAGCATGTTGAGTCCCGGTCCAAAGGTAACGATCTCGATCTGAATCTTCTCTCCGATGCTCTTGTAGTGTTGTTCAGCGTTCGCTGCGTTGTTGAGCGCCAAGTTCATCACTGCGGGCTCATTCGTATTCACTTGCAGGATCAGCCGATGTGCCACTTTCTCGATGCCGGGTGCGGCTGGCGATGCCGCTGACTGCTTGCTTTGCGCCAACGCCGGCTGCTGCGCATTGACCAAGGACAGAACTACCGTGCTCAATGCGAGCAGCACTGAATGCATCAATTTTGCCATTATACCCTCCTGAACTCGGTCACGCATACCCAGCCGTCATCACTTCCGCGGCGTATCGGGTTTGAGAGGCCATCGGCAGGAAACGACCATTCGCTCGCGCGTGCCTTTCAAGCTCGCCAAGGAATAGCGTCCTTCCAGTGTCATGCCCCAGCGGCCGACTATGCGGAAAGCAATCTCGCCCTGAGCCGGCAGCGACACCAAAAAACCCGCGACGTCACCGCCGAGGGCCATTCCCGTCCCAGATGTCGTGGCGCTGGCCAGAAGCGTCGTTGGCGGCCCCCCATCGACAGCGTAGGAGACACCATAGCCATCGCCCGCCGGCAAGGCGTTAGGACTACTGAGTACCAAAGACGTAGTCCCACCGCGACAGGCAATCGAAAGCTTCATGCCTGGGCCGTCAGGAGCACCTCTGGCTGTGGCAGTGGCGATTACAACGGGCGAATAGTCGATCGGTGAAGTCGTTTCACTGACGACCCAATTCTCTGGCGTCGCCGTCCCCTCGGAGCCGGACGCTGACTGCGGTCGCGCGAGCCCAGGTCCGATTTCGCGAGAGAGCAGGTCTAGACATTTCGACCTCTCGGTGTGTGAGAGCGTCGAGCACTTTCGCACTCTATCCATGGGATCGCCGACGGCCTGCGCCATCGCGGAGGCGCCCCCCAACGCGAGCGCGATCGGCAAGCAGGCAGCAGCGGATTTCATTGCTTCCGCGCGTCCTGGCGACCCTGGCGGTCCAGCCACTCCTGCGCTGCGGAAAAGCGGTTCAGGCCCGGCACCGTCGCGCCCAGATTGATAGCTTTCCAGTTGGGATCGAAGCCGGGGACTTGCAGCTTGCCAACACGGCCGAAGAGATAGTCGGTGAAGCGAGCCACCCGCTGATAACGGTTTGAGTTCACCGGCCAGTTGTAGGTGGCGAGGACGGTGGGTACGGCCAACGTCGCAACGCGCTCGCCCGACTTCACCAGTGCCGGATAGTCAGAAGCTTCCAAAAACGCTGGCAGATAATAGTCTTCGAATTTTGAGTCGTAGTTCACCGGCAGAAACTTAAAACCAGGTTCCCACTGACCGCGAATGAAGGCGTCTACGGGCTTGGTCGTAATGAAAACGACTGCCGCCATATCCCCCTTGCGCATCTGTTGCAACGCCAACTGATGGGGAATGAAGGTCTTTTCGATGTTGATGCCCAAGCGACTGAAGATCAGTGGTCCGGAGTAGGCGGCCGCCGTACCCAAAGTATTGAAATTCACCCTTTTCCCCACGAGATCCTGAAGACTCTGGATCTCTGGTCGGACGAAAACGTGAAGCTCGGACGGAAAAAGACTGAGCAGATACGTCACATGGAGCCCGATATCCGGAAACGCAACCTTGTACTCATCCAGCGAGTCGGAATTGATGATCGCTAGATCAACTCCGCGCAGATATAGGAGAGAATTGAGGTTCTCAGTCGGACCGCGGGTGACGATCGGCAAGACGTGAAGATTCTCCCCGTCATCAACCACCCGGGACATCTCTGTAGCCAACCGCAGTGGGGCCCCCTCGAGAAGGCCTGCGGCCAGGCCCACCGTCCAGGCGTTGATCTTGTCCTGCCGCTCGGCATAGGTCGGCGCACGTTGGGCCGGTCGATCCTGTGCCTCGGCTGTGGCCGGCAGAAGCGTAAGAACGATCACCACACATAACGCAAACCAACTCCACCTGTGCCTTGTAACTCTCGGCCTCATTGTTCGCTCCCGATCCCCTTCATGTCGTTGTCGCGCTCCCGTTCATTGCTGCAACGCTTCCAATCGGACCTTGGCTTCAGTTACACCGCCAGCCAGCGCCTTGCCGTAGAGTTCTCTCGCCATGGTGATGTTGCTCTGAGTACCGATGGTCTTCCGCGCAGACAGGAGCAATGGATCATATGTCTCAGCCAGCCAGAATAGGGCCTCTGCGCTGCCCATTTCCGCCGCCCGATCGAGCATGTTTCGTGCGGCGCCAATATTCCCCTGGTCTAGCAGATGGTTGGCGCGCGCAATCAGGCGAATGGCGTGCGGACTACCCTGCTCAAGGCTCGCTTCCGTCCGCGTTGCCGAGTTCGCGGGCAGCGCTGCACCCCCAGTCGGGACATTCGTCTGTGCTTCCGGCACCGAAGTTGCCGCAATGGAGGCTTGACCGACGGTAGGCGGAGCTGCTGCAGGCGAGCGGCCGCCACGACCGCCTGTGCTCTCCTGAATTGACGTCAACCGCTGCTCGACACGCTGCGTCCGGGTGCGCTCGACCTCGAGCGATTGCTGGGCAACCGTTGCTTCTGCTT
The DNA here is from genome assembly GCF_007992495.1 of Reyranella soli. Lineage (GTDB taxonomy): Bacteria > Pseudomonadota > Alphaproteobacteria > Reyranellales > Reyranellaceae > Reyranella > Reyranella soli. The sequence goes on from NZ_BKAJ01000141.1 coordinate 3,305, forward strand.
TGGCCTTCTGCAACTCCTGCCGTAACGCCGCAAACTGGCCGTCCTGGGCGGCTTCTTCAGCGGCCTTTGCCCTTGCCTGGGTTTCCAGGCTCGACTTTGTCTCGGCGAGCTCGGTGGTGAGCCTCTCTATCCTGTCCCGTTCCTGCTGCAGTGCGCGTCGCTGCTCGTCGGCGCTGCGTTCAGCCGCTTCCTTCACATCTGCGGCTTCGTCCTTCGCCGAACTTGCCATGGCTTCCTGGGATTGCACTGCTCGCCGAGCCGCTGCCAACTCGGTTGCAAGCTTCTCGGCCTTGCCTTGTGCCTCGCGTAGGGCCTGACTTTGCTCTTCGGCGCTTCGTCTACTCCTGCCTTCCGCCCGCTGGGCCTCATCCTTCGCCGCCTGTGCCACCGCTTTCTGCGCCTCGACCTCCTGTCGCCTCATAGCTAGTTCGCCGTCAAGCTTTTCAGCCTTGCCTTGCGCTTGCTGCAGAGCCTGGCGAAGCTCGTCCATGGCACGCGCGCTCGCCTCTTTCATGCGCGCGGCTTCGTCACTTGCCGAACGCAATATCGCCGCCTGTGACTCATTTTCACGCCGCGCGGCAGCGAGCTCGACGCGAAGCTTCTCGGCCTTGTCCTGCTCCTGTTTCAATGCCAGCTGCTCGACCGTACGGACATTTGCCTGTGCCGTCTTGCCCTCGACTTCACGACGAAGCTGGGCGGTCCTATCCTCTTGCTGCTTCAGTGCCTGGCGCAGTTCGCCAATGACGCGCTCCCTTTCTGCCTCTGCTCGTGCGGCGTCATCAATTGTCTTGCGGGCCAACGTGATCTGAGCGGCGCTGTCGCGCTGCGCCTCTGCAAGTTGGCCGGTGAGCTTCTCGGTTTTGAGCAGCTCCTGCTGCAGTGCCTGACGCAATCCGACGAGGGCGCGTTCACTGACCTCTTTGTCCCGGTCTGCCGCTTCGCTTGCCCGGCGAATCAACGCCGCTTGCGACTCTGCTTCGAGCCGCGCCGCTGTCACATCGCTGGCAAGCCTGTTGGCCAGCTCCTGTTCCTGACGAAGCGCTTGCGTCAACCCGGAGTCGTTCTCCGATGCTGTTTGATGGAGGAGCCACTTGCCGAGATCGCCGCGATAGAGGAATGGCCCGAATGCCGCGCCGACGAGCAGGCAGGCCGCCATCGTTACGATGCTGCGCCGTCTGTGGACGATCCAGCGGCCGCCAAGCGCAAGTGCCGACAGCAAAGTGCGGTCGTCGAACCCTGCATTAACGCATTTTCCTGGGTTTGCAGTCCGCTGCGCTTGCGCAGTCATGCCGCCAGGTGCGGCGCGCGAAGCCCCGCGATGAATACGCCGAGCCGATAACTTGCTCGGACCCGGGGGCGATCCGATTTCGTCGGCCGTCTCCACTACGCTCCGTGCCGGGGTCAGCGACTGCCAATACGTTGCATTGAGCTGACTGGGCGAGCCCTTCTCATCGCGGTTTTGCGGCGCATGCCAATGTGTTGCGTTGAGCTGAATAGGCGCGCCGTCCTCACCGAGCCATTGTTCGGCTTCGGGCGACCAGCGAGCCACCGCAATAGTGCCGCGCGCGCCATCCTCCAGAATAACAAATTCGCCATTCCTCGGAGCGGTGTCAATTGCTTTGCGCATGAATGTCCAAAACTAACCCCTTTGTATCGGCGCGCGACTTCACGGCTGTTGGCCTCCAGCAGCTGGCCGTGGCCTTCCACAACTTCGACCCGACGCTCCAGCATCTTTGTCGAGCTGAGGAAATGGAGCGGCCTTGCCCTGCTGCGCTAATCGGCTCCTGCCCTCTTCTTCGTTGCGCATGGCATCGTCCTCGAGCTTCTCAGCTACCTCGATCAAGCGCGGTGCAATCGGATCCCCCGGTAGCGCATGTGCCTCTCTGCGGGCCTTAGCGGCCAGGTACCGGGAACGCACCGCCAGCGCGAGGAGGAAGTGAGGCATCGAGGTCAGCTTTTCTTTCCCGCGCTTCAATGGGGCCGAGACAAGACCAACCGGGATATTGTTCATTTGAGCTCACCTTGATCTCCACCGCTGCCGCCTACTTCTGTTGGTGGACCGGCAGAGGCACCAGAAAAAGGGGGCACATGCGCGACTCCAAAGGGTTATGTCTAGAGAGCCGAACCTCAATGATGCATGAGAGGTACCCCGCGAGCACGCGCAGCTTCTTTCAGAAGCGGACGTGACTTGGACCAGCCACCGCCGGCCGAGCCCAAAATGAGGATCAGGCTTCACGTCTCGCGTGAGCCACACGCGCTCTCCACGCTTGGCTCTCGGCCCGGCGTCGTGCCCTGAAGGCCGATACGGGTGCGGATAGCAGGGAGATGCCGGTTCGCAACCGCCGATAGCCGAGCGGATGGCAAGGCAATCACCGCACGAGATGCAGCCTCATGGACTAGGATTTTGAGATCCCGCCGAGAATCTGTTGAAGAGTGCCGATAAGCACAGCAGGCGACACCGACAATGGAATGCACGCATCGATCTCCGACGCCTGCCAATTCTAGTAGTCGCTCGATGACGTGCGCTCGAAGAGAAGAATGATCCTGGTTTCCGGCCACAGCTCACGAAGCAACTCGCGGCAGGAGCAGCCCTCTCGGCCGGCGGTGCGCCCAGGATGACAAGCTTGGGCACGACTGCGACAAGCAAAGGAACTGTCGATGTCGGCCGTTGAGGCGACGCTACCGATCACAAGATAAGAATGGCTCACCATCAGTGAACCCAGCGCCTGGCGTACCAGCGAGCGCGGTTCAACGATGAGCGTGGCTACAAGCTTTCCGATTTGCTGCACTATCCCACAGTCCCACACCTTTGCACCGTGCTGGAACGTGAGGCTCGGCGAATTAACACACGTTAAGTTGGCCGCATGCCAACGTCGATTTCTCGCCTGCACCGCAAAATGGGCTCGTCCTGACGTGAGACATCTGATGTTTTAGAAAGGGCATAAGGAGGTTCGGGAACTTTGGCCCCCGCACGCCAACCGCTTGTGCGGCTTGGACTTGCGCATAGGCACACAACCTTGCGGGGCATCCGTCTACACCACATCGCAGTCTTTGGTGATCAGCATCGCCAAGGCTCGCTCACGTGCAACGGCATCATCGCGACCGCCGGAGCTGGACATCGGCTTCGAAGGCGCCATCGCGCCAAGTACGTGTCGGGTTCGGCGATGGCGTTCGCCGCGTGGCTGCCAGCCCGGGGGCAAGGCGAAGGCGATGGTCACGTGATAATCTTCTGCTGCGACGTGTGCGACCGTTTGCGACTAGGACAACCAGAGCATCAGAGCAAACCAACGAGGCTAACCGTTTCGCATGCCTTCCTGCCGCTGTATCTTTGCTGCGGCTGTTCATCGGTTTGCCCACTTGTCGTCCGGCAGATGGTGAGGGTACTTGGGGGCGTTCATTACCCTGTCCTCCCAGTTCTGCGCAAGTCGCCGTCCCTCGCCGGTCAGTAAGCCACTCTGCACCTTGATCGGCCCGATACGATCATCTCGGATGATGATCCAGCCACGCTCCACGGCTCGGGCTATAGTCTCCGGCCGCTCTTCAGTGTTGCCTAGAACCTGCCATGCATCCGGTCGACCTGCTGTCGCATCGTAGAGTTTGCAAAGTAGGTAGCGGGCAGCACTGTCTACAGCTTCCGAGACCATTGGCGGCTCCCTCCTGCCCAGCACGGGGCTGGATTGGCGGCCGACGACGCCGTGTCCATCCGGCCGCCCCAGTGGAGCGAGGCGCGCTCAACGCGCACGCCCCATTGAAATACTAGCAAGCCTACAAACAAGTGCACTGTGAGAAAAAGGGGTGCTGCGCGTTCAAGAAGGGGGAGCCTGGTCAGCAGTGCTGAGTAGGGGCGTCATGGATTCCTTACCGCTCACCGCGGTGGCTCGGCGCAATGACCGGCGTTGGGCTCTATCGTGCTGTCGCGAGCAGATAGAGCACTCATGTTGCGAGCGTTCTTGGGATCACGGACTACGCCGTCACTGCCTGCCCACTCCGAAGACGCTTGGCTAGTCCACACTCTGCGCGCGCGTCACCTTGCCGAATACCACCTTAAGGACCAGTATGTGAGGGTGCGAGTCTGGCACGCTACCTCTCAAGAGGTAACGCCGAGACCCCGTGTCGGCTATTTGGGAGGGCGCCCGAACGATCCCCCCTTGTAAAGCTCGGCATTGCTAAGAAAGGCTGCCCTGTCCCCAATCCAAGGCCGGCGCGAAGACTCTTTCCCGGCTAGCCGCAGTGCTCACACCACCGCCCGCGCAAGCTGGCCCGCTTCTTGGCTGCCACGATGAAAACGAACATAGCTCAGATACTTAAGAATTTCGCCATCGGTTGGCTGGTGCTCGTACTCGTTGCGATGATCGCGACGCTGGCAGTTGCCTTGTCGAACGGCGGGCCGGCCGTGCCCTATTCCGACCAGCGCCTTTTCGCTCTGCTACTGCTGCCAAGTGCAGCGTTGCTGACAGTTGGCCTTTTTGTGGAACGGTAGAACGCGATAAACCGACGGTGACTGATCCTGACAAACGCACTCAACGCACAAACCGACTGGGATGGGTATCCTCGGGCACATGCCAAGCGTCGTCGGCATGATGCCGGCTCGTCGATTACAGGGCCGATCGACGCCGTCGGATGCCTGATGCACTCAAATCGAAACATGGAAAGACTGCCCCACGCGCGATCTTCAGCACATCCTCGAGCTCGCCCAAAATGGCACCGACGTTTGTGGAGCTTTCATCGAGTCCAAGGTTTGGGGTCGGATTGCTACGGCAATTCGCCAAGGACGAAGGCACTACGCATTGCCCCGTCCAATCGGCGCGTTGTGAGTAACTCTTTAGGCCGGCCATAGGCTGCACGCGCGCGGGCTACGTTGAGGTGGCCTTCGTTTCAGCCCCAGAATTTGCACGCCATCCAATGACTGCTGTCCACAACAACGTCACGATCCCAGTAGCCGTCGTCCCGCAATATGCCTCGCAAAAGGCGAAGCCAATCCGCGTTTTGACGAACGTAGATCTAGAAGTGCAGGAGCAAGTGTTGGACTTGGGTTTCTCCGTCCAGATGGTGGACACCGCTTCGGTTTTTCGTCCTTCCGGGAGCGGTCTCGATGTCGACATTGTCGTCCTCGACCGCAGCGTCTTGGACGTGTCGAGCTTTGAAGCAATGGCCCAGTTTTCCACATCGGGTAACAACGTCCCTGTTCTCCTCATCAACGGGTCAGCGTCGCGGATGACGCCGACAGGCGAAGGCTCCGGCGCTGTCGAAGGCCCGAGCGCCGCGAACTCAATGGTCAACGCGCTGAAGCTTGCCGCAGCGTTCGCGCGCCTCAACCAGTCGGCCACAAATGAGGAAGGACTAAACTGCGGCAAGCTCCTCCTCCAGAACTCCCGTGGCTTCTGGAACGGCACAGACCTCGCTTTGACGATCGGTGAGTACAAGATCATCGAATTGTTGAGATCCCGGCCCGGTCAGTACTTCCCCTATCGCGCCATCTATGATCGATTGCGCCATGAAGGTTTTGTCTCTGGCCATGGGCCGAACGGTTACCGGGTCAACGTGCGCTCAGCTGTCAAGCGCATCCGCAATAAGTTCCGGGCCTTGGATCCAAGGTTCCAAGAGATCGAATGCTACAGGGCCTTCGGCTACCGCTGGCGCAAGTCGGATTGACCGGGGAGTGGGAACGACTCGCCGCCAACCCGGCCGCTACGCCGAGTCTCTGCGAAATATAGCAAACAGAAAGCGGCGTAATCAGCCCCTCTGGGCTTCGGCCGATGGCCAAGTAGGAACCCCTTGTCATCTTGGCTTCGAATCGTCGACGAGAGTACAGCACTGAAGCTTGGCGACACAAATCAATGATCATGCGGAGCCATCGGATGCGCTAACCGTGCCGCTTGCCAGTGGTCTCAATTTGAGATCTCGCCAACAGCGCCCGCTCGCGCGGCGCTCTCTTTCCTTCGCGATCTGAGGTAACTCTTTAGACCCGTGTACGGCGTCGGCACGACGAACTATGACGGGGTTATGGCAAGGCATCTACAAGTCAGCCACGGGGGCAAAGCTAGCCGTCACACCGACAGGGTCGATGTTGCTGCTCGTTGCCTTGTCTACAACTTTTTCGTCGCCATCAACGGGACGCCGGACGCGTCGCGGCTGTTACGTGACATTGATGAGACGGTAGAAACCTTCGCGCGAGCCGTGGAGCGCGGTTGGATTGAGGTATTCGACCGGCGACAAAAAAGCGGCGACGTCGTGCGGCTAGTCGCGCTTACTGACGAAGGACGGCGGATAGCTCGGGACAACTTTCATTAAGATGTCTCGTAATAGACGAAGAGGGACCTAGGCTAGGTAGAATCTCCTGGAAGCGACGCGCGATCGACTGAGGGTTGCCGAAGGTCCGAACGAGCATGCCCGCTGTAGAGTCGAGGTCGGTTTGGGACGGCCTGTGTGGGCCGATTGGGGGGCCAAAATGTTTGTCGAGCGCAGCTCGGATGGCCAGATCTGGCTGTATATGTGGAACAGCAGTATCCCGATCAGAAGTGGATACCGCCGTCCAACGAAAGTTTGCGGGCCTTTCTGGGCGACGCGCCGATGCGAAAGGCAGGACCTGTTTGCTCCCAGCTCCCAACCCGCCTCTGCCGAAGCCGCGCCCCCCTGAGGGTCTGGGAGCACAGATGAAACGAGCTAGCCGCGTATGCGGACAGTCCTCGACGGCAAAGGGGGACCACAGCATGGCCATGCGGTTCACCTTCGCTCTCTACGAGGACACCTAGCACGAACCGATGCCATGGAAGTGGCTCGGCGACACCGCAAAACGAGCCGGGATTCAGCACGCCGAACAGTTTAAGCGGGCCTTTGATGTCGCGGAGGCCGCAGGCTGGCTTGTCGTGCACAACGGCAACTCGGCGAAGTTGACTTTTGCGGGCATAAGGGCGATTCGCCGGTTGCTGGTCAGCGCCGAGGTTGTGCAATCAGATGTACCGTCTCTCCCGGCCCCCCTGTCATCATGCAGCACTCAGCTTGGGGCGGGAGCTTAGTCTCTAACAAAGCTCCCGTGGATGCGGGCATTGGGCCGGGGTTGCCTTGCACCATCGCTTAGATCGTTCGGCGCAACAGAGGTTGTGGGTGCCGGCAAGTCACACAAGGCCGCCGCCTCCGCGTCTCTTTCTTGCCTGATGATGGTCTGCAGTTCCTTGAGCCTGCCGCTGCCGGTCTGCGACGGTGTTCACCATCGAGTGTCGGCGCGGCTTGTTCGGTATCACCTCGCGCGAGAGGGCCACCCGCATCTTTCGCAGGATCCCGTGCCGACAGGCCGTGACGAACCCGAGTTGAATAAGAGCCGTCGAAGGCTCCAATCGGTGCCTCCTCATCCGTCACAACCGGTGCGATCGGTAGCCGAGCGGATGGCAAGGCAATCACCGCACGAGATGCAGTCTCATGGACTAGGATTTTAAGCCCCCCCGAGAATCTTTTGAGGAGTGCCGAAAAGTACATCAGCGACACGACGATGGAATCCACGCATCGATTTCAGACGCCTCGCAAATCTGGTAATCGCTCGATGCGCGCGCTCGAAGAGAAGAATGATCTTGGTTTTCGGCCACAGATCGCGAATGCAACTCGCGGCAGGAGCAGCCCTCTCGCCCGGCAGAGCACCCAGGATGACGAGCTTGAGCATGTGCCCCTCACCTCTGCACCGTTAGGCTCGACGAATAAGCACACGTTAAGTTGGCCGCATGCCAATGTCGGATTCTCGCCTCCGTCGCTCGCCCTGCAGTGCGACTTACCCAAACGCACCAGCGCGGAAGTGCGGTCAAAAACGTACTCTCCTGGGAGCGTTTGCGAGGCTCAGTTTATGAGCCTGTCCGACCAACAGAGTCGCAGCGTCGGAGACCAAAGCCGGATCAGCCCACACAGCCCCACCATCCAGCTTTGGTCTCGCCTGTGGGTCGACCGTTCAGCGCTTCTGCTGGCGAGTCCCGCATCAACGATGAGGTGCAACTCTTCGCGTTGGTGCTGATCCTACGAAACCAGTCATATCAACAATGGCGGCGAGCCGGATGCGGCCCCGGCCGCACCATTTGCCTCGCCCTTGACGTCGGATAACCGCTCTCCAGCATCCGCGTAGCCGCTTGATGCGAACATCGAAAACAGCTGTCGACTTGCAATGTCAGCAGCTTCTGAAAGTCGCCAAAGAGCCATGTTCGTACGGCGGGACCCTGCGAGTGGTGTAACGGGCCAGCGAGCTTGGCGGGCCCAGTGTCATCTCGAGTGGCAAATTTGGGGATGCCAACGCCCGGCATGCTCTGCGGGTGTACTCATTATGCATCGCCCAAGGTCACTGCCGCACCAGTAGCAGGCAGGGTATCAAATGATGCGGTCTCTTCGGAATGGCCCGTGGGTGGCATGGCGCTTCACTTCTGGGAAATGGTAACGATGTCATCGCGCTGGTGGACAGACCCTCGATTGAGGATCGAAAGACCTCCGCTCTTGTTGCGGACTGTGGGGCACCTGCCGCCGATGGACCGGGCAAAGCACGGTCTGCAGATCTACGGCAAGCCCCAAGGAGGAATCCGCGAGACGGGTTCGACCGGATGATCCACGACACCGCCCAGCGCGCCACTCTTGCCGAGGGCAAATGATCAAGCAGACTTGGGCGGCGCTTGCCGCAGCTCTCTGTTGCTTTGCATCACCAGCTGACGCCGCGTCACCAGATGAGGCGCAGGTTGCCGCCGAGCGCCTGCTGGGCAGTGACTCCGAGCAGGTGCAGTGGAGCCATCTACCCTTTACCCGTAAGCTGCATGCCTGGGGTGTCGTCGTTGGATCGCTCACTGCGTCCACGGAGGCAGCGGGCGTACCTCCTGCTGCAATGACCGAGGCGCTGCGGGCGCTGGCCACGGCCATCGACCTAGAGCGCGATGTTAAAGGCGGTGATCTTTTCTGGGTGCAGTACGAACAAGGATACACTACGGAGGGTGACTCGATCGGCGCCGGCCGCGTGCTGTGGGCCGAGCTGCGCACCGCGGCGAAAGGCACTGTGGCCATCCATCGCTTCCGTATCGGCAAGTCCAGTGCCGAGCCGTTCTGGCTGGCGACGGGCCATAGCACTGAGCAGATGTCGGTGCGCCTGCCACTCGACCGGATCAGCATCACCTCGGGCTTCGGTCTGCGCGCCGATCCGCTCGACGAGCAGCACGCCTTGGCCATGGGACCCGTCCGCGTCACCCCATCCGCGAAGCCAAAGCCCACTAACACGGTTGGTAAGGGCCACTCGACGGCGACCGCTGAAGGCCGGGCGGTGAAGACGCGCGCCGGGGCCGGCCCGACACTGCTCGGTCGCTCAATGGGCTTGTCGCCAGTTCCATCGCGAAGCGCAGCGGCTCCGTCGGGTTCCGTAGCCCGCGCGGTCGCCCCGCGCGCAACGCTCGTCATGCATCAGGGAATCGATCTCGCCGCTGACATCGGAACGCCCATTTATGCGGCAGCCGACGGGGTGGTTACCGGCGCGGCCGCCAATGGTGGCTATGGCAACTGGATCGAGATAGAGCACGAAGAGAAGCTCTCGACCCTGTACGGCCATCTCCTATCGTTCGCGCCCGGCATCGCGCCCGGCATGCGCGTGCAGAAAAGCGACCTGATCGGCTTTGTTGGCAACACCGGCCGCTCGACCGGCCCGCACTTGCATTTCGAATTGCGGAGTAACGGCAAGCCGACCAATCCAGTCATTCATCCGTCGATGAACCCGCCACAGTTGAGTGGCGTCGATCTCGTGCGCTACCGCGAGGTTGTTGAGCGCAACCTCGCCGAGGCGCAGCGCGAAGGCAAGCCGAAATAGCCGCAGCACCAGAGCCTTCTTCAAACGCCGACATTATGGCGACGGGGCGAGCGACGGCTCGTTCACAGAAGCGGGCAACCGACGCGATCGTCGTGCACGCTTTCGGCGAATGAACCCATGCCTGTGCTCGGGAAGTACGACCCTTGCATCGTGCCCAATACGCTGTTCCTCAGTCGCCGAGTTGGTGCACGACGATACGACGGTCTCGGCGGATGCGGACTAGCCAATGTTAGCCATGTTGGGAAGACAAACACCAGCAGCCCAGCTCGCGCGATCTAAATGCCTACGACGATTGGGATTGCGTGACGTCGCCACCTGCGGCCCGGCGCAAGGGCACTGAGCGCCATCTGTTCGTGCTGACCTAAGGGCTATGACTGCAGTAAACCGTAATCGTCGCATTTTCAACTTCTGACAAGCTACGCCGAGGATGCAGAACAATGGACGTGGCCACTCCTCAATCAGCTCGAGTATTCCCTTCCCGCATTGGTGATCCGTTGAGCGCATTCGAGATACTTCTTCATTCTCGTGCCATCTCGCCCGACCCCGCGGTAGCTTGCTCGGTCGGGTGGTAGAATTGGTTTCACAACTTCCAACACCTCCCGGTCGCGGTGTCGTTCCACGGTTGAATGGAGGAAACGCCAGGGTGGTCGCGATACTGCCCCGCGGGTCGGCGACGTTCTAGGGAGGCTTATCGCGCTGCCGGCCCGAGCCGTGACCTGTTCCAAGGATAGCCCAGCTGGAGCAGCCTATGATCTGGTAACGCCCTGCACTGCCGCTGCCCGACCGTGTCGGTCACATCCTAGTTCTACTTTCTCCTATGGGGGCAGCGCGCCGCTAACGTCGCCCATCGAGCATCCTTTAAGCTGCGTACAAGCAGCCGCTAGTTCTCAAAGGTCAGTGCTCATGGGTGTCCCAAGGCAAACCGGCCTCGCCCTATGAGGTACCAATTCGGACCTCGGGTGAGAATGCGGCGAGACAGCTATGATAGTTCATGTCAAGACGCCCGCCAGCCAAGGGCGAAGAAGAGACAATCGGCGGCGCCGAGGCGAGTAACATTGCCACTCCGCAGGCCGCGAGGCTGCGTCCCTCCGACTGTTCGGGGCCGGTTATGGGTGGAGTATTGCTGGTGATGAAGATTGTCGACGTCTTTGTCAAAGACACCTTAAAAGGTTCCTATCCCGTCGTCATTGAATGCCAAGGTCGTCCAGCCGAAGATGACTTCATTGACCAGGTCCGGAACGGCATGGATCGGGGTTTTTATTCGGCAGATGACATCAAAGTCGCGAAGTTTGTCGTACGTGAGGCTGGAGAGCGGTAGCGGCTCTGAATTTGCGCTCGGTGTGGCGCAGCACGCCAGCCGTTCAATGTGCTCAGCAATGAAAATGAGGAAGACACATGCCGCGAGCAATCGAGCGCTGGTTCATTTGCAACGGCCGGTACCGCATCCATTCGGTCAAACCAGTCGGCGGTCATCCAGAGCGCATCATCGAAATCGAGGACGTCGATGGGGGCGAGCGCCTTCATGGGTCTGGCTCGGCTTTAGGCCGGACAGCGGAACGACGGTTGACGCTAACTCTCCTATCCAATCCGGCAGAACATTTGTGCAGAATCTCACGTCAACCAGCCATCCCGACCAAGTTCGCGGGCGGACTGGATAGTCGAATAATTCCTGGGCGATAGCAGCGATTGCCGCCGCCCCTGCCGCCGATGGCAGCGCCTGGCGGTCGAGACAAACAAATACTCCCGACGAAAGGTGCCGGAACCTACGCCAGTGCCATGGTGGCAAAACGAGGCAGCCATCCCTTTCGAAGTCGAAGATCAATGGCGCCGCCGAGGCACAGTATGTTGGCTAAGAGCGCCGATGCCTATCCCAGATCGCAGCTGTGGCAAATTCACTTGGTCCTTTAGCATCTTCGATCGTGATCGAATATCGGCATGGCTTCGCATGTGCGAAGTGAAGGATGAGGACCAACTCGGAGTGCAGCAAAACCCGCATATTCCGTGAATGGCCGCCGCTGTCACCAGATGGCCACTTTCAGGCCCTTGCCTCGCGAGCAGAGGGTGTGGGACTCAGGTGGTGCGATACACATCAGCGAAATTCGAGGATCCGTCATGGCTCAAGCCATCACGTCATGGTTGATTTCCGGCGGCAGGTTCCGCGTGCATGCCATTAATGCTGTAGGCCGGCGGAGCGCCAGAATTATCGAGATCGAAGATGTCGACACAGGTGAGCGATTTCATGGCTCCGCCCGAAAGCTGCAGAGGATGTTCCTATCGCTCGGAAGTCGCAGCATTGGCGAACCGGTGACTCTGCCTCGCTGAGTCGAAATCAGACAAGTATGTCGGAGCGTGTGCCGTTTCAGCTCGTCTCGCTAGGTCAGTCGTTTGGCTCTAGCAACGATGACCAATAGGCCTTTCGCTGTTCCGCCGGGCAGCCGTACGCGTGCTGCGGGCCGAAGTTTCGGCCGCCTGACGTCCCGCCGGTCGGTGCCCTATAGCTTTGCTGTGCTGCCGCGCCGCCTCTAGGAGATTGTACGAGCGGAACACCGGCGGCAATGTGAACCCGCCGCCCACATTATGAGCAGCGAAGTCGTCTAGCGGTTTCACGGGTACTTCCGCTACTCAGCTGCCGCACGCTGGGCTTTGTGCACAACGTAGCCAGTGATTCGACAATTACTCGGCGATCTGCTGCCGATGCCACTCGCGATTTGTGCGGCTGACGCTTTCGCGTGGCGGCGAGGTCGCTCTGCATGACCCTGTGATGTATCAGGGTTCATCCCGGCCCTGCCAACTCGCCGAGTTGACGGGCGAACGGAGCAGGTAGCGGGCAACGCGCGCCATCAGGAAGCACGATGCCAGAAGTCCTCGTCGGTTTGGCCGGGCGAGCGACCGGCGTCGTCACGATATCGATGTGGAGCGCGGGACGGGCGCCGGCACCCGAGCGTGCTAAATCTGCGCCGCGGTCTTGCGCAATGAGCCCAGCCCTTGCCGCGAGGATCAGGGAACGAACGCCCATAGTGTAGGACGGGTGGCGGCCACGGGTGAAGCTACTTCGATAATGCGTACCGGTCGTGTCCCAGGTGGTGGTGTAACTGGCGGGAGCAAGGCCGCGAGCGAGCGCGCTTTCCATTAGCGCTGTAGCGAGGGAGCGGCCTTGCGGCGGTCATCGGCGATTTCCGGGTTAGGGTCGGGTTGCGAAGACCAACTCAGGACCTGAGGACACCACCGATGACCAACGAGATGATGAACCTGCGGACGCTCGTGGAGAAGGCCCCCGACGCCGATGTCTTGCGCGAGATGATCGGCTTTGCGGCTGAGCGGCTGATGGAACTCGAGATCGGCGCCTTGACCGGCGCGGGCCACGGCGAGAGAGTCTGAACCGGTTGGTGCAGCGCAACGGCTATCGGGACCGGGACTGGGAAACACGGGCCGGCACGGTCGAGTTGCGCATCCCCCGGCTGCGCCGCGGCAGCTACTTCCCGGGCTTCCTCGAGCCGCGGCGGATGGCCGAGAAGGCGCTGACCGCGGTGATCCAGGAGGCCTACATCCAGGGCGTCTCGACCCGCTCGGTCGACGATCTGGTTAAGGCCATGGGCATGAGCGGCATCTCCAAGAGCCAGGTATCGAGGCTGTGTGAGGAGATCGACCAGCGGGTGAAGGCCTTCCTCGACCGGCCGATCGAGGGCGACTGGCCGTATCTGTGGATCGACGCCACCTACCTGAAGGTCCGCCAGGCCGCCGCATCGTGTCGGTCGCCGTCATTGTCGCCGTCGGCGTCAACACCGACGGCCGGCGCGAGGTGCTGGGCATGGATATCGGCCCGTCCGAGGCCGAGACCTTTTGGACCGCCTTCCTCAGGAAGCTGGCGAGGCGCGGCCTGCGTGGCGTCAAGCTGGTGATCTCCGATGCCCACGAAGGTATCAAGGCTGCCGTCTCCAAGATCCTCACCGCCACCTGGCAGCGCTGCCGCGTCCACTTCATGCGTAACGTCCTGGCTCACGCCGGCCGCAGCGGCCGACGGGTCGTCTCCGCCTTCATCGCCACCGCCTTCGCCCACAACGACGCCAAGGCCACCAAGCAGCAGTGGCGACGCGTCGCCGACCAGCTCAGGCCCAAGGTGCCGAAGCTGGCCGCCCTAATGGACGAAGCCGAGACCGACGTGCTGGCTTACATGAGCTTCCCAGCCCAGCACCGTGCCAAGCTGCACTCCACCAACCCTATCGAACGGCCGATCGGCGAGATCAAGAGACGCACCGAGGTCGTCGGCATCTTCCCCAACGAGGCCGCCATCGTCCGACTCGTCGGCGCCGTCCTGCTCGAACAGAACGACGAATGGGCCGTCCAGCGCGCCCGTTACATCACTCTGGAAAGCTTCGCTCCCGTCAGCGATGATCCTCTCGTCGGGCTGCCTGCTGCGGCAGCCTGATCGATCCCGGCTCTCGCCCGAGATCCTCGTAGTGACTAACCGTCAGCTACACCACGCCGCGGGGCACGATCTGCGTACCTATTCATCGAAAGTGTGACAAACCGACTCGGCGGGCTCGCGCCCGTTGGGCATTGTCATCTCGGATACTTCTACGAGCACGGATTGGGGGGAGAGTTGTCTGACATCAGGCGCAAACCTTCGTCATTCGAAGAGTACTGGCTAGCGTCGAAGGCTTGGGAGCGCATGGGCCTGCAGCTTGGCGCTGCCCGGGCTTTGGCGAACGCAGGTTTTCTCAAGGTGGATGATCTCTACTCAGCTCGTGCTTTGGAACTGGCGAGAATCCCAAGGGTGGGCCGCAAAAGCCTCGCTATTTTGTGTGGATTCATGAGCCGAGCGCAGGAGCAGCAACTTCGCCCCCTCCGCGAGGGCGTCGGACAATCTTGCCCCATGGTCGCCCCGCGGACCGTCTCCCTAAACGAGGACAGTGGCGAGCGACATCCCCCTTCCCTGAGGATAGTGGTTTCCAATTCCTAACTATCGTCTCGATGAGGGCGACGGAAATTCCAGACTAAGAAATAGATTATCAGGGTTATTATTTCACGCGCAGGAACGGTTTGGTCTCTATGCGGAGGGTCTGTCACAGGTACCCAAAAGAAGGGCGCATGGCTGGCGTCGAGACGCTCTCTATCTTTGCCGGCCAGTGTGAAAGCAGCTGCGGCTTGTTGAGATAACTGCCGTCAAAATTGGCCAAATCGGCGAGTCGCTCTCTGTTAACTACGTTGATGGTGCGTCCCTTCGACAGGATATTTAGCTGGCGAAGCTTCTGGAAGGTGAGATTGATGTGGACGATCAAAAGTCCTGCCGCATCCGCCAGATCCATTTGGATCAGCGGAGTGGTTGCGTCGTTGATGCCGACCGCCTTCCCGTCGAGCCAAGGCCCTGCCGCCCCGATCAGTTTGCAAACTGATCATGTGCAACGCTCAAAAAGGCACACCAGAAGAACATGCGCCTCGCGCACTGTCGAGACGAGCATCTCGAATCCCGGCCGGCACTGTTGCCACCCTCGCTGACGATCTTATTGTTGAGATCCCGCGGCGCTGCCGCGCGACCTCAGGCTACGCGCGGCCGATCCGTAGGCCGAATACAGCTCGGACACTCGGCGGCAGCACCTCATTGTCCTGATTGAAGCAACCCCACGGTCGAGCAGAGACGCGACACCGCATCTTGCTGTTAGGTTAGAGGTTGGCCTCCAGCCTGACAGATACAGGTGTGACCAGATTCTGGAGGCGAGGCGGGCCTGCCCGGCTGCCGCCTTGAATAGGAACGCGCGATGTGCCCGACGTAGTCCTGGTGGATGACGACGAACACTATCGGGAAGTGCTATCCGCAGGCTTGGCCGACCGGGGTTTCTCGGTGTCATGCTTCGCAATGCGCCTGCTTTGCTCGAGGCACTGACCAATGGCATTGACGCGCAAATAGCATTGCTCCACTGGGCCCTCCCGGAAATGTCAGGGCTTGAGTTGCTGGGCGCCCTGAGAGAGCGCGGGGTTCGGACTGCCGGTCTGGTACCCCAGAAATCACAAAGCGACGAAGTTGCCATTGGGACGATGCACATGATTGGAAGCACCGTCGCAAGGTGCAGACCGGCAGCCATTGACCTTACGTCCCGTCAGTACACCGCCCGAGTGGTCGAGGAGGGGCGTTATCTGGCCGGGATGAGCCGATCAAGCAGGACTAACGCAAATCAAGCGGCCCGAGAGCCATACTACAGTCTTCGGTCGCCTCACGGGAATGAAGTCGCGCGCCGGCAGCTTGATGATGATGTAGCCGAGGCAGCCGCAGACGCGTGGTGGGTAGGCGCTGCCATAGGTGGGACCACCGCCGCCTTGACGGTGTTGTGAGAAAGCCCAATGGCCGCACCGGCTCGGGTACGCGACGTGACCGGCGGGTGTTCGAAACGCGGTCAATTCGCCTCTCACAGGCATTGCCTCTCGCGGGTCACGCCACCGTCAGCCTAGCGGCACTGAATGGTGGCCGAAAAATCCCGGCCGTTCGGTCCGGCCCGGCCCGAGATGCTGAGGACGTTGCCCTCGATCCGACCCGTCATCAGCGCGGTGAAGCGCCGGTTGACATTGGTCTGTGTACCGATACCGTTGTAGGTGACGCGAACGTTGCCGTCGGCGTCAATACTGCCAGCGAAGCTCTGCAGCTCGCCCGTAGCCTGAGACGTCCAGTTGCCCGAGATCACGCCGTTGGTGATCATCGTACTTGCGCTCCAGCAGCTCGCCGGAAATCCCTGGTAGGCGCCGCGGCACCATTGCGCCCGGTGGGTGCCCTCGCACGACGTCACCACCTTGGCCGTCGCAGCCGCTTGCGGCTGCGCGGCGGTTGACTTGCGCAGATCCTCGTCCTGGCGAGTGAGCGCCGGGGCGGCCTCGCGTAGCAGGGCCGCCTGGGTCTCCGCCGTAAAATATCCGGTCGCGGCGCGACCGGCCTTTCTCTGCCAAGCGGCGACCATTTCGCGCGACCGCGCGCCGAACACGCCATCGCTGCCGCCTGTGGGGAATCCCAACGCCGCAAGCGCGGCCTGGATGCGCTGGCGGTCGGCCTGGCTGAGGCGTAGCACCGCCTCTGCGTCTTCGGCTGCCTTGGGGTCGGCCTCCTCAGCCTTGCGCCGCGCCGCCGCCTCGGCTGCCGCCCTACTGCGGGCTTCGGCTTCGGCCTGCTGCCGAGCCGCGGCCGCCGCCGCGAGTTCAGCCGCAGCCTGGCGTTTGGCCTCCTCGGCCGCCTGGCGGCGGGCACCCTCCTCAGCCTCCTTCTGGCGCACTTCGTCCTCGATCCTGCGCCGCAAGGCCGCCTCCTCGTCCACCTTGCGCCGTACCTCGGCTTCAGCGCGCAGGCGGGAGGCCTCTTCGAGTGCTGCCTGCTGGGCGCGTCTCGCCTCTTCGAGCTGCTCCTGGGCGCGGTCCGGCGCCGCCGCCGCAACGGCTGGCGGTGCAGAAGCCTGCGCGGCCGATGATGATGATGGGACTTGGCCCGCGGGAGGCGACCCGATGGCGAACCAACCTGCCACTGTCGCCAGGCAGAGGGCCGCAACGCCTGCAACCAGCATCGCCAAACGACGATTGCGCGGCGGCGGCACGGCCAGAGAAGCGGCTGGCGTGGCGGTTGGGGCGAGCGCGGTCGTGGTGACCGGGGGCGCATGAGCCATGAAGATGGTGGCTGCCGCACCGCCGTCGGCGTCGGGCGCGGACAGGGATCTCCGCCACTCCACGATCGATTGCGGGCGTTCGAGGGCGCGCACGGCGAGGCCGGCGTCGATGCCGGCCAGTAGCGCTCGTGGAAAGGTGAGCCTGCTGTCGGCGAGCGGTGTGTAGGTGTCTTCGATGACGCGGTCGATCGCGTTAGGCGGCGTGCAGCCGGTGATTGCGTGATGAATCGTGGCAGCGAGACCGTATATGTCGGTCCACGGGCCCTGCTTGGCGGCGGTGAACTGCTCGGCTGCCGCGTAGCCCGGCGTGAAGATCGCGGTCATCGCCTGCGAGCGTCCAACTACGGCGGTGCGCGAGGCACCGAAATCGATCAGGACGGGGCGCCCCTCGCCATCGATCAGGATGTTGCTGGGCTTGATGTCGCGATGGAGGAAGCCCGCCCCGTGGACCTGCTCGAGCCCGTCGAGCAGGGTCCATAGGATCCTGTCGAGGCCCGCGGCGTCGATGGCCCCCTGTTGCTCGAGCTGCTCCAGCAGGGTGCGCCCACGCACCAGCTCCATGACAAGATATGCCGTGCCGTGGGCCTCGAGGAAGTCGTGGACCTGTACGACGCCCGGCACCCGATGAAACGACGCCAGCGTGCGTCCCTCGGCGATGAACCGGTCGCGGCCCCAGGCGAAGTCGGGAGCCGCGCTGCCGGATCGTGGCACCACGGTCGTGCCGTCCTGCCGAATCGCCAGGGCGGCCGGCAGATATTCCTTGATCGCAACTTCGCGCCCGAGATCGGTGTCGAGGGCGCGGTACGTAATGCCGAAGCTACCCTGCCCCAGCACGGAGACGATGCGGTACCGGCCGACGCGCTGGTCAGGCCGCAGCGAAACAAAGTCGTCCTCGCTCAAACCCCGCTCTCCCCGCAGGCTGCACCGAATCGAACGGAAGCAATCTAGGCGCCGAATAGTCAAGTGCGCATCGTGGGATGGCAAGCGCTGACGCGATCCAGGCGGGCGACCGGCGTCATACTGCACTCTTTGGACAGCGGGTTGCGTCAGCCGTATCTGGCCGCGAAAAGCCCGCGACGATCGAGATATTGTAAATTACCATACCTCGGCGAACTTCAATCGTGCGGCGCTGGCCACGAGATGATCGGAGGCGATCGACGCGCATGCGTCGTCAGCAAGCTTGACGCGATCAGAGGCAATTCGCCGGCTGACCGAGCCAGGCTTGAGGCGACGGCCGCAGTAACCCCGCCCTACTACGGAGCCGTCACGGTGGGAGGCATGCCAGTAGCCCACCAAAGTCAAAATCCGACTCACAGCGATGGGGCGTCCTGCTATCGAGATGTGGGAGACGGGTCTCGCCGACGCCCAAAGGCGTTTGATCTGCGCCTTGCAGCGATTTGACTGCTAGAATGGCGGGATGAACCGCAGAACCCAAAAGGCCGAAACCCAGGTGCAGCGTCTGGAAGAGAACATCGCTTTTCAGCAGCAGATGATTGCGAAGCTGGATCAAGGTGGCCACGATGTGCGGGCGGCAAGGATGATTTTGAAACGCCTTAAGGCGCAGCTCGCCAAACTCGTTGGCGAGCGGGATCTGGCGAAGCGCTCCTAGTGCTGCATATTGCTGACGTGTTGCAGGGGTAGTCGCTATTGCCGCGTGAAACGCAGAACACACCAGTGCTCCACAGTTCTAGGCCGCCACAAGGTTCGGCGGAACCCATAAGAGGTAACCCCGCTGATAAGAGGTAACAGCGCCTCAGTCGATCGCCAATCTGTCAAGATTGGCTGGCGAATTTCGGGAGGGCACGGTGCAAGACAGCCAACTCTTCGAATTGAGTCCGCGGGAAACGACGGCGCTAATTCAAATTTCCAATGCAGGAGGCATTAGGGCGGGGAGCGTTTCGGAAGATGATCTGAGCCGCTTGTATTCGCTCGGCCTTGTTGAGCAGCGAGGGTTATCAATGGGTCTCACTGCAATAGGTATGCAGGCGGTCGCGCGGGTGCGGCGAGATGCCTCCGCTCGATAGAGACTCTCGGATGGAAGGACATCCGTTACCTGCGAAGTTGGTTTAGGGCCGTGCACCAAGCTCGATGTTGACATTCACTTCACGGCCGGCCGGCCGGCGGCGGATGTGGAATTTCAGCACGTTTTGAACTGCACGGATGTCCGCGCTCTTGCAGTCTGACCCAGCAGGCCCGTGAGAGCCTCCGCTTAAGGCCGCCGCACTCCGTAACCGTGGAGCCGGAACCGCTCGTTTAACCTCTTATCCTTGCACGGCGCTCACAGGCCAGAAAGACGCCACGCATTTGCGTTGCTAGTGCCGAGGTCTCAGCCTTCGGCTCTGCAATGAAGAGCATGCAGGCGCTACAGCAAGGAAGTGCTGCAATGAACGGCTGCCGATTGCCAGCCACTCTCGCCTCTGAATTGCACATCCAGAATATCCGCCCTGATCTGGCCGCGGCCGCCGCCCGTTCACCCAACAGAAAGACGTCGAGAGACTGAGTATTCCTACTTGCAAGGCCACGCCTGTCTCATCGCAGCTATCGCCAATTGCCGAAAGTCCTCATCCAGATGCGATAGGCTACTTTCGAGGTAGGCTACAACGACTTGGACTGCCTCTCCCGCAGTGACATCATTAGGAAAACAGAACTGATGGCGTGGCAGGAGTAACGGGCCTACTCCGACAAGGGCGCTTACTGCTCCAACGCAATAGGTTGCACTCGCTACCTCTCTATCAGTGCGCGGCCCTCGGACCACCAATTGACATCTGGCTAAGTAATCATACCCACTTTGACCACCATAGTCGTTGCCCGATCCACACGCTAATAGTGCCAACGACATGCCTAGCATCGAAAGAATGCGAATCTTGCCCCGCACAGTATGCCCCCCGAAAGTCTGCCAAATCTTACCGCGTGGGGGGCACCATGAAGCAGCGTCGACGCATACAGCAGGAGCGGATCTGAGTTCTTTCGAGGTACCGCCACGGCGAAGCGGCCGCTAGCAGGCCCGGCTAGGTCGACCAGGCGCATGCGTCGAATCCTGCGATCACGCGGCAGGCAATCCTTCAGCGCCGATGGCGCATAGTTGCCCATCAGTTGCTCCAGAGGCGAACGTTTGTTCTTCGCCAAGCGCAATACGATTGCGATATTCCCAGTGATGCGCTCCCTGTCGGTCCGCCGACCTCAGATGATGCGCGGACAAAGGACGCTACTGGGGTTCGTGAGGACGGCGCCACAGCCACGGTTAGTCACAGCCGATCGATTTCATATTTTCAGTGTTGTCACAAGTTGGGTAATACAGTCGGCAGCGAGAAGTAAATCTCGATTTGCCGTCCCACACAGCCCACCCGAAGGCCACAGCCCGACGGTCCCAAACATCAGCCGCAGGCTTTCCACAGTTGGGCGGGCTGCGGTTGCCTTCGTGGAAGCGACACCGCCAATGTATTAAGCCCAGCTACCCCCTCTTAGATACGCGGTACCCTCCTTTTCTAACACCGCCGCGTTAGAGGCTTGCTACTAGTCGTGACCCGTACGATTCCCCAACGGGACTAGCTTCCAGCCTTTCATCACCACCGGCGCGGGCGAGGTCGATTGCATGGCCAGAATGGATTGGGAGGATTTCCAGCGAGACCATCACCGTCCACACCTCTTGGTCGTGAGCGTAGAACCGACGACAGCACCCGAGCTTCCCGTGGTGAAGGCGGATGTCGAACGGCTTGCCGTGCGATTGGGGGCGATTGGGAATTACGCCATCAAAGCAGAGGGCATCACAGTCTATGCCGCGTTTGAAGACAACGGCGACGCGGAACGATTTGCAGAGGTGTTCAGGCCCAAGCAGATTACCCGTGAATCGGAATGGGCCTCGAAGGCCTGGGCGCGGATGGATGGCGCCGCTCTCCAAAGAATCGCGGACATTCTCGGAGGCGTACGGCTGACAACCAAAAGGCGAAGATTTTCGCCGCGCTAGCTTCCATCGGGCCGCGCTACTCGCGCGACGCAATCTGGAGGTGAGAGCCACGAGCGGCTGGGCGTCGAATACAAATTAGTCCCGCCCGCTCCATTCGCACCAGCACCCTTCCAGCCGTCATCGGGTACCATTGCTGGCCGTTTCGGAGGGTTGGTACGCCTCGACGATTTAGTTCCCGAGCTACCGCGTTGTAGCTCATGAATCCTTCCGCCCAGATGTCCCGAATGACGGTTGCCAATGCCCGTGCGCGCAGATTAGCGGCGACCGTATGGGACAGGGCGCCCCGCCTTTGGCCCCGCCGACGTAGCACTCCGGTGGTGGGGATGGGAAATCTCATTGTAGCCACACAATTTTGCATTTGCGAATCCGATGATGGAACAACCGGTGGTTCCCAATTGCATCACGGTGGGACTTCAACAACTTCGCTTTATGGGTTGTTCCAAGAAATTTCGGATATCTGCACCGACTGCTGAAGGGATTGCCGTAGCAGGACCCATGGCAGTGACAAATCAGCCGCTTAAGTGGGTCAAGCGTAATCGTCGTTCTCTCCACATCGACCACCGTCTCGATGCGCGGCAGATGCGTCGGCAGCTCGCCGCGGTTGGTCCGCCGGCGGGCGGCTCGCACCTTGCGCTCGGCCAGGTTCTTCTGCTCAGCCTCGGCCTTGTCCGCTGCCTGCTCGGCATCCTCCAGCGCAAGCTGAAGCTGGTCCTCCGGCAAGCTCTCCGCCCGCCGGCCGAAGCGATGACGCTGGAACTCGCGGATGATCTGGCGCAGCCGCTCGCTCTCAAGCTGCTCGGCGATCAGCATCGCCTTGAGCAGGCCGGGGTCATCGGGCAGGGCATCGACTTGCGCGCTCACAAGCGCAGTGGATCACAGGCATTCGCAGCTTGCGACCGTTTTGCGCCAGCCGAGTCAACTCGCCGCTGTCGGCACTGCTATCCGTCGCGGCTCATGCACACGCCGCCAGTCGAGCCCCTCCAGCAAGGCCTGTAGCTCGGCCGCGCTCAACCGCATGATCGCATCCGCTACACCGGGCCAGCGGAACTTGCCGTCCTCCAACCGCTTGCTCACCAGCACCATGCCCGTGCCGTCCCAGAAGATCAGCTTCACCCGGTCGGCCCGCTTGGCCCGGAACACATAGACCGCTCCACAGAACGGGTCCGATCCCATGGCCTCACGCACCAGCGCCGCCAGTCCCTCCATGCCTTTGCGGAAGTCGACCGGCTTGGTCGCCACCAACACCCGAACCCCGGCGGGAACTCTGCCTAGTCGAAGCCAGCGTTTCGCTCAGCCCTCGGTCAGCCGTCCAGATCCGGGATGGCGCTTGCGTCTGGGCGTTGTGCTAAGTGCCGGTTCGCTTGGAGCAAAGGGGATCCCCCAAGCACTCATTGCACCAACCCCAAGGGGACAGGTCGACGAGGTTGCCGTGGCCGATCATGACGCCGTGATACGGGGCCGCCGCGCGAAGTAGTCTTGGGTTGAGATCGCATCGCCTGTGGGTAAAACTCTGCTGGAGCTCAGCCTTAGCCTCCAGCGGTGCAGGAGAATGTTAACAATTACTTGGTTCTCGTAGTGCTCTCGGGCATGGGCTGCTTAGTGGCGAACGGTATGCTGGCCCACGCCGCAGACACTCCCGCGCTTCCCTCGAATGAGACTGGCAGTTCGAGGGCAGTCGAAATGCGTCCCGCTCCCGTTCCCCTTGTGAGAAAGGTCACTGCGACTTCTCGGCCTGCGCCATCGACGGGAGAACCGCCGCATCGGCCCGCCGCTGCTACGATAGAACCCGTAGGAGGCCAGGACATGGCCGGCCCATTGGCGGGCAATGCGCTTGCCGGCGGGGCGGCGAAGGCGGTAGTCGAGGCCGACGGTTACAAACGCGTCGTTGTGCTGGGGCCAGGTCCCAGTGGCACGTGGCGAGTGAAGGGCCACCGGGGGCACACGGAAGTGCTACTGACCGTTGACGAGGCGGGCAGCGTGACCTTGGACTGAATAGCTGCTCAGGGCATGGAGACTGTCTAACAATAGAAACCGTCCGCTACGCAAGTACTGGAAGGAAACGCAGAACATTGGACGCTGGGAGCATCGGACTACGGGGGGGGCGATGGTGACTACGACCGAGAACTGAGCACACGAGGACACGTCTTCTGGCTTCTTGGTGGATGTAGCGGCGATCGCCGCGGAGGTGCTGACGCATTGCAGCCCTCTACAAGACCGAGGACGAGATCTACAGCCAACCTGGTGCAATCCGCCCGGAAAGCAGCCTGTCCCTGGTCGCCGCTCTCGAACCTTGGCTGGGCAACAAGCTTTAGTTGGCCAGAAGACCAAGCTTGCCGCCGCAATTCGCTATGCCCCGTCACGCCGGCAAAGGACTGTGCCTGTTCCTCGACGATGGTCGTGACGAGATCGTCGAACTGACAAGCCGCCCACTTGCGCTCACCGCAAGACGCTCTGTTCGCCGAGTCCGATGGCGGCGCCGAGCACTGCGCGGTGATCGGCTCACTAATCGAGACCTGCAAGCTGATCGCCGTCGAACCATGTCGTTAGCTTGTTGCCGCCATCAAACAGGATCGTAGAAGGACATCCTCAGAACCGCATCGATGAACTGCCGCCTTGGGCTTATCCTGTCACGACCCAGCTCAAGCCTGTAGCCTGAGAACGACGCTTGTGCTCTATCTTGACCTGCCAGTGTGAAAGCAGCTGCGGCATATTGAGATAGTTGCCGTCGAAATTGGCCAAATCGACGAGCCGTTCTCGGTCCACCACTTTGATGGTGCGCCCCCCTTTCGACAGGATATTCAGCCGGCGAAGCTCCTGGAAGGTGCGATTGATGTGGACGATCGACAGGCCCGCCGCATCCGCCAGGTCCATCTGGGTCAGCGGAATGGTTGCGCTGTTGATGCCGACCGCTTCCCGCCGGGCCAGCTGCTCGCACAGGAGATGGGCGACGCGCTGAAGCGCTGGCTGTCGACCAACGTTGAGCAATCTTTTGCGGAATATGCTGGCCTCGAGCATGCTGGCCCGCCACAAGGCCAGGCCCAGTGAGGGATATTGCGCGATCAGCTGCTCGAGGTCTTTGTGTTCGATGATGCCGAGCGAGCAGTCCGTCAGAGCCGTTACAGCGACTTCATTGTTGGTTTCCGGCAACACGTGCTGGTGAAGATCACAGAAGTCCCCAGAATACTGAAATGCATAGATCTGCCGGTTGCCGTCCGGCGGCCGCTCATACAAGCAGGCGACCCCCTCCAGCAGAAGCGTTGAATGTCTCGCCGACCTGCCGGGGGCTATAATGTCTTCGCCTCGGCGGGTGCCCGCTCTCACCTTGATGCGATTGAGAACGGCATCCAATTCCGTGTCGCTGTCCACGCCCAGACTTCTGAGCTTCTGAATCAGAGGATCAAAGAGCTGTCGCCCCGATCGGTTCAGCAAACTGATCATGTACGTTCCCAAGTAGTCCCACCGAACGAACAGCGTTAGCGTGTCGCGCATTGTCGAGACGTGCATTCCCGATCCCCGCCGGCACTATTGCCGCCCTGGCTGACGATCATGCTGATGATGCTGTCGAGGCCCGCGGCGCTGCCGCGCAAACTTCAGTTTACGCGAGGCCGATCCGGTGGCCGAAAGCGGCCCGGACACTTGCCGGCGCGCAACCCCTTATTGTCCTGATTGAAGCAAGCCCGCGGTCGTGCAGAGACACGATACCGCAACGCGCCTATCAGGCGCGGTTGTACATCGCTCATTTACGACTCCCAGCTAAAGCGCTGGCGATAGCTTGAGCAGTACCCCTACCGCTCAACGTCCAACGCTTCCCACACAACACGCTCTCTATACGACAGACGCCGAGATAATTGTCTGCACAATGCAGCCACCTTTGGTGGCGAGATGTCGCAGAGACTTCTTGCATTCACAGCTTGCAGTCGCCTTCTGCTCACAGCTCGTGGTCCCGCAAGATGTGTTGAAAAGCATGGGCCAACCGGATCTAGCGCCGAACAAGCGCACCGAGATATGCGCTTTTGATCCTTCGCGAGCACTTCCCGAGTATTTGCGTTAATTCCCAGGCACGCCCACTTCAGAAGGTCCGGTTCCACACCCGGGCTCTTCGCTTTTGGAGCTTCCGACGGTTTGGCTAGCGCAAAACGCGCTGGCGCGTCATGGGTCACGCCGCATCTCCTGTCGTTGCGCGCCAGGCGCTAGACTAGAGAAGCGGTGACAGAGCCACCAACAGCCACGGCGCTACCGTCAAGTAGTGCAATTGGTGCAACTCAAATGGTTTGTCCGCTGGACTAAGCACTTCCTCTTGAGCCAGCAGCCGATGGGCTCATCAACAGGGCTCAGCGTCCCATAAGCAGGAATTTCGAAGCTGTTCTTCACAGGCGCATTTGGGCAGCTCACTGAAGAGTGAGCGGCGCTGGCAAGAACCCGACATAGACATGACCCAACTTAGCGTGTGCTAATTCGCCGAGCCTGTCATCCTGGGCGCACTACCGGCCGACGACGCTACTACTGCCGCGAACTACATTCGCGACCTGTGGCCGGAAACCAAGATCGTTCTTCTCTTCGAGCGTGCGTCATCGACTGACTATCAGAATTGGCAGGCATCGGAGATCGATGGATGCATTCCATTGTCCGTGTCGCCTGGTGCTCTTATCGGCATTCTTCAACAGATTCTCAAAGGAAATCTTAAGCTTCTAGTACAGGAGGCCGCGTCGGTGATCGCCTTACCCTCCGTTCAGCTACCGAGCGCACAAGTTGTGACGCATGGAGGGGTACAGAGTAGTGCCTTATGCGTCGCCGCGATTGCCATTTCGGCGATCTTCTTGGGATTTGGCCTCCGGACGGCGGCGTACCTGGGTTGGGTGGATCAACATCGAACCGGCCAATGGATTCTGGACAGATATCAATCCGGACTTCAGTTTGGCATCGCTCAAGCGCATCCTATGCGCGCGAGAAGTCGTGCTTCTGCGCGACTTACAACGGACGCAACCGGCGAAGGCCGCGTGTGATGAGGTGCCGAAGCGTTTGGTGTCGGAAGCTCTTAGGCCAGCGGCGTAGCGTGTGTCCTTGAGAGGCGGACCACGACCGACGGAAGGGCAACGGTGGTACCGCCAAAGCGGTACTCGGTTGGCAGAAATTCCTCTTCCCGCGGTGCAGCAACATGGGGCACGGTGAAAGCGTGTGGCGGAGAGGTGCTGGCCGATCAGCTATGCGCCTCTGAGTGGGAGTGTGGAGCGGTGCGGTGAAACCGTACCGCTCCTACCCAACAAAGGGTGGAGCGCCATTCAGGTCTCGCGGCTCCTGGCCTGCCCCTCACTTGTCCTCGGGGACAAGGGAGCCGGTCTAGGTCCAGCTGTTTGTCGCGACCCTCTTTTACGGTCCGAAAAAAGTTGTGCTCCAGTTGCTCCCGACTGCAAAGCAATTCCGGCGTCATGTTTCTTCAGTTCGGCCGTCAGTGCCCTGGCAGGCTCTCTCTTAAGATTGAACGGCCGTCCCGCGCCCTGGTCATGTTCCGAGGTCTAACAAGACATCAACCGGTCACGAATGCCCGCCAGCTTGCCGCCGTTGCTCCCGTGCGTCTGAGCCTCCCCCAAGGTGGTGAATGCCGCATGAGAAGCGTAGCGCCGTCCGGAACCCAAGCCGGGCGGCGCTTCCGTTGATGTCCCTCGAAGGCTGCACGCCGCGGCTGCGCGCGCCGCGCTGACTATGCTGGCACTCGATTGTGGGATCGTGAGCGGAGGCGCCTCGGCGCTTTTCCCCTACGATTGACCGATGGCGACCAACCGGACCACTCGCGCTATAAGATTGTGCCGATTGGCAGCTAATAAACCGGCTTCGCGCTACGTTGACGGAGTCATCCGCCGCCAAGCCCGTACACGCTGTCGCTCGCCGCCTATGTCGGCGCCTGCGCGCCAGTGTCGACGCAAATGTCATCGCCCAGGTCCATCGCCGTTCGGGTGCGGCCGTCCCGCGGAGAGCGCTTAGCCGTCTTCGCGACGGCAGGCCGCGGGGCGCCATCGAAGATCCATTAGCGGCAGATCGGCCGACACGGGTTCTTTGGTGGTACTGCACGCAGATGTGGCCTTGCTGCCAGACAGCGCCGACGCCCCACAGCTAGGCTCGATCAGCCGCGCGCCAGATCCTGCCAGATCTGTTTTGCGGTTAGGCTCGGGAGAGACTTCAGCCCTCCCGGGCCGCCCCCGGGTCTCCACCGAGCGTGAGCGGCCGGAACGGCCGTTGACGGGCTCTTCCTTCAAGTTGGTTCCGCTCCGTTCGGCCTACACTGACGTGTCCTTGCCTCTGTTCGGCCCACACTTGCGGAGCGGCAAGATTCTCCGCAGCCCGAGTGGTCTGAACAAGAGTCAGCTTCTATCTCGGGATAGAGCGGTGCAAATGTAGCCTCTCGGCGAGCCTTTGGCCTCGATCCCTCCCATTACCGTCTCTCAGAAAAGCGGGAAAACACATGCCTGAATACCTGGATGAGTATCTGCAACACATGGCTCAATACCTGCAACGCGTGCCCGATTACCTCCCTGAGAACTGGATCATTATCGGTGCACTGCTTGGCATACTGCTACTCGCGTTTCTCTCTTGGGTGGTTAGCCGGTCCAGACTCATTAGGCTGCGCGAGGCAGCCACGTACGTCATCGGTGAAACCGATCGCCGGGTAGGGTTATGGCTGCAGTTGCACCCAGAACTAGCAGCGGAACCGGGTTCCTTGGGCCGGCAAGGGCCGCTAGGGACAAGTGACCTCGTCGTAGTCGTTGAGGAAAGTGGTTCGAAGGAGCTTAACAGCCGTCTCGTGACAGTCACGCAAGTCATGGTCTCTGTCGCTATACTGGGCGCGGCTCTCTATGTGATCTTCTTTGAACAGTACGCCTCGAGCGACACCACGTGGGCCTATGGCATTGTCGGGACCGTCGTCGGCTATTGGCTAAAGGGAAAGTAAGCTCACGGACCTCGGCTTCGTATATCTCCCAACAAGCCGCTCAGAACGCCTCCCTAGCGCAGCTCGACGAATCCCAAGCCTCATCGTCAGCGGCCCCTCGTGTCGTGGACCGGGACTTATCCGGGGTAGCCTAGATCTGCTGCACTAGCCGTGGTGAGGAACGACCGATCGGCCGCAGTAATGGATCAAGCCGCAGCTCGCGCGACTGGTAGACGAGGCGCCGGCGGGCGTCGGCTGGGTTGCACGAGATCAAGTACGACGGCTATCGGATGCACGCCCGAATCGACGGCGGCAAGACGGTACTGCTCACGCGCATGGCCTGGACTGGTCACATCGCTACCGGCGCACGGTAGGGGCGCTACAGCGGCTGCCCGTTAAGTCTGCCCATCTCGACGCCGAGCTGTGCGCTCTCAATGCCGAGGGTGTGCCGGTGTTCAACCGGGCTCTGGGCCGCCATGGACGAGGGCCGCACCGATCAGCTCGTCTTCTTCGCCTTCGATCTCCCGCTTGCCAAGCCCCCGCCGTCCGACGGCCGATTCGGCTTCCCGCTGAATCTGCCGCGCGTGCACTGGGTGCGCGCCCCGAGGTCGCTATGGAAGTGAACCTATGTGACGTGGACCGCTGACAATCTGTCGCGGCGTCGTATCAGGCGCGACGGAAGGACAAGCCAGCGCGGAAGTTGGTGCGGTCTATTTCCCATCCTCAGGGCGCCCGAGGGCTATTGAAGCGGCGCGCGTTGGCACTGCTGCGCACTCAGGGGCTCAACGTCACGTCAATGTTCGGTGTTATATTGCATATGGGGAGTACGACAACGCTCATAAACAACCGGGACCGGGTATCGTCTGGGCCGAGGGCCCGACCTTGGGTCGTATGCAGTCCGTTCTGCCCATCACGCCCTTACACGCGTCGAGCCAGCCACCGCACGGACGAAACGACCGATGCCAGACGATGACGCGGCCATCCTTGAAGCAGTGCTGAGCGAAATCGACGCCTTGCTACGCCGCAGCCTTGAAGAGAGCCAATTGGAAGTACCCCGCTTGATCATAGCCGTGACGAAGGACGGCTAGGCCGTCCTGCGCCGCAACGTCGGCGCCGATATGCTTCGGTCAATCGGCGAGGACATTATCGAAATCGCCGACGAGATCGCGCGCGAGCCGACGGAAGACCATACGATGCATTGAACCAAAGGGAGCTTGACCTCTGTTAAGCGGCTCGGTGACGCTACCCCCATGAGCAAAACGAAAATCCTTTGGACCTCGAAGTATTGGCGCGGGTGGGCCGAAGATGCGCGGACGAAAGCCGCCGAGACCAAGGATTTTGATGCCAAGGCGGCTCCTGAGCAGAAAGCCGCGACGTATCAACACTTGGCCGAGGGCCAGACTTCAAAAAGATGCCCCACCAAGCCGCCGAAGCCTCGCTGCCTCAGCGGCCTGGACCGACACCCTGCAACAGCATTAAGTCGTCGTCACTCTCGACGAAGGCGACACGGATGTGCTTTCCACGTCGGAACTATTGGTTAGCCTGGGCTCGGGATTGGAGCTGGACCGTGCAAGCACGCTTTCCCTCATCGGTGTCGTCATGGCTCTTTACCTCGTACGCAAGAGCTCCGAACTGCTTTGTCTGGACGTCCGGGTAGAGGTGGACGACCAGGGTGCATTGTCCGTCTCGATAGCGCCAGCGTTTACCGGGGGGACGGTCCTCCTCGCTGGTTGGCGCGCCGAGCATGGCGCGTAGCTCCGTCTCGCTTTTGCCGACAAGTGAGAGCGCCGGACTGCCAGTAGCGGCGGGGCGTACCGGCGGTTCGTCAGAAGCCACCTTAGTGGTGGGTCCTCCCGGCCGTTCGTCCGTAGCCGCCGTAGCGGCGACCGCGGCTGTCTCGGCGGTCGATGCGGGGGGCGTCGAGGTTAGCCGCGGCGAGGTCACGCTCTTTGCCGACTGGGATTTCTGCGCCGATGGCTGGTACGAGGTTAATTTTAGCCAGTCGTCGCGCATGTTTCGTGACGCCTCGCAGCCGGTCAGGAGTAACAGCCCGACCCCAACGGTTTGCGTCACTAGGCTCCTGATCGTCATTCCCTGACCCGCCCTCAGATACAGAACAGCATAAAAAGCGCCGCTAATCGCTATCTTCAACAGAATTACCGCCTTCCAGCCCTAGGCTGTCGCTGTCGATCGTCGTGAACTGGCGGGCAGCGCCGGAGCCGAAGAATCTCAGGCCGCGGGGCCGCAGCTCACGCGCCGGCTCCGCGCGATGCTCCCGCAACTGCGTGCAGAGCGGCCCCACATAGGGGCTATACCTATGCGGGGCCTAACCATCACTCCCTTGGTTTGGGTGTAGAGAGCGAGGCTGCCGTAGAGTAGCCCCCACACGCACAATCTACGGTTGGGTTCAAAAGGGCTACCAACAATGAACCCGAGACCTCACTTACGCGGCGATGCCGTAGTAGGCGTGACGAATCAGTCTGCTGTTGGGCGCCAACGCCAGAACAGAAAGGAATGTTGAACTTGAATTTCCCCAGAAGAAAAGATCTAGGAAACTATGGCCTACTCAACGAAGGGCACTTGAGCGGCAAAGCTGTAATATGTACGGCGCATCTTATGTTGTTGCAGAACCCAAAAGCAGTTCTCAGTACCAGCGATTGGGTACCGTACCTTTGTTTGGTCCGCGACTGGTGCATGAAGCAGGAGTTCGACGGAGTGCGCTATTATTGGCATTCGGGCTTCAACGCAGAAGATATCGGCGGCGGCGCTTATACTGGTCGGATGAATTAGCTGCTGGGCGACCTAAGCACTCGTGAAGCCCCACCCCCCGTGGGTAAGGAACGGCTCTAGCAGGCGATGTCCTTCTACCAAGTCACCTTGGGCGGGGGATTACGTGGTCGCAGGCTTTTGAAGACTGCAAGGCAGTGCTCGGCCGCGGCGGGCCCTGTCGCGGTCAAGCTGCAAGATAGCCACGGCTACGCAGGCCAACGCCAGCAAAGCCAACATTGCCTTTCAGGCCCAGATGATCGCGAAGCTGGATCGGGGTGGCCACGATGTGCGGGCGGCAAGGATGTTCTTGAGGCGCCTCAAAGCGCAGCGCGCCGAGTTTGTTGCCGAAAGGGACCTGGCAAGCCCCACCTCCAGCTGACCCATCGTTGATGAGCTGAGGCCCTGGCCGACAGCGGTTGAACCGTCGCGGTCCCGGTCTAGAGCAGCAACTGCGACACCGGCAAGTAGGGCTACCAAGAAATGAAACGTTGCCATCTCGCGGAGCCATCACCGTACTCTACTTCTCGAAGTGGCCTAAATTTGAACTCCTCGCCGAGCGTCGGTGCGGCACTGATACCGGCTTCAACCACGGCCTTGATATCAGATTAAACTCGCATTTGCGATAGCGAATCAAAAAATACAAATAGTACACTGAAAATAGACATTTTATTCTAAATCGAACTCATGATGTCAGCGGCCCATTGCTAAACACAAAAAGTTGATGCCCCGCGTGATCTGGGCCGGCCGCGCAAACGCATAAGATGCCGCGAGTAGCGGTCGCTGGCTCAAGGGTACTGCTGCTCTTGGGTGTGGGACTTTAATGGGCAGGGAAGCTGGCGATCGTGAGGTCGTCGGACCTTCCCCAACCAAGGGCACAATGAAACCCAAGGAAATCTATCGGCGCGTCGCAGGCCTGTGCGAGCGCGCCGCAGCTACCGCTATTTTTCCCGAAACGAAGGCCGGGACGTCGGCCGCTGCTGTCGTGTGGCGCCGACTGGCCAACGCCGTCAGGCCGGCGGAAAGAGCGGGATCAAATGTCCTGGCGGACGAGGTCGCCGTCATGGAAGACTTGGCGGCTCGCTCGTTCGCCGCGTTGTCGATCGTACCTTCCGCCGGGTCGACGGGTTACGAAGCCAGGAGACCGGCAAGACACCCCGGAGTAAATGCAGGCGTCCAGCGGCCCCCTTGGGGTTGTTGCTAGTCTAGCTAGGGAATCTGGGGGATCCCCTTTGCTCCAAGAGAAGCGCCGCTTACCACAAAGTCCAGCAGTACGGCACCGCTGGCACGGAGAGCGCCTTCACGAGCGGCCGGCACGTCCACCTTAAATGCCTACCATGATCACAATCGCCCGAGCCCCTACCCGACTCGCACCTTCGCCCAGGCCGGGAAGTGGAACAGCAGGTAGCCGGCTTCCTCGCACAAGCTGGCAATCGAGAAATGTTCGCCGGCGGCGGCAAGGCGGCGACGGCAGTCCGATCGCACCGCACTGCGCAGTGGCGCCGGCCAGCGAGGCGCGATGGCGCAGCCTGGCCGCCGTATCGTCGACGACGGCGGCATGTCCGCATTGCTAGCGGTGACCGCCAGTTCCAGGCCGGCGGGCTCAGGGTCGGCGAAGGTGCGCGGAGGTACCGTCGTAGTCATTGCCGCTGGTGCTGGTCGTCAGCCAGCGTCCCGTCTGGCTCGATCCTATCGACTGCATGGGGGGGCGCTCGACGTGGCTGAGTTGATGCGAGGCACGGTCAAAGGTAGATCGGCAACCTCGGCGCCGCAGGCCGAGCATCTCCAAGTCTTTTGCTTGCGCATCGCGCTTAACTTGGCGACGACAGGGGCATCCTTCCATAGGCTGTTGATAATTCAATTCTGCTCGCGATGGCTGTGAGTTGAGGGCCAATATTGAGGCTCGGGGTCGACGGGCGGCGTCTGGACAGTCAACGGCGGCTGACCGGCGCTACGAAGCCTCCATGCCCCGGACGATACCGACGTCCGCCTCGCCGCCGCGACGGCGTTCGTGGCTGTGCTGTTCGACCTAATCCGCGGCTCGCCACAGGCTTGGCGCCAGGCCGATGCTGTCGCAGATCCGCCAGCATCGTCGGCCAGCGGATTGAGCAGGCGATGGATCAAAA
>NZ_BKAJ01000142.1 GCF_007992495.1 Reyranella soli
GGTCCGGAAGAGCATGACGCGCAATCTCACACGCCGAGCAGCAGCCGCTCGGGATCCTCGATGCATTCCTTCACCCGCACCAGGAACAGCACGGCCTCGCGGCCGTCGATGATGCGATGGTCGTATGACACGGCGAGGTACATCATCGGCCGCACCTTGACCTCGCCGCCGACCACCATGGGCCGCTGCTGGATCTTGTGCATGCCGAGGATCGCCGACTGCGGCGGGTTGAGGATCGGCGTCGACATCAGCGAGCCGTAGACGCCGCCGTTGGAGATGGTGAAGGTGCCGCCGGTCAGATCGGCGATCGAGAGCTTGCCGTCGCGCGCCTTGCGCCCGAGCTCCCCAATCGTCTTCTCGATGTCGCCGAACGACTTCTGGTCGGCATCGCGCACCACCGGAACCACCAAGCCCTGCGGCGTGCCGACGGCGACGCCGATGTCGTAGTAGTTCTTGTAGACGAAGTCGTCGCCCTCGATCTCGGCATTGACCGCGGGCAGCTCCTTCAGCCCGGCGATGCAGGCCTTGACGAAGAACGACATGAAGCCCAATCGCGCGCCGTGCTTCTTCTCGAAGTCGTCCTTCAGGCGGTCGCGCAGCGCCATCACGTTGGTCATGTCCACCTCGTTGAAGGTGGTGAGCATGGCCGCCGTGTTCTGCGCCTCCTTGAGGCGGTTGGCGATGGTGCGACGGAGCCGCGTCATGCGCACGCGCTCCTCGCGGTCGGTGCGCGAGCGCGGCCCGGCCGGCACCGCGGGCTTGGCCACGGCGGGCGCCGCCAGCGCCGGGATCGACGCCGGAATCGATGCAAGCGCTGCCATCACATCGGCCTTGGTGGCGCGGCCGTCCTTGCCGGTCGGCTGGATCGCCGACGGCGCGACGCCGGTCTCCTCGACGAGCTTGCGCGTGGCCGGACCGGAAGCAGCGATGTTGGCGTTGGCCGCGGCAGGCGCGACGACGGGCGCCGCGCTCGGAGCCGGCGCGGGCTTCGGCGGTGCGGGCGGTGCCGACGGTGCCGCGGCCGGCTTCGGCGCGGCAGCAGCCGCACCCCCAGCTCCAGCCTCGATGTGGCACAGCACGCCGCCCACCTGCACGGTGGCGCCTTCCGCAACCGCGAGCTCGACGATGCTGCCGGCAATCGTGGCGTTCACCTCGACGGTGACCTTGTCGGTCTCCAGCTCGCACAGAGGCTGGTCGATCGTGACGGTATCTCCCGCCTTCACCAGCCACTTGGCGACGGTCGCCTCGGTGACCGATTCGCCCAGCGCGGGGACCTTGATCTCGACAGCCATTACAAAATCCTCCTCAGCGCGCGCTTCAGGAAATCGTCAGCGCGCGGTCGACCAGATCGGCCTGTTCCTTGACATGGGTACGCGCCGAGCCGGTCGCCGGCGACGCCGATTCGGGCCGGCCGATATAGACCGGCCGCGTCGTCTTGACGTTCAGCCCGGCAAGCGCGCGCTCGATGCGGCGATCGACGAAATGCCAGGCGCCCATGTTCTCGGGCTCCTCCTGGCACCACACGACCTCGGCATTGGAATACTGCGACAGCCGCACGCCCAGCCGGCTGAACGGGAAGGGATAAAGCTGCTCGATACGCATGATCGCGATGTCGTCGATCTTGCGCTTGCGGCGCTCGGCTACGAGGTCGAAGTAGACCTTGCCCGAGCACAGCACGACGCGGCGGACCTTGGCGGCGTCGGTGAGCTGGTCGGTCTCGGCCAGGATACGCCGGAACGACGAGCCCGGGCCGAAATCGGCCAGGGTCGAGACGCAATCCTTGTGGCGCAGCAGCGACTTCGGCGTCATCACGATCAGCGGCTTGCGGAACGAGCGGCGCATCTGGCGGCGCAGCGCGTGGAAGTAGTTGGCGGGCGTCGTCGGCACGACGACCTGCCAGTTGTCCTCGGCCGAGAGCTGCAGGTAGCGCTCCAGGCGCGCCGAGCTGTGCTCCGGTCCCTGGCCCTCGTAGCCGTGCGGCAGCAGCATCACCAGGCCGTTCATGCGCAGCCACTTGCTCTCGCCCGAGCAGATGAACTGGTCGATGATGACCTGTGCGCCGTTGGCGAAGTCGCCGAACTGCGCCTCCCACATGACCAGGGCGTTGGGCTCGGCCGACGAGTAGCCGTACTCGAAGCCCAGCACGCCCGCCTCGTTGAGCGGGCTGTCGATCACCTCGAAGCGCGCCTGCTCGGAGGCCACGTGATTGAGCGGGATGTACTTGCTCTCGTTGGTCTGGTCGACCAGCACCGAATGGCGCTGCGAGAAGGTCCCGCGGCCCGAATCCTGGCCGCTCAGCCGCACCGGCGTGCTTTCGGCCAAGAGCGTGCCCCAGGCCAGCGCCTCGCCGGTCGCCCAGTCGATGTTCTCGCCGGTGTCGATGGTCTTGCGCTTCTCCTGCAGCTGGCGCGCGATCTTGCGGTTGAGGTCAAAGCCCTTTGGCGCCTCGCACAGCGCATGGCCGACCGCGGTCAGCCGTTCGAGATCGACGGCCGTCACGCCCTTGCGATCCTCTTCGCCCGGCGCAACGGTGAGACCGGCCCAACGGCCTTCCAGCCAGTCGGCCTTGTTGGGCTTGTACTGGCCTGCCGCCTCCAGCGCCTTGTCGAGCTTCTCGCGCAATGCCGCATCGAGCTGCGCCACGTCGGCTGCGGTGACCACGCCCTCGGCCTCGAGGCGCGCGGCATAGACTTCCTTCACCGTCTTGTGCCCGCCGATCTCCTTGTACATCAGCGGCTGGGTGAACATCGGCTCGTCCGACTCGTTGTGACCGTGCCGGCGGTAGCAGAACATGTCGATGACGATGTCGCGCTTGAAGTGCTGGCGGTATTCCGTCGCGATGCGCGAGACGTGGACCACGGCTTCGGGATCGTCGCCGTTCACGTGCAGAATAGGCGCCTGAACGATCTTGGCGATCTCCGTGCAGTACGGGCCCGAGCGCGAGTAGGTCGGCAGCGTGGTGAAGCCGATCTGGTTGTTGACCACGAAATGGATGGTGCCGCCGATGCGGTAGCCGCCGAGGTCGGAGAGATCGAGGCTCTCGGCGACCAAGCCTTGGCCCGCGAACGCCGCGTCACCGTGCATCAGGATCGCCATGACCTGGCTGCGGTCGGTGTCGTTCCTCTGGTCCTGCTTGGCGCGGGCCTTGCCCAGCACCACGGGATTGACCGCCTCGAGATGCGAGGGGTTGGGTGCCAGCGAAACGTGGATGGTGGTGCCGTCGAACTCGCGGTCGGCCGAGGCGCCGAGATGGTACTTCACGTCGCCCGAGCCGCGCATCTCCTCGGGCTGCGAGGAGCGACCCTGGAACTCGGAGAACAGCGCCGTGTAGCTCTTGTGCAGGACGTGCACGAGCGTGTTGAGGCGGCCGCGATGGGGCATGCCGATCACGACGTCGCGGATGCCGAGCTGGCCGCCGCGCTTCAGGATCTGCTCGATGCCGGGGATCAGCGATTCGCCGCCGTCCAGGCCGAAGCGTTTCGTGCCGACGAACTTGACGCCGAGATAGCGTTCCAGGCCCTCGGCCTCGACGACGCGCTCGAAGATGGCGCGGCGGCCCTCGACGGTGAACTCGGTGTGGTTCTCGATGTGCTCGATGCGCTCCTGGATCCACGCCTTCTGGTCGGGATCGGAGATGTGCATGTATTCGACGCCGATCTTGCCGCAGTAGGTCTTGCGCAGGCGGTCCCAGATCTGGCGCAGCGTTGCCGATTCGCCGAGACCCAGCGAGCCGAAGATCAAGATCGGGCGTTCCCAGTCGTTCTCGCCGAAGCCGTAGGTCGCAGGGTCGAGCTCGCGGTGCAGTTCGCGCTTGATCAGGCCGAGCGGATCGAGGTCGGCTTCGAGATGGCCGCGGATGCGGTAGGAGCGGATCAGCAGGAAGGCGCGCGAGGTGTCGAGCGCGGCGGCCACGATGTCGGCCTCGGTCTTGCCGGCGAGGGCGGCTGGAACGGCGGCGCCGTTGGCCTTGCCGTTACCTTTGACGTTGCGGTTGGCGGGAGAGGGCAGCGTCTCGGGATCGACCGCGCCGATCACCCGCGTGCCGTTGGGCGCCCAGGAGGCGCCGCGTACCTCGGCCAGCACATCGCCCTTCTGCTCGGCCAGCGCGTCGAAGAAGATCCGCCATTCGCCGTCGACGGCGTTGGGATCACTGAGGTAGCGCGCGTACAGCTCTTCGATGAACGGGGCGTTGGCGCCGAACAGGAACGACGTCTGCTCTGCTTGCATTGGTCCTTACTCCTCTTCCTCCTTTCCCCTGCTAGGGGGAGAGGACGGGTGAGGGGGTTACAGAAAACCTTCGACGCCCCCCTCACCTAACCTCTCCCCTGCGGGGGAGAGGAACATAAGAATGTGGTGTCAGCCCTTCATCGCCCTAAGCATTTCCTCGCCCAAAGCGGCGGGAGAATCGGCGACCCTGATCCCTGCTGAACGCATGGCGTGGACCTTGAACTCGGCAGTGTCCTGGCCACCCGAGATCACCGCGCCGGCATGGCCCATGCGGCGGCCCGGCGGGGCCGTACGGCCGGCGATGAAGCCCACGACCGGCTTCTTGGTCTTGCACGCCTTGATGAACTCGGCACCCTTCACCTCGGCATCGCCGCCGATCTCGCCGATCATGACGATGCCCTTGGTCTCGGGATCGGCCATGAGCATTTCCAGGCACTCGACGAAGTTGGTGCCGTTCACCGGATCGCCGCCGATGCCGATGCAGGTCGTCTGGCCGAGGCCCACCGCGGTGGTCTGCGCCACCGCCTCGTAGGTGAGCGTGCCCGAGCGCGAGATGATGCCGATCGAGCCGCGCTTGTGGATGTGGCCCGGCATGATGCCGATCTTGCACTCCTCGGGCGTGATGACGCCCGGGCAGTTGGGCCCGATCAGGCGCGACTTGGAGCCCTGCAGCACGCGCTTGACCTCGACCATGTCGAGCACCGGGATGCCCTCGGTGATGCAGACGACCAGCGGGATCTCCGCGTCGACCGCTTCCAGGATCGAATCGGCGGCATAAGGCGCCGGCACATAGATCACGCTCGCCGTGGCGCCGGTCTTGGCGACGGCCTCGGCGACGGTGTCGAACACCGGCAGGTCGAGATGAGTGGTGCCGCCCTTACCCGGCGTCACGCCCCCCACCATCTTGGTGCCGTAGGCGATCGCCTGTTCGGAATGGAAGGTGCCCTGCGAGCCGGTGAAGCCCTGGCAGATCACCTTGGTGTTCTTGTCGACCAGAACGGCCATCAGCTTGCCTCCTTGACGGCCGTGACGATCTTCTCGGCGGCATCGGCGAGGTTCTCCGCCGACGTGATCTTGAGGCCCGATTCCTTCAGGATCTTCTTGCCGAGCTCGACGTTGGTGCCCTCCAGCCGCACGACCAGGGGCACGTGCAGGTTGACCTCGCGCGCCGCGGCGACGACGCCTTCGGCGATCACGTCACAGCGCATGATGCCGCCGAAGATGTTGACCAGGATGCCCTCGACGTTGGGATCCTTGAGGATGATCTTGAAGGCTGCGGTCACGCGTTCCTTGGTGGCGCCGCCGCCGACGTCCAGGAAGTTCGCGGGCTCGGCACCATAGAGCTTGATGATGTCCATGGTGGCCATAGCAAGGCCCGCGCCATTCACCATGCAGCCGATCTGGCCATCGAGCTTGACGTAGTTCAGGGCGTACTTGGCGGCCTCGGTCTCGGAGGGATCCTCCTCATCGACGTCGCGCAAGGCCTCGAGGTCCTTGTGGCGCTCCAGCGCGTTGTCGTCGAAGTTCATCTTGGCATCGAGGGCGATCACGTCGCCGGCGCCGGTGACGACCAGCGGGTTGATCTCGATCAGCGAGCAGTCGAGCTCGGTGAAGGCCTTGTAGAGGCCCCCCATCATCTTGACGAAGGCGCCGACCTGCTTGCCGCTGAGCCCCAGGGCGAAGGCGATCTTGCGGCCCTCGTAGGCCTGGAAGCCGGCGGCCGGATCGATCGCCTGCTCGACGATCTTCTCGGGATGATCGTGGGCGACGGTCTCGATATCCATGCCGCCCTCGGTCGAGGCGACGATGGCGACGCGGCCGATCGAGCGGTCGACCAGCATGGAGAGGTAGAGCTCGCGTTTGATGTCGCAGCCTTCTTCGATGTAGAGGCGCTTGACGGTCTTGCCGGCCGGTCCGGTCTGTTTGGTGACCAGCTCATGGCCCAGCATGGAAGCGGCGTGCTGGCCGACTTCCTCGACCGATTTCGCGATGCGCACGCCGCCCTTGCCGTTGGGATCGTCCTTGAAGCGGCCCTTGCCCCTGCCGCCGGCATGGATCTGCGACTTCACGACGGTGATGGCGCCGCCGAGCTTGCGGGCCACGTCCATCGCTTCGTCCTTGGTATAGGCCACGCCGCCCTTGAGCAGCGGGACGGCGAATTTGGCCAGCAGGGCCTTGGCCTGATACTCGTGGATATTCATGAAAACCTGTTGCTCGGGCTTCAGTTGCAAATAGCAACTGATAGGGGTCAGCGGCACTTTATGAGTGCCGCCCGCCCTTGGCAACGCTGGACTGATGATCGTTTGAAGACGTTAGACCAAGGTCTAGGGACCTTGGCCCCCGTTCGATCAGCGGCCGACGATTTTGTTGGTCGCGTCGATCAGTGACTTCACGGCGGAGACCGACTTGTCGAACATCGCCTTTTCCTCGGCGTTGAACTCGACCTCGACGATGCGCTCGACGCCGTCCTTGCCGATCACCACCGGCACGCCGATGTAGAGGCCCTTCACGCCGTACTCGCCGTTCAGCATGGCGGCGCAGGGGATCATGCGCTTCTTGTCCTTGAGGTATGACTCGGCCATGGCGATGGCCGACGCCGCCGGAGCGTAGAAGGCCGAACCGGTCTTGAGCAGGGCCACGATCTCGGCGCCGCCGTCGCGCGTGCGCTGGACGATCTTGTCCAGGCGCTCCTTGGTGGTCCAACCCATGTCGACCAGGTCGTGCAGCGAAATGCCGCCGACGGTCGAGTAGCGCAGCAGCGGCACCATGGTGTCGCCATGGCCGCCCAGCACGAAGGCGGTGACGTCGTCGACCGAGACGTTGAATTCCTCGGCGAGGAACGAACGGAAGCGCGCGCTGTCGAGCACACCCGCCATGCCGACGACGCGCTTGGCCGGGAAGCCGGTGACTTCCTGCATCAGGCCGACCATGGCGTCGAGCGGGTTGGTGATGACGATGACGAAGGCCTCGGGCGCGTGCTGCTTGATGCCCTTGCCCACCGAATCAATGATCTTGGCGTTAATGCCGACCAGGTCGTCGCGGCTCATGCCGGGCTTGCGCGGCACGCCCGCCGTGACGATGACGACGTCGGCGCCCTCGATGTCCTTGTAGTCGGAGGTGCCGCTGTACTTGGCGTCGAAGCCCTCGACCGGGCTCAGCTGGGCGATGTCGAGCGCCTTGCCCTTGGCAACGCCTTCGAGGTCGGGGATGTCGAACAGGACGATGTCGCCCAGTTCCTTCTGGCCGGCGAGCAGCGCGAGGGTGCCACCAATCTGTCCGGCGCCGATCAGCGCGATCTTCTTGCGAGCCATGCCAAAAACTCCCGAATTTCTAAAGGCGGCGCGTGGTAGCGCGATTCGCCGGGAGCGGCAAGAAGACCCGAGTCAACGAGGTGGCGGTGGCCTGCGGCCTCCAGGCCTGGCGGGCGGAGGTCCGCCCTGCTTTACGAAACTGGCATCGGCCGTGCCCATGAAACACAGAGGCACATGGGGAAATTTCGCAGTCACCACGTAGTGGTAGGCGCCTTGCGGGAATTCCGCGGTGACAGCTTCACGACCGTTGCACTCGTCGAGGTCACCCAGGCCGCGGACGTACTCGTAGTCCAGCGAATAGGTGCCGTCGGGTCGGCCGCCGGGACCACCAGGATCGCGCTGGGCTTTCAGCCGCCAGCTCGATCGCGCCGTCTCGTCGACATAGATGGCGAAGCCGTCGGTCGCCCAGCCTCCATCTGCTGCGCCGCCATCGCGCGCGGCACCAGTTCGAGCCACCACGACGGCGCCTCCTCGGCGCCTTGCGGCTTGCCGGTGTCGTGATCGCCGTGCGCCCACGCCGTGCCGGCAAGCAGCACCACGAGCGCACTCATCCAGGAGCATCGCATCGCTGGTGTTACGCGCGATGCGTGCGCGCCATCCCTAAACGCAACGGTCAAACCGGATGCTTCTTGAGATGCACCAGCAGCAAGTCAGTCGCCTTGGCGGGCGCCTGGTCCATCACGAAGTGGCCGACGCCCGGCAGCACTTCCATGGCGAAGGCGCCGCTCACGAACTCGCCCGTGCCGTACGCAGCATCGGGCCCGACCGTGGCATCGACGTCGCCCCAGATGTAGAGCGTCGGCACCTCGATCATGCCGATATCGGCGGCCAAGCCGACATTGGCGCGATACCAGGCGAGTGCCGCCTCCATCGCCTCGGGCGCGCCCAGCACCGAGAGGTGCTCGTCCATCGCCGATGCCGGCACGCCCTGGCCGAACAGGCCCTCGCGCAGGCGGCGGGCATTGTCGGCCAACAGGAGCTTGCCGGTCTCCGCATCGAGGAATGCGCGATGATGCTTCGAGCGGTTCTTCTGCTCGCCATCGGGTTTCTCGAGCGCGCGGCGGAACGACTTGGGATGCGGCCGCGACATGACGGTGAGCGAGGCGAGCCGCTTGGCATGTACCGCCGCCACGCCCCACGACACCTGCCCGCCCCAGTCGTGGCCTACCTGATGAAAGCGCCGCCCCTCGTGGCCCGCCGCCGCGACGATCTCGATGGCGTCGTTGACCAGCTTGTCGAAGGCGTAGTTCGAGAGATCCTTGGGATCGGGTCGCGCGCCCGGCGAATAGCCGCGCTGGTCCGGCGCGACGGCGCGATAGCCCGCCGCAGCGAGCGCCGGCAAGGCGGTCCGCCAACTGTGTCTCGATTCGGGAAAGCCGTGCAGCAGCAGCACCAGCGGTCCATCGATCGGGCCCGCGACATCCGCGGTGAATGTCAGGCCCGACCGGGTCTTTATGCTGGTGCTGTCTGCCATCAGGCGGTCAGCCTACGCCATTCGCCTTGAACCAGGCCAACGCCTTCTTCCAACCGTCCTCCGCCGGGTCCTTGCGGTAGCTCGGGCGGTAGTCGGCATTGAAGGCGTGCGGCGCGTCGGGATAGACGTCGATGCGCGACTTCTGCGCCGCCGCGCTGCCGGTCTTCAACGCTTCGCGCATCTTCTCGACCGACTCCTGCGAGATGCCGGTGTCGGCGCCGCCGTAGAGGCCAAGCACCGGGCCGTGCAGGTCCTTCACGATGTCGATCGGGTTCTTGGGCTGCAGTTCTGTGCCGGGCCGTATCAGCGGTCCGTACCAGGCCACGCCCGCCTTCACCGCCGGATTGTGCGCGTCGTACATCCACACGATGCGGCCGCCCCAGCAGAAGCCGGTGATGCCGAGCTTGGCGGTGTCGGCCTTGCCCTCGCCCTTGGCGAAGGCGACCGCCGAATCGAGATCGCCCATGACCTGCGCGTCGGGCACCTTGTTCACGAGCTCGGCAACCAGCTTGGGGATCTCGGTGTAGGTCTTGGGATCGCCCTGGCGGAAATAGAGTTCGGGCGCGATGGCGTAGTAGCCCGCCTTGGCGAAGCGCCGGCACATGTCGGCGATGTGGGCGTGCACGCCGAAGATCTCCTGCACGACCAGGATGGTGCCGAAGCCCTGGCCGGTGGCCGGCATGGCACGGTAGGCGTCCATGTCCTTGCCGTCCTTGGTCTTGACCTTGACCGCTCCGGCGGTGAGCCCGTCGGTCGGAGTGACGATCATGGTCTGCGCCTGCACCGGCTGAACCGCGAGCGCGAACGTGGTGCCGAGCGCCACGCCGCCTAGCGCCGCACGCCGCGACAGACCGTACTCCGCTCCATAAATCAGTCGATCGCCGTCCATATTCTGCCCTCCCAAAGGATTTGAAGCCGCGCGAGCCTAGGCTGGCCGGCGAGCCGCCCACAATCACAATTAGGCGATATGCTCGAGGGCCAGGTACTCCGGGCTCTGCATCTCCATCAGGCGCGAGACCGTGCGCTGGAACTCGAAGGCACCATCACCGTCGGTGTAGAGACCGGTGGGCGCCGTTGCAGCAGAGCAGATGAACTTCACTTTCCTTTCGTAGAATTCATCGATCATGGTGATGAAGCGCACCGCCTTGTCCTTGCTGTCCGGCCCCATCTTGGGGATGTCGGCCACGATGACGGTATGGAAGTTGGTCGCGATGCAGATGAAGTCGGCCGCGCCCATCGGCTTGGCACACCAGTCGAGAAAATGCGCCATGCCCACGCCCGGTGCGGCGCGTGGGATCTCGACGTCGCGGCCCT
Source organism: Reyranella soli (assembly GCF_007992495.1). Taxonomy (GTDB): domain Bacteria; phylum Pseudomonadota; class Alphaproteobacteria; order Reyranellales; family Reyranellaceae; genus Reyranella; species Reyranella soli. The sequence goes on from NZ_BKAJ01000142.1 coordinate 10,327, forward strand.
GGGTCCTGAGCACGCGCGGCTCGCCGTCAGCGCCGCCGCTCAGCGCACGAAACGCCTCGTCGAGCTTGGCAGTGGCCCAGGCGCCGAGCGGCGTCAGGTAGACGTCGAAGTTGCGCAGCCGGTCGAGGCGATAATCCTGGTCGCCTCCCAGCTCCATGACATCCAGCCGTTGCTTCACCAGGTCGATGAAGGGCAGGAAGCGCTCGCGCTGCAGGCCGTCCTTGTAGAGGTCGTCGGGCTTGCGGTTGGAGGTGGCGATCACCGTGAGGCCCTCGTCGAACAGCACCTCGAACAGGCGCGCCAGGATCATGGCGTCGGCGATGTTGGTGACCTGGAACTCGTCGAAGCAGAGCAGCCGCGTCTCGCTCGCGATCTGCTTGGCGATCGGCACAATGGTGTCGGCCTCGGGTGGCGCGCCCTTGGCCGACAGCTCCTCGCGGCGGCGATGCAGGCGATCCTGGACTTCCAGCATGAACTCGTGGAAGTGCACGCGCCGCTTCTTCTGCATCGGCACGTCGGCGAAAAACAGGTCCATCAGCATCGACTTGCCGCGGCCGACCGGCCCCCAGATGTAGAGCCCGCGCGGGCCGGCCGGCGGCGGGGCGGCGTGCGTGAGGCCAAGGCGCGCGAAGAAGCCGAGCTTGGGCGCGGGATGATCGGCCATCGCCACGAGCTGCTCGTAGATCGCCTGCAGCTTCTGGACGACGCGTTCCTGCACGGGATCGGCGTGGATCTCACCGGCGGCGCGGCGGGCGGCGAGGTTGGCGGCCGGGCCCTTGTTGACGGTCGTCGGGCCGGCGGTCGGGGGTAGCTGTGATTCCATTTGCCGCCGCATACCTAGCTCACGAGCGCGCGGCTGCCTATAAGGTCCGGCGATGAAGCTTGCGTTTCTCGGCACCTCGGAATTCGCAGTACCGGCGCTCAGGGCGCTGGTCGAGGCCGGCCACGACGTGGTCGCCGTCTACACTCGCGCGCCCAAACCCGCCGGCCGTGGCCAGCAGGAGCGCCGCACGCCGGTGCATGAGCTGGCGCTGTCGCTGGAACTCGCGGTGCGCACGCCCAAGGGACTGCGCAGCGAGGAGGAAGCGGCTTCGTTCAAGGCGCTCGATCTCGATGCCGCGGTCGTCGTGTCCTACGGCCACATCCTGCCCAAGGCGTTCCTCGACGCGCCGGTGCTGGGGTGCATCAACATCCATGGCTCGCTGCTGCCACGCTGGCGCGGTGCGGCGCCCATCCATCGCGCCATCCTGGCGGGCGATGCCGAGACCGGCGTCACCATCATGCGCATGGACGAAGGCCTCGATACCGGCCCGATGCTTTTGGCCGAAAGCACGCCGATCTCGGCCGCGGATACCGCGGAGACCGTGCACGACCGATTGGCGGAACTGGCCGGCCGGCTGATCGTGTCGACGCTCGATGCGCTGGTCGCCAGGACCATCGAGCCGGTGCCGCAGCCCGATGACGGCGTCACCTACGCCCACAAGCTCGGCAAGGAAGAAGGCGCACTCGACTGGCGGCGGCCAGCCGCCGAGCTCGAACGCAAGGTGCGCGCCTTCCATCCCTGGCCGGGGACTTGGTTCGATGTTGGCGGCGAACGCATCAAGGTGCTGGGCGCGGCGCTCACGCTCGCGGGCGGCAAGCCCGGCACGGTGAGCATCGGTCGCGACGGCTTTCCCGTCGTGGCCTGCGGCGTCGGCGGACTGAAGCTCTTGAAGCTGCAGCGCGCCGGCAAGTCGGCGCAGGCGGCCGATGCGTTCTTACGCGGCTTCGCGCTGGCGGCAGGCACGGTGCTGGCGCCGCCCGCGGTCGTACCGCTCCCCGGGCCGCTCCCGACCTGAGCCGTGCCGCGCTACAAGCTCACCATCGAATATGACGGCGCGCCGTTCGTCGGCTGGCAGCGCCAGGACAACGGCCCGTCGATCCAGGGCGCGCTCGAGGATGCGGTGTTCGCCTTCTGCGGCGAGCACGTCGCGGTCCATGGCGCAGGCCGCACCGACACCGGCGTGCATGCGCTGGGCCAGGTCGCGCACCTCGATCTTGCCGCCGAGAAGCCCGTCGACACCGTGCAGGCGGCGGTGAACTTCCATCTGAAGCCCAACCCGATCGTCGTCACCGAGGCAGCGATCGCGCCGGCGGACTTCCATGCCCGCTTCTCGGCGACGGCGCGGCGCTATCGCTACCTGATCCTGAACCGTCGCGCGCCGCCGGCGCTCGATCGCGGCCGCGTCTGGCACGTGCCCGTGCCGCTCGATGCCGCGACCATGGCCGAGGCGGCCCGGCTGCTGATCGGCCGCCACGACTTCAACAGCTTCCGCTCGGCCGCTTGCCAGGCCGCCTCGCCGCTGAAGACGCTCGACCAGCTCGACGTCGCGCGCGACGGCGACCTGATCCGCATCGATGTCGGCGCGCGCTCGTTCCTGCACAACCAGGTGCGCATCCTGGTCGGCACCTTGCAGCTCGTCGGTCGTGGCCAGTGGAGCAAGCAGGACGTCGCCGATGCGCTGGCCGCGCGCGATCGCACGCGCGCCGGGCCGACGGCGCCGCCGCAGGGGCTCTGCCTGATGGCGGTGCGCTACGACCTAGCTGCCGCCAAGCACGCCGACATAGCGGTCGACGATGATCAGCAGGAAGAATGACGGGATCCAGTTGACCGCCAGCAGCACCACCGACATCGCCCAGTCGACGCCAAGCGCCAGCCGCGTGATCACCAGGAACCAGTAGAAGAACAGGGCCTGCAGGGCGATCTCGAGGATGCCGCCGACGGCGGCCGGCAGGATCATCTTGAGGGCGATTGCCGCGATCGCAATGACGATGCCCGGCAGGTTGGTCCAGTTGAGTGCCGCGATGTAGCGGGGATAGCGGTCGAGCCAGCGGCGGCGGCGCGCGACCTCGTAGAAGATCACCGGATAGAGCAGCCAGTTGATGATGTAGCTCATCGTTTCGACGGCGATGAGCTCGAACGTGTCGATGGCGACGGTGAGGTCGGCGTAGCGGATCAGCGCATAGATGACGTAGAGCGGCGCCGTCACCGCCATGAGACGGAACGAGCGCAGGCACGCTTCCATCGTATTGTCGAAGGCGAGCAACGCCCCCGGATCGCGTCGCAAGAAACCCAGTGCGCCCTGCACGCCGCGGCCAATCTCAGCGGCGTTCAGCATGCCCCGATCCTATGCCGCGAAGTAACGGTCGAGCACCGTCTCGTAGACGCGACTCAGGGTCTTGAGGTCTTCGATCGCACTCTTCTCGTCGACCTTGTGCATGGTCTCCCCAACGAGGCCGAACTCGAGCACCGGACAGTAGCGGCTGATGAAGCGCGCGTCCGACGTGCCGCCGGTGGTCGAGAGTTCCGGCTCGATGCCGGCGACGTCGCGGATCGCACCGGCCATCAGCTCGACCAGCGGTCCGGGCGCCGTGTAGAAGGACTCGCCCGACACCTCGACCGAGGCGAACTCGATCGTGCCGTTGCCGCCAAGTGCTGCACTGGCGCGGTCCATGCGCTCCTTGAGATGCGCCAGCAGCGTCTTGGAGGTCCACAGATCGTTGAAGCGCGTGTTGAAGCGCGCCTTCACCACACCGGGCGCGATATTGGTCGCCTTGTTGCCGACATCGATGGTGGTGAACTGCAGCGACGTCGGCTGGAAGTGCGTGCTGCCCTGGTCGATCGGCTCGCGCACCAGCGCCTCGATCAGCGCCGACAGGCGATGAATGGGATTGTCGAGCCGCTCGGGATAGCCGACATGGCCCTGGATGCCGCGTATCACCAGGTCGACCGTCATGCTGCCGCGGCGGCCGATCTTCATCATGTCGCCGAAGCGCTTGGAGCTCGTCGGCTCGCCGACGACGCAGGCATCGATCGTCTCGCCGCGCTCGGCGAGCTTCTTGAGCATCTTGACCGTCCCGTTGACGGCAGGGCCTTCCTCGTCGCCGGTGATCAGAAGGCTGATCGAGCCGCCGAAGTCGCGGCCGCGCTTGGCGAGGAACCGCGCCGCAGCATCGATGAAGGCTGCGATCGCCCCCTTCATGTCGGCTGCACCGCGGCCGAACAGGTAGCCGGCGGAGAGCTCGGCCGCGAACGGGCCGATGGTCCACGACGAGAGATCGCCCACCGGCACCACGTCGGAATGGCCGGCGAAGCAGAAGTGACGGCCTCCAGTGCCGATACGGGCATAGAGGTTCGCGACGTCGTCAGTGCCGGCCTGGGTGAAATCCATGCGCTCGCACGTGAAGCCGAGCGGCGCCAAGGTGCGTTCGAGATGCTGCAGTGCGCCCGCCTCGCGCGGCGTCACGCTCTCGCAACGCACGAGCGTGCGCGTCAGTTCGACGACATCGGTGACAGCGGGACTGAGCGTGTCGGGCATCGGCGGACAGTACAGGCAGGGCCCTACAAAGAAAAGAGAAGGGCGCCGACAGGCCTTGTCCGGCGCCCAGTTGCTTGAGAGGAAGATTGTCTTGTTGCTTCTATTACTTAGGCCACCAGCCGATCGGCCTCCTGCAGGTTGACCGAAACGAGCTGGGACACGCCCTGCTCAGCCATGGTCACGCCGTACAGGCGATCCATGCGAGCCATGGTGACGCGATGGTGCGTGATCACCATGAAGCGCGTGTCGGTGCGGCCGGCGATCTCCTTCACCAAGCCGCAGAAGCGCTCCACGTTCAGGTCATCGAGCGGCGCGTCCACCTCGTCCAGCACACAGATCGGCGCCGGGTTGGTCATGAACACCGCAAAGAGCAGCGAGATTGCCGTCAGCGCCTGTTCGCCGCCCGACAGCAGCGACATGACCTGCAGCTTCTTGCCCGGCGGGCTGGCATGGATTTCCAGCCCCGCCTCCAGCGGATCTTCGGACTCGGTCAACCGCAGCTCGGCCTTGCCGCCGCCGAACAGCTTGGTGAAGAGCTGCTGGAAGTGGCCCGAGACCTGCTCGAAGGCGGCGAGGAAGCGCTCGCGACCCTCGCGGTTCAGGCTCTGGATGCCCTGGCGCAGGCGGCCGATGGCGGCGACCAGGTCGTCGCGCTCGGCCGTCATGCCGGTGATCTGCTGCTCGAGCTCGGTCGCCTCCTCCTCGGCGCGCAGGTTCACCGCGCCCATGGTCTCGCGCTCGTGCACCAGCCGCTCCAGGCGATGCTCGGCCTTCTCGAGCTCGGGCAGCTCTTCCAGCGTCTGCACCTCGGCCAACGCCAGCACGCCGTCGGGCTCGCAGCGCAGGCGCTCGACGATGCGCTCGACCACCGCCTCGCGATCCTTGGTCGCCTGCTCGACCTGGCCTTCACGGCGCACGCGGCTCTCGCGCGCGGTCGCCAGCTCGCCCTCGGCCTGGCGCATCGCCTTGTCGGCCTCGCCCAGGCGGGTTTCACCCACGGCCAGCCGGTCGGCCGCCTCCTGGCGGTTCACCTCGGCCTTGGCGATCTCGTCGCCCAGCGCCAGGCGCTTGGCCTCGATCTCGGCCGGCTTGGCGGCCAGCTCCTCGAGCGACAGCACGATCTGCTCGCGCCGCTGGTCGAGCTCGACGATCTGGCCGTCGGCCTCGGCCAGCCGCTTGCTCCAGCCGCCATGGTCCTGGGCGATCTGGCCCAGCCGCTCGACCCGCATCGCCGACTCGCGCGCCAGGCGATCGCAGTTGCCTTCGGCCTCGACGAGGGCCGCGCGCAGCTCGGCGATACGCCCACGCAGCACACCCGCTGTGACGCGGTCGGCCTGCGAATCGGAGATCGACGACAGCCGCGCCTCGCGGAAGGTGCGCCGCATCTCGACCTCGGCGATGTCGCCCAGGATCTCGGCCACGGACTGCTCGATGCCGCCCAGCCGCGTCCGCAGCTGGTCGGTGCGGCGGGCGATCTCGACATGGCGGTCGCGCGCCTCGGTGGCGGCGCGCTCGGCGACGGCGATGCTCTGCCGCGCTTCACGCTCAGCCGTGCGCGTCGCCTCGCCCGCGCCTTGGGTCTTGCGCCGCGCCGCTTCGGCCACGCTGCGCTCATGCGCGCGGGCCTGCTCGACGCAGGTCTTCTCGGCATCGCGGGCAGCAGCCAGCCAGCCCGTCTCGGCATCGACGCGCGTTTGTGCCTCGGCCTGCTCGGCCGCGACGCCTTCGATCTGCTGGCGGATCTCGGCCAGCCGGTTGCGCTGGCTGAGCCGCACCGCCGCCGTCGACGGCGCACCGGCGCGCAGGACGTAGCCGTCCCAGCGCCATACGCCGCCATCGCGCGTCACGAGCTGCTGGCCGGGCTTGAGGTCGGCCTGCAGGGCAGCACCCGTCGCCTCGTCGGCAACGACGCCGATGAAGGCCAGCCGACGCTCGAGCTCAGGCATCGCCTTCACATGCTCGCCAAGTGGCGTCGCGCCTTCCGGCAGCACCGGCGCATCGGCGATCGGGCCGAGCGGCAGCCAATGGATCGGCGCACCGCGATCGGACGAGGCCTCCAGCTCCTCGCCGAATGCCGCACCCAGCGCCTTTTCGAAGCCCGGATCCACGGACAAAGCGTCGAGCAGCGGCGGCCACAGCGAATCCGCCGACGACTTCAGGGCCGCAGCGACACCCGCTTCCTCGGCGCGCAGCTTGGTCAGCCGGGCATCGATCTTGCGCAGCGTCTCGCTGGCCGTGGCGTGGCTCGCCTCGGCGGCCTGCCGCTCGGCGGCGCGGGCGCGTTCCATCTCGAGGCGCTCGGCCTCGGCCTGGGCAACGGCGGCGCGCGCGGCGTCGGATTCGTAGCGCTCGGCCTCGCGGGCAGCGTCGATCGACTCCTGTCCCTTGCGGCGCGCCTCCTCGAAGGCCTCGCGCGCCTGGGCGAGTGCCGCCTCGACCTCCGGCAGCGCCGGCAGGCTCTTAAGCTCGTCCTCGACCTGCTGCTGCTGCGCCATGACCTCGTCGCGCCGCACCGCCAGGCGACGCAGACGCTCGCGCAGCTCGACGACCTCGCGGCTGACGCTCTCGCGCAGCGCTTCATCGTCGGCGATCTGGCGGGTCAGCCGATCGTGCTCGGTCTCGGCAGCCGCCGTCTCGGCCTGGGCGGTGTCGCGGGTCGCGGCCGCTTCGGCAGCGCGATCCTCCTCGCCCACCCGCTCCTGCTCCAGCCGCTCGCGCTGGCCGTCAAGATCGGCGATGGCGGTCTCGGCATCCGACTTGCGGCCCCGCTCGCGCTCGAGGTCGGTCTCGGTCTGGGTGAGCCGCGTGCCGGCTTCCTGCTGCGCCTGGGCGACGCGCTCGGCCTCGGCCGTCAGCGCATCGTGCGCCACCCGCAGCCGCTGCAGCGCGGCCGCCGCGGCGGCCTCGTCGTTCCGCAGCGGCGGCAGTGCCGTCGCCGCCTCAGCCTGCGCCGTGGTGGCGAGACCAACCAGGCGCGTCAGGTCGGCGACCTGGGCCTCGGCCTCCGTCAGCCGCTCGCCCGCCTCGGCGAGCTCGCGCTCGGCGTTGGCGAGCTTCAGCGCCAGCACGGCGGCTTCGGCACGGCGAATATGGTCGGAGAGGTTGCGATAGCGGCTGGCCTGGCGCGCCTGGCGCTTCAGGCCCTTGTGCTGTTCCTCCAGCGCCACCAGCACGTCCTGCACGCGGGCGAGGTTGGCCTCGGCAGCACGCAGCCGCAGTTCGGCCTCGTGACGGCGGGCATAGAGGCCGGTGATGCCGGCCGCCTCGTCGATGACCATGCGCCGGTCGGCCGGCTTGGCGTTGATCAGGGTGCCGATGCGGCCCTGGCTCACCAGGGCGGTCGAGCGCGAGCCGGTGGCGGCGTCCGCGAACAGCGTTTGCACGTCACGGGCGCGGATCTCGCGGCCGTTCACCGAATAGGCCGAGCCATGGCCGCGCTCGATGCGGCGCACGATGTCGAGCTGGTCGGCGTCGTTGACCATCGCCGGCGCGGTGCGCGTCTTGTTGTCGAGCGTCAGCATCACTTCGGCGATGTTGCGCGCCGGCCGCGAGCCGGCGCCGGCGAAGATGACATCCTCCATCTCGCTGCCGCGCATCTGCTTGGCCGAGGTCTCGCCCATCACCCACTTCATCGCCTCGACGAGGTTGGATTTGCCGCAACCGTTGGGGCCGACAATGCCGGTCATGCCGGGCTCGATGGTGAGCTCCGTCGGATCGACGAAGGACTTGAAACCGGAGAGCCGGAGTTTGTCGAACTGCACCATCTACCCCACGCTGGCTGTTACTACTTGGCGAGTTTGGCGAACGCCGCGTCGAGTTCCTCGACCGAGCGCGCGCCCTTATAGAGAGTCCCGTTGATGAACAATGACGGCGTCGAGTTGACGCCGAGCGTCTCGCCGCCGCGATAATCGTTGATGACCTCGTTGGCCTTGGCCTCGTTGGCGAGACAGGCCTTGATCTCGTTCTCGCCCATGCCGGCGATGCGCAGCGGCTTGCCAAGCTCGGCGATCGGGTCCTGCGACGCGGCCCATTGCGGCTGGCCGCGGAAGATCAGGTCGATGATGCCGAAGTAACGGTCGTTGGGCGCGCACTCGGCGATCTGGGCGGCCTTGGCCGCCACCTGGTCGAGCGGGAAGTCGCGGTAGATCAGCTTCACCTTGCCGGTGTCGATCCACTTCTTCTTGATCTCGGGCAGGATCTGGGTGTGGAAGTGCGCGCAGTGCGGGCAGGTGAACGAGGCGTACTCGATCAGGGTGATCGGCGCCTTGGGGTCGCCCAGCACATGGTCGGTCGGCTGGACGGCGAGCAAGGCGGTCTTGTCCGGCGCCGCCGCCACGGCGACCGGCGTCGGGCCCGCGGCAGGCGGCCGGGTGCCGAAATAGACGCCAGCCGCGATCGCGGCCACCGCCACGACGCCGCCGGCGACAATCAACATATTCCGCATACCGTCTTCCTCTCCACTACATCTTGGGAACCACGCCTGTGGGGAGTCAAACTATTACCGCCCCACCTGGCGCAAAATCGCGGCAATGGCCTCAGGGCCACCCGGGTTTAAGTAGTTCTGATCGTTGATGAACAAGGTGGGCGTCTGCCGCACCCCCAGCGTCTGGCCGGACTGGACGTCGGCCAGCACCTTGTCGAGGGCCTTGTCGTTGGCAAAGCAGGCCTGGGCCTGGTCGTCGGTCAGGCCCTCCTTCGCCAGCACCTTCACCATCTCGGCCAGGGGGTCGCTCCCCGTCAGCCATTCGACCTGGCTGCGGAACAGCAGGTCGACCCGCTCGAAGAACTTTTGCGGGCCGGCGCACTCGGCCAGCTGGCTCGCCCGCGTGGCGACCACGTCCATGGGGAAATGGCGATGGATCAGCCGCAGCTTGCCGCTGTCGATCCACTCCTTGCGCAGGGTCGGCATCACCGCGATGTAGAACTGCGCGCAGAACGGACAGGTGAACGAGGCGTAGTCGATCAGGGTGTTGGGCGCGTCGCGCTTGCCCAGCACGTGATCGCCCTCCAGCGGCTCCAGCAGCTTCAGGTCCTGGGCGCGCACCTCGCGCACCGCGAAGGCGCCCGCCAACACACCGAGCACCGCCTGCCGGCGGCCCATCCCGATCCGCGCGCCCAGCCGGGCCAGCGCGGCACGCAGTTCGGGATCCTTCACACTGGCAGCACGCTCGGTCATCTCAGCCACTCTCCTGGCGTCGGGCGCGGGACGCGGCGGGGTGGCCGCGCGCGCGGAGATCGCGCCCTGCACCAGACGGATATCGTCGATCATCTTGTGTCCGAAATAGGCGTTCACGCGCTCCACGACCTGGCCGGCCATGTGCTGGACCTCCAGCGCGGCGGCGCCGGGAACGCGCAGGCGTAGAAGCTTGCCGCCGCCCTTACTGGAACGTGTCCCGCGGCTGGCAGTCAGCGCCTCGGGCCGGGTGATCCGCGCGAGATCGGGTCCGACGATCGCCGACCATTCCGCGCGCAGGCGGGCGACCGAAGCGCCGCGGCCTTTCGCCAGGCCGGACGCGAGCCGCTGGGCCAGACCGCCGACGGCGCGGAAGCCGTTTTCCCGCATGGACCCTTTCAAACTCCGTTCCTTATGGTAGGGCACGCTACCCCGCATGACCACGACCCACGCCTCACGTTTGCTTGCTTGGTACGATCGTCATCGTCGCACCCTGCCCTGGCGTGCGCCGGCCGGACGGCGCGCCGATCCCTACGTCGTGTGGCTGTCGGAGATCATGCTGCAGCAGACCACCGTGGCCACGGTCGGCGGCTATTTCCGCCGCTTCCTCGAGCGCTGGCCGACCGTCGGGGCGCTGGCCGACGCGCCGATCGACGACGTGCTCTCGGCCTGGGCCGGCCTCGGCTACTACGCCCGCGCCCGCAACCTGCATGCGTGCGCTCGCACGGTGACTGAGGCGCATGACGGGCATTTCCCGCAGGGTGAGGAGGACTTGCTGGCCCTGCCCGGCATCGGCGCCTACACGGCGGCTGCGATCCGCGCCATCGCCTTCGACCAGCCGGCCTCGGCGGTCGACGGCAATGTCGAGCGGGTGATCGCCCGGCTCTACGCCATCGAGACGCCCCTGCCCGACGCCAAGACCGAGATCAAGACACGCGCCGCCCGCCTGGTGCCGGCCGAGCGCGCCGGCGACTACGCCCAGGCGATGATGGATCTCGGCGCCACGGTGTGCACGCCGCGCAGTCCGCGCTGCGTCATCTGCCCGCTGATGGCGGGCTGCAAGGCGCGCAAGCTCGGCCTGGCCGAGGAGCTGCCGCGGCGCGCGCCCAAGCGCGAGAAGCCGACGCGGCGCGGTCTCGCCTTCGTGCTGTCGCGCAAGGACGGCGCCATCCTGCTGCGCAAGCGGCCGGCCAAGGGGCTGCTGGGCGGCATGGACGAGGTGCCGTCGAGCCCGTGGCGCGAGGGCAAGCTGAGCCCTGAGAAGGCGATGGGCGACGCGCCGGTGCCGGCACGCTGGCAGATCCTCGACGGGCTGGTGCGCCATACCTTCACGCATTTCCATCTCGAGCTCACCGTCGCCCATGCCATCGCGACCACCGGCGGGCTCGCCAGGCTGGCGCCCGGCACGACCTGGTGCACGATCGACCGCATGACCGAACGGGCCTTGCCGACGGTGATGCGCAAGGTGATCGCTCACGCGGTGAAGAACTGATCGCGATCTTACGCCGAGACGGCGAGCGCGTCAATAACTTACGTTATCTAAAGATTACCTGGGTAATCTTCTGACATTATTGCGCTCCATATTGGCCTAATTGGCGTAGAAACCCGGATGCAGTCACTGCATGCACCGAACCGAGTGCATCGATGCCGGCGCGCGTGGCAGCACCGAGTTCGACTGCATCTTCGATTTCACCGCGGTGGAAAGGCTCGACCTTGCGACGGAGTTCGTCGCCAAGCGCGGCGAGCTTCCGCAGGCCCTTCAAGGATCGCGAGAGGATCTATGTGGTCCCTCAGGATGACCTGAAGCTGTTGACCGGGCTTTACGCAGCCTATCAGACGGCCAAGGGATGGCGCCCGCCGACGATCGTGGCGACGCTGGATGAAGCGTTCGTCCGCCTGGGCGTGGCTCAAGCCGATTTCCATCCCATCGTGATCGACTGAATTGGGATGGCGGCCGGTTACTTTCGCAGCATGTCGCGGATCTTGAGCGCGAGCGCATCGAGCGCAAACGGCTTCGTGACCATCTCCATGCCGCGAGCCAGGAACGGTGCATGGCCGGTGGCATGCTCGGCGTAACCGGTGACGAACAGGACCTTCAACTCGGGACGGTGCTGGCGGGCAATCTCCGCGATCTGCCGGCCGTTCATGCCAGGCAACCCGACGTCGGTGATCAGCAGGTCGAGCGGCGTGTTCGACGTCAGGATGGGCAGCGCAGCCTGGCCGTCGCTCGCTTCCAGACTGGCATAGCCGAGATCTTGCAGCACGTTCGAGATGATGAGGCGCACCGCCGGATCGTCCTCGATCACCAGCACTGTTTCGCCGGCGCCGGTGGCGGCGTCGCGCGCCGGCGCGAGGGGTCGCGTCTCGACAGCGCCCTGGTAGCGCGGCAGGTACAACTGGAAGGTCGTGCCGACATTTTCCGCGCTTTCGACCCGGATATGGCCGCGCGACTGCTTGGCGAAGCCGTAGATCATCGACAGTCCGAGGCCGGTCCCCTGACCGAGCGGCTTGGTCGTGAAGAACGGCTCGAACACCTTCGAAAGCGTGTCCGGCGACATTCCCACGCCGGTATCGCCAACGCACACCACGGTGTAGTCGCCGGCGTCGATCGTCTCCTGGCCGTATTGTTCGCGGCTCTTGATGATCGCGTTCTCGGTGGCGATGGTCAGCGTTCCGCCCTGGGGCATGGCATCGCGGGCATTGATCGCAAGATTGAGAATCGCGTTCTCGAGCTGATGGGCATCGGTGAGCGCCGGACCGAGGTCAGGCGCGAGGCGGACCTCCAGCTTGATCTTTTCGCCCAGGGTGCGCTCCAGCAAGTCCTCCATCCCGTAGATCAGCTTGTTGACGTCCACCGCCTTGGGATCGAGCGGCTGGCGGCGCGCAAAGGCGAGCAGCCGGTGGGTAAGGGAGGCGGCGCGGTTGGCTGCGCCGATCGCGCTGTCCATGAAACTATGCATGTCGTCGTAGCGGCCATCGCGTATGCGCCGCTTCAGCACTTCCATCGAGCCGATGATGGCCGTCAGCATGTTGTTGAAGTCGTGCGCGATCCCGCCTGTCAGCTGGCCGATTGCCTCCATCTTCTGCGAATGGCGCAGCGCTTCCTCGGCCTGACGCAGCGCCTTCTCGGCCTCGCGTTCCGCGGTGACGTCGCGGCCGACGGCCTGAAGGAGATTGTCGGCGGCCACCGCGCTCCACTCGATGCGCCGGCTAGCGTCATCGCCCGCCCGCATGGTGAGCTCGATCAGTCTCGGTGCCGTGCCGCGCGCCAGGGCGTCCAGCTCAGCCTGCAGGACGGCGCGCTCCTCCGGAACGACGAAATCCATGACGTTGGCGCCGATCAGCTCGCTTTCCTGCCAGCCCAGCAGCTGCGTCCAGGCCGGATTGACCGAGTTCAGCGTGCCGTCGAGGCCTGCCACCATCATGACGTCGGTCGACAGCGTCCACATGCGGTTGCGGTCGGCGGTGCTCTGGGCAACACGCTTCTCGAGGGTCTGATTGAGCAGGCGCAGCGCATCGACCGCCATGCGCCGTTCGTTCACGTCCCGCAGAATCGCCGTGACGAAGGTTCTGCCTTCGGTCGTCCACCTCGAGGCCGACGCCTCAAGATAGCTGGGCGAGCCGTTCTTTCGCCGTGCCGTGAGCTCAATGGGGCGGCTCAGGCCTTCGCCGGCGCGCACGGCCTTGAAGGCGGTGCCCCACTCCTGCGGATTCTCCAGGAACGACGACAGCGGTTGGCCGACGAGCTCCTCCGGTGAATAGCCGAACTGCTGCACTGCCGCCGGGTTGACGAGCTGGACCGTGCCGTCGGCGTCGAGGGTCAGGATCGTGTCGGGCGCGCTGCCGACGACGGCGTCGTAGCGCGCATTCTGACGCTCGCGCAGGATGCGCTCCCGCCCCGCCACGACGGTGACGTCGAGGATCTGCAGCAGGCAACGCAGGTGGGGCCGTTTACCGATCGGGCGGACGGAAATGTTGTGCACCAGCTGGCGACCGGTTGGGGTGCGCAACGGCAGCATGGCGGGGTGAAGCGTGTGCGTCACCAAGCTGGAAGCGCCCAGCTCCAGGGCCTGCGAGATCGCTGTCGCTAGCCGCGGCGGAATCCTGCCGGCAAACAGCTCGTCCAGGCGATGGTCCCGGGCGGCGGTGTCGGATAGCCCGCTCGCTTTCTCGATCCACGCGTTCCAGCCGATCACGCGACGATCGCCGTCGAGCAGGATCAGCCCAAGATCGATGGCGTCGAAGACGCCGGAAACGCCGTTCCGGTCAGGGGCGTTCATCGGAGGGGACCGAGCCGCCTGCCGTTCGCTCGATGAACTCGCGCAGCAGCAAGCGAAGCGCGCTGAGCGAGGGTACATCCATGACCATGGCGATGTATCCGCCGATGTCGCGATTGCGGATGGCGAAGTTGATGTAGAGGAACATCACGACGTCGCCAGCTTCCGGTGGCGGCGCAAGATTGAAGAAGAGCGCCGGCTCGCCGCGCAGGATCTCCGGCAGCGACATCTTCAGATTGCGCTGCAGCAGGTTGGCGATGGTCGCGAGGCAGCCGTTCAGGATGATGTTGCCGATCTCGGCAAGCGCTTCGTGTTCGAGCTCGATGATCTCCTCGAGGCTGAGCTCGCCGCCGATGACGGCTCGCACCAACTCGAGGCTCTTTGTGTCCGGGAAGATTAGAAACGCCCGGCCGGTGATCTCGCCTTCGAACACCTGGTGGATTCCCACGAGATTACTGACTTCGTTCTCGCTCAGCGTCCTGATCGCCGTGTCGCGGCTCACCAAGTTGACCTTGGGCACCGACAGAAGCACCTGCTCGCCGACCATGTCCCGCAGGCTGGTCGCCGCACGGCCGACGCCGATATTGACCATCTCCGTCAGGGCGTCGATCTCGAGCTCGTTGAGAAGCTCGCTCACGGCGAGGCCAGTCGATCCGCGGCGGCGGCCAGGAATTCTCCCATCGCCTTGTCGGTCAGTGGCTTCTGCAGGAATGTGGCGCCGACCTCGCGCGCCCGCGTCACAACTTCGACCTGGTGGTTGGCGGAAATGACCGCCAGGGGCAGTGCGGGCTTGAGCTTGAGCAGCTCGGCCGCGAGGTGAAGGCCGTCGCGACCCGGCATGTTGAAGTCGAGAATGGCGAGGTCGAAGGCATCCTTCGAAGCGAGCACGAGGGCCTCGTCGGCGTTGGCCGCTTCGACGCGGGTCCAGTCGGGGTGCAGAGTCGTCAGAGCCTTGGCGACGGCCATCCGCGCAAGCTTGCTGTCGTCGACCACCAGAACCCTGTACCCCATATTCACGCGCTCCCCATGATCCGCCAGATGTCGATAGCACTCGCAGACACCACCAGAAACCGGCGATGGCGCTTACCGCAAATTCGCGCGGCGTATTGCAACGTTTCTTAGTCGTCTGCGTTCCCGAATATTTCGCCGAGATCGAGCACGATCAGCACCCGGCCGTCGCCCAGCAGGGTCGTGCCATCGATACCGGGAATGCCCGCCAGAAGGCCCTCCGGCGGCTTCAGCATGACGTCCATCCGGTCGCCGAGGCGGTCGACCTCGAGGCCGCCAAGCTGGCCGGCAACCGCGACGATCAGCACATTGGTATCGCCTTCGGGCGCGCGAGCCCCGCGCCCCAGGGCCTGACCCAGGTCGATGACCGGCAGCGTGCGGTCGCGAAGCACCATGGCCCGGGCGGCGCCGACGGGCGAAATGGCGCTGCGCCCGACGCGAACGGTCTCCACGACGGCCTCCATGGGCACGCCGAATACCTGGCCGGCTGCCTCCACCGTGAGCACCTGCGTCATCATCACCGTGAACGGCAGCGTGAAGCGCACCGTCGTGCCGCGTTGCCGCTGGCTCGACACCGAGACGCGGCCGCCCAGCCGTTCGACCGTGTTGCGCACGATGTCCATGCCGACGCCTCGGCCAGAAAGGTCAGTGACTTGGCTGACAGTCGAGAAGCCTGGCGCGAAGATCAGATTGATGGCCTCCTCATCGGACATGGCGGCGATGGCGGCCTCCGGCGCCGCATTGCGCTGGCGTGCGACGTCGCGGACGCGGGCCACGTCGACCCCGCGGCCGTCATCCTCGACCTCGATCACCACGTGCTCGCCCTGGCGCTCCGCCCGCAGATGGATCGTCGCCGTGGCCGGCTTGCCGAGCGCGGCCCGCTCCGCCGCCTCCTCCAGCCCGTGATCCAGCCCGTTCCGCAGGACATGAAGCAAAGGCTCGGAGATCGCCTCGACGATCGTCTTGTCGGCTTCGATCGTGGCGCCTTCGATCATCAGGCGCGCCGGCTTGCGCAGCGCGGTGGCCATTTCCCGCACGAGGCGGGGAAAGCGCTGGAAGGCGTGTTGCAAGGGCAGCACGCGCAAGCTGAACACCGCGCGCTGAAGCTCGCTGACCAGGCGGTCCAGCGCGAGGTGCTGGTTTTTGAGCGCCACCGCGAGGGCCCTTGGATCGCCCTCGTCCGCCGCGCGTTCGGCCGAATGGCCGATCGCGTTCTTGGCGATCAGCAGCTCGCCGGTCAGTCGAACGAGGGTGTCGATGCGATCGACATCGACGCGCAGCGTCGCTTCCGGCGCCTGCGGAGCCAGCGTGCCGGGCTGCTCGGGCGGTCGCTCCGCCAGGCCCTCGAGGATGCGATCGATGGCCTCGATCATGGCCTCGGCATTGCCGGCGACCAGGCTGCTTTGCAGCGGCCCTTCGAGATCCGTCGCGTCCAGCGACCGGCCATGATGGCGCAGCACGTTGGCCGCGATGCGGCTTGCCGATTCGAGCCGTGCGGCAGCAGCGTCTTCCGTCGCCGGCTCGGAGAGCATCAGCTTCTGCGCCTCGAGAAGTTCGCGTCCGATGGCTGACAGGCCGGTAGAAGCCTCGGCCCGCTTCGTCGCGTCGGCAGCGTCGTGCGGGGCCAGGGGCGCCGAGTCAGGCGAGGCAAGCGTGGCGAATCGACGAACAAGGTCGTCTGCCTCGGCATCGGCATCGGCCGGAACTTCGCCGTTTGATCGCATCCGATCGATCCAGACGCTGACCTGATCGAGACAGGCCAGGCACAGGTTGATCAACGCAGGTGTCACCGGGGCGGTGTTCGATCGCACGGCGGACAGCACGTCCTCGGCGGCATGCAAGGCGCGCGACATCGCGACGAAGTCGACGATGCCGGCCGCACCCTTCAGCGTATGGAAGGCACGAAAGGCGCCGTCGAGCCGCTCACGGTCGTCCGGACGCTCCTCAAGCGCGAGCAGATCGTCATTGCCCTGAGCCACGAGCTCGCGCCCCTCGATCAAAAACTGCTCGACGAACTCGTTCATGCCGACAATCCGCACATGATCGACACGTGCTGGACGAGCGTGTCCTGGGCGACAGGCTTCACGAGATAGAAGTTGGCGCCGGCCGTGCGGGCGGCGCGCCGATCGTGCGGCCCCGCTTCGGTGCTGATCACAAGGGCCGGGATCGAGGCGATTGGCGGCGCCTGCCGGCGCAGCGAGCGCAGGAAGGTGATGCCATCCATCTGCGGCATGTTCACGTCGACGATCAGCAGGTCGGCCGGCTCGGCCAGCAGTTTCTCGAGGGCCTCGACGCCGTTCAACGCCTCGTCGACCTCGAAGCCCGCGCGTTCCAGCGCGTCGCGGTAGTAGCGACGGACCAGGCTCGCATCGTCTATGACGAGGATGCGCTTGCTCGCCGTCTCAGCCATTCGAGTGCCCCCCCTTCCCGCCAGCCCCGTTTCCGCCAATCAGGGGCCGTTGGTAGACGATGGCATCGGGGAAGCGACGCACCTCGAAAAGCGGGGAAATGCGGCTCATGGATTCGGTATGCCCCAGGCATATGAAGCCGCCCGGCGCGAGGGCCTCGAACAGGTTCTCGGCGGCTACGCGGCGGGAGGCGTCGTCGAAGTAGATCAACACGTTTCGGCAGAAGATGACATCGAATAAGCCATGTTGGCGGGTTTCCGACGCCTTGGTGATGTTGGCCGAGCTGAACTGGACCGATTGGCGCAATTCGGGAACGACGCGCCAGCGGTCCTTTCCGGCCGGCACGAAGTACTTCTCGACGAGCTGGGGCGACAGTCGCATGAGCGCCCGGGCGCCGTACTCGCCTTCGGCCGCGGCCGCAGTGCATTGGGTATCGATGTCGGAGCCGATGATCTCGATGTCCTGGACGTCGACCTCGGGCCAATTCTCGAGCAGCCAGATGGCGATCGAGTAGGGTTCCTCGCCGGTGGCGCAGGGCACCGACCATATGCGCAGCGCCTCGCCGCGCCGCTTGGCGCGCACACGTTCAGCCAGCAGGTCGGACGACAGGCAGCGCAGCTGGTGGTCTTCGCGGTAGAAATAGGTCTCGTTGACGGTGAAGGCGTTGACGAACTTTTCGACTTCTCCGTCGGCGTCGCTGCGCAGGTAGGCGAAGTAGGTCCGGAAGGGAGCGATCCCGAGTGCATTCATGCGATCGGAGATTCGGCGCTGGACATAATAGCGCTTGGCCTCGCCGAACAGCATGCCGGTGCGGCGATAGAGGAACTCGCAGATCGCGCGGAGTTCCTCCTGCGATACCGGATCGACCTCGTTCACCGCCGGTCGCGCGCCGGCGCAGCGATGCGTTCGGTCGCGACCTTGAGGCTGAAGATCATGAAGGGATCGCCGGCGAAGCGGGTTCCGCAGCGCACCAGGGAGGGCACGGCTTCCGGCCGGCCGATCTCGGCCAGCACTTCGATCGCTGCCGCACAGACGTTCCTTTCGGTCTCCCGCTCGAGCAGGTCGCACAGCAGGCGATTGGCCTCTTCGTCGGGCAGCCCGCGCGCGAGCTCGCAGCTCAACAGGCGGACATCGGCATCGCCGTCGGCGAGCAGGGTCGGCAGATGGGGCCGGCAGGCCTGCGGCATCGCCCGCAGCGCGTCGACGGCGCCGGTGCGCAGGTTGGCGTCGTCTGACCGGAGATAAGGCACCACGAGCGCAGCGCTTTCCGGCGTCGCCAGGCGCGCCAGGCCGGTGAAGATCGCCTCGCGCACGCGCGGATCGCTTTCACGCGACAGCGCATCGGCGAGTAGCGCAAGACCGTCGGGCCTGTCGGCCGCGGCGCGCACGGCCGACCAGCGCTGCTCGCTCGTGCCCTCGCCGAGCGCCAGGGGCGCCGCGGCGGGAGCTTGGGACGAAGGTTTGCGCACGAGCGGCATGTCACGGCACCAGCTTCGTCAGCCAGCCGGCGATCTCCGGCAGCGGCAACACCCAGTCCGCGCCACCGGCCGCCACCAGTTCGCCGGGCATGCCCCAGACGACGGCCGTCTCTTCGGCTTCGGCGATGGTGCGGCCGCCCCGGGCGCGCAGCAGGGCCATAGCCTCGGCGCCGTCCGAGCCCATGCCCGTCATGAGGATGCCGACGATCTGGGCGGGCGACACGTGATCCATGGCAGATCTAACGAGCCTGTCGGTGCTTGGATGCCACGGGTAATCGGCTTGTGAGCGGACCGGCACAGCGACGAGGCCCGAGGGCCGCCGGTCGATAGCGACGTCGGCATCGCCCTTGCCGATATAAACGCAGCCGGGCTGGAGCTGCAGCGTCCGCACGACCTCGACGACGTTGAGCGCCGACACGCCATCCAGCCGCCGGGCCAGGGCGCCGGTGAAGGTCGCCGGCATGTGCTGGGCGACAACGATCGGCCATCGAAAGCCGGCGGGCAGCGCCGTCAGCACCGCCTCCAGCGCCGGCGGTCCGCCCGTCGAGGTGCCGACCACCACCAGCCCTTCGCCGACGGCGCGCCGCGGCTCCCGGCTGTGTCGACCGGGTGCCCGGCGGCCTTCTTCCATGAGGATCGCCGGCGCGTCGCGGCCGATACGGTGCCGGACACGCTCCCTGAGACGGGCGCTCGACCGTATCCGCGCGGTGGACGCAGCGCGCACCTTGGTAATCAGTTCGTCGGTCAGCTCGTCGATGTGCAGCGAGATCGCGCCTTCGGGCTTGGCCACGAAGTCGATCGCTCCCAGGCGCAAGGCCTGCAGCGTGACCTCGGCGCCTTCGGCGGTCAGCGACGACACCATGACCACCGGGCAAGGCCGTTCGACCATGATGCGATCGAGGCAGGCCAGGCCGTCCATCTGCGGCATATGGATGTCGAGCGTCACCACATCGGGCTCGAAGGCAGCCAGCAGCTCGAGCGCTTCCAGCCCGTTGCGCGCGAACTGCACCTCGAAGTCGGCTTCCTTGGAAAAGATGCGGCCCAGCAGCTTGCGCATCAGGGCCGAATCGTCGACGACTAGGACCTTGGTCACAAAACGGCACGCTCCGCCTTGGCCCGAAACGTGTCGAGCAGCCCACGCTCGGCGCGCGTCAGCAGCTCGGCGGGATCGAGCAGCAGGACGAGGCGGCCCGCCTGCTCGAGGTTGACCACGCCATGCACCAGCTTGACGGTCTCGTTGCTGAGGTTGGGCGCCGGTTCGATCTCGTCGGCCGGGCAGCGCAACACTTCGGATACCGAATCGACGATGAGTCCCGCCTTGTGGCGCTCGGTCCTGACCACGACCAGGCGGCGCGCAGTGCGCTCGTGCAGCGCCGGCATGTCGAAACGCCGCCGCTGGTCGACGACCGGCAGTACTTCTCCCCGCAGGTTGATGACGCCTTCGAGGAACTTCGGGGTTCTTGGCAGGCGCGTGATCTGGTCAGGGACGCGAGCGACCTCGTCGACGGCCTCGATCGGTAGGCCGAACTCGTCGTCGCCCAGCCGGAACACCAGGAACTGGCGTTGTTCGCGCTGGCTGCCGGGCGCTTCCCTGTCGCCCTCGCCGGTCGAGCCGCCGCTTGCCTTCAGCCGCTGCATGACGTCCTCTCGGAACAGTTGGTCCGGCGCCAGAACCGACACCAGCCGTCGTCCATTCTCGCCGCGATAGATCGCCGAGATCTTGGCTTCGCCGCCGGCGCGGGCCGACAGCACCGGTGGAATCTTCTCGATCAGGTCGGTATCGGCCGGAAAGATGCTGCGCATGCGGTCGGCCAGCAAGCCGACCAGCGCGCCGCCGACCCTGGTGACGACGATCTTCTCGCGATCGGTGCGTTCTACCCGGTTGGTGAAGCCGAGCAGGCCGCGCAGCGACAGCAGGGGCAGCAGGGTGTCGCGAAACGGCGTCACGCCAAGGACCAGCGCCTCGCTGGCCGGCATTGCCGCCAGCGCTTCGGGCGTATCGACGATCTCCTGAACGACGTCGAGGGCGAGGGCGTATTCCTGGCCGGCCACGTCGAAGCTCACCAGCATTTGCCGGTCGTCGCCGCCAGCCTTGCCGTCAATCCCGCCTTCCTGCACCGCGACGCGGGCCAAGGCGCGCCGCGGCCGCGCACGCGCCTCCTGTCTGAAGGCGGCGCCGATCAGCCCTTCGATGTCGAGGATCTTGGCGATGGCGTTCCTGCCATCTGCAGCGAACGCGCCTTTCAGCCGCTCGCCCGGCCGCGTCGCCAGCTCGGCCTGGCGCGTCTCGATCTGCTCGGTCTCCACGGCGACCAGCGCCTCGACGACGTCGACGGCCAGTGCCACGGGCGCCGCGCCGTCGAGGACGATCGCCCGCGTCGTGGCCTCGGCCGATTCCTCGATGCCCACCAGGCCGCGCACGCTGGCGACGGGCAGGACGCTGCCCCGCAGGTTGGCCAGTCCGAGCAGTCCCTTGGGGGCATGCGGCACCCGCGCCATGGCGGGCAGGCGAATGACCTCGGCGACCTGGTTCGCCGGCAGCGCGTAGAGCTCGCCGTCGACGCGAAACGTCAGGAAGCGCTCAGCCATTCTGCTGCTTGAGCGTGTCAGCCAGGGAAGCGATCTCTTCTATGGCAGCGGCGAGGTCCTCGGCGCCGCTGGCCTGCTCGGTCGACGCCGTCGAGGCCTGGCGGGCGGCGTTGCTCGCCTCTTCGGCGGCGGCCGCGATCTGGCGCGCGCCGGTCGCCGTCTCGCCGGCGGCCGACAGGATCTGCTCGGCACCCCGCAGGATGGCGTCGTTGGCGCCGCGCAGCGCGGCGAACTCGCGCTCCACCTTGTCGAGCGCGCCAATGACCGTCCGGTTGTTTTGGACCTCGACCTCGACCGAATCGACGATCTGTTCGAGGTCGCGCCGCAGCGCGGCAATCTGCTCGAGGATGCCACCGACCGTTTCCTTGATCCGGTCGGCGCTGTCGGAGGCTTCGCGGGCGAGGCCCCGGAGGTCGTTGGACACGACCGCGAAGCCGCGCCCCGCATCGCCGGCGCGGGCGGCTTCGACCGAGCCGCTGACCGCCAGCATGGTGGTCTGGACCACGATCAGCGAGATGCCCGACACGATCTTCTCGATGTTGCGCCCGACCGATTCCAGGCGCGCGATGGTCTTGAGGCTGACGCGCGTGTTGTCGAGGCCGGTCGATACGCCGGCCATCAGCTTGGCCACCGCGCCGCTGCTCTGCTTGAGGTCGTCCGCCATCTTGGCGACCCGCTCGTTCGCCTGGACGGCGTTCTCCTGCGCCCGCCTGGCGCTCCTCTCGATCTGGCTGAGCGCGGCCGAAGTCTGTTGGGTGGCGGCGGCCTGCTGCTGGGTTCCGCGGTTAATCTGGCCCAGCGCCGTCATGATCTGTTGCGAGGCGCTCGACAGTTCCTGGATGGTGGCCGACAGCTCCTCGGCGGTGGCGCTGATCTGCTCGGTGGAAGAGAGGTCCACGCGCCCGGTGCGGGCGGCTTCGGCGATCCGCGCCAGCTCCTGCGCGGCCGTTTGACCCTGCTCGAGCGACTTGGCCTGCTCCTGCACTGCCACCTGGGCCTCGCCGGCCGCCGACGATTGTTCTTCCGCTGCGCTCGCGACCAGGGTTGCGCCTTTTTCCGCTTCGGTCGCGGCGCGATCGGCCTCCAGCGCATCGGTCAAGGTTTGCTGGCTGCCGTCGGCGACCTTCTGCATGTCCGCGCGCAGGCCGTCGAGGACCTCGACGGTGGCGGCGCCGGCCTTCGATTCGTTGACCGCGGCATCGGCCGCCTGCTGCAGAGCGGCGGCGACCTCGCGCACGTCGGCCTGGATCGCCGTAGCGAGCTTCTGGACCTCTTGCGAGCTCTTTTCGGAGGTTTCGGCAAGCGCGCGCACTTCGTCGGCGACGACCGCGAAGCCGCGGCCGTGATCGCCGGCGCGTGCCGCTTCGATCGCGGCGTTCAACGCCAGGAGATTGGTCTGGTCGGAGATGCGGCTGACCGCCCCGGTGATCTCGCTGATATCCTGAGCACGCCGCTCGAGTTCGCGGATGAGATCGACCGACGCGCCCTGGCGGAGGCCGTTGCGCTCGATGGCGCGGACGGACGTGCCGATCTGCACCGCGGTTTCGGCGAGCACCACCTCGACCGCCTCGGTGCGGCGGCGTGAGGCCTCGGCCTGGCTGCGCGCCGAGCCGAGGCTGGCGACGACCTGTTTGATGGCCGCCAGCTGCTCCTGGGAGGCGCCGGCGGCCTCGCTGGCGCCGCTCGCGATCTGCTCCATGGCGCGGCGCAGTTCTTCCGCCGCGGCGGCGGCCTCGGTGAGGCCGCTGGCCAGCTCCTCGGTGGCGGCGGCGAGGCGTTCGGAGACCTTGTCCTGCGGGCGGGCGGATACACGACGGGTCGCGCCATTCTGCTGGCCGTTGCGCGCCAGCGGCCGAGCCGAGGGACGGGCCGGTGCACGGATCGGCGGTTCGCTCGGCGGGGCGGTTCCGCCGGTCAGCTTGGACTTCTTGACGAGGGCCATTGGGTTCCCTGGGACAATGCGAATTGCTCGTGATGAGACGCAGTCGCACGCATATCGGGCTGGATGGCGTGACCCTAATGCAATTCGCCGGCCTCTCCAAGGTAGGCAGCTCGCCTGACGACGCCGCACCGTTGGCGGATGCCGATGCCGGCTGAGCCGTTCATCGGGCCCCCACCGCTCCCTCGATTAGGCCATCCGAGCGGCGACGACGGCAACGGATCCCGTCAGGTCGAAGGCGTTGCGTTAGTCCATTCCTGCTCGCTCGTCCTTCGGCCTCTTCGCGCGTCGATGTCGGGAATGAGATAACTCGCGAGATGGGCATCAAGTGCAGCCATCGTCTCGGAATCGACGGGAGCGGCGCGGAAGCCGATGAAGCCGTCAGGCCGCACGAGGACGGCGCCGCCATCGGGCACGCCGGTCTCGGCGGCATCGAAGCCTGCCTCTGAAGCATCGACGATGGACACGAGCTTGCCCCAGCGCGCGCGAACTCGGTCGAGATGTCTCGCCGCGCCGAACACGATCAGATGGTGATCGGTGCCGCGCAGTTGGTTGCAGACCGGAAAGCGTTCGCCGGGCGTGGGCTCTCCGGCGGCGGTGCCGGCTTGGCCGACGAGCGCGCCCCCGCATACGACACGTCGAGCATCAACCGTTTGCGCCGTGCCGCCGCGTTCTCGGCCGGATCGCCCGCCGGCACGTCGGGCACTCGGCCGTCGGCGTATGTCGCGACAAGCCCCATCACCGTCGCATGGACTTCGTCCGACACCTCCAGCACGTGGCGATCGGCGAGCCCGCGCTCGATGGCGTAGCTGTCGAGCAGCGATGGCTTTGCAGCGCCCCGCATGACGAGGGAAAGCTTCCAGGCGATGTCGGCAGCATCCATGAGCGCCGCGTTCAACCCTTCGCCGCCGAGCGGGCTGGATAGATGGGCGGCGTCGCCCAACAGGAAGCGCCGCCGGTCGCTCAGACGCTCGACCACGCGCTTGTGCATCCTGAAAGGAGAGACCCAACCGAGATCGCTCAACCCGACCTCGACACCGGCCCGCGCGTCGAGCAACGCGCCCAGTTCGGCGGCCGACGGAAGCTCGGGTCGCGTATCGGTCTCGTCGCGATTGACGAAAATCAGCCGGCGATCGTCCGGCAGCGGCGCGAGCAGGACGAATCCGGCCGGCCCGACGACAAGCCGGGCACACTCCGATGGACAGAGAAGGCTGACTTTCGCGTCGGCGACCCAGTACCGACCGTCATAGGTCTCTCCGCCCAGATGCTCCTGCATCGAATGGCGCGTCACGCTGTGACCGCCGCCCGCCCCCAGCACATAGGCCATCGTGACGGTCTCGCTGCGAGCACCGGCCTCGAGCGTCACGCGCAAGCCGTCCAGACGGTCCTCGATCGATTTCACCTCGGTGCCGAATTCGATCTCGAGGCCGAGCCTCTGCAGGTGCTCGCGCAGGATCGTCTCGGTGCGCCATTGCGGCAGGCTGCACTGGAACGGGTAGGCGCCGCCGGCCTCGGTGAAATCGTCGCTCAAGATCTCGCGCAGGCCGGGCCCCAGCAACTGGAGGCGCTTGATGCGCACGCCGCTGCGCAGGAACGGCTCGATCAGGCCGGCTCGCTCGAGATGCTCCAGCACCGCCGGCTGGAGAACGGTACCGCGCGCTTCCTGATGCGGTGCAGCCCTGCGCTCGACGATGCGCGGCTTGACGCCATGGCGAAGCAGCTCACAAGCCGCGAACAGTCCGGCCGGTCCGGCACCCACGATCAGGACGGTCGGAGAGTCGAGGTTGGACATGGCCATGTCTCCCTCATGCTCTTCCGGACCGCGCGCGAGACGCGCGCGGTCCGGAAGATTCTGAGCCGAACTCAGCCCTTCGGCTGGGGCACGATTCGCAGGTAGGGCTTCGGCGCCTTCCAGCCGTTGGGGTACTTGGCCTTCGCCTGCTCGTCGGAGACGGCCGGCACGATGATCACATCCTCGCCGTTCTTCCAGTTCACCGGCGTCGCCACCTGATGCTTGGCCGTGAGCTGGCAGGACTCGAGCAGCCGCAGCACCTCGTCGAAGTTGCGGCCGGTGCTCATCGGATAGGTGAGCATCGCCTTGATCTTCTTGTCGGGGCC
>NZ_BKAJ01000143.1 GCF_007992495.1 Reyranella soli
CTCACCGGCAGGGCGATCAACAACGCGGCGAAGAGGAGACGAAACATAAGGTGAGAACGGGGTGCCGCCTCACTGTGTTCCGCAGATCAAGCTGCTAGGCCGTTTGGGAACTATCCGCCGATCGGCGCGTTTTAGTCCCCTCTTAACGCCAGCCATATCCAGCAATGATCCTTGCACGCCGAGTCGCGGTAACAGCCCTGATCGCCCTCGCGTCGTGCACGGGCGATCTGCCGAGCACGGCTTGGCGCGGTGGTCCGGGAGAGCGAGGTTACAGCGCCGACAGTTCGGCAGCGCCGCTCGTCGATGTCATACGCGAGCATGATATCAGGACGCCCGACCAAGCTGACTCCCAGCCTCTGCTGGCGCAACTGCGGCGCGAACTCGCGAAGAGCGATCCCAAGGGGGCTTTCGCAGGCGTCACCTATGACCTCTCCGACGGCAACCGGCTGGCGCCCGGGTGGCTAATTCAGAGCCCCGCCCGCTGGGGACGTCGTGGCAGCGACCTTCCGTTCTATTCCTTCGATTGCCGGAACTGCGAACGCGACATCAAACTGCCCGCTTGCCGCAGCGATGCCGATTGCCCGGACGGCGGTACCTGCGCCCCGATCTGGCCTCCACCGGGCGCACCGGAGGCGAGGCGACAGGTCTGTTTCGGGCATTCCGATGCGCTGATGTTGCCCGTGCACGACCTTGTTGCCGGCGCCCGACATAGCGTCGATATCGCTGCACTGCAGCCCGTGCCAGACTCGCGCTTCCTCGCTGCCCTGCGCGCCGGACTGAGCGACCTCGCGGTGAGCGGCCGCCCGGTCACGGTCCGCGTGATTGTCGGGCAATATCCACCCGATGGTGCCAATGCCGCGGCGCTCCTCTCGTCACTGACCTCAGGACTGGCGCCGGGCGGACGGCTCAGTGTAAGCGTGGCGGCCATGCGCTCCTGCACCAACGGCGAGGAGTGCCGCAGCTTCTCCTGGCCGCACGCCAAATTCATCACCGTCGACGGCAATGAGGCGCTGGTGGGCGGCCACAATCTCTGGTCCGAAGATTATCTGATCGACAAGCCGGTACACGATCTCTCGATGCGATTGCAGGGACCCGCGGCCGCGAGCGCTTCACACTTCGCCGGCCGGCTTTGGGAGTTCGTCTGCACCAACCTCGGTAAAAACCCTGCCGTGCAGCTTGCGAGTTACCCGGCGAATGGACCGTGCCCCGCGGCGCTCGCACCGCCGCCAGTCGCGGCGACGGCGGGAAACGGTACCCCGATGCTGGCAGTCGGACGGATGGGCGCCGGCATCACCAAGGACTTCGCCAACCAGAGCGAGCTCGCTCGGGACCTGGCCTTCGGCGCGGCGCGCCACACGATTCGCATGTCGCAACAGGACATCGGCTTCATTTTCGGCCGTTCCGATGCACTTTTCCCCGAGAGTACGCTCGATCGCCTGCTCGAGTTCATCGAGCGGCGTGGCGGACACGTTTACATCGTGCTGTCCAACCGCGGTGCGTCGGGCAATACCGGCCTCAGCTATTCCAACGATGTCAGTTTCGCAGCCTTCGCTCGCCACTTGCGTGACAAGGTCCAGAAGCAAGTCGATGCGCGCGATCCCACGGCGCGTTACCAGATCAGGAAAGGACCCGATCCTATCAACGCGCTGCTGTGCAGCCATGTCCATCTTGCGCCATTGCGTTTCGGGCCGGATGCATCGTGGCCGCACGGCATGGCGATCGCCAACCACGCCAAACTCTGGATGGTTGACGACCGCATCTTTTATATCGGTTCGGACAACGTCTATCCCGTCAACCTCCAGGAGTTCGGCTACATCGTCGACGATCGGCAGGCGGCCAGCGATCTGCTCGACGCCTACTGGAACCCCCTGTGGAAATGGTCGCAGCGTGCGGCACTCTCCGGTGAAGGCGTCGAGCCGTGCATATTTCGCGAGCCGACGAAATGAGTGCCGTCAGCCTTCGCGACTGAGTGCCATGGCCATAAGTTCAGGCCACACCTGCACCCGCAGCTCCAGAACGCAAAAGATCTGCTGATCAAGGAGGTCGATCATCGCGTCAAGAACCGTTGCAAATCGTATCGCGCTTACCCTCGTGCAAGCAAAGACAGCGGGGGCCGCAGCGGGCCAATTCCAGGACGCTGAGATGCAGATTCCCGCAGCACGGGACAGATCCACGCGTCGCGCTAGCGCGCATCACGGCTCGAACTGGGCGCGGGTCGATCTGGAACGGGCTACAGGCAGGCAATGGCTTGACGCCGTCCCTCGCGACCAAGAACCTGGCGGCTAGTACAAAATCAATCTGCCATTGTAACTCGCCGCTCTATTGTGGGGTTTCGCTGCTGGAGCATGCGTCTTCCCCGCTAGTGC
This sequence comes from Reyranella soli, assembly GCF_007992495.1. Lineage (GTDB taxonomy): Bacteria > Pseudomonadota > Alphaproteobacteria > Reyranellales > Reyranellaceae > Reyranella > Reyranella soli. The sequence goes on from NZ_BKAJ01000143.1 coordinate 2,367, forward strand.
TCCGGCCCGTCGGGGTGTGTCGGGCCGCCCGCCCAGTCTCGGAGCGCTGGGCGGGCTACCCGCGGCGGTCCTAGTTACGACACACTCTGCGCCGCCTTGGGATTTGAACCTGCTTGCACCAACCACTCCCGACCCGCGAGCTGCCGCATCGCCGCCGCAACCGCAGATTCAGGCAGCTCTGGCATGTAAGATATTAAGCGAAGCACGATTCGCTATGAAGAGTGCGTCTAGTTGCCGAGCGCATTGCCGGTACTGTTCGCGATCGAAGAATGCGGCCGCAGAGACTAAGCAGCGCTGTTGCCACTCGTCGAAAGGAATCTGCCCGACCTCGATCAAAGAAATGACAGCTCGTAGCACGCGATGCATGGCGGCGCGCTCCAAGGGAAGATCCGCATGCATGCCATTCAAAAGCGCGAGATCAGCGCGCACGGTCGAGGTCTGGCTGCCGGGCGACTCAAGTGTGCGGAGAGACATAAGGGGGCGAACCTGGCCGGAGAAAGTTAGTCCTTTTCCTTTGTCAGATCGGAGTCGGCTACAGCTGACTGTTGCTGCTGCTGGACCTGTTGTTGCTGCGTTTGCTGGTGCGATGTGACATCAGGCTTGAGCACGAACACAGCGGTCGATTGCTCAAGCGCCGCTGCCTCCCTGTCCAGCTCGTCGGCAAATCGTGTTAGCCGAGACCTGTCATCCTCGGCCAATAGCGTGTTCGCCAACCGTCTGGCACGACGCGCAACGTCTCTCTTTTCCCGTGCCAGTGTGGTTTTGTCGGACATGGATGCTTGCCTCGTCAACGACGAGGAACGCCAGCCGTCGTTTAAAGATGCGAGGCTAGAGACGCAGCCCGAAAGGTGTTGCAAACAAATCACGCACACATCAGCCGGTCTGCACCCCAAATTAATGGTCGTGCCCAGGATTCCGGCTCTTGGGCGAGCAGCCGTGAATGATACCCGGGAAGCCTACCCCGGCCGTGAACCCATCTAGGGACTGACGGTCGGGGGGCGCGCCGGAAACGAGGCAATCGGCAACGTGGCAAGGCCGATCAGGCGAGATAGGTTCTCAGCTTCTCTGGTAGGCCAGCCAAGTGTTCGCGGGGCGCAGACCGGGAAACATCTTAATGGGCCGGTCAGCCGCAGCGAGCGCACCCAAAAGGGGGGCAAACGTTACGGTCTGCTCTGGAGTACAGACTAGCGCAAGGGCGCCGACAGGCCCTTGCTCATGAATGGCTCTGATTTTGGCACACACCGTCAGCAGCTCTTCGCCCGTCATTGAAGAGCGTACTGCGCGGCCATCGAACAGCTTCCGGTAGGACTGCGCCCTCGCACCCGCTAGTGCATCCAACAGCGCCATTGCATCTGCGAAGGTGACATCGCCTTCGCCACTCCCCGTGAAAAGGCGCTCCTTGGAATCGATCGTCCAGTACAACGGCATGCACCCCCCTCAACCGATCAAGACTACTGCCTCCGCATGACGATTGCGGCTGTTATTGCCTTCTGGATTTCCGAGGGCTGCATGATGCAGTCAGGGGAGCGGGTTCAACGACGCGATGCTCGCATTCAGCAGGCTCGCAAACAGGATCCACAGTCCGTAAGGAGAAAAAAGGAGTGCCGCGACGGGCAGCCGTCGCGCCGTAAGGGCAATGAAAGCGCAGATCGCCACCAGCAGCGCCAGGATCACGGCCAGCGCCAGGTCGATACGATGGGCGGAAAAGAACAGGGGTGACCAGGCGAAGTTCAGGCAAAGTTGCAGCCACCACACCGCCATCGCCGCCGATCGGCGCTCGCGGTCCCAGACGATCCACCCGGCGATGCCGATCATCACGTAAAGCCCGGTCCACACCGGTGGGAATATCCAGTTCGGCGGGTTGAAGCTGGGTTTGGAGAGGGCTGCGTACCAGGCGTCGGCGGGACTCGTGAACCCGATCGCCATTCCGCCCCCGAGTGCGAGGACAACGAAGGCGGTCAGGGAGATGATACGGTGGCGCTTGTCGGGCGGATTGTTCATGCATCGTCCTACGCGCGGTGAGGCGCAGCGGATGAAAGCGGCTATGCCGTGATTCGCTGTGCCAGACCGATATAGAGCGGGATTCCCAGGGTCAGGTTGAAGGGAAAGGTGACGCCCAGCGACAGAGCGAGAGCCAGGCCGGGGTTGGCGGCCGGCAGGGCCAGCCGCATTGCGGCTGGCACGGCGATGTAGGATGCAGATGCGGCGAGTGTGATCAGGATCGCCGTGCCCCCGGTCGACAGGCCGACAAACGGCGCGAGTGCGGATGCGAAGGAAGCACCTGCAAGAGGCATGATCAGGGCGAAGGCGATGGTCCCCGTGGAAAGCACGCGCGCGCCATCCCGTAGGCCGCGTCCAGAGACCAGGCCCATGTCGAGCAGGAAGAGGCACAGGAACCCCGCGAACTGGTCGACGAGGAACGGCTTCAGGATGGCGCTGCCGCGTTCTCCCGTCACCGCGCCGATGGCGAAGGAGCCGAGCAGCATCACCACCGCACCGCTCAGCAGGATTTCCCGGGCAAGCGCCGCGGCGTGGCCGGTCTCGCGCTGCCGGCGCGCCAGGAACAGGGCGGAAAGGATCGCCGGGGTCTCCATCACGGCGGCGACGGCGATCATGAACCCCTCGAACGCCAGGCCCATCTCGCGCAGCACGCCCATGACCGCCACCAGGGTGACGGCCGAGATCGATCCGTAGTGGGCGCTGACCGCGGCGGCGTCGACGATCGACAAGCGCGTTGTCAGCCGGAGCAACAGGTAGGCGACGAACGGCGTCAGGAAGGACAGCGCCAGGCCGGCCGCCAGCGCCGTCACCAGGGTGGCGGATAGACCGTGATTGGGCAAGCTCGCTGCCGCCGCGAAAGCCGATCGACATCATCAGATAGAGCGACAACAGCTTGGCGACGGCGCCGGGTATGGAGAGATCCGAACGGGCAAAGGCCAGGGCAACGCCGAGGGCGAAGAAGAGCACCATGGGCGAAAGCAGGTTTTGGCTGGCAAGCGACAGGAACGACATCGTGTTTCTCGATGGCGCGTGATTACAAGCCGGCATGCCCTTTGGGAAATTGATAGTACTGGACAAATACATTTGGGAATTTGATTTATGGGGGATGGCCCGGCCGCAAAATCTCGACCTCGACCTGCTGCGGACATTCGTCGCCGTGGTCGATCTCGGCGGTTTCACCCGGGCCGGGGAGGCGTTGCTGCGGCGCCAGTCCACGATCAGCCTGCAGATCATGAGGCTGGAGCAAGGGCTGGCGGTGCGCCTGTTCGACCGGACGCGCCGTCGTGTCCGGCTTACGGCCGAAGGCGAAGCTCTTCTCGCCCGTGCCCGCGACATCCTGGATCTGAACGATCGCACCATCGCCAGCCTCGATGGCGTGGCAATTGCGGGGCGCGTACGTCTGGGGACCCCCGAGGATTTCGCCACGACGCATCTGCCGCAGGTCCTTGCGCGCTTCGCGCGGGCCTATCCCGCTGTGCAGCTCGAGGTGACGTGCGAGCTTACGCTGACCCTGCAGGGGCGCTTCCGGCAGGGCGACTTCGATCTGGTTCTGCTGAAAAGGGAGCCCGAGCGCTTGGGCCGGGGGGTCCGCGTCTGGCGCGAACCGCTGGTGTGGGTCGCCGCTCCTCAGCTGGCGGTGGAGGCAGCGCAGGTGCTGCCGCTCGTCGTTTCTCCGCCGCCTTGCGTCTATCGCAAACGCGCGACCGCGTCCCTGGATCGTGTCAGGCGCCGGTGGCGCATCGCCTACAGCTGCGCCTCCCTCGCGGGGCAGCATGCCGCCGTCCACGCCGGCCTCGGGGTTACCGTTCTGCCCAAGGACATGGTTCCTGCGGGCCTGGTGGCGCTCGAGCGGCGGTGGCATCTTCCGCGCCTCCATGACACCGAGATCGCGCTGCTTTCCGCCACGAACCTCTCGGCCCCGGCGCGGCGGCTGCACGACCATATCGTTCGCTCGCTGGAGGCGTCGGCCTCGGCTTGAGGCCCGATATCTTTCGCTGCAGTAGCTGTGATCCGCGCGCCCCTCTCGTTCGTACGACTCCGGTCGACCGAGGAGGGTTGCGTGGTGTGGCGTAGCTGTATGGCATTCCTGGTGGTTTCGTTGACCACCGCGGCGGGCGCCTTCGCGCAGCCTTCGAGCATCGGCAGCGAGGCCGCGGGCCCGCCGCCACAGGACTGGACGTTCGACATCGGGCCGGGCGCCGTCATGGCGCCATGGTTCGAGGGCGGCGCTTACTATCGCGTCCTGCCGGTCCCCAACCTCGACCTGCGCTACCAGCGCGACAAGGTGTTCATCTCCGCGCGTGACGGCGTCGGTGCCACGCTGCTCGACGTCGCGGGGTTCAAGGCCGGACCGATCCTCCGCTATCGCTTTCCGCGCAACGAATGGGATGGGCCCGGACTCTATGGTACGGGATTCGTGCCGTTCACCGTCGAGGGTGGCGGCTTCCTGCGCTACGACCTGCCGTTCCTGGCGGCCAAGATCGAGCTGCGGCGGGGCCTGGGTGGCAGCAACGGCCTGGTCTTTGATGCGCTCGTCGATGGCAAGCTGCGGCTTGCCGACAACTTCTTCCTGTCCGGAGGGCCACGGCTGTCGGTCACCGACGCCACGTTCAACCAGGCATACTTCGGCATCAACGCCGCGCAGTCGTTCAACTCTGGCTACGCCCAGTACTATCCCGGCGCGGGCTTGCGCAGCGTCGGTGTCGGCACGAGCGCGCGGTGGCGCATCTCCGACAAGCTCACCGGCGTGGCGTTCGGCTCCTACAATCGGCTGGCCGACATGGCCGCCGACTCGCCGCTGGTCAGCGGGCCGGCTGGCTCGCCAAATCAGTTCGTGGTGGGCGCTGCGTTGTCCTGGCGCTTCGAATGGTGACCCGAAGGTCTTGAGGGCCGCTTGCGCCCGCACCGGAGGTTCGCGCGCGTTCCGGGCTTTGGGCTGTTGTGCCTTAGTGACCGCTCCCGTGCGCTGGATGAGCGGTCCAGCGCCGCGTTCGAGCGCGTCGGCTTTGGCGTTCCGCTTGCCGAGTTGTCTTCTCGAACGCGCCGTTGGGCGCGCCGCCCCTGGAAGTCGGATGATCCGTCCATCGCGTCGAAGCGTAAATCGCACCATGAGCAGCCCAACCGCCCCGTGGCCCGCCTTGGCCCTCAGCATCGTGTCCGCCATGCTCGGCGCTTGCGCCGTGCCGCCGGCATCGCCGGCGAACGAAAACTCTCCGCGGCTCGTCCTCGAATCGTTCTTCGACGGCACGACGTCGGGCCACGGCGTGTTCATTAACTCATGGACCGGTTCGCGACGCTCGTTCACCGTGGCCATCCATGGTTCGTGGGATGGCCGGGTTTTGACCCTTGTCGAGGATTTTGCGTTCGCCGACGGCCAAAGAGATCGCAAGACCTGGCGACTGGAGGCGACAGAGCCAGGTCGCTACACCGGAACACGGGAGGACGTTGTCGGATTGGCGCGGGCTTGGACCGAGGGCAACGCCGTCAGGCTGGAATACGCCGTCAGACTCGGTGGCTGGACGGTGGACTTCTCCGACGTGCTGGCGCTGCAGGACAGCGCTCACCTGGTCAATAGGGCGACCATTGGAAAGTGGGGCGTCCGCATCGGGCGCGTGGAACTCTGGCTGCGTCGCTCGGACGGAGCCTGAAGCATGCAGCACCCGCGGCGGTCCTGACAGAGCAGGCTAAACACTGACCTGGAAAAGGCCTTGGACCCTGTGGAAATTTCTGGCGCTCATCGTCTTCTCTCTAGGGCCTCCTAGCGGAGAGGCAAGGAGAGGGTCGACTTTGATAGCGTTTCCGGCCCAACCGGCGTCGGCAAGACCGACCTCACCAAGGCGATGGCCGAATGCCTATTCGACGACGACCAGGCGTAACTGGCGAGAAAAGAGGGACTGACGCAGGGCTGCGGCAAACTCCCGAAAGTTGAGGGAAACGCGGCGCGATATCCGTGGGCGGCGATCGGCGCGCAGAAACCTGGGTACGGATCGACTTTTGAACTGGCCTAATGGGCGAGACATCTCTCGCGAACTGCGAGGCGTGCGGCGGCGGGCGCGTGGCCGAGAGCGCCGGTGCGCGCGCGAGCTTCAGGGGCGATCCGAAGCGGCTGTCAAGCGGCGGCGGCTTGGCGAGCGGCGTCTTCGGCACCTTCAGCGGACCTAGCACGCCTGCCAGGCGCTTCAGCGTCCGTCCCGGTGCCTGCACGGCCGGCGTAGCGCAATTGCCCATCGTTTGTGAAGGAGCCCAGCAGCAGCGCGCCGATGTGCGATCGCCTGCCCTCGGGATCGGTCCAGCCGACGACCACGAACTCCTCGCGGTTAAGGCACTTCGACTTGACCCAGATCCCGCGGTCGCCTGGTGCATAGGGGCGATCGGCGAGCTTGGAGATGGCACCTTCCAAGCCAAGCTTGCAGGCATGCTCGCGGAAGCGGGGCCCATTGCCCTCGACGTGTTCGCTGTAGCGCAGACCGCCCATCACCTTCTTGAACAGGCGTGCCAGCTTCTCCTTCCGTTCGATGAGCGGCAGTTGCGCCGTGCTCTGTCCGTTCAGGAACAGGAGATCGAAGGCGAAGAACACGAGCTGATCAGTATGGCCTTCATCCATAGCCGCCTGCAGCCGGCTGAAGACGGGCACGCCCTCCGCATTTAGGGCGCACAGCTCGCCGTCGAGATATGCCGACTTGACCTTTAGGGAGCTAAGCGCCTCGATCGTGCGCCGGTATCGATGGGACCAGTTCAGGCCGGTGCGCGTGAGCAGCTTGATGTCCTTGCCGTCAACGCGCGCGTGCATGCGGTAGCCGTCGTACTTGACCTCATGCATCCAGGCGTCGCCCGACGGCGCTTCCTGAACGAGGCGCGTCAGCTGCGGCTTGATCCACTTCGGCGGCCGATCATTAGTTCCCACGGCGGTTAGTGCAGCAGATTTAGACTGTCGCGGAAAGGCGCGCATAAGCCGTTTCTGCTACACTTCAAGCCGGAGTGGGTGGTGGGGTGAGGCGATGCAAAGCAGCGGTCGTGCGCGGCACGGAGGCCGGGTACTCGTCTGTGACGACAACCTGTTGATGGCTGAGGTCGTGGCTGAGTTCTGAGCGAGTGCGGCCTCGAGCCGATGGGTCCTGTCGGCCGGTTGGAAAGCGCCATGCAAATGGCCCGCGAGCGTGCGCTCGACGGCGCCATCCTGGACATCAACCTCAATGGCCGGCCGTGTTTCCCGGTCTGCGCCATCCTGTCAGCAAGGCGCATTCCATTCGTTTTCCTCACCGGCTATCCAGACGCGGCGGTTCCGACCGAATACCGGTGGGCTCCCTTGATTGCCAAGCCCTTCGAGCCGGATGAGCTGATGGAAATTTTGGCGCGGATGCTGGGTCTTCCGCAGGACTGGCCGCTACTGGAGCAACGCCAATCTAGCGGGTGGCATTGACGCCACCAGTGCGCCTGCGACGACCAGCTCAGCGACACCGCCGATAGGCACGCGCGCCAAGCGAGGACCCCAAGTCGCCACAGTAGGTCTGTTGCCCGGCTCCCATAGTAGCCCTACGATTTCGGTAGCTATCCAGGGGGATGCCGTTGGCGCGAGAGCAGCGCAAACTGGCGGCAATTCTGTTTGCCGACGCCGTTGGATCGTCTCGGTTGATGGGCCGGGATGAGAGCGGCACCGTTGCGCGACTTCTGGAACATCTAAACTTGCAGCTTGGGCCCGCTGTCGCACGTCGCGGCGGGCGAGTGATCAGGCTGAAGGGAGATGGGGGCCTAATCGAGTTCGCGAGTGCCGTGGACGCGCTCGCTGCGGCCATAGACTTCCAACAAGGCATGGTCGAGGCCAATCGCGACCAGCCCGCCGACAAAGCCATCGTGTTTAGGGTCGGCCTTCACCTCGGCGATGTCATCATCAAAGGCGATGACATCTATGGCGACGATGTAAATGTGGCCGCACGCCTGGAGGCGGAGGCCCCGCCGGAAGGGATCGTCGTTTCGCGGGCGGTACGCGATGCTGTTCAGGGCCGGCTCAAAGCTAATCTTCATGCCTTGGGCGATCTTGCCCTCAAAAACATCGAACGACCGGTACGCGCATTTCGGGTGGAGTGGGCCGCTGAGGACTGGCAAGTTCATTCTGTTGCGCCGGGAATGCCAGCGTACCGGCCGGACTCTGCGCCAGCACCGACGCGCCCCGACAAGCCGTCAGTTGCCGTTCTGCCGTTCCAGAACATGAGTGGCGATCCTGATCAGGAGTACTTCGTTGACGGCATGGTTGAGGACATCATCACCGCGCTGTCGCGTTTCAAGTCTCTATTTGTGGTCGCGCGCAATGCTAGCTTTACCTACAAGGGCAAGACAATTGACATCCAGCAGGTGGGGCGTGAACTCGGCGTCCGTTACCTACTCGAAGGTAGCCTGCGGAAAGCCGGCGGCACTTTGCGGGTCACCGCACAACTTATCGACGTTGAAACCAGAACACATCTTTGGGCCGATCAGTTCGATGGATTGCTTCAGGATGTCTTCACGTTTCAAGACGAAGTAGCAACCCGCGTCGTTGCAGGTATCAATCCCACCGTAGGGCGTGCCGAGATTGGGCGTGCGATGCGCCAGCCGCCAAAGCACTTCGATGCATACGACTGTTACCTGCGAGCCCTCTCGGCTGCCGGCGAAGGTACACGAGCATCAAACCAGAAGGCCTTGCAGTTTTGTGCTCGGTCCATGGAACTCGATCCAAATTTCGCTGCCCCTTATGGATTGGCGGTAACTTGTTATGCCATGAAGAAAGCGCGCCTTTGGGCTGATAATGTTGAGGGCGAAGCAGACGAAGTCAGGCGTCTCGTCTCACACGTTGCCAGGATGGCTGGCGGCGACGCCCTGTCACTGGCCAGAGCCGGCTGGGCGCTCGCAATGGTCTGCGACGACTTTGAAAATGGGTCAGCCCTGATCGACGCAGCACTTTCCTACAATCCAAATCTTGCTATCGCATGGACAAATCGGGGCATGCTCAGTGTGCTTCTCGGCGATCATGCAAAGGCAATCGAGCAACTACAGCGAGCCCGACAGCTGAGCCCTATGGGAAGCGCTACCGACCGGTCAGATGCAATGATGGCAATGGCGCATTTTTTTCTTGGCAACAATAGCGAAGCGATAGACTTGGCTTACCAAGTACTTCGTAGGGACCCGTGTTTGCCAAGCGCATTAGTTTTGGCTGCTGCGGGCAAGGCACTCGCCGGCAACATCGGTGAAGCACACGAGGTCGTAGCCAAACTGCTCCAGCTCGCCCCCACAATGCGCATAAGTAATCTCACTTCATTTACGAGGCCACGCCGTGCCGAAGATATGAAGAAGGCGGTCGATGCCCTGCGGCGCGCAGGCATGCCCGAATGACCGAGCAGCGCCGCCTTGCCGCAATCGTGTCGGCTGACGTCGCCGGCTACTCGCGGCTGATGGGACGGGATGAGAGCGGCACTTTGGCTGCACTAAAAGCTGTTCGGCAGGAAGTAGTCGAGCCAGCCATCACCAGGCACGGCGGTCGCATCGTCAAGACCACCGGCGATGGGCTGCTGTTGGAGTTCCAGAGCGTGGTCAATGCGGTGCGCTGCGCTATTGAGGTGCAGACGGCCATAGCTGACCGCAGCGGAGGCATAGCCGAAGATCGGCGTATCAACTTCCGCGTCGGTATTAACCTCGGCGACATCATCGTCGATGGCGACGACATCTTCGGCGACGGTGTCAACGTCGCTGCCCGCCTGCAGGAGATCGCGCCGCCGGGAGGCATTTGCATCTCGAGCCGCGTGCATGATGATGTGCGCGATCGGCTCGACACCGAGTTTGACGACGGAGGCACGCAGTCGCTCAAGAACATTGCTAGGCCTGTTCAGGTCTGGCTCTTGCGGCCAGGCAGGGCTATCCCGCTGAAAGCAGCGCCCGCGCCGACAACACTCACATTGCCCGACAAGCCCTCCATTGCGGTCCTCCCATTCCTAAATATGAGCGGTGATCCAGAGCAGGAATACTTCACCGACGGGGTTACCGAAGACATCATTACGGAGCTGTCGCGCTTCCACTCCCTCTTCGTGATCGCCCGAAACTCGTCGTTCTCATACAAGGGCAAGTCGCTCAACATCCAGCAGGTTGGAAGGGACCTCGGCGTCCGCTACCTGCTGGACGGCAGCATGCGCAAGTCGTCCAACCGGATACGTGTGACCGGGCAGCTCGTCGACACCTTGACGGGCAATCAAATCTGGTCCGAACGCTATGATCGCGTGCCGGAGGACGTCTTCGCGGTACAGGAGGAACTGACGCAAGCCGTTGTGGCGGCGATTGCACCGCAGATTGAGCTGACCGAGCAGTTGAGAGCCGCTCGAAAACGCCCTGAGAACCTCAGCGCCTACGAAATCGCTCTTCGAGCATACGCTCATGCAGCGGAGGGAAGGGATAAAACAGATCGCGGCATTGCGGATCTTGCTATTCGGGAGGCAAAGGAAGCGCTGGCGATAGACCCGTCTTCTGTGCCGGCGCTGCACGCAATTTGTATCGCTCACTCAAATGCTTTGCACGGTCAGTTGGTGGTGGACAGAGAGCATGCCCTCCGAGAAGCGGCGTCGGCAGCCGCGCGGGCAATCGAACTCGACGGCGCGAATGCGCTTAGCTATGCCCAGAGAGGCATCATCGTTTTGCTGAGCGGTCAACTGGATCGCTATCCTGAGGCGCTCATGGACGCACGCCGTGCCCATGAGCTGAACCCAAATGACACGTTTGTCTTGCGGCTTCTCGGCACTTTGGAAGCCGCAGTAGGTCAACACGAGCAGGCACTCGAACATGGACAACAGGTTTTGCGGCTAAACCCCCGCCAGTCGCGCAACCATATGGCCTACAACCTAATGGCTTATGCGAGCTTCGGTGCGAAAAAGTACCGCGAGGGTGTTGAATGGGCATCCCGTGCGCTCAACCACATGCCGAGTTATGCGCCCGCGTACATTCATTATGTAGTCTGCCTGGTCGGCTCGGGAGATGTCGCCAAAGCCAGAGTTGCATTCGACTCGGGCAAAGCGCTTGCGCCTGAATACTTCAGAAGCAGGCTAGACAGCGCGTCTTCATACGCTCGAGAGGAGGACAGCAAGCGCGCAACAACGTTCTTGCGGATCTCTGCTGGCCTTGAAGATCCGAGCGCCGCCGAGGCCTTGCGATGACCGAGCAGCGTCGCCTTGCCGCGATCCTGGTGGCCGATGTGGTCGGCTACTCTCGGCTCATGGGCGGCGACGAGGCAGGAACGCTGGCTCACCTCGCAACACTGCGGACGGAGATCATCGAGCCACAAATCGCCAAACACGCCGGGCGGCTGTTCAAGTCGATGGGGGACGGCTTCCTGATCGAGTTCGCCAGCGCAGTGCAGGCGGTGAGCTGTGCGAAAGCCATACAGGACGCCAATGACCAGGGTCGCCTGCCGCTGCGCATCGGCATTCATGTTGGCGACGTCGTGGTCCAGGGCAACGACCTGATGGGCGACGGCGTGAATGTTGCGGCTCGTGTCGAGGGCATAGCCGAGCCAGGTGGCATCGCCATCACACGAGCGGTCCACGAGCAGGTGCGGGACAAGCTGGATCTTGGCTTCATTGATAGGGGTGAGATCGAGCTGAAGAACATCCAGCGGCCAGTGCAGGTCTTCGTGATCGGAGAGGCGAAGGTCGTCGGTCAGGCGACCGTGCTGACGCTACCCGACAAGCCCTCCATCGCCGTGCTGCCCTTCCAGAACATGAGCGGAGATCCAGAGCAGGAATACTTCGCTGACGGCGTGGTGAGCGACATCATTACCGGCCTGTCGCACTACAAAACGCTGTTCGTGATCGCACGAAACTCCTCGTTCGCCTATAAAGGCCGCCAGGTCGACATTCGGCAGATCGGCCGCGATCTGGGCGTCCACTATGTGCTGGAAGGCAGCATTCGCAAGGCGGGCAACCGGGTTCGAATTACCGGTCAGTTGATTGACGCGATCAATGGAGCCCATATCTGGGCCGACCGGTTCGATGGCGACCTCGAAGACATTTTTGAGCTGCAAGATCAGGTTGCAGGCAGAGTAATTGGTGGCATCGCCCCGTCGTTATGGGAGGCGGAAAAAGAGCGCGCCAAACGCAAGGTGGGAAACCTCCACGCTTACGACTATTTCTTGCGCGCCGGCGCGGCCTTGGACCGCGTCAGCGCCGAAAGCTCGCTCGAAGCGTTGGCTTTGGCGCGACAGGCCATCACCCTCGAACCTGATTTTGCGTTGGCTCATGCTCTGATTGCGGAGTTGTATGTTCAGCGTTGGTCGTTCGGTTGGACGGTGGACAGGCCAGGGGAAACGAAGGAGGCCAGTCGTGCCGTTCGCCGGGCTCTCGAACTCGACAGCAATGATGCAAGGGTCCTTGCCTGGTGCGGACAAGCACTATTCATCACCATGCAGCGCGTCGAAGAAGGCGCGGCGCTGCTCGACCAAGCCGTCAGGATCAACCCAAATTTTGCGGCGGGTTGGACCTTCCGCGCCTCAATGCGAATTGCCTCGGGTGAACCCCAGTCAGCAATTGGTGATTTGGAGCGTGCGTTGAGGCTCAGTCCACTCGATACGTTGAAATTTTACACGCTGACATTACTGGGACGCGCGTTGACTCTTAATGGTGAGCCGACGAGGGCATTGCCGGTTATCGCGGAGTCGTTGAGGTTACGACCCAATTTTCAGGGCGCTCTTGTTGAATTGGTAGTAGCGAACGTGCTTGTCGGCCGACTCGCTTCCGCCCGTCAGGCCCTGGCCGAGTACAGGACCCTGCTTCCTGAAATGCGTATTTCGATCTATCGGGAACGAACCCCGCACTTGCCTATGGGAGGCCGGGAAACTTACGTTGCAGCGCTTCGGGAGGCAGGCCTTCCCGAATGACCGAACAGCGCCGCCTTGCCGCCATCGTATTGGGTGGGTCGCGCAGTGGGAGATCCCCGAGGCCGACCATCGATCGCCGCCGTGGTCACTGCCAGCCGGGTGCGGTTCACCTCCCCGCGTGCGGCGGCTACTTCTCCGCATCTTCTCCTTTGACGGCGCGTTTGGCGAAGTCCTCGTACATCCTCGCAGCCCGGCCGATGCCATCTTTGGCGGCCTGGTCGCGGACGAGGTAGGCCAATGTCCGGGCTTCCCTGGCCCGGTCCTGCCAATACTGCGGGGTCCGCAACCCGTCGCCTTTGTCCGCCATATCAAGTCGACGCCGCATGTCCCGGTCAGGTTGCTGACTATTTCCGCTTTTGCGGAGGATTTGGGGCTGGGTGTGTTTGCTACCATGTCGTTAACTCCGGCACTTCGCCGGGACCGCCGGGCACGCGCGGCAACGACGGCGACGGGTTGGGGTCTGTAGTGCCGATATGAACAGGTTGTGGCCGCCCGCTGCCGTTAGTACGACGACGCCGTTGGTGGGTTCAGCGGGGATTCGCCACTTACCGTCGGCGGCTCGCTGGCTATGAGGCTAAATCTCCGGACCGGAAATGCTGGCGCCGCCGGGCTGGTGCGCAGACACGGACGCTGCTCCATCTCGGCGGAGCCGAAAGCGCACTCCAGGCGTTCTCCAGGCTCACTCAACGAAGGAAAACCTGTGTCCCCATCGTCAGTTCGTCGGTCGCGCCTGTCGGAAGGCCTCCCCTATCCTCTAGGCGCCACCTGGGACGGGCTCGGCGTCAACTTTGCCCTGTTCTCGGCCAACGCCACCAAGGTCGAGCTCTGCCTGTTCGAGGAGGGCGGGCAGCGCGAGATCGAGCGCATTACGCTGCCAGAATATACAGACGAGGTCTGGCACGGTTATCTGCCCGATGCCCGGCCGGGTACGGTTTACGGCTATCGCGTGCACGGTCCCTACGAGCCTTTGGCCGGCCACCGCTTCAATCCCAGCAAGCTCCTGATCGATCCCTACGCCAAGCAGATGATCGGCCATATCGAGTGGAACCCGGCGCTGTTCGGCTATCAGGTAGAGACCGGTGATGACACGACCTTCGACGAACGCGACAGCGCGCCTTACACGATGAAGGCCGGCGTGATCGACACGGCATTCACCTGGAGCAATGGGCGGCGCCACATCCCCTGGGAGAACACCATCGTCTACGAGGCGCATGTGCGCGGCCTGACCAAGCGCCATCCGACATTGCCCGAGCCCCTCCGCGGCACCTATGCCGGGCTGGCGAGCGCGGAGATCACCGGTTACCTGGGCTCGCTCGGCGTCAGCACGGTCGAGCTGCTGCCGGTCCATACCTTCGTCGACGACAGCCACCTGCTCGACAAAGGGCTGAAGAACTACTGGGGCTACAACACGATCGGCTTCTTCGCGCCCGCCCGGCGCTACGCGGCCAACCCTGACTTTGCTTTCGCCGAGTTCAAGGAGATGGTGGCGCATCTGCACGATGCCGGGCTCGAGCTCATCCTCGACGTCGTCTACAACCACACCGCCGAGGGCAACGAGCTAGGTCCCACCCTGTGCTTCAAAGGCATCGACAATGCCTCTTACTACAGGCTGGCACCCGACCCGCGCCACTACATCAACGACACCGGCACCGGCAACACCGTGAACCTCAGCAACAGCCGTGTGCTGCAACTGGTGATGGACAGCCTGCGCTACTGGGCCAATGACATGCGGGTCGATGGCTTCCGCTTCGACCTCGCTACCATCCTGGCGCGCGAGCCGCACGGCTTCCACGAGGACGGCCGTTTCCTCGACGCCTGCCGCCAGGATCCGGTGCTCAGCCAGGTCAAGCTGATCGCCGAGCCGTGGGACATCGGTCCCGGCGGCTACCAAGTCGGCCGTTTCTCACCCGGCTGGGCGGAATGGAACGACCGCTATCGCGACACGGTGCGGGCCTACTGGCGCGGCGATGAGGGCAAGCTGCCCGATCTGGCGGCGCGGCTCACCGCCTCGGCCGACCTGTTCGCTAAGCGCGGCCGCAAGCCCTGGGCTTCGATCAACTTCGTGGCGGCGCACGACGGCTTCACGCTAAACGATCTCGTCTCCTACGACGACAAGCACAACGACGCGAACGGCGAAGAAAACCGCGACGGCCACAGCCACAACCTTTCGTCCAACTACGGCGTCGAAGGACCGACCGACGATCCCGAGATCTGCGCCACGCGTTCCGTGCAAATGCGCAACATGTTGGCCACCCTGTTGCTGTCGCGCGGGACACCGATGCTGCTGGGCGGCGACGAGTTTGCGAGGACCCAGGGCGGCAACAACAACGCCTACTGCCAGGACAACGAGATCACTTGGTTCGACTGGGAAGGGATCGGACCCGAAGGTCGCGCCCAGGCCGAGTTCGTGCGCAAGCTTCTGATGATCCGCCGCGCGCTGCCCATGCTGCGGCGCGGGCGCTTCCTCACCGGGGCTTACGACGAGGAAATCGGCGTCAAGGATGTGGCCTGGCTGACGCCGGCCGGCAACGAGATGACGCCGGAGAACTGGGAGGACACGAACGGCCGCTGCCTCGGCGTCCTGCTTGATGGGCGCGCCCAAGAGACCGGAATCCGGCGCGTGGGCGACGATTCCACGCTGCTGATCGTGCTCAATGCCCACAACGAGGTGGTGCCGTTCAAGCTGCCTCCGGCAATGGGCGGCAATCGCTGGATCCGGCTGATCGACACCAGCGAGCCGGAGGGGGGCGAGCCGCTGGCGCTGCGCGATTTCGGCCAGGTTTGCGAGGTATCCGGTCGTTCTCTGCTGCTGTTCGTGCTGCAGCCCGAGCGCACCCCTCAGCGCGCGACGGCGGCCGAGCGCTCGTTCCAGCGGGTCGTGCAGGCGGTCGAGGAGGCAACCCTGAAGGCGGTGAAGTTCGGATTCGATTGACAGGACTTGACGCACAGGTCCGCCGTCCTCGCTGGCGGACGAGAAGGCAAGGCCTTCAGATCGTGTGCAGGCAACAACCCTCGGGATGGCCCGTTTTGCCACCGAGGGTCTGTGCGTGTACCGCTTCCATCCTGTACGGTCACTGGGCGCCGCCGCCTTTGGATGGCTGGCCGCCGTGACCCCAACGTCCGCTGCGGACGTTGACCTTTGGCCGGCTCCTTTCGGAGGAAGTTTCAACGCGGCCTTTACGGCTACGACCGACTATTCGTATGCCGGCATCTCGAATACCCAGCTCGGCCCCGCCTTTCAGGTCAATATCGACTACAGGACGCCGGACCTGATCAATGCCTTTCCGCTGTGGCTTTTCGCAAGCGGCTTCGGCACGAACATGAGTTTTCCCGCGACCGGCCCGGGCGTCGAGATCGACATCGGGGGCGGGGTAAAACTGAAGGCTTTTCACGACAAGCTGAGCGCGGATATCGGCTACGTGCGCTACACCTACCCTGGCGTACCCGCCACCTTCTCCTACGACTATGGCGAAATCGTCGCGAATGCCGGCTACGATTTCGAGATCTTCGAGCTGAAGCTACGGCTTCGCCAGAGTCCCAATTCGTTCGGCAATTCCGGCGCGAGCTGGAACAAGCGCGCCTTGGTCTCCGTGCCGCTGACCTTTCTGAAGGTATCTGACCACCTCGCCTTCAAGGCGTATGGCTCGGTCGGCAACGTCTGGGTGGATCGATTCCTCCAGTACGGCCTTCCCAGTCAGGACTACTGGTACTGGCAGATCGGTCTGGTCACCTCCGCCTTGGGCTTCGATTGGACCGTCGCTTACACCGACACCAGCATTGACCCGGCGGGCTGTGGCAACACCGCCTATTGTTCGGGACGCCTGTTTACCAGCATCTCGAAAAGGTTCTGATCGAGCGTGGAGGCGGAAGCGAGCGCATCAAGCGGAAGGGCAGTGCCAACGAGGGTTACAGTGCCTTGGACACTGGCCAGTCGCGTGTGTGGCCGCCGTGCCCGCCGGCAGCTCTTCTTTGCGACGGCGGTGACGATCGGGCGGTTCGCCCGTTGGGGCGGGGTGCCCTTCCTCCTGGACTACAACAATGCGAGCCGCCGGCCCTCGGAGACGGGCGAACGGGTCATCCAACCTCGGAGGGGGCCGCCGGTATCGGCGGCCGTTTTTGTTCTGAGCAGTCGCACCGCAACTCCCGATCGCAAGCGGCGTTGCACAGGCACGCCCGCTCGCTTCCCGTCTGGTTTTTTGAGGAGCGCTTTCATGGCCATGGGTCGGAACAGTATTATGGTCGGCAAGTCCTACCGCACGCCGGACGACGAGATTCGCACCGTGCAGAGCATCGACAACGGCGAAGTGGTCTACCAGGCAGCTTCGGGCGCAACGCCGGCGATGATCGAGCATGCCGTTGACCAGAAACTTTCCCTCGAGGACTTCGCTGCCGAGGTGGACGGCGAAGTTGCGCCCGGCGTCTAGTGAGGGGCTGGAGAGGGCCCCTTGAGCTGTCCAGCGGACCATGTGCAGGCCCTGGAGGCGGCGTGTCACCGTCTTTTGAAGAATCCCCACGACGAGGGCTCGCGTGCTTCCCTCCTGAAAGCGCTGGCGACTTACAAGACGGTACCTATGGGCTGCTTTCCTGTAGCGGTGCAGCACCTGGTCGCTGCTTCTCGCGACCAAGCTGACGCCCTATGCGTTCGAATACCGGAGACCGAAGCAGCCCCCGGTGATGCGATCGACCGAGAGGTGAAGAAAGTGTGTGACACTTATCTCCCTCGGAGAGGCACTATGGATGAGCCGCGACCGTCCGGCATCGCCTGAAGAATCGCGGCCTTGAGCTGTTGCTCAACCACTGGCGACCCCTTCGATGCGACTGATAGCTCTTCGGATGGCCTTCTCCCGCCCCCGGAACCGCCTCCAGGTCCGGCAGTTGTCCTTTCAGGCATGGCCAAGCTCGATACCCCAGCCGTTGCGATACTCCTTCGGGAGATCGCCCACAGGATGGAGCTGGCGGGCGGCAACCCCTATCGCGCCCGGGCCTACGGCCGCGCGGCCGAGAACTTGGCGTTGAGCCCGCTGCCGCTGCATCAGCTGGTGGCGGAAGGCCGTCTCACCGAGATCCCCGGCATTGGCGAAGCCCTCGCCGGCGTCATCACCCAGCTCCACGAGACCGGCGAGCATCCGCGTCTCCAGGCCATGCGCGAGGAGGTGCCGGCCGGCGTGCTGGACATGCTGCGCGTTCCCGGCCTACGCCGCGAGCGCGTGCAGAAGCTCTACAAGGAATTGGGACTCAAATCCGTCGCCGACCTGGAGGATGCGGCCCGTAGCGGGCGTCTCGCGGCGACGAAGGGCTTCGGCGCGGCGTTCCAGGCCAAGGTGCTCCAAGGCCTGGCGATCCTGACCGGGCCGCAGGGTCGCCATCTCCATCGGGCAGCCGCTGCCTTGCGCTTCGCCGCCGATGCGATTGCCCGCGAGCATCCCAAGTGGGTCGATATCACGCCGGCGGGCGATTTCCGCCGGGGCTGCGAACTCGTGGGTGCCCTCTCACTGGTGGCCGCTGATCCGCAGCTTAACGGCGACGACAAGACGATCGAGCACGGCGACGAGCTCGTCGTTCACGTCACCACACCCGCGCGCTTTGGCATCGCGTTGCTGCTCGCGACCGGCTCCGACGCGCACGTCGACGCCCTGCGGGCGCTGGCCCGCCGCAAGGGTCTTGGCCTCGACAGGGACGGTGTCACCCGCAAAGGGCGCGTCCTGGCCCAGCGGACGGAACAGGAGGTCTATGCAGCGCTTGGCCTGCCATACATCGCGCCAGAGCTGCGCGAGACGGGCAAGGAGGTGCAACTGGCGCTGAAGGGAAAGCTCCCCGAGCTGGTGACACAGGACGACCTCCGGGGCGTGCTGCACGCGCATACGACGGAGTCCGATGGCTCGGACAGCCTGGAGGACATGGCAGAAGCGACACGCAAGAGAGGGTACGCCTACCTCGGCCTGACCGACCATTCTCAGTCAGCGCACTACGCCGGCGGGCTCAAGGAAGAGGAGGTCGCCAAGCAACAGCGGGCGGTCGACCGCCTGAACAAGCGCTACGGCAGCGGCTTCCATGTCTTCAAGGGAATCGAATCGGACATTCTCGGCGACGGGTCGCTCGACTACCCGGACGCGGTGCTGGCCAGTTTCGACCTGGTCATCGCGAGCATCCATAGCAAGTTTCGCCTCAGCCGCAAGGAGCAGACCGACAGGCTCGTCAAGGCCATCGAGAACCCGCACACGACCATCCTGGGACATGTAACGGGACGGCAGCTGATGAGGCGGCCAGGCTACGAGGTCGACATGGAGCGCGTGCTGCGCGCCTGCGCCGAGCATGGCGTGGCGATCGAGATCAACGCGCACCCGTGGCGCCTCGACATGGACTGGCGGTGGTGCGAGCGCGCGCTGGCGCTTGGCTGCCTGTTCAGCATCAATCCCGATGCGCATTCGACGGAGGAAATCGACAATATCCAGTGGGGCGTACTGACGGCTCGAAAAGGCGCAGTGCCGAAGGAGCGGGTGCTGAATGCCCAAAGCCTCTCCGAGTTTCGGGAGCACCTTCAGCGACGAAAGGAACGACTGCGAGCCGCGACGAGCCGCTTATCCGGGAAGTCCAGGTGCGGTACAGACCCGCTAGAAGGCGCCGTTTCGCCCCCTGCGCGGAAGCATGCCTGAACGAGTTCCTCTCACGAAAGAAGAGCGCAGACTTCGGCGCGAGGCACGTCGGGAAAAGCAACGCCAGGCCAATATTGGCCGCGCCCGGAAAATGCATCTGGCGCGCGTCGAGAACGAGAGGAGCGGAAAATCGAAGGCGCTACCGATCCAGGATGAAAAAGCCCAGCTGCACGTCGGCTGCTCAGGCTGGTTTTACTGGCACTGGCGCGGCGCGTTCTATCCTGCAGACCTCCCAACAAGGAGTTGGTTCAGGCACTATGCGGGCCGCTTTAAAACGGTTGAACTGAATGCGCCGTTCTATTCCTGGCCGACGGTTGCCACCGTCGAGTCCTGGATACGGCAGGCGGGAAGACACCGGTTCGTCTACACCGTGAAGGTGTGCGAGCTGATCACGCACATCAAGCGACTTGCCGGTACAAGGACATTGGTGAGGGACTTCGGACTGATAGCCGATCTGCTGGGTCCCCACATGGGATGTTTTCTGTTTCAACTACCGCCGAGTTTTCACTACACACCGGCACGCCTGAAACGGATTCTGGGCCAACTCGATCATCAGCGGCGCAACGTCATCGAATTCAGGCACAAGAGCTGGTGGAACTACACGGTCTACAACGCTTTCCGGAAGACCGGCACCATCTTTTGCTCTTGCAGCGGACCCAGGCTTCCCGATGAACTGATCAAGACAGCCGATGACATCTACATCCGCTTTCATGGGGTCAAAAAGTGGTATCGGCACAACTATACAATTGGAGAGCTGGACGTCTGGGCAAAGCGCATCGCTGAGAGCGAGGCAAAAACCGTTTGGGCCTACTTCAACAACGATAGGGATGGCTATGCCATAAAGAATGCACGCGCCTTGTCCCGGCTCATCGGTCACCCTGACTGACGCCGCACGTCCCGTCGCCTATGCAAGCGACGGGCGAATTAAGTTCAGCGAGCGCAAAAATACTTTACCGAAGTGATGCAGTTCGGGTGGCGGTTATTGTCGGATCGACAGCCCCCATGCGCCCACCGAACCAGCCGGCGACGGCGCCGAGCATGAGAGCAAGCGCTGCGAAAAGCGCCCCGCGGGTGACCGCCTTGGTGGCGACCGCAGCCGCTTCAGTAGCCTCGCGCTTGGCCTTCTCTACAGTGTCCCGATACTGCTTCTCGTACTGTGCAACCTGGGTGCGGGCCTGTTCGACCGGAATGTCATTTGCCTTGGCCAAAGCCTCGGCGGCACGATCGCGGGCGGCAGCCGCCTGCTGCTGGTCACCAGTTACCGCTGCCTTCATCGCGGCTACAGCGCCGTCACGCAGCGCGGCAGGATCGTTCCCGCCCGCGGCTCCGCGCATCGACCGCTCAACAGCCGCGAACGGGTCTGCGCCGGAGGCGATCGATGGCGCGGCAGTCTGGGCCGCCGTCTGGATCGCGCCGCCTGCAGCCGAGGCAACGCCGCCGGCCGCATTTGCAAGACCACGATATGCGCCACCGACCAGGCCGCCAATCGTGGACGTCAACAGATAGAAGATGACGAGCGTGGTAAGAGCCCAAGTCGTGAGGCCATGCCAGCCTGCAGTCGATTCTTTTGGCTTGCCCGAGAGTCGGCCTGCCGCAAAACCGCCGGCCAGCGCGGCAACGATCCCAGAAACCAGCAACCATATGCCGGCACCGATTGAAAATCCGCGGACGGAGGGATTCTCTGCGGCTCCCGCACCAGGATCGAGAGTCGACGCGCCAATGCCGATCCCGATCATATTGAGGATGAGATGGGCCACCAGCGCGACGACGACGCCGGCAAGGACGGCGCCCCAGGATATCTGGTTGATTATGACTGTCCTCGCATCCTCCGCGGGCGTAACGGGACTGACGTGAGGGGCGTCGAGGTAGCCGCGTTGGCGTGGTGTATCGCCGATTGTAGCTTCTGCCATGTGTCTACTCCTGGGTGGGGCGTCGCCCCCGTAGTAAAGGTCGAGGCGCGCAAATCTCGGTTGATCCCATTCTCGCCAACACCTTCGCGGATTCGGAAGTGGCAGCGTTGTCGTGCCAGAGCGGATCAGCCAACGCGAGTCGCGTAACGGCCAAGACGCTGCAGGTGAGCAACGTCGCGCTTTGAATAAGGATGTCGCGCATTGAAGAGAAATCGACGTTCAGTATTGAACACGCTCTTCAACAACACGAGTGGCGTCTCTGGCAACCCCTACGCTTGACGTAGCGTTGGCGATAAGAATTCGCGCCCTTCGGCCGATATCGCCCAGAGGGGACGGCGGTTGGCCCCATTCGGCGCCACTAGCGGGGATTGGCCTGCGAACTGCGATCAGGAGTGATGGATGGCACACGTTCTCGATGACGTTCAGCCAAAGAGCAGCGGAGATTCTAAGGAAGAGGAACGGCTAAATCCCGGCAGCGAGCCCAACCGAACGACGCAGCCACAGCCACCCCGCCGGCGCCAGCGCAACAATGCGGCGCTTAGCGGCAGCCAGAACGAAGATCTCAAAGGCCTAAACCGGACCGTGGCCCGCGCGGCGGTAGCACATAAGCGTGTCTGGGAACGATGGTCTCGCTCTTCGGGCCAGGAGAAATCGATGGCAAACGACCCGAGGTCAGAGCAGCGTTCGACGGAGCATCGCCCCGGCGATCCAAGGGCCACCAAGCCCCGGGACGCCCGGCGCATCTGCAGCCAGGACCGCCTCCTTGAACCTGACGGGCGCGGCTGAGTGATCGTCTAGCATGCGCTGGGCAAAGGCCTTCACTGCTTCCGCCTGGCTGCGATCAATAGCGAGCTTGCTGCTTTCTATCTCGAACATGTAGCCGAATGCCGCCGGGGCCACGAACGTCGCCGTCGGTGCGACCGGCGCGCTCGCCTGCTTGGCGGCCGGATCAGCCGCCATAGTAAGGGACGAGGTAAGGGCTGGCGTGGCGATGGCGAGAGAGACAAAGTTGGCGAAGCGGAGCATGCGGACCTCCTGGTTGCCAGGGCAATATGCGCCGCTCCCGTCGGGTTCCGAGGCTTGTTCGTCGTGTTCCACCCGGGAGTGAATGGACAGGCAAAGCTGGGGGCAGGGACGCCGACCAGAATCTGTCTTAGGCACGCCGCCAGTCTGGAAACACTAGCGCACGCCAGCCACTGCGATCGAATTTCGTCCAAGCGCCCTCCGGCTGTGCGAGGCGGTCGGCGATCGCATAGACGGCCGCCGGATGATGGCCGAGACCGCAGTGACTGCCATCGATCTCAACGTTTTCAATGAGCGGCCCTTCGGCGTTGAGGCACGCCTGCCAGGCGCAAATGCCGTCGGTACGACTGAAGATCGATGTCGTCGGCATCGCCGGAGCCTCGGCCAGTGAGCCGACAAGTCCGGCCGGCACGCTCTCATCGTCGACCGTGGTGCCGCTCGCCCACTCGTAGGCTCGCCAGGCATTTGTCGAACGCGCCGAGCCCGCGAACGGACTTCCAAGGCTAATAACGCAGCGCACCTTGTCGGGCGCAAGCTTGGCCAGCTCACGGGCATAGAGCCCGCCCAGGCTCCAGCCGACCAAGCTGATTCTGCGCCGTCCGTGGCGCTCAAACAGTTCGTCCAAGCGTGCCCGCATCTCGCTCTCCAAACTGCCCCGGAGACCGTAGTTACGTCCCTGCTTCCAGCCGTGGGCCCGGTAGCCGTGCGCGTTCAGGAAGCCGCGCAAGGCGCGGGTGCTGGCGTCGTCGGCCAGAAGTCCGGGTAGCACCAGAACGGCATGTCCGTCGCCACGCGCGGTGAGCGAGAGCCAGGGTCGCAATAGCCAGAAGGCGCCGAGTTCTGGCAGGGCGCGGCCTTCCATTAGCATGAGGGATGTTGAGGGCGGGGGAAGTATCGCGGCGCTGCTCTCCATTTTTCGTTATTCCTTTCTCGGGAGTGGGGGTGTCGACAGGGCGTGAGGGCATGCACGCAACGCGCCGCCCCTCGCGGGGATGCCAAAAGGCTCGCGGAACCGCCTGAGGCAGCTTGATTCCGCACTAGCCCTTGGTGGTTCGCCTCGCCCCTAGAGACACGACCTGTGCTTCGGTCGTTTGGGTGGCCGATCTAAACGGAGGTGGTCGGTGGCGCGTCGAAAGCAGAGGTCCTTGACCAGCTGGGGCGACGAGCAGGATTCTTCTCTGAGGCGCCGGCCAGGAGAAGTTCCAGCCTGCTAAGAACACCCGGCCGTGTCTCCATCGCTGATCCCACTGCAGAACCAGGCCGCATCACGCTTCTGCATACGCAGTGTCGTCAGCGGACTGAATCGTCCTAACAGGCAACGAGCCGTTCCCTCGCGTCGTTCGATGGTCCATGGAATACGACGCGATCATCGGTGTAGGAGCGGCGACGCTGACCACGCTGTCGAACTGGCCGCAGCTGAAAAAGTGCTGGCAGACCGGAAAGGCCGAAGATCTTTCTTTGCGAGCCTTCGTCATACTCGCCGTTGGCGTGGCTCTTTGGCTTGTCTATGGGGCCTTGAAGTCTGATTGGATCATCATGGCCGCGAATGCTGTCTCTCTTGCTCTACTGTGCGGCATTCTTTTCTTTAAGATTCGCGGAACAACCAAGCGATCCGCTGAAGATGGCGCGGTTTCTTGAGCGGTCGGTGATCATGTCCAACCATGACGGCAAGAGGGCCTAGGCCGGAGCAGACTGGCTTGCGAGTACGTCTGCGGCCACGGTTTGGATCAGAACTCAGGATCATGTCGTCCATGCAAGTGAGCGCAAGATCTTGGTCTGTCGGCGCGCAACCGCGCGTCGGTGGTGCCGTTGCCCGACATCCAAACTTCTTCATGGAGTGACCGATGCCGACGCCGCGCGAGTTTGAAGACAAGTTCTGGTCCGCCCTCAAATCGGACAGGACGATGATGCTGGGTCTTGACGGTGTCGAGGATGGCCACGCCCGTCCCATGACTGCCCAGGTCGACGGTGAGAAAGGGCCCATCTGGTTCTTCACCGCACGGGACCACGCCCTCGTGCAGAAGCTCGAGCTGGGCGACCGCGCGATCGCCACCTTTGCCTCCAAGGGTCATGACCTCTTCGCTACATTGCATGGCGCCGTGTCGCTCGACAATGATCGCGCCGTGATCGACAGGCTGTGGAATCGGTTCGTTGCCGCTTGGTACGAGGGCGGCAAGGAAGATCCCAAGCTGGCGTTGCTGCGCTTCGATGCGGAACGGGCGGAGATCTGGCTGGACGCATCAAGTCTCGTGGCTGGTATCAAAATGCTGTTCGGCGCCGATCCCAAGGAGGACTTCAAGGACAAGGTCGCGGAGGTGACCCTTCGAAGTTAGTGCTCGCCGGCCCGGGCCAGCATGTGTGCAGGCTCGCAAGTCGCTTCTCGTTGGAATTGAACCGCTGGTTCATGCGGCCGCTTCGACTTTGACTGAGCGCCCCTGGCCAATTTGGACAAACTGCAAATGACGAGGCTCTCCCCATTGGGCAAGGCGACAGCACGCGTTGTTGTCATCACCGGCGGATCGTCCGGCATCGGTCGATGTACTGCCATTCTATTTGCGCAACGGGGGTGGCGGATCGGGCTGATTGCGAGAGGTGATCAAGGTCTTGCGGCGTGCCGTCGTGACGTCGAGGCTGCCGGTGCCTGCGCGGCTACGGCCCAAGCAGACGTAGCCGACAGCAAGTCGCTTGCCCAAGCGGCGAACGCCATCGTGGCGGTGCTGGGCCCCATCGATGCTTGGATCAATTGCGCCGGCAACGGTGTGTATGGCCGCTTGGAAGATGTGTCCGAGCAAGAGTTTCGACGGGTGACCGACGTGACCTACCACGGCACGGTCAATGGCACGCGGGTGGCGCTCTCCCATATGCGCAAGCGAGGGCGAGGAGGTATTGTGAATGTCTGTTCTGCTATCGCATTTCACGGTTTGCCTCTGATGTCGTCTTACGCCGGCGCGAAGGCGGCCGTGCGCTCTTTCGGACAAGCGATCCGCGGCGAACTGAGGTTGGAACGCAGCGCTGTTCGGATCAGCACCGTTTTTCCGCCAGCCGTGAACACACCCTTTTTCAGCCATGCCCTCAGCCATATGGGTTGGCCCGCCCGACCGGCGCGCCCGGTCTATCAGCCGGAGGTGGTTGCGCTGGGGATATGGCAAGCGATGGCCAGCGGGCGGGCGGAAATAACCATCACTGGTACGGTGGTGACCTTCTCACTGGCGACGAGGCTCGCACCGGGCCTGATGGGCTGGTGTGTAGCGCAAATGGGGTTCGAGCGACAGTTGACTCGCGACTCCGGGGCTTGCGCTCTCCAGGAGATGACTTTGTTCGAACCCTCGCAGCGCGTATTTACCGTGCACGGGCCTTTCGGGCGACGGGCAAGAGGCTGGAGCGTACAGCTATGGCTAGATAGGGGCCTGAATGCGGTCGCAAATTTGCTGAGAAGGAGATAGGCGAGGCGCTACGTCAAACGCTCTGTCGCCTGCCAGACTCGCTCCAAAAGGCCCGGATCCAAAGCTTGACGGTTTGGCGCAGTGGCCCGACGATTTTTGAGATAAATGCCGGTGACCGAACCGAGTTCAGGCGCCAACGCGGCATGCAGTGCCGTGTCTGCTCCCTGTTCTTCCGTCAGCGCTGTCAGCGCCAAACCTCGCCAGACGAGACCGATCAGTCCGCCGGTTCGCACCAAACCAGTGGCCACGAGCCCAGGGTGCACAACGTTGGCGACGACGCCCGTTCCCCTCAGGCGATTGGCCAACCTGAACGTCGTCATCATCAGGGCAAGCTTCGATTGGCTGTAGGCGCGCCTCATTGCCCAGCGGCGACCGAGCACAAGGGCGTCGGGATCGATCTGCGCGCGGTCGGAGGTCGATGAGCCGATATTTATAATCCGCGATGGCGCCCCCGCTACCAACAAGGGGAGTAGCACTTGGGTCAGCACAAAGGGGCAAAGAAGATTCGTCGCAAGAACGCGGTCATGGCCCTCCTCGGTCGCAATTGGGCGGGGTTCGAAGACGCCGGCGTTGTTGATCAACACCGAAATGCGCGAGTAGCGGTCGGCGATACGCCTGCCGGCATTTCGCGTTTCGGATAGCAGCGAGAGATCGGCTATCAGAAGTTCGGTCCTTGCCTGCGGCACTTGCTGATCGATCCAGGTCTGAGTCGCTATCCCGCGTGCTCGGTCCCGCCCTATCACGACCACATGATGCCCGGCGCGCGCCATTCCAAGCGCTATCCAGCGACCGATCCCGCTGGTCGCGCCGGTAACGATGGCGATGGGCCGTTCCTTTGAAATGGGGGGCGACCCCACTAAAGCAGGTTGAGGCGTCATGCCATTTCCACTTAGCGTTTTGCGCGGCGCTCGCTGTATGGCACGAGCGTTCGATTGAACATTGTGACCTAGCGGGCAATCAGGCAGAAGCTCGAATGGGCTAACCGAGTCCAGACGGGCGAGCGCGCGCCCGACGCGGGAGCGTCGGTCAACGTCGCCGCTAACTCACTGCCACCACGGGAGCCGGGCGACACGACTTAATGATAGCACTTGTGCAGCGCATCGCAGACAGTAAGGATCAGGCCTGCAAGTTCACTCGACGCAGCCTATTTACGCGAAGTCCGGCGTCGGGCAACCTTGGCAGCACGAGCGGTCTCTTTCGAGGTAGCTTTAGATCCCGATGCTAACGTCTTCGATGACTTAGTGGCGCGTGCTGCCCTCGGCGCAGACTTGGAGGTGCCGGTTGCGGTCGATGGGACCGCGGCCACAACATTTTCGATGAGCGCGGCTTCTTCGACTAAAGCGACGGGCTCGGCTGAAATCGAGGGCTCTGCGCTAGTCGCAATCGTTCCGCGCCCGGCAAACAGCGTCCTGATCTCATCTAACATCTCGGTGACCCGGGCGCTCAAAATGTCCACTGCAGAGACATTCGTTTTGACCGCGATGCCTGACAACTCCACGAAATGGGCAAGGCTCGAAGCGTAAATACGGCCGGCGCCATCGACCTGCTTCGTGGCTCTCTCTTCGACCGATGCCCCATTCAGGAGGTCTCTGGTCACATTAGCGTAGTTGTCGACAGTAGTCTGAATCAGGTCGCGCTCACGTTCCGCGAACGTCTTAAGGCCGTCGAATACGGCTCGGTTGGCTTGGGTCAACGCGGCCGCATTCTTCCGATGTACTTCGAGCAGCGCCTCGATGTTGAACATCGGAAACCTAGGAATAGACCACAATTTGGTCAGCTCAGTGTCGGCGAACGGCCAAACGACAGCTTGGAGCGAGTTCATGGAGACCTCTCTAGGGTTGAGGAAAGTGTGCCAACATCTGAAGCAAGGAGCGGCGTTGCAAGGGCTCCACCGCAGCGAAGGACGGTCGTGTAGAAGAGCGAGGGTGTTAGCGACCGATTGGGTCCGTTGTTCGCCCGTACGCAGGCCCAGGCATTGTGGCTGGCATGCTATAACTTGGCGACGATTGGGAGGTTCCCCAATGGCCGCGGCCGCTTTGCCGCATCCTGCGCCAAAACATCAGACGAAAACCGGCCTAAAGGTCGGCGAGGGGGCGACGCGGCGTTGCCTCGGCTGAGGCAACAAACACGCTGATAAAGGAGAGTTCGATTCCACCCCGCTGGGGCACTTAATGGGAACTTTGCATTCCGCCAGTTCCCTACGGCGCGCTGCATCCTCGAATTCAAGCAGTTGGACCATGAGACCGGTGGCTGCCGTAAACGGAAGCCCACGCGCGGGTAAACTCCGCACCCAATAGGAAGATTTGCGACGAGTAAAAGATCCAGAGCAGCAAGACAATCAGCGCGCCGGCGGCGCCGAAGCTAGAGGCAATGTTGCTGCGGCCGACATAGAGCGTGATGAGGTACTTCCCGCCGGCAAAAAGAAGCGTGGCAACGACCGCACCGATAGCGACATCACGCCAGGCGATGCTCGTGTCGGGCAGAACCTTGTACATGGCGGCGAACAAGGCCCCAAGCAGGGCGATCGACAGCAAAAAATCGACAACGGCCAGGACTGCCTCCATCGACGGAAACATGCCTTGCATAAAGGTCGACAGCGCACCGAGGGCGGCGCTTACGGCGAGGGAAAGCATCAACACGAAGCCAAAGGCGATGATCAATCCGAGACTTATCAGCCGTCCCCGCACCAAACGCGACATTGTCGACTGCTCGGGTGTGACCTTCCAAACCGCATTCAGCGCAGACTGGACTTCGCCGAATACGCCACTGATCGCAAGCAGGATAGCGCCAAGCCCCACCACTGTCGCTACCGTCCCGCTAAGACGGTCCGAAGCGCTGCGGATCATAGCCTCTAACGCCTCAGCCGTCTGTTGGCCCATTAGGCCGCTCAGTTGACCGACGATGGCGCCCTGCGCGGCATCTTGCCCGAAGGCGAGGCCAGCAACCGCGATGACCACCAACAGCGTCGGCGCCACAGAGAAAAGGGTAAAATAGGCAATGGAGGCGCCCCGGCTCCAATCGTCGTCTTCGATGAAACCTTCTCCCGTAAGGCGCAACAGCAGCCACGCCTTCCCGAGGGCCGTGCGCAGTCTAGGCAACGGCGGTTGAGGCGAGTGCGGTGTGTCCGGGCACATGCGAAGTCAATCACGGTTAAGTATGACGGTTCCCACCCACGCTAACCGGTTAAAGGGCCGCTACATTAACGCAGGTCTCGTCCGGCGTTGCCGCTCACGCCGAGCGCTCACCTTTGGGGTTCTAGTAAGACTTTTCCATGTGGAGGCGACCAGCAACATCGTCCGGCGCACGTCCCAGTTCTTGATAGTTTCGGCTTCAGACCGCGCTTCCAGCTTCTGGTTCGTAAAATTCCGCACGCTTGACGCGTTCCTCAGCCATCGTCCTAACTCGGCTCGGTTCAACAACGCGGTAATCGGGCAAACGTTCACCCGTGCGGCGTTGTCCGCTGGGCAGTAGCGGACAGCAGCGCCGCGGCGCCCTGGTGCTTGTCCAGCCTGCCGGCTGCGCATTCACCGCTTCGGATTGGTCAGGTTCTCGAATTCCTTGAGATGGGTCGGTGCCCAACGATGGTCGCGCGTCCGCTCGATCCAGCGATCAAGCCATGGCCAGCGCCGACGGGCGGCCTTGACCCACCGGCGGCCGCTCTCAAACTCGGTCGCCAGCAGATAGAGGGCGATCACGAAGAATATCCAACCCTGCAGGATCGGCACCAGCCCGCCAACCACTGTCATGATCAGGCAGGCGACGATAGCGACGGCCATTAGCGGCTTTCGCATGGAGAGAAGGCCTTTCGATTTGCTTCGGTCGCTCCGAGCGGAGCGCTGACCCCGAGCCTCGAAGGAACTCCGTGTTGTTGAGACTCAGGGTCACCAACCACTCAGACGCGCTCCGGAGAGGCCGGCAAATAGGCAATGGCAGATGAGCAGGGGAAGTTACAGTGAGGAGTCGAAATGCCGGACAGTCACTCCAGTCTTTGCCAAAGTCGCCACTGCAGGGAAGGATGCGCCGTCTTTGATCGCTGACATCCTCAACCGGTGATCCCCTTTGGAGCGCCGAAGGCCAGGCCAAAGCATCGTCGGCCGGCGACCAGTTTGGCGTTCCAGGCGGGGCGCTTCCACGCAGGGCTCCTAGTCCGTCCGGTTGGTGAAGCGGGCCTTGCCGAGGCCTGTGCCGATAGTCATAACGCCCCAGTGGCCGACGTCTTTCATGTTGGGAACCTCGCTCAGGCCCTGTACGACGGCATCGTTGTGGATCTGGATGAAGACGTCGTGACCGCCGATCCGCGGCAGGCGCTTGCCCAGAGCGAGAGCCAGGTTGAGACCGTCGCCTTCCCAATTGCCGGGCAGGTTCTGGCCGCCCTTCAGGATCGTGCCGCGTTCGTCGATCAGGCCGGGGCAGCCGATGCCCATGAACGGGGCAAGTTTTACCTTCTCGCCCTCGGCGCGCTCGATCAGTTTGACCAGCATGTCGGCGATGCGGTCGATCGCCTCCTCGCGTTCCGGCTTGTCGTCAAAGTGCCGCCAGTGTTGGCGTTTCCAGACGTCCGCCTCGGCAACACTGCCGCGCTTGTCGGCATTTAGCTCGACGATGCCGACGCGCACGTTGGTGCCGCCAATGTCGGCGGCGAGGATGGCGTCGTGGCCGGCCAAGATCCAGGAGGGGGCGAGCTGCACGCTGCCGATCAGGCCGGCTTCATCGGGATGATTCTGGATAGCGGCCAGTTCCACGGCGACGCCGGCGCCGGTCAGAAGGAGCGAGGCACGGCCCATGGCCAGCTCGCCGATTCGGCTGGCGATCAGTCCGCCGCCCAGCACGATGCGCTCGGTATCTTTCCAGCTTGCCAGCCTCTTGAAGCGACGCACCACCGTCGCCAACTCAGCGGTGAATTCCTCGACCACCGTATGGATGAGGGCGGCAGACTTCGGATCGTCGCTCGCCATCATCTTGTCGAGCTTCGCCTTAGAGACATCCTCCATCGGCGTGTCGCCTAACGGATCCTCATCATGCTCCTTCAGGCGTTCGCGCCAATCGGCCAATATCGCCCGGAAGGCACGGCGGCTGGCCCGATCACCGACGAAGCCGTCGTCGTCGCGTAGTTCCTCGTTATAGGTGTCGACGGTGACCGCAGGAAGCACCCGGCTCCCGTGCGCTAGGGGGGTATGCGGCAGGGTATCTGCGTCGACTTCGTTCGCATTTCTCAAGACCAGCTCCCTTACTTGGCGTTCGCCTGATGCCTCGGCACGTCGGCACCATGCTTTTGGAGATCAGCCCGCGAGGATTACGAGCAACGGGCGAGCAAGCAGCCTCGCCGCTCAGGTCAAACGGTGTGCAGGTTCGATCGTTGCGGCGAGGCGACGCTTGAAGCTTGGGTCCGGATGAAGAGCCGCCTCTGTATCTGCGGCAAAGGAAGATGGCCGCAAGCTCGCAATGCGCGGCCGCTTTTCCGGCTCCATCGCGCTGTGTTCCAGAGTTCTGTGTCGAGGCCTGCTCAACTATCCTGCGATGTACGCAACAGCGCGGCCACGCTTGATGCCAATTGTGCTTGCCGGAATGGCTTGGCGAGCTGAAGTAGACCGGACTTCTGGGCGTTCTCGTCGACGAGGCCAGACATGAGGAGAACCGGTATTCCCCTCCGCTTGCCACGGACTGCGTCCGCCAGATCGAGCCCCGTCAATCCTGACATCAGATTGTCGGTCATCACGCCATCTATGAGCGGGTCGCGATCAAAGCGATTCAAGGCTTCTTCCGCTGATTCTGCCTCAACCACCTCGTAGCCAAGATCAATCAGCATTGCCGCCGTGCTCGACCTCACCAGGGCTTCATCGTCCACCAGAAGGATGCGGCCGAGCGCAGGGGCCTCCGCTTTCGAAGCGACTTCGGACGCGGCAACCACAGGTGTTTCCGAGCTGACCGGGAACATCAGGGTCGCGACAGTCCCTTGTCCGGGGCTGCTCGACAGAACCAGCGCGCCACCGAGCTGGGATGCCAGGCCGTCCACCGTGGAGAGTCCCAACCCGGTTCCCTTCCCGGCAGTCTTGGTCGAGAAGAAGGGTTCGGTCGCCTGAGCCATGGTCGCTTCGTCCATTCCCGAGCCCGTATCTGCGAAGGAAAGACTGATGTAACGGCCTGGCGGCAGTTTCGACGGATGACCGCCAGGATGTACGGTCTCACAAAGTGCAGATACTTTGAGCACGCCGCCCTTAGTCATCGCATCCCGAGCGTTCACGCTGAGGTTCAAGATTGCCATTTCCACTTGCTGCGGATCGATCTTCGCCGGGGGCATGTTGGGCTGCACGTCGAATACGAGCTGAATCTGCGGTCCCAGGCTCGTGCTAATGAGGTCACTCATTTCCCGTATAAGCGTCGCGATGTCGACCGGTCGGGAGTGCAAGGGCTGCCGCCGCGCAAAGGCGAGCAGGCGCTGTACAAGCGTTTTTGCCCGCTCAGCCGACTGCAGCGCTCGATCGATGAGCTGAAGCTCTCCCCCGTCTCCCGAGCGACGGCGATTGAGCAGATCGAGGCTGCCGGATGATAGGGGTAAGGAGATTGTTGAAGTCGTGCGCGACGCCGCCCATGAGCTGGCCCATCGCCTTCAGTTTCTGCCCCTGGCGCAATTCGTCGAGCAGCACCACGCGCTCCTGCTCGGCGCGCTTTTGTGTAGTCAGGTCTTGAAAGCAATTGACGGCGCCTATCTGGATTCCGCTGTCATCCAGCACAGGGGCAATATTGACGAGAACCGTGACGCGCGAGCCGTCTTGTCGCTCAATGATGACTTCTTGATCGTGAGCGGGTTTGCCGGTCCGCAGGACCCACTCCATAGGTGTTTCGTTGTGGGGTAGGCGGGTTCCGTCCGGGTTGAATAGCTTGTGAGCCCCGCAAAATCGCTCATCCGAGTCGCCGATACGCGGAGTACGTCCCCAAAGTTCGCTGGCCCGATGGTTGAAGGCGACAATGACGGCGTTGGAATCGCAGACGTAGACCGCTGCTGGAAGTGCTTCGATCAGGCTCTTGGAAAACCAGTCCATGGCACAACCCCTCGACTTGCGAGCGGGAGCGCAACATCGGCTCTCTCTGCCGCTGGTGCTCGATAAGGGCTGAAGCCAGCGATGCGACGAGACTAGCGACTTTCATGGTTGGTGCTGTTCGCTATTGCACACCCTCGTGGATTTCGTTTGCTTTCCCCGGCGAAGTCCTCAAGTGAGGACAATACCCTACGCGCTGGTCCCGAGCGTCGGAGGGGGTCAGGATAACCTACTCGCGAATGATCACGTTTAGCAGCGAGGAATGCACCTTAAGGTGGCCGTTGTATTCGACCAAG
>NZ_BKAJ01000144.1 GCF_007992495.1 Reyranella soli
GCGCTCCGTTAAGACTTGATGCGCTGCCTGAGGCTGTAGAGGAGTTCCAGCGCCTCGCGCGGCGACAGCTCGTCGGGATTGATCTCGCCGAGGGCCTTCTCGACTTCGGATTCCTGCGGCTTGGCGACACCGCCGGCCGGACGAGTCGGGGCCGCGGCAAACAACGGCAGGTCGTCGGCAAGGCGTGTCACTGCGCCCGACTGCTCGCCCTTCTCGAGGGCTGCCAGCACTGTCTCCGCGCGCGCCACCACGGCGGCTGGCAGTCCCGCGAGCTGGGCGACGTGGATGCCGTAGGAACGGTCGGCCGCGCCCGGCGCCACCTCGTGCAGGAACACGACCTCGTTCTGCCATTCCTTGACGCGCATCGTGTAGGGTGCGAGCGCCGCCAGGCGCTCCTTGAGCGCGCCCAGCTCATGGAAGTGCGTGGCGAACAGCGCACGGCAGCGGTTGATGTCGTGCAGGTGCTCGAGCGTCGCCCAGGCGATCGACAGGCCATCGAAGGTCGCCGTGCCACGGCCGATCTCGTCCAGGATGACCAGGCTTCTGGCCGTCGCCTGGTTCAGGATGGCCGCGGTCTCGACCATCTCGACCATGAAGGTCGAGCGGCCGCGCGCCAGGTCGTCGGCCGCGCCGACGCGGCTGAACAGGCGGTCGACGATGCCGATGATCGCGGACTTGGCCGGCACGAAGGAGCCCGCCTGCGCCATGATGGCGATCAGCGCGTTCTGGCGCAGGAAGGTCGACTTGCCGGCCATGTTGGGACCGGTCAGCAGCCAGAGCCGCCGTGCTTCGCCGAGATTGCAATCGTTGGGCACGAACCCAGCGCCGCCCTGGCGGACAAGCGCCGCTTCGACGACGGGATGGCGGCCGCCTTCGATGGCAAACGCGGGATCGTCGCTCAGCACCGGCCGCATGTAGTTTTCGCCGGCGGCAAGCTCGGCGAGGGCCGCGGCGACATCGAGACTGGCGAGCGCACGGCCGGCCGCGGCGACATTGGTCGACACGTCCATCGCCTTGGTGACCAGCTCGTCGAAGATCGCGAGCTCCAGCGCCAGCGCGCGATCGGCGGCGCGGCCGATGCGGGTCTCGAGATCGGCCAGCTCGGCGGTGCTGAAGCGCGTGGCGTTGGCCATCGACTGGCGGCGCGTGAAGCCGAGCTTGCCGAGATCGAGCTTGTCGGCGTGCGTCGCCGTCACCTCGATGTGGTAGCCGATCATGTTGTTGTGCCGGATCTTCAGCGACGGCACGCCCGTCGACGTCCGGTACTTGGCCTCGAGCGCCGCCACGGTCTTGCGGCTGTCGTCGCGCAAGGTGCGCTGCTCGTCGAGCTCGCTGCGATAGCCTTGGCGGATGAAGCCGCCGTCTCGCGCGAACAGCGGCGGCTCGTCGGCCAGCGCCTCGGCGAGTGCGGTAATCAGCGGTCGGTGGTCAGAGCAGGCGGCGACGATGGCAGCAAGCGGCGCCGGTGGCGGCGCCAGCGCCTCGGGCTCGGCGCGCAGCATGGCGGCCAGCGCCTCGGCCGAGTCGAGGCCGTCACGCAAAGCCAAGAGATCGCGCGGGCCGCCACGGCCGACCGACAGGCGCTGCAGGGCGCGCTCGATGTCGGGCGTACGACGCAGGGCCTCGCGCACGCGCTCGCGCACGGCCGGGCGCTCGACGAAGAGCTGCACCAGGTCGAGACGGCGCTCGATCTCGCCCCGGTCCGTCAAAGGTGCCGCGATCCGCTCGGCCAGAAGGCGGGCGCCGGGGCCGGTGAGGGTGCGGTCGATGGTGGCCAAGAGGCTGCCGTCGCGTCGGCCGTCCAGCCCGCGCACCAGCTCGAGATTGCGGCGCGTGGCGGGATCGATCTCCATCGTGCCGTCGGCGCGCACGCGATGCGGCGGTGCCAGGGCCGGCCGCTTGCCTGCTTGCGTCAGCTCGACATAGTCGAGCAGCGCGCCGCAGGCCGCGACCTCGGCGCGCGAGAAGGCGCCGAAGCTGTCGAGCGCGGCGACCTTGAAGGCCGACTGCAGGCGCTTGCGGGCGTTGTCGCTGTCGAAGCGCGCCGACGGCAACGGTGTCAGCACGGCGTTCCACTCTTCCAGCGCGGCCTTCAAGGGATCGCGCGCCAGCAGCCGGTCGGGCACCAGCAATTCGCCGGGCGAGAGCCGCGCCAGCGCCGCCGCGAGCTGGCCGGCCTCGATTGGCTGGGCGGCGAAGTCGGCGGTCGAGAGATCGAGCCAGGCCAGCGCCAGCTCGCCCTGCGCCTCGGCCAGGGCGGCGAGGTAATTGTGGCTGCGCGCATCGAGCAGGGAATCTTCGGTCAAGGTGCCCGGGGTGATCACCCGCACCACGGCGCGCTCGACCACCGACTTGGCGCCGCGCTTCTTGGCCTCGGCCGGGTCCTCGACCTGCTCGCAGACGGCGACCTTGAAACCCTGCCGGATCAGGCGCGACAGATAGGCCTCGTGGCTGTGCACGGGGACGCCGCACATCTTGATGTCCTCGCCCAGGTGCTGGCCGCGCTTGGTGAGGGCGATGTCGAGCGCCGCCGACGCTTTCACGGCGTCGTCAAAAAATAGCTCGTAGAAATCCCCCATCCGGTAGAACACCAGATGGCCGGGATGCGCCGCCTTGATCGCCAGGTACTGGCGCATCATGGGCGTGGCGTCGGCCGGGATATTGGCGGTGGTCATGCTACTGTCGGGCACGAAGCCGGTTTAGCATGCCGGCGCCCCCGGTGATTGGGGGCCAATTGGGGGAAATCGGATTGCGCTGGCTGGAAGGGGTCGACCGTGCCCTGGGACGGCTGATCGAGGCAGGGCGCTGGCTGGTGCTGCCGGTGGCGCTGATCCTGTTCCTGCAATGGCCGTTGCGCGACTTCGTTCGGGCGTATTCGCGCGAGGCCAACGACCTCGGGCAGTGGATCTTTGCGCTCTACGTGAGCCTTGCCATGACCTTCGCCACGCGCGAGCGCACGCACCTTGCCGTGGATGCCATCGCCCACGGCTATAGCCAGCGCCTGCGTGACCTGATCGCGCGCTGGGGCGGCTTTCTCTGCGTGGCCCCATGGGCGGCCTTCATGATCTGGGCGGTATGGCCCACCGTGCAGCGCTCGGTGATGGTGCTGGAGAAATTCCCCGACACCAACAATGCCGGCTACTTCCTGATCAAGGTCGCCGCCTTGCTGCTGGCGGTGCTGGCATTGGTCCAGGCGATCGTCGACCTGCTGCGGCCGGCGAGGCACTGACGATGGAGTCGGCCGGCCTCTGGATGCTGCTGGCGGTCGCGGTCGTGCTGCTGGCAACCGGCCTGCCGGCCTATGCCGTGTTGATGGGCGTGTCGGTGCTGTTCGCCCTCGTGGGGCTGGCGCTGGGCGGGTTGGAGTGGGGCCTGCTGACGGCGTTGCCCAGCCGCATCATCGGCTTGCTCGAGAACGACCTGCTGCAGGCGCTGCCGCTCTATGTCCTGATGGGCTCGCTGCTCAATCGCCTGCCATTGGCCGATCGTCTGTTCCGCTGCGGCGTGGCCCTTGGGGGCAAGTCGAGTGCTGCGCCGTCGCTCGCGACGCTCGGGCTGGGCGCATTGCTGGCGCCGATGAACGGCTCGGTCGGTGCCAGCGTCGCCATGCTGTCGCGCAGCGTCGCCCCCAAGCTCGATGCGCGCGGCGTGCCGGCGGCCGAAAGCACGGCGCTGGTGTGCGTCGCGAGCACGCTTGGCGTCGTGATCCCGCCGTCGCTGGTGCTGATCCTGCTGGGCGACGCCATGATGCGCGCCCATACCGAGGCGACCAACGTCACCAAGGCGATGGTGCGCATCGTCAACACCCAGGACATCTTCCGCGGCGCGCTGGTGCCGGCCGCGATGTTCCTGGCGCTGTGCCTGATGGTCGCCTGGCTGATCGGGCGGCGCGCGCCGACGCGTGGCCCCGGCGAGCGGCCACGACTGGAGGAATGGGCGACGGCGATCATTGCCGCGCTGTTCGTCGTCGGCCTGCTGGCGGGCGTGGCCGCGGGCTATTTCTATGCCGTCGAGGCGGCCGCCATGGGCGGCACCGCGCTGCTCCTGTTCGGTTGGCTGAGCGGCGGCCTGCGTGCGGGCGCCTTCCGCGCCGTGCTGCGCGACACCATGGCGGTGAGCGGCGCGCTGTTCGCCCTGTTCGTCGCCGCCACCACCTTCACGCTGCTGTTCCGTGCCTTCGGCAGCGACCGTCTGCTCGATCACTGGATCAGCCTGGTGCCCGGCGGCGCCACCGGGGCGGCGATCGCCGTGCTGGTGGCGTTCGCCCTGTCGGCCTTCGTACTCGACGCCTTCGAGATCGTGTTCGTGATCGTGCCCATCGTCATGCCGCCCGTGCTGACACGCGCACCCGACGCGGTCTGGATTTCGGTGCTGGCGCTGCTTGCCCTGCAAGCAAGCTTCCTGGTGCCGCCGACCGGCTATGCCGTGATGATGGCCAGGAGCGCCATGGCCACCAAGACCGCGCTCAGGCCACTGGCGTCAGCACTCGCGCCCTATCTTGGCGTACAGCTCGTGGTGCTGGCCCTGGTCGTTGCCTTGCCGCAACTGGCCCATCTCGTGGAACCGGCCCGGCCCGCCGAGCCCGTCCAGCAACTCGACGACGATGCGGCCCGAAAGCGCTTCAACGACATGCTGAAATTGCCAGTGCCAACGCAGGAATAATCGTCGCCGCCAGATCTGCGTTGCAGCGCGGCATCACCGTCTGGTCCCGCTGAAGGAATGTCGCCAATATGCCCCTTCAATCGGGAGAGTAAACGCATGGCGAGCAGCGGCTCGGAAGCAATGGTCAGCAACGAAATGGGCGATCTGGACGGCGATTCGCTGGTCATGCATCGCACCGGCCGGCCGGGAAAGATCGAGATCATCGCGACCAAGCCCCTGGTTACCCAACGTGACCTGGCGCTCGCCTATTCGCCGGGCGTCGCCGCCCCCTGCCTGGAAATCGCCAAGGATCCCAACACCGCCTACGACTATACCGCCCGCGGCAACCTGGTGGCGGTGATCTCCAACGGCACCGCTGTGCTCGGCCTGGGCGACATCGGCGCGCTGGCCAGCAAGCCGGTGATGGAGGGCAAGGCCGTCCTGTTCAAACGCTTCGCCGACGTCGACTGCATGGACATCGAGGTCAACACCAAGGACGTCGACGAATTCGTCAACTGCGTGCGCTTCCTGGGGCCGACCTTCGGCGGCATCAACCTCGAGGACATCAAGGCGCCGGAATGCTTCATCATCGAGCAGCGCCTGCGCGAGCTGATGGACATCCCGATCTTCCATGACGACCAGCACGGCACGGCCATCGTCTCGGCCGCCGGCCTGATCAATGCGCTGCATCTCACCGGGCGCAACATCAAGGACATCAAGATGGTGGTGAACGGCGCCGGTGCTGCCTCGATCGCCTGCATCGAGCTGGTCAAGGCGATGGGCATGCCGCACGAGAACGCCATCCTGTGCGACACCAAGGGCGTGCTGTGGCAGGGCCGCACCGAGGGCATGAACCAGTGGAAGAGCGCCCACGCCGTGCGCACCAAGGCGCGCACCCTGGAAGAGGCGATGAAGGGCGCCGACGTATTCTTCGGCCTCTCGGTCAAGGGCGCGGTGACCAAGGCGATGGTCAAGTCGATGGCCGACAAGCCGATCATCTTCGCCATGGCCAATCCCGATCCCGAGATCACGCCCGAGGATGTGCGCTCGGTGCGCAAGGACGCCATCATCGCCACCGGCCGCTCGGACTACGCCAACCAGATCAACAACGTGCTGGGTTTCCCCTACATCTTCCGCGGCGCGCTCGACGTGCGCGCCCGCACCATCAACGAGGAGATGAAGGTGGCGGCGGCCGAGGCGCTGGCCAAGCTCGCGCGCGAGGACGTGCCCGACGAGGTCGATCGCGCCTACTCGGGCCGCCGGCTGCGCTATGGGCCGGAATACGTCGTGCCCGTGCCGTTCGATCCGCGCCTGATCTCGACCGTGTCGGCGGCGGTCGCCCAGGCGGCAATGGATTCGGGCGTGGCGCGGCGCAACATCCCCGACATGGCGGAGTACCGCCGCGCGCTGGCCGGCCGCCTTGATCCGACCAGCCATTGGCTGCAGAGCCTGTTCGAGCAGGTCAAGGCCAACCCGCAGCGCATCGTCTTCGCCGAGGGCGAGGAGGAGCGCACCATCCGCGCCGCCGTGGTGTTCCGCGACAACGGCTACGGCACGCCGATCCTGATCGGCCGCGAGGAGCTGGTGCGCGAGACCATGGCGACGCTCGGCATCACCGACTCGGCCGGCATGGAGATCCACAATGCGCGGCTCTCGACGCGCAACGCGCCCTATACCGACCTGATCTACAAGCGCCTGCAACGCGACGGCTACCTGCGCCGCGACGTGCAGCGCATGGTCAACCAGGGCCGCAACGTGTTCGGCGCCAGCATGGTGGCGATGGGCGACGCTGCCGGCATGGTGACCGGCATCACCCGCCGCTTCCCCGAATGCTACGGCGACATCACGAACGTGATCGACGAGGAGCCCGGCAAGGTGCCGATCGGCTACTCGATCGTGGTGGCCCGCCACGGCACGGTGTTCCTGGCCGACACCTCGATCAACGAGACGCCGTCGCCCGAGCAGCTCGCCACCATTGCCAAGCAGATGGTGCTGAACGCCCGCACCATGGGCCACGAGCCGCGCGTGGCGTTCCTGTCGTTCTCCAACTTCGGCAGCCGCGAGATCGAGCGCATCGAGCGCATCCGCAAGGCGATCCGGCTGCTCGATAGCGAGAAGGTCGACTTCGAGTATGACGGCGAGATGCAGGCCGACATGGCGCTCGATTATGAACTGTTGCGCGAGACCTATCCGTTCTGCCGCCTGACCGGGCCGGCCAACGTGCTGATCATGCCCGGCCTGCATTCGGCGCATATATCCTCGCGCCTGATGCAGAGACTGGGCGGCGTCACGGTGATAGGTCCTGTGATCGACGGCCTGCAGAAGCCGATGCAAATCGTGCAGATGGGCGCCACGGTGAGCGACCTCGTGAACCACGCGGCACTCGCCGCCTATGGCGCGCTGAAGAACGGAACCCACAGGAACGGAAGGGGGGAATGATGGTCGATCTCGTCATCCGCGGCGCCACCGTCGTCGACGGCCTGGGCAACGATCCCAAGCGTGCCGATGTCGCAGTCAAGGATGGCAAGATCGCAGCCATCGGATCGATCTCCGACAAGGGCAACGAGACTGTCGATGCCGACGGGCTGGTGCTCTCTCCCGGCATCGTCGACGTGCACACGCACTACGATGCGCAGGTCACCTGGGATTCGACGCTCTCGCCTTCGCCGTCGCTTGGCGTCACCACGGCGGTGATCGGCAATTGCGGCTTCGGCATCGTGCCGGCGCCGCCGGCGGTGCGCGACCTCGTGATCCGCAATCTCTCGGTGGTCGAGGGCATGGACCTCGACGCCCTGCGCGCCGGCATCAAGTGGGACTTCGAGAGTTTCGCTGAGTACATGGGCATGCTGCGCCGCCGCGGCGCCTACGCCAACATGGCGGTGCTGGCCGGCCATTCGACCATCCGCACCGCGGTGATGGGCGAGGATGCCTCGCAGCGCAAGGACGCGACGCCGGAAGAGCTCGCCAGGATGAAGGCGATGGTGGCCGATGCCATGGCCAACGGCGCCATCGGTCTCGGCGCCTCCTATTCGCTGAACCATTCGGGCTATGGCGGCGTGCCCATGCCGTCGACGATCGCGCCGATGTCGGAGCTCGAGGCGCTGGTCGGCGCCATGGGGCCGCGCGGCAAGGGCGTGGTCGAGATCGCCTCGGGTGTGAAGACGCCGCAGGAGCTGGAGCCGATGGCCGCCAAGTACGGAAGGCCGTTTTTCCAGGGTACCGGTGTGGCGATGTACAATGAGCAGGAGCCCAACCGGTCGATCAAGATGTTCGAGGACTCCGCCGCCGCCATCCGCCGCGGTGTGGGGCTCTACATCCAGATCCCCTGCCAGCCATTATCGTTCGACTTCACGATGGCCAACGCCTATCCGTTCTACAGCCATTCGGCGTTCGACCCGATCAAGGCCTACTCGCCCGAGCAGTTGAAGGTGGTGCTCCGCGATCATTCGTGGCGCGAGAAGTTCCGCGAGAATGCCAGGAATCCCAAGCCGGGCATGATCTTCCAGGGCAACTGGGATCGCGTGATGGTGGCGGTGGCGCAGAAGGAGCGGAACGCCAAGTACGTCAACCGCTATGCCGCCGAGATCGCCAAGACCGAGCATCGCGATCCGCTCGATGTCATGCTCGACCTGGCGCTGGACGAAGACCTCGAGACCGCCTTCCTCGGCCGCTTCCTCAATGTCGGCGACGACGGCGTGGCGCGCCTGCTGAAGCACGAGGCGGGCGTGGTGGCGCTCAGCGATGCCGGCGCGCACCTCATCTATATGTGCGACGCGGGCTTTGGCCTGCACTTCCTGGCGCATTGGGTGCGCGAGCGCGGCGACTTCACGATCCAGGAAGGCATCCGCCGCCTG
Source organism: Reyranella soli (assembly GCF_007992495.1). Lineage (GTDB taxonomy): Bacteria > Pseudomonadota > Alphaproteobacteria > Reyranellales > Reyranellaceae > Reyranella > Reyranella soli. Next base: position 8,496 of record NZ_BKAJ01000144.1, read on the forward strand.
ACCAGCCATCCCGCCGACCTCTACGGCATCCAGAACCGCGGCCGCCTGGCCGTCGGTGCGCAGGCCGACATGCTGCTGTTCGATCCGGCGACGGTGGGCATCAGCCCGGCCGAGCGCGTCGCCGATCTCCCCGGCGGCGGCCGCCGCACCATCCGCCGGCCGACCGGCGTGCATGGCGTGTTCTGCAACGGCGTGAAGACCTTCGACGGCAAGGACTACGTCAAGCACGCCAAGGGGCCTGGCCACGTGCTCGACCGCTTCAACGCCTCACAGGGCGGCCACACGCTGCTGGCGGCGCAATAGGGGGAAGCGGCGATCAAGCCGCTCCGCTCAATTCCCGACGGCGTCCGTGACGCACTTCTTGGTGAAGCTGGTCTTGGCTGCGCCATTCAGTTTCTTGTCCGTTGCCGACGTATCGCACACCGCTGCGGCGTCGGTTTCACATTTCTTCATGAAACTGGTCAGGGCAGCGCCGGCCAACTTCTTGTCCGTCGCTTGCGCCTTGCAGGTCGGCGGCGCGGTTTGGGCCCAGGCGCTGGCGGACACGAGAACAATGGCCATTGCCATCAAAGCAGTACGCATGAGCGGCCTCCTTTGTTGGAGCGGTGTCGCTGTATACGGTCGACAGCGGACTTCTCGCGCGACCAACCTGTGATCAACCATCTCGCCTAGGAGCGCGCTTCCATATGTCCCTCGAAACCTGGTGGCTCTTTCTCGGGGCCATCGTTCTCATCGCCAGCACGCCCGGGCCGAACGTCCTCTACGTCACGACGCGCAGCATCCGCTTCGGGATGCGCGCCAGCATCGTCGCCATGATGGGCTGCCTGCTCGCCCTGGTGCTCATGCTGGTGAGATCGGTGGCGGGCTTGAGCGCCTTGCTGATCACGTTGCCCGCCGCCTTCGACGCCCTGAGGTACCTTGGCGCGGCCTATCTGATCTGGCTCGGCATCCAGACGTGGCGCGCGCGGGATGAGCCGGAGGACGCAGCCATCGCCGCGCCCGAAGCGTCCCTCGTCGCCACCTTTCGCGGCGGCTTCCTGGTCGGCATCAGCAATCCCAAGCTGCTGATCTTTGCCGCCGCCTTCTTCCCGCAGTTCATCACGCAGAGCGCGCCGTCGTTGCCGCAGTTCGCCCTGCTGGTGGCGACTTTCGTCGCCGTCGAGCTCAGCTTCTATCTCGTCTATGCGCTGAGCGGCCGGCGGCTGGCGGCGCATCTGGTGCGCGGCGCGTGGCGGCGGCGGTTGAACCGGGCGAGCGGCGTGATCTTCGCGGGTTTCGGCGTCGCGCTGCTGCGCTATCGGCCGTAACAGCAGCGATATCTCGTTTCGATCTCGATTCATCGCGTCTGCAGTCGTAGAACGCGACGCAGAGCGTTCGGCTTCGTACAGTCATGGCAACACGCACGCCTGGGAGGGCGCCATGACGATCATGAAAATCAGCAGCCGCAACCTGTCCGCGGTGCGCCGCCGCGCCCTCGTGAAGGGCGGCATGGCCGGCATCATCGCCAGCGGCCTCGCCCCCACCTTCGCCCGCGCCCAGGCCAAGAAGCTCGTCATGGCGCATCTCAACGCCATCCCCGAATCGGCGGCCGTCGCCTTCGACTGGCAGGCGGCCGAGGTGCGCAAGCGCTCCAATGGCGAGCTCGACATGCAGTTCTTCGGCGGCACGCTCCTGAACAAGGAGCTCGAGATCATGAACGCCGTGAAGTCGGGCAACATCGCCATCGGCAATCCCGGCGGCGCCGCCGCGACGGTGTTCCCCGAGATGGGCGTATTCCTGGTGCCCTATCTCGTGCAGAGCTACGACCAGGCCTACAAGATGTTCAACGGCAAGATCGGCGATGCGCTCGATCAGCAGTTCCAGGAAAAGTACAAGCTCAAGACCCTGTGCTTCTTCGACTACGGCTTCCGCCATTTCTGGACCAGCAAGAAGGCGATCGTCGAGCCGCGCGACCTGCGCGGCGCCAAGATCCGCGTGCAGCAGGCCAAGGTCTACGGCGACACCATCAACGGGCTGGGCGGCAACGCCGTGCCGATGGCCTGGGGCGAAGTGATCTCGGCGGCCAAGCAGGGCGTGATCGACGGTGGCGACCTGCCGATCGTCAACCAGGTCGCACTCAAGATCTACGAGGTCTCGAAGTACTGCTCGATGACCTATCACAATTACGGGCCGACGCTGAACACCATGAACCTTGCGGTATGGGAGAGCCTCAACGACCCGCAGAAGAAGCTGATGCTCGACACCAGCCGCGAGGCCCAGGAGAAGATCCGCCAGGCCACCGAATCGGTCGACAACCTGGCCGCGGCCAAGGCGGCGCTCGAGCCCAAGGGCATGACCGTCGTGCAGGGCAACGTCGACGCCTTCCGCAAGGTCGCCCAGGAGAAGATCTGGCCCGCCTACAAGACGCAGTACGCGGCGATGTGGGACGAGATCGCGACCTTCAAGGCGTAACCGGAAGGTGGCCCGCCATATTGCGGCGATCCCCAAGGTCGTCGTCGCCCTGCTGCTGGTTGCCGCCATCGTCAACCTGCTGATCGGCGTGTTCCTGCGTTACGTCATGATCGAGGTGACGGACTGGCTGGACGTCGATCCCATCCGCTTCACCTGGGTCGAGGAGGTCGGCGAGATGATGCTGGCCTGGCTGACCCTCATCGGGGCGGCGATCGGCGTGCGCGAGCGTTCGCACTTCACCTTGCATGTGCTGACGCACAAGTTCTCGGCCAAGACCCAGCTCCTGATCGAGCGCGGCCATCACGTGCTGATCGCCGTCATCGGCGGCATCGCGGCCTGGTACGGCGTAAAGCTCTGCATGCTGAACCGGACGCTCGCCACGCCCGGGCTCGAGATCAATCTCGCCGTGCTCTACGCCTCGGTCGTGGTCGGCGGCGTGCTGCTGGTGGTCTACGCCATCTCCATGATCGTAGCGCCTCCGCCCGTCGATCCCGACGTCGTGCACTAAGGGTCCAGCGTATGTTGTTGCTTGCCGTCGGGTTGATCTTCGTCGTCCTGATCCTGTTCTCCATGCCGATCGTGTTCGCGCTCGGCGTCTCGGGCGTCGCCGGGCTGCTGATCGGCGGCTACGATATGCAGGTCCTGTCCTCCAGCATGGTCTCGGGCTCGCAGAGCTGGGTGCTGCTCGCCATCCCGGCCTTCGTCTTCGCCGGCGGCCTGATGGAGAAATGCGGCATGAGCCACGCCCTGGTCGACTTCGCGCGCGCGCTGGTCGGCTGGGTCAAGGGCGGGCTCGGCATGTCGGTGATCGTGGTCGCCTATTTCTTCTCCGACATCTGCGGCTCGAAGATGGCCGAGGTCTCGGCGCTGGGCTCGACCCTGATGCCGCCGCTCACCAGGGCCGGCTACAAGCGCGAGGATTCGGCCTCGCTGATCGCGGCCGGCACGGCCATGGGCATGCTGGTGCCGCCCGCCATCTTCATGATCGTGATCGCCCAGGTGACCAACACCTCGGCGGTGGCGCTGTTCTTGGGCGGCTTCATCCCGGCGGCCACCATCATGGTCTGCCTGATGGTGCTGGTGTACTTCCGCGCCCGCAAATACGACTGGCCGGTCGATTCCAAGCCCAGCATGGCGCGCATCCTGACCACGGGTCGAACGGCGGCGGTGCCGCTGGTCATCCCCATCGTCATCCTTGGCGGCTTCTTCCTCGGCATCTTCACCGCCACCGAGGCGGGCGCCGTGGTCGCGGGCTACGCCTTCCTGGCGGCGCGGCTCTACTATCGCAACGTCAGCTACAAGCAGATGGCGCGGCTCGCCTACGACAGCGCCATCCTGACGGCGGCGGTGATCTTCCTGCTCGCGGTCGCCTCGGTGTTCCAATACCTGATGGGCGTGTCGGGCGTGCCGAAGCTTCTGGCCGAGGTGCTGCACCCGCTGCGCGACGCGCCGTGGCTCTTCCTGCTGGTCACGGCGCTGATCACCATGATGTTCGGCATGGTGCTGGAAGGCCTGCCCGCCGCGGTGGTGCTGATCCCGGTGGTGTTCCCGATCGCCGAGGAGATGGGCATAGATCCCATCCACTTCAACATCGTGCAGACCGCGGCCGTCGGCATCGGCCTGTTCCTGCCGCCGATGGGCGTCGGCCTCTTGATGGCGCTGCGCTTCGCCAACCTCACGGTCGGCCAGCACTGGCGCTCCTACATGCCCTACGTCGCCGCGCTGATGATCGGCCTGCTGCTGATCATCCTGTTCCCGCAGATCTCGCTGTTCCTGCCCAAGAGCGCCGGACTGATCAAGTAGTCATACGCAGTCCGCGTATGACTAGTTCTTGACCTTCTCCACAGTGAGCTCGTGGCGGCGGCCGTCGCGCGCCGTCCACGAGATCGACTGGCCCTCGGCCAGGCCGATCAAGGCGGCGCCGACCGGCGTCATCACCGAGATGCGATGCTCGTCGAGGCTCTCCTCGGCGGGATAGACCAGCTTGAAGGTGCGGGTGTTGCCGTCGTCCGACTTGAAGGTCACGGTCGAGCCCATGCGCACCACGTCGTTCGGCACGCTGCCGTCCTGCACGACCTTGGCGCGGTCCATTTCCGACAGAAGCTCGTTCGCGACTTCGGGCAGCCGTTCGAGCGACGCGGTGGCGAGATCGGTCAGCCGTTCGTAGTCGGCATTGCTGACGATGATCTGGGGAACCGAGCGGGTACGAACGACGTCGCGCATGACGATCTCCTGATAAGCACTCCGATTGTCTTAGAGGGTTGGGCTTCGTCTCAGACGAAGCGTGCGCCCCCAGGTCGGGCGCAGCAAGGCCGGACCTCAGGTTACGCTTTGGCGCCCGGTCGGTTCCGGGACGCCACCAACAAATATGCGGCGGCTTTCCTCATACCCCAACAATTGGGGTCTGAGCCGGCAGAGTCAACCTACTCTGCGTCACCCCTGAGGGGCGTGCCTACATCGCCGGCTTGCCGATGCCGCCCCGGGCGCGGCGCGCGAGATAGGCCTGCAAATGGGCATAGGCCATGCGCAGATTGGGCGTGGCGATGCCCGCCTTTTTCGCGCGCGCGATCATGTCGCCGACGATGTGGTCGGCCTCGACCATCGCGGTCTTCTCGAGGTCGTGCAACATCGAGGCGGCGAAGCGCGACCCCTTCTGGGTGAGGTAGCCCTTCACGGTCTGCATGCCCTTCTCGCCGGGATCGCCGCCGGCCGCGGCGGCCACCTTGCGGCATTCCTCGACGGTCTCGAGCATGATCGCCTGGCCCTCGCCGGCCTCGAGAATGTCGCCGACCGTGCCGCGCATCAGGCAGGTCATCGCCGCCAGCGAGCACAGCATGATCCACTTGTCCCAGAGGTCCTGGACGATGTTCTTGTGCAGGCCGCCATCGATGCCGCTCTTCTTGATCGCAGCATCGAGCTCGACCAGTGCCGATCGCGCCGCCTTGCCGTCGCGCTCGCCGAACGAGATCGCCGCGAACGGGCTGGTGTGCAGGATCGCGCCCTCGGGCGACAGCGTGACGCCGACGCGCGCCAGGCCACCCACGACCTTGGCATCGCCGAACTTCGCGGCCAGCACATCGATGTGGCGCATGCCGTTCAGCAGCGGCACCACCGTCGTGTTCGGCCCGACCGCCGGCGCGATCGACTCGATCGCCGAGTCGAGGTCGTACGCCTTGGCCGTCAGCAGCACGATGTCGTAGGGCCCGCCCTCGCTGCCGTTCAGGACGGTCTTCACCTTTTGCGTGATGTCGCCCTTGGTGCTTTTGATCACCAGGCCGTCGCGCTCCAGCCACTCGCGCCGAGCCGGACGGACCAGGAAGGTGACGTCGGCGCCGCTCTGCTGCAGGCGGCCACCGACATAGCCGCCGATGGCGCCGGCGCCCAGGATCAGGATCTTCACTTCAACGCTCCCCTCATTTCAATCCAAGACGGGCTCGACGCGCCTCGTAGGCCTGCAGATGGGCATAGGCGAAGCGCAGGTTGGGCGCGGGCAATCCGGCCTTGCGGGCGCGCATCAGCATGTCGCCGACGATCGAGCGCGCCTCGACCGCGCCGCCCTTCTCGATGTCGCCCAGGATGGAGGCGACGGCCTTGCCGCCCGGCTGGGTCAGGCCGGTTTCGATGCCGGTGCGCACCTTGTCGCTGGGCGCATGGCCGGCGGCCGCCGCGACGCGGCAGCATTCCTCCAGCGTCTCGCGCATCAGCGCGGCGCCATCCTCGGCGGCGACGATGTCGCCCACCGTGCCGCGCATGGCCGCGCACATCGAGGCGATGGTGCCCAGCATCACCCACTTGTCCCAGAGATCCTGGTTGATGTCGGGATTGATGCCGCCGTCGATGCCGGCCTTCTTGCAGGCTGCATCGAGCTCGACCAACGCCTTGCGCGCCGGCTTGCCGTCGCGCTCGCCGAACGACACGCCCGAGGCGCCGCTGTGCAGGATCTCTCCGTTCGGTCCCAGCATGCCGGAGATGCGCGCCAGGCCACCGGCCACACGCGCCGCGCCGAAGCGGGCGTCGAGCGTGGCAAAATGGGCGTGGCCGTTCAGCATGGGCACGATGGTGGTCTCCGGCCCGACCGCCGGGGCGATCGAGTCCATGGCCGAGTCGAGGTCGTAGCCCTTGCAGGCCAGGATCACGACGTCGTACGGGCCGCCTTCGTCGCCGCGCGTCACCACCTTGACCGGCACGGTGAAGTCGCCCTTGGGACTCTTGACCACCAGGCCGTTGCGCCGCACCAGCTCGGCGCGCTTCTCGCGCAGCAGGAAGGTGGTGTCGATGCCGGCCTGGCTGAGCCGCGCACCCCAATAGCCGCCGACCGCGCCGGCGCCCAGGATCAGGATCTTCACTTCTGGATTTTCCTTTCGGCCAACCAATCGGCGAGCCAGGTCGCGAGGTCGTCGGTCTCGTGATGGATGTGGCTGAGATCGAGATCGCCGGCACGCTTCACGCTCTCTTCGGTGCGGATCCACACCGTGCGCATGCCCATGTCGCCGGCAGGCTTCAGATTGACGGCCATGTCGTCGGCCATGCAGGCGCGCGTCGGATCGACGCCGTGCTTGACCACGAGCTTCTCGTAGATCTGCTTGTGTGGCTTCGGCCAATAGTCGCCGGCGGCGATATCGAAGATCGCCTCGAAGTGATGGGCCACGCCCAGCCGCTCCATGACGCGCTCGGCATGCGGCACGTCGCCCGCGGTGAAGATCAGCTTGCGGCCGGGCAGCGCCTTGAGCGACGCCTCGAGCGCGGGGTTGGCCTCGACCGGTGAGTAGTCGATGTCGTGCACGTAATCGAGGAAGTGCGTGGGATCGACACCGTGCAGGGTCATCATCCCGCGCATCGACGTGCCGTGCTCGCGCCAATACTGTTTCTGCACGCGCCGCGCCTCGTCGACATCGACCTTCAGCAGGTCGGCGATATAGCGGCCGATGCGCACGTCGATCTGGGCGAAGAGGTTGCAGCGCGCCGGATAGAGCGTGTTGTCGAGGTCGAACAGCCAGACGTCAGGGTCGTGTTTTGGCGGCATTGTTGATGGATTAGCCGCCGTCGGTGCGCTTGTCGAGCCGAGGGCTTATAAGGGCTGCCAATGGATCTTTTGACGATCATTCTCCTGGCCATCGTCGTGCTGCTCGGCGTGGTTCTTGCCGTCGTCCTGCTCCGCCAGGGCAACGGCCGCGACGCCGAGCAGATGCGCCAGCAGCTCAGCCTGGCGATGAGCCAACAGGCCGAGACCGTGCAGCGGGTCGAGCGTTCGCTGCGCGAGCAGGAGCAGGCGCTGGCCAAGGCGGTCGGCGAGCGGCTCGACCGCACCGAGCACGCCACGGGCCAGATCGTCACCGACCTGCGCGAACGGCTGGTGCGCATCGACGAGGCGCAGAAGAAGATCGGCGACCTCTCGACCCAGGTGGTCAGCCTGCAGGAGGTGCTGTCGAACAAGCAGGCGCGCGGCGCCTTCGGCGAGGTGCAGCTGAACGACCTGGTGCAGAGCGCGCTGCCGCCGCAGGCCTACGCGTTCCAGCACACGCTGTCGTCGGGAGCGCGCGCCGACTGCCTGCTGATGCTGCCCAACCCGCCGGGCTCGATCGCCATCGACGCCAAGTTCCCATTGGAGAGCTATAGCGCGCTTCGCGCTGTGGCGGCGGGCGACGGGCCGGCTCTGCTGGTGGCACAGCGCGCTTTCCAGCAGGCCATCCGCAAGCACATCGGCGACATCCGCGACAAGTACATCGTGCCCGGCGAGACCGCCGAATCGGCGCTGATGTTCCTGCCGTCGGAAGCGGTCTATGCCGAGCTGCACGCCAACTTCACCGGCCTGGTCGAGGAGAGCTATCGCGCCCGCGTCTGGATCGTGTCGCCGACGACCATGATGGCGACGCTGAACACCGTGCGCGCCGTGCTTAAGGACGTGCGCATGCGCGAGCAGGCGGGCGAGATCCAGAAGACGGTCGGCTTGCTGATGGGTGACGTCCAGCGGCTGGGCGACCGCGTCGAGCGGCTGAAGACGCACTTCGGGCAGACCGAGAAGGACCTGCGCGAGATCGACATCTCGGCCGACCGCATCACCAAGCGCGGCCAGCGCATTCTAGACGTCGATCTCGGCGAGGAGCCGGAGCTGCCCAAGCCTCAGGAAGAATCGCTGCCGTTCACCGAGAACGGGAAAGTAAGAAAGTAGGCTGGGGGCGCGCCACTCCAGTGGCGCGTTATGGTCTTTCGGACCGCGCGCATCCAGCTCGCTCATGAATCATGAGCGAGCTGGAAGCTCGCGGTCCGGAAGAACATGATCATGAGCGGGCCGGAGGCCCGCGCTTCCGTCAACCCCAGGGACCGCGGCGCGGTGACTGCGGCGCCGGGTTGGTCCACGGGCCGTTGGGCGACATCTGCGGCCGCGGCTGCGCATAGCCCGTCATCCCGCCTGCCATCGCCTCGAGCCGCGCGATGCGCTCTTCCATCGGCGGATGGGTCGAGAACAGGCCGCTGAGGCCGCCGGCCGACAACGGGTTGGCGATGTAGAGATGCGCCGTCGCCGGGTTGGCCTCGGCTGCCTGGTTGGGAATCTGCTGCGTGCCGGCGTGCAGCTTGGCCAGCGCCGAGGCGAGCCACAGCGGCTGGCCGGACATCTCCGCCCCCATGCGGTCGGCCTCGTACTCGCGGCTGCGGCTGATCGCCATCTGCACCAGCGAGGCGACGAGCGGCGCCAGGATCATCATGGCGATCGCCGCCACGCCGCCCATCATCGGCCGGCCATTCTCGTCGCGACCGCCGCCCATCAGGCCGCCGAAGCTCGCCAGCATGCCGATGGCGCCCGCCAGGGTGGCGGCGATGGTCATGGTGAGCGTGTCGCGATGGCGGACGTGGCTCAGCTCATGCGCCATCACGCCGGTGATCTCCTCGCGGCTGAGATGGCGCAGCAGGCCGGTCGTCGCGGCCACGGCAGCGTTCTCGGGGTTGCGGCCCGTGGCGAAGGCGTTGGGCTGCTCCTCGTCGATGATGTAGACGCGCGGCATGGGCAGGCCGCCGCGCTGGGCGAGGCCCTGCACGATGCCGAAGAGCTCGGGCGCCTCGTTGGGGCCGACCTCCTGGGCGTTGGCCATGCGCAGCACCATCTTGTCGCTGTTCCAGTAGGCGAACAGGTTCATGCCCAGCGCCACGACGAGCGCCAGGATGAGGCCGGACTGGCCACCCAGGAGGTAGCCGACGACCAGGAAGAAGCCAGTCAGGGCCGCCAGGAGAAGGGCGGTGCGAAAGTAGTTCATGGCCGGAAAGATGGTCCGCGACTGTGGCGAATCAAGGCGGGGGACGGCATCATGCGGCCATGACCGATATCAAGAAAACCGAGGCCGAAACGGCCAAACCCGAGGCCGAAAAGCCCGTTCCTCCACCCCAGCCCAAGAAGGTCGAGGAGATCGGCGGCCCGCCCGGTCCCGAGCCGACCCGCTACGGCGACTGGCAGTTCAACGGCAAGGTGACGGATTTCTAGGCTTGCCGACTGTAAAGCAGCACTTTACAGTCGACCACGGTGATCGGCAGCTTTCGCCACAGAGGACTGAAGGAACTGTTCGAATCCGGACGATCATCCAAGGTCGCTCCGGCTCTGCAGCGGCGCATCATCGTTCGGCTGGACGCGCTGCACGCGGCGGCCGCTTTGGAGGAGTTGCGGCAGCCGGGATTCGACTTTCACGCCCTCCACGGCAGGCCTCAACGCTACACCATCCATGTCAACGGACCGTGGTGCATTACGTTCGAATGGTCGGAGGGCACGGCCGTGAGAGTGGATTTGGAGCAGTATCACTAGCTCAGGGGTGCATATGACCGAGTTTGCAGTTCGCCGGCCAACAAGGGCGCCGACGCATCCGGGAGAGCTGATGCGGGAAATCATCGAGGAACATGCACACCTGTCGGTGACGGACGCGGCCCGGCGCATGGGTGTAAGCCGACAGGCCCTGCATGCGGTGCTGCGTGGTCGGAGTGCGGTCACGGCCGACATGGCACTTCGCTTCGCCCAGCTTACTGGGGGTCGACCGGAACTCTTCCTCAGGATGCAGGAAAACCTTGATCTTTGGACCGCGCGTCAGCGTCTTGGCGTACGCCTTGCGAAGATCGAGCCCGTACCTTCCAAACGCGCGGCCTGACACATGACACCGGGCAAAGACATCTTCCATCCCGACTTCAAGGCGGCTCCCTGGTGGTGGGAGGCGTGGAAGCCCAACAACGCGCTGTCGCAGGATCCGCCGCTGAAGACCGACGTGGTGATCGTGGGCGCCGGCTATGGCGGGCTCTCGACCTCGCTGGAGCTGCGCCGCAACGGCGTCGGCGCCGTCGTGCTGGAGCGCGGCGATTTCGGCGTCGGCGCCTCGACGCGCAACGGCGGCATGATCTCGGGCGGCGTCAACATGGGCAAGGGCCTGGGCGGCAAGAACCAGGCGGCAGCCGAGTTCGAGGCCAAGAAGGCGGCGTTCCTGGGCGCCGGCGCGGATTCGCTCTCCGTGCTGGAAGACATCATCGCCCGCGAGAAGATCGAGTGCGGCGTCATCAGGAAGGGCCGCTTCGTCGGCGCCTGGACGCCCAAGCACTACGCCGAGCAGGCGGCCAAGGTCGAGATGTTCAACAAGTACGCCGATGTCGGCGCCGAGATGATCCCGCGCGAGCGTCAGCGCGAGATGATCGCTTCGGACTATTACTTCGGCGGCATGTACGCCAAGCGTTCGGGCCATCTGCATCCCGCGCTCTACTACAAGGGCCTGCTGGAGGCCGCGCACCGCGCCGGTGCGATCCTGTGCGCCAATGTCGAGGCCGAGCGCATCGAGAAGGTCGCCAATGGCTGGCGGGTGCTGAGCTCGAAGGGCCCGATCGAATGCCGCGAGGTCGTGATCGCGACCAACGGCTACACCGGTGATCTGACGCCGCGTCTGAAGCGCCGCGTCGTGCCGGTGGCGAGCCACATCATCGCGACCGAGGAACTGCCCGAGCATGCCAGCAAGCTGATGCCCGAGCTGCGCTCGATCGCCGACACCAAGCGCGTGCTGACCTATTATCGGCCCTCGCCCGACGGCAAGCACCTGATCTTCGGCGGCCGTGCCCGCTTCACCGCGGCGCCGCCGGAAGTGAGCGCACCGGTGCTCTACCAGTACATGATCGACCGCTTCCCGCAGCTGAAGGGCATCCGCATCACCCACGTCTGGACGGGCAACGTCGCCTTTGCGCTGGATTACATGCCGCACATGGGCATGGACCAGGGCCTGCACTACCTGCTGGCCTGCAACGGCAATGGCGTCGCCATGATGACCTATCTCGGCACCCAGACCGCCAAGAAGATCGCCGGCGGGCGCAACGAGCCCATCAATCCATTGGACGACCGCGACTTCCCCGAGCACGCGCTCTACAACGGCGAGCCGTGGTTCCTGCCCATGATCGGCGCCTGGTATCGCACGCGCGACTGGATCGACCGCCGTTTGGCTGCTTAAAGGGCAGCCTGATGCAAAAGCTTCCCGTAACGCTCGAAGATGTCGAGTTCGCCGCCGCACGCATCGGCGAGGCGGTGGTGCACACGCCTTGCCTGCGCTCCGAGACCCTGTCGCGCATCGCCAAGGCCGACGTCTGGGTGAAGTTCGAGAACCTGCAGTTCACCGCCTCGTTCAAAGAACGCGGGGCGCTGAATACGCTGCTGCAGCTCACCGACGAGGAGAAGAAGCGCGGCGTCATCGCCATGTCGGCCGGCAACCACGCCCAGGGCGTGGCCTATCACGCCGGACGCTTGGGCATCCCCGCCACGATCGTCATGCCGTCCTTCACGCCCAACACCAAGGTCGAGCACACGCGCGGCCACGGCGCGCGCGTGGTGCTTCATGGCGACACGCTGGCCGAGGCGGCGACGGAGGCGCATCGCCTGGCCGACGCCCATAAGCTCACCTTCGTCCATCCCTACGACGATCCGCGCATCATCGCCGGCCAGGGCACGATCGCACTGGAGATGCTGCAGGACGCGCCGGAGATCGACACGATCGTGGCCCCGGTGGGCGGCGGCGGCATGATCGCGGGCTGCGCCGTGGCGGCGCGCGGGCTGAAGCCCGACATCAAGGTGATCGGCGTCGAGACCACGAGCTTCTCGGCGATGCACCAGCTGCTCGCAGGCGAGCCGGTGACGGCGGGCGGCGACACCATCGCCGAAGGCATCGCCGTGCGTGACATCGGCAAGACGCCGCTCGCCATCGCCAAGGCCCTGCTCGACCAGGTGCTGGTGGTCGACGAGGTGGCGATCGAGCGCGCCATCGCCCTCTTCCTCGAGGTCGAGAAGACGGTGGCCGAGGGCGCGGGCGCGGCCTGCCTCGCCGCGCTGCTTTCCCATCCGCAGCATTTCGTCGGCCGCAAGGTCGGCCTGGTGCTGTCGGGCGGCAACATCGACACCCGCCTGCTGGCCTCGGTGCTGCTGCGCGGCCTGGTGCGCGACGGCCGTATCGTGCGGCTCAGGCTCATGATCGGCGACCTGCCCGGCCAGCTCGCCCGCGTCTCCGGCCTCATAGGCAAGGCGGGCGGCAACATCGTCGAGGTCCAGCATCAGCGGCTGTTCGGCGCCGCGGTGGCCAAGCGGACCGAGCTCGACGTCACGGTGGAGACGCGCGGCCGCGACCATGCCCGCGAGCTGGTCGAGGCCCTGTCGGCCGAGGGCTTCAAGGTACGGGTGCTGGAGGGGGCGGACGCTTAGCTAGGGCCCGAGCTTGTCGAGGGGAGGCCGCATCTTCAGCGCCGGTGAGACGCCAAAGTTCTGGAAGTATTTCTTCTCGACTTCCTCCTCACTACAGCGCCGGTCGAGCGCCGGATCCCTGGCGTCCTTCGGATAGAAGCGGACGTTGGCCAGCACGGCCTCGACGAACTCGGCCTTTTGCTGGGGCTTGGCATCGGCCGCCGTGAGCACGCCCAGTGCCCCCTGGAGATCAAGCAGCACGGCATAGTAGAGGAAGGGTCGCTGCTCGTCAGAGACGCGGAAGCAATAGTTGACGAGGCTAAGGTCCGCGGCATAGGCCCTGGCGGCCGCCAGCACCGCCTTGAAGCGCACTGGGTCGAGGGGTTGTTGGGCGATGGCAAGGGCTGGCGCCAGCAGGCCGGCGAACAGGAGCAGGCGGAGGGCAACGCGCTTCATGGTTGCGCAGGGTGCCATCGATCCAGCGCCGATTCCAGAATGTCGCAGCGTCATTCAGAACCGCCGCCTTACCACGCAGACCGGATGGGTTTATAGACCCCGCCATGTCCGCCAGCCCCCACTATGTCCCCTCGCCCACGCCCGATCTTGCCCGCATCGAGCGGGCGCTGATCTCCGTTTCCGACAAGGAGGGCCTGGTCGAGCTGGGCAACGCGCTGGCTGCGCACGGGGTGGAAATCCTGTCGACCGGCGGGTCGGCCAAGGCCTTGCGCGATGCCGGGCTGAAGGTCGTCGAGGTGAGCGACCACACCGGCTTCCCCGAGATCATGGACGGCCGGGTGAAGACCCTGCAGCCCGCGATCCATGGCGGCATCCTGGCGCGGCGCACCGACGCCGGACACAAGAAGGCGATGGCCGACCACAAGATCGCGGGCATCGATCTCGTCGTGGTGAACCTCTATCCCTTCGAGGCCACGGTGGCGCGCGGCGCGGACTTCCCGACCTGCGTGGAGAACATCGACATCGGCGGGCCGGCGCTGATCCGCGCCTCGGCCAAGAACCATGACTTCGTGACCATCGTCGTCGATCCGGCCGACTACGCCAACGTGATCGAAGAGATGAAGGCACAGCAGGGCGCCACGACCTTGGCGCTGCGCCGCAAGCTTGCGGCCAAGGCCTATGCGCGCACCGCCTCGTACGACGCGGCCATTGCGAGCTGGTTCGCGAAGCAGGAGGGTGAAGCCTTCCCCGAGCGACTGACCATCACCGCCCAGCGCGTGCAGACGCTGCGCTACGGCGAGAACCCGCATCAGCAAGCCGCCTTCTACTCCGATGGCAGCAAGCGGCCGGGCATCGCCACGGCGCGCGTCGTGCAGGGCAAGGAGCTTTCCTACAACAACATCGGCGACACCGAGGCGGCCTACGAGTGCGTGGCCGAGTTCAAGGAGCCGGCCGTCGTCGTGGTCAAGCACGCCAATCCCTGCGGCGTTGCCATGGCCGCGGACCAGTACAGCGCCTATCTGAAAGCCTATGCCTGCGATCCGGTGTCGATCTTCGGCGGCATCGTCGCCGTCAACACCACACTGGAAGCCAGGACGGCCGAGGACCTTGCGAAGCTGTTCCTGGAAGTCGTGATCGCACCCGACGCAACGCCTGAGGCGCTGGAAATCTTCGCCAAGAGGAAGAACGTACGCGTGCTGCTGGCCGGCACCCTGCCTGATCCGCTGTCGCCCGGCATGACCATGCGCAGCGTCGGCGGCGGCTATCTGCTGCAGAGCCGCGACAACGGCCATCTCGCCAAGAGCGACCTGAAGGTCGTGACCAAGCGCGCGCCGACTCCCAAGGAGCTCGACGATCTCCTGTTCGCCTTCACCGTCTGCAAGCACGTGAAGTCGAACGCCATCGTCTATGCCAAGGACGGCGCCACGGTGGGCGTCGGCGCGGGCCAGATGAACCGTCGCGATTCCTCACGCATCGCCGCCATCCGCGCCGCCGAAGCCGGCGAGCTCGCCAAGCTTCCGCAGAGTCCGGCGATCGGCAGCGTCGTCGCCTCCGACGCCTTCTTCCCCTTCGCCGACGGACTTCTGGCCGCCGCCGAAGCCGGCGCGACGGCGATCATCCAGCCGGGCGGCTCGATGCGCGACAAAGAGGTGATCGAGGCCGCCGACGAGAAGGGCCTGGCGATGGTCTTCACCGGCATGCGCCACTTCCGTCACTGATCCGGCGTCGGGCCCGCCGGCCGATCCCGCTCGGCCGCCCAGACGAGGATCTCATCCAGCGCCGGGCAAAGCGCGAGGCCCCACTCGGTCAGGCAATACTCCACCTTGGGCGGTACCTGGGGATGGACGAACCGACGCACGACGCCATCGCGCTCGAGCTGGCGCAGCTGCTGGATCAGCATCTTCTGCGACACGCCCGGGATCGCCCGTTCGAGGTCGGAGAAGCGATGCCGTGCGCCGTCGAAGAGATGGAACAGGATGACGAGCTTCCAGCGCCCCGCGACGACCTTGAGGGCTCGCTCGACTTCCGCGGCCGCCGTTTGCGGCGTGTAAGGGACGCCGCGGCGATCGACCTTACTTTTGGGTTCGTGCCTTACCTTGTCGTCGGTTCTTGCCATCGCGTCAGCCTACTCCCTAATCCATCGGCTGAAGCATGGAGAGTTCAATGACGACGATGCAGACTGGAGCCGGGCTCGACGGCAAACGCGTGCTCGTGACCGGCGCGAGCCGCGGCATCGGCCGCGCGGTGGCGGAGCGCCTGCACGAAGAGGGCGCCGTCGTGCTGGCCGCGGCGCGTTCGTTCACCGGCCGGGCGGACGGCAATCTCCTTTCGGTGTCGGCCGATCTCACCACCGTGGAGGGTTGCGATGCTGTCGTCGAGAGCGTGCGGTCGCATCTCGGCGGCATAGATGTCATCGTCCACGCTCTCGGTGGTTCTTCGGCGCCAGCGGGTGGCTTCGCCGCGCTCGATGAAAGCCAATGGAGGAAGGAACTCGATCTCAACCTCTTTCCGGCGATCCGCCTCGACCGCGCCCTGCTCCCGTTGATGTTGGCCCAAGGCTCGGGAGCGATCGTGCACGTCACGTCCATCCAGGCGCAGTCGCCCGTCTTCGAGGCGACGCTGGGTTACGCGGCGGCAAAGGCGGCGCTTGCGAACTACAGCAAAGGCCTCTCGAAGGAGGTCAGCCCAAAGGGCGTGCGGGTCGTTCGTGTCTCGCCAGGCTGGACGGAGACCGAGGCCGCCGTCGCCCTCGTCGAGCGTCTGGCAAGAGAAGCCGGCTCGGACTATGCGACCGCGCGCGGCAAGCTCATGGAAGCGATCGGCGGAATCCCGATCGGCCGGCCCAACACGCCTTCGGAGGTCGCCGAACTGATCGCCTTCATCGTATCGCCGCGGGCGCCAACCATGACCGGCGTCGAGCTCCGCATCGACGGCGGTTCGCTGCCCGTTGTCTAGCCGAGGGTCAGTCGAGACCCAGGCTGTCGTAGTCGTTCAGGTCGTACACGATATCGGCGACCATGCGGTTGGCCTTGTCCATCAGGAGCACGTCGTCGTCGACACGCACGTACTCGTAGCCCGGCGGCACCGGTTCGAGCTGTTGCGTGACCACGGGCGGCACCGGTTGGGGGATGACCGCGGGCGGCAGCGGCTGGCCGATGACATAGAGGTTCTTCGCCTGGCCCGGCGGCAGGCAGCCATTGCCCTTCTTGGCCAAACCTGGCGGACAGCGGCCGGCGGAGAATTCGCTGCGATAGTACTGGTAGACGACGGCACGGTCCCGGTCAGGGATGATCACGCGGACCGGCTGGACGACGACCACCGGCGCGCCGCGATCGCCGTGGCCGTGCTTGCCTTTGTGACCTTTGTCTTTGTCCTTGTCGGCCCAGGCCGGTGCCGCGAGCCCCAACAAGAGGGCCGGAATGACCAGAGCCAGCGCACGGCGCATGAAAAAAGCCTCCCTGCGCCATCTCGAACGCGGCGCTTGCCTAAACGTTCCGTTTAAACCGTCCCGACCCGGAAGGCCTGTGGCAGAACAGTGACCTCCAGCGGCAGGCGGCCCACCATCTCGCCGTCGAGGTCGACCAGGGTTTCGACGTCTGAGGCGAATCGGAATGAGGTGCCGCGGGCCGTCCGCACCTTGGGATGGTGCACATGGGCGCCGCTGTAGAGCTTGGGCAGGATTGTCGTCAGGACCTCCAGCCGGGACACGCCGCCCGCCTCGATCAGGTCGAGCACGCCGTCGTCGAAACGGGCGCCGGGCAGCAGCTTCATGCCGCCGCCGCCATTCTCGGTGTTGCCGACCATGACCGTGAACAGCCGACGGGTGCCGGTAGGCACTCCGTCGATCTCGACTGAAATGTCGCGCTGGCGGTAGCCCAGCGTCACGCCAGGCGTCATCAGGAGATAGGCTACTTCGCCCAGCTTCTTCAGCCAGCGCGACTGGGAGGTGCGATGGCTGATGGTGGCCGCGAGCCCCAGGGCCACGATCAGGTAGCCGAAGCGGTCGACCGGCCGGCCGTCGGGTCCCGCGCAGCGCACGCGCATCAAGTCGATCGGCCGGGTGAGCGGGCTGGCGGCGGCATCGAAGGCGCTGCCGGCGACGGCCAGATGGCCGAGCGCCCGACTGAGCTCGTTGGCGGTACCGGCCGGCACCGGGCAGAGCACGGCATCGGGGTAGATCAGGCGGCCGGAGGGCTCGAGCAGGCCGTTCAGGGTCTCATTCACCGTGCCGTCACCGCCCACGGCCACGAAACGGCGGACGCCTCGGGCCAAGGCGTTAAGGGCGAGATGGGTCGCGTGCCCGGGCGCCTCGGTGAACATCGGCTCGACCGGGCCCAGCCGCTTGTCCAGCTCGGCCTGGATGGCCGGCCAGCGGGCCAGCGCCCCACCCTTGCGGGCGGCCGGGTTGACGATCACGGCAACGCGCATGATCCTCCTGTCTACTACTGCCATAAACTGACAGTAGACCTCGCTATGAGGGTAGCGTGTCGCGCGCCCAACGTCTTCTCGACCTGATCCAGGTGCTGCGCCGCCATCGCCATCCGGTGAGCGGCGCCACGCTTGCCGAGGCGACCGGCGTGTCGCTGCGCACGCTCTATCGCGACATCGAGCTTCTGAAGGCCGAGGGCGCGCATATCGATGGCGAGGCGGGCGTGGGCTACGTGCTGCGGCCGGGCTTCATGCTGCCGCCGCTGATGTTCAGCGAGGAGGAGATCGAGGCGCTGGTGCTGGGCTCGCGCTGGGTGCATCAGCGCGCCGACCGCGCGCTCGCCGATGCCGCCGCCAACGTCCTGGCCAAGATCGGCGCCGTCCTGCCGAAGGACCTGCGCGAGACCTTGGACGAATCAGGCCTGCTGATCGGCCCGGGCGATCCCATCGCTGCCGGCGATGCGCAATTGCCCAAGATCCGCCAGGCCATCCGCACCGAGCGCAAGATCGGCCTCAGCTATCGCGACACCAACGGCGCCGACAGCAAGCGCATCATCTGGCCGTTCGCGCTCAGCTTCTTCGAGAAGGTGCGCGTAGTCGTGGCGTGGTGCGAGCTGCGCGAGGACTACCGCCACTTCCGCACCGACCGCATCGTCGTGCTGAACATGACCGAGAAGCGCTATCCGCGCCGCCGCCAGGCCATGCTCAAGGAATGGCGCGAGCGCGAGCTGACCAAGGAAGCCAGCGAGAGATAGCACCTTGCTCGTTTGCGAGGTGTGTCTCGAAGGGTGGCAACCCGCCTTGATGTGCCACCCTTCGAGACCAGTATCCGGATCTGCTGCTGACATAATCTGACAGCTGCCAGGCTTATGATTTTCTCCCAACGATCGAGGAGAAATCCCATGAGCAGGAACTGGTTGGCAGTCGCATCCGCCGAGCATGTCGAGATCGGGCGCAACGGGGGCTTCATGCAGGTCAACCACGGCAAGGCGACGCCGCTGCGCCGCATCCAGCCGGGCGACCGCATCGTCTACTACTCGCCCAACCGCACCTACACGCCGAGCCACGCCCAGCGCGGCAAGGATCGGCTGCAGGCCTTCACGGCCATCGGCACGGTGAAGCAGGGCAAGCCCTACCAGGCCGACATGGGCTTTGGCTTCAAGCCGTTCCGCCGCGAGGTCGCCTGGCACGAAGCGGAGTCCATGTCGCTGCTTGCATTGCAGGCACAGCTTGCCTTCACCCAGGAGAAGAACTGGGGCTACCGGCTGCGCCAGGGCTTGATCGAGATCAGCGACGCCGACATGACGTTGATCGCCGAGGCGATGTTCACAGCAGCCGTGGCAGAACCTCATCGGCTAGCAGCTTGAAGGTGTCGCGGCTGAGCGGCGCACACATCAGGTAGTTGAGCCCGATCTCCTCCTTCAGCCTGGCGATCTGCTCGACGACCGACGCCGGCGTGCCGTGCAGGATCACGCTGTCGAGGTAGTGCTGCACGGGCTCCTTGCCGTCGTAGGTCCGCTGTACGTGCTGGGTCTTCTGACTTGCGTGCTGCGGACCCGCGTAGGAATCGACCAGCCATTGCGCGCCACGGCGCGCGATGGCCTCGGCGTCGGCCTGGGTCGACGCCAGTGCCAGCAGCCGCGCCATCGGAATGTCGCGGCCCGAATCCTCGAAGCCCGCTGCGGCAAGCTTGTCGTGATAGCGCCGGCGCTTGGCGCCGAGTTCCTTCATCGAGGAGTGCGGATCCATCAGGATGGAGAATCCGCGGCTCGCCGCCCAGTCGATGGCAGGCTCCGAGGTCGCCGCCATCCAGACCGGCGGATGCGGTCGCTGCAGGGGCTTGGGCAGCAGCTCGATGCCGTCGAAGGCGAAATGCTGGCCCTTGTAGGTGAGGCGCTCCTCGGTCCAGGCCTTCAGCACGATCTCGACGGCCTCGCGGAATCGATCCGCACTCTCCTCCGGTGGCACGCCGAAAGCATTGAATTCCGAACGGGCAAAGCCACGCCCGGCGCCCCAGTTGACGCGCCCGCCCGACAGCAGGTCGAGCAGGGCGACCTCCTCGGCGAGCCGCAGCGGATGATAGAGCGCCGCCAGCGACACCGCCGTGCCGATGCGCAGCCGCTTGGTGCGCGCAGCGGCCATCACGCCCACCATGTGGACCGAAGGGCAGACGCTGTAGGTCGTGAAGTGATGCTCAGCCAGCCACACCGCATCGAAGCCGGTGCGGTCCATGATCTCGATGCGCTCGAGGGCCCGGGCGTAGACCTCTTCGAGAGGCCCGTGCCGGCCGGGCCAGCTGAAGAATTGCAGAACGCCCAGTTTCATTCGGCCTTGATCCCCGCTTCTTTGACGATGGGCCACCACTTCTCGATCTCGGCCTTTTGCCAGGCGCCCAGCGCCTGCGGTGTGAGCTGGTCGGCGGGTGGGATGTCCTGACCAAGGGCGGCTAGTTTTTCCTTCGTGGCGGCCTCGCCGAGCGACTTCACGACGGCGGCGTTCAGCTTGGCAATGATGTCGGTTGGCGTGCCCTTGGGCGCCCACAGGCCGTGCCATACCGAGACGAGCAGGTCGGGCAGGCCCGCCTCGGCGACGGTCGGCACCTGAGGCGCCGACGCCAGGCGCTCCTTGGCCGTCACGGCGAAGCCCTTGATCGCACCGGCATTGAGCTGCGGCAGCACGTTGGAGGCCTGGTCGAGCATGATGTCGATCTGGCCAGCCAGCAGGTCGCGCAACGCGGGCGCGGTGCCGCGATAGGGCACGAACTGGAAGGACGTGCCGGTCATCCTCTGGAAGAAGATGCCGGAGATGTGCCCCGGGGTGCCGATCCCGCCCGTGCCGGCGGTGGCCTTGTCCGGATTGGCCTTCAGCCAGGCCACCAGCTCGCTGAGGTTGTTCGCGGGCAGGTCCTTGCGGCTCACGATCAGCAGCGGGCCGGTCACGATCAGGGCGACCGGCGCGAAATCGGCCAACAGGTCGTACTGCAGCGCATAAGTGGCGCCATTCAGCACGTAGTGGCTCCACTGGCCGATGCCAAGCGTGTAGCCGTCGGGCGCCGAGCGCGCGACCTTGCCGACACCGATCGAACCGGCCGCGCCCGCCACGTTGTCGACCAGCACGGTGCCGCCGAGATTGGCGGTCATGCGCTCGGACATCACGCGGGCGATGGCGTCGGTCGGACCGCCGGCCGAGGCTGGCACGATCATGGTGACGGGACGCGAGGGGTACGGTTGTGCACTGGCCGGAAATGCCGCGAACAATGCGGCGACGCTCGCGGCCTTCAGAAGCCATCGACGCGGCGGGTTCATTGTTTCCTCCGCCGCGGAGTAGAGCACGCCGCTACAACGGTTGAAACACCGACGCGCCGGATTCAGAGCGAGTGCCGCGTCTCATTCGGGCTTGATGTTTCCTTCGCGGATCACCTTGCCCCAGCGTTCACGGTCGGCGGTGACGAGCGTGGTAACGTCCTGCGGCGGCCCGGCGAGCGGCTCGGCGCCCAGGACGGCAAGGCGCTCGGCCGTGGCCGGTGCAGCCAGCACCTTGTTGATCGCCGCATTCAAGCGCTGCACAACGGCATCGGGCACGCCGGCCGGACCGAGGACGATGAACCATCCCTCAATCTCGGCTGCGGCCAGGTTGAGCTCGCGCAAGGTCGGAAGGTCAGGCACCAGCGCGCTGCGCTTGGGGCTGGTGACGGCAAGGCCGCGCATCTCCCCGCGCTGCACGTAGGGGAGCATGACCGCGACATTGTCGAACATCATCTGGACGCGACCGGCCAGCAAGTCCGCGCGCACCGCGCCGCTGCCCTTGTAGGGGACATGAAGGATGTCCGTATCGGACGTGCGGCGCAGCACTTCGCCGGCGAGATGCTGCGCGGTGCCCATGCCGGTCGAGGCATAGGCGACGGAGCCCGGCTTCGCGCGCGCCATGGCCAGCAGGTCGGCAACGGTCCTCACCTCGAGGCCGGGATGAACCACCAGGATGTAGGGCGTGCGCGCCACCGTCGCGATCGGCGTGAAGTCGCGCAGGGGGTCGAACGACAGGGTGGGATAGAGCTCCTTCAGGGTGGCGTGCGAGCTCGGGGCGAACAGGAGCGTGTAGCCATCGGGCGGCGACTTCGCGACCATCTCCGAGCCGATCATGCCGCTCGCACCGCCCTTGTTCTCGACCAGCACGTTCTGGCCGAGCTCGGTGGTCAGTCCCTGGGCCAGCACGCGGGCAATGACGTCGGTCGCACCACCCGGAGGAAACGCCACGACCAGGCGGATGGAGCGGTCGGGGAATGCCGGAGTCTGGGCGACGCCCGATGCCGCAAGCATGACCATGCTGCAGGCAAGTGCCCACGCGAGTTTCAGCGCATTCATGGTGTCTCTTCCCTCGACGATTCTTGTTATCCGTTCACGAGACCGCGGCGACGGCCTGGAGCATGGATTGCCGGTCGCTGCCGCCGACATCCTGCGTCAGGCGTCCGGACTCGACCTCGCCCTCCAACGAGCAGCGGAACATCACGCGCGGCTTGGTCTGGTCGAAGTCGCCCAGCGCCACGTGGCAGCTGCAGCGATTGTCCCACATCACGACGTCGCCGATGCTCCAGCGATGCCGGTAGACGAACTCCGGCGAGGTGGCGTGGGCGTTGAGCATGGCGAGCAGGCTCTGGCTCTCCTCGTCCGACATGCCGAGGAAGCGGCGGATGCGCTGGTTGACGAGCAACGACTTGCGGCCGGTTTCGGGGTGCGTGCGCACGACGGGATGGACGACCGGCGGATTGCGCTTCTTCATTTCGGCGACGACGGTGGGATCGCGCTGCTCGATGCCGCGGATGAGCGTGACGTCGTGCAGGGCCTCCAGGTCGTCGATCAGCCGACGGATGTTCGGCGAGAGGGTTTCCAGCGCGAGGTAGAGGTTCGCCCACATCGTGTCGCCGCCGACCGGCGGCTTCTCCTTGCAATGAAGAATGGCGCCCTTGGCCGGCCGCGACGTGTAGCTGAGGTCGGTATGCCAGTTGCGGCCCGAGTTATAGGTGCCGGACTTCTTCCCTCCGACCACCTTGTTGGACAGGACGAGGATTTCCCGGTGCTCGGGATGGAGGGTCGACGGCGCTTGGGACTCATGCTGATCGAGCACGCCGAAGCGGCGGGAGAAGGCGATCTGCTGCTGCGGGCTGAGATCCTGCCCGGGGAAGACGAGCACGATGTGCTCCAGCCACGCGTCGTAGATCTGCCGATGCTGCGCGTCGCTCAGCGGCGCCCTGAGGTCGATTCCCGAGATCTGGGCGCCGGCGGCGAAACCGAGCGGCGTAACGGTGACTGCATTCATCTCCTGGTTTCCCACACGAGCTTGTTTGCCGAACCAACTGTTGATCAGTATATTGCTTTTTGTCAGACAAGAAAGAGATTGCCCGCTCATGGATGGTGCTTCGTCGCCGGAAATTCCTCTAGGCAGGCTTGTGAAGCCGCTGTCGGAGCGCTTGGCGGAACGGATTCTGGAAGATGTGATGGCAGGGCGTTTGGCGCCGGGAGAGCGGCTGAAGGAAGAGCTGCTCGCCCAGACCCATGCCGTCAGTCGCGCCACCGTGCGTGAGGCCCTGATCGCGCTGGCGCGGCAAGGCTATGTCGTCCGCATCCCGCGCTTCGGCGCACGGATCGCCGAGTTGTCGCGTCACGACCTCGACGATCTTTTCGAGCTGCGTGCGGCCCTGCTCGGGCTTGCCGCCGGCCGATTCGCGCGGCGCGCCGAGGCCGCAGACGGCCAGATGCTGGAAGCCATGGTCGCCGAGCTGGAGGCCTCCGCCAACGACGAGAGGGTGTCGCCTCAAGCATTCGCCAACCAATCGATCCGGCTGCAGACGCTGCTCACCGATCGATGCGGCAACGGCCATCTTCCCGACATCTACAAGCGGCTGGCGGGCATGGGCACGTGGCAGCTCATCCGAGGCCAGGCGAGCAGCTTCCTCACCATGCCCGGCCGATTGGAGTCGGCAGCCGATTGGCGGCGCGTGGCCGATTGCATTGCGGCGCACGATATCGACGGAGCCGAACGAGCAGGCCGCGCCCTGCTCGAACATTCCGCCGCGCGTGTACGGCAGCACTACAGAGACGCTGCTCGCGAATCGACTTAGCCCTTCATGGTGAAACAGATGACCTCACCCTGAGGAGCGGTCCGCAGGACCGCGTCTCGAAGGGTGAGGTCTTCGAGACGGCGCTTCGCGCCTCCTCAGGATGAGGCGATTTGTTTCGACGGACAGCGCTCTAACGCCTCGCTCGGCGCTCCCGCAGCCGCGTCAGCTGCTGGTCGGCGACAACGCCGATCAGGATCACCCCGCCCATCACCGCGAAGTTGAGCGAGCTCGGGATGCCGAGCAGGTTCACCAGGTTCTGCAGGATCTGCAGCAGGATGGCGCCCAGCACGATGCCCAGGATCGAGCCCTCGCCGCCGCGCAGCGAGCAGCCGCCCAGCACGGCGGCGGCGATGCCGTAGAGCTCATAGAAATTGCCGTGGCTCGCCGGCGAGATCGAGCGCGTGTACATCGCGAGGTAAATCGCCGACAGGCCGGCCAGGCCGCCGCTGATGATGTAGGCCGCCGCCACGACGCGCTCTGTGCGGATGCCCGAATAGCGCGCCGCCTCCTCGTTCTTGCCGACGGCGAACAGGTAGCGGCCGAACACCGAGCGATGCAGCACCAGCGCCATCACCGCGGCCACCACCAGGAACATGATGAAGGAATGCGGCACGCCCAAGGTCCGTCCGGCGGCCAGCCATTCGAGCGTCGGAAAGGACTGGCCGTACTCGAAGCCCGCGGTGCCGTCGTTGGTGTAGTAGCGGGCGACGCCGCGATAGATCAGCAGGCCGCACAGGGTGACGATGAAGGGCTGCAGACGGAGCCGCGTGATGAGGAAGCCGTGCACCGCCCCCAGCACGACGCCGCCCAGCACGACCACGATGGTGGCGAGCCACCAGCTCACCTGCCAGCCCACCAGCAGGTCGATGTAGACCACGCCCAGCAGGGCGAACACCGAGCCGACCGAGAGATCGATGCCGCCGGTGATGATGACGATGCCGGCGCCGAGCGAGAACAGGCCGAACAGGCCGATGAGGTTCGCCGTATTGCCGAGATTGATCGGCGACAGGAAGCGCGGGTTCAGGATGGCGACGACCAGCCCGACCACGAGGATCAGCACCAGCAAGCCAAGGTCCTTCTTCAGCATCAGACAGCCTTCGCTTCCTGCAGGTCGCGCCGTCCCACGGCCAGCCGCATGACATTCTCCTCGCTGAACTCGGCGCGCTCCAGGAAGCCTGCGATCCGGCCCTCGCGCATGACCAGGATGCGATCGCTGACGCCCACCACCTCTTCCATGTCGCTCGAGATCATGAGCACGGCGACGCCGGCATCGGCCAGGCCGCGCATCAGCTTATAGATCTCCGACTTCGAGCCGACATCGATGCCGCGCGTCGGCTCGTCGAAGATCACGACCCGCGGCGTCATCGACAGCCACTTGGCCAAAACAACTTTCTGCTGGTTGCCGCCCGACAAGGTGCCGACCAGCGTATCGATCGAGGCGGTCCTGATGTCGAGCGCCGTGCGGCGCTCATCGGCGTTGCGGCGCTCCACCCCGCTGCGGACGATCAGGCCCGTGGCGAAGGCCCTGAGGTTGGCCAGCGAGACGTTCTCCTTCACCGAGAAGTCGAGCACCAGGCCGGACCGCTTGCGGTCCTCGGGCACCAGGAAGATGCCGTGATCGATGGCGTCGCGCGGTGTCCGGACGGCGATCCGGTGGCCATCGAGGGAGAGCTCGCCGCTTACCGGCCGGTCGACGCCGAACAGGACGCGGGCCAGCTCGGTCCGGCCGGCGCCCACCAGCCCCGCCATGCCTAGAATCTCGCCGGCGCGCAGGGCGAGGTCGATGGCGTGCTCGGGGTGCGCCGGCGTCCTGAGGCCCGCGATCTCGAGCACCGTCTCGCCCGGTGCGCGCTCGGCCGGAACACGCAGGGATTTCAGGTCACGGCCGATCATCATGCGGATCATGACGTCGTGGTCGATCTCGTCCTTCGCCAGCTCGCCGACGACGGCGCCGTCGCGCAGCACCACGACGCGGTCGGCGCACTGCTCGACCTCGACCAGGCGGTGGGAGATGAAGATCACGGCGACGCCGCCCGCCTTGAGCTCGGCGATCACCTTCAGGAGCCGCGCTGTCTCGGAGGCCGTGAGGCTGGACGTCGGCTCGTCCATGATCACGACGCGCGCCTCGAGCGACAATGCCTTGGCGATCTCGACGAGCTGGCGCTGGGCGAGCGACAGGTTGGCGACCGGCGTGTCGGCGTGGAAGTCGACGCCAAGCCGCTGCAGCAGCGGCGTCACCCGCGCCTCGAGGGCCGCCCGGTCGATCAGCTTGAGCGGACCGGCGAAGACCGGTTCGCGGCCGATCATGACGTTGGCAGCGACGTCGAGATTGTCGAACAGGTTGAGCTCCTGGTGCACGAAGGCGATGCCGGCCGCCATGGAACCGGCAACGGTGAGCGCGCGGTGCTCGACGCCGTCGATGCGGATCGTGCCGTCGCTCGGTTCGACGACGCCGCCCAGGATCTTCATCAGGGTCGACTTGCCGGCGCCGTTCTCGCCGATCAGCGCCACGACCTCGCCGCGCACGACGCCGAGGCTCACGCGATCGAGCGCCTTCACGCCGGGATAGGTCTTGCTGACCGAGGCTAGTTCGAGGAGCGGTGGGGTCACGGCGTCCAGTCTAATCTTGCCGGACCGCCGGCCTCCAGGCCCGCATCATGCTCTTCCGGACCGCGCGCATCCTGCGCGCTCATGA